>JAXHMC010000053.1:25000-30644 GCA_034521635.1 Trueperaceae bacterium | reverse complement strand
CTTCTGAATAGACGAGATGCCCCAATTTGCTTGACAGACGCACTCACAATCCGAGCCTCTGCCGTTCGTCTGTGGTCAAAGTGGACATTTGTCGCTAAATTGCGTGGCGGGACAGCACGAAAAGGTAGCGTGATAGCACGAGTCCTGTCTCTGCTTAACGAGCCGGCGTGGTTCGTGGTTATTCGCCTAGCGGACGCTTTTTCAGGCGTCGCGGAATGTCCATCTCGTATTCGGGGTGCTGGAGGCTGAGCTGGCTGCGGCCCAGAAAGTGGATGTACTCTTTGTCGTCCTTGCCGGTAAACGCTCTGAGGTAGTAGCCGGGTAGGTCGTTCGCCTGGGCGATTTTGCGAATGTCCCGAGCGAAGTAGCGATACTCTCGGGTCGTGCTGCATTTTGTGTAGAGTGCCCGCATCGGCATCGTAAAGCCTTTCTTCTCTTGGCGTCCGCCGTGTTTGCGCGCGATCAGGTAGAGCCAGCGCTCGAGCCCGCCCGTAAGCGAAAAGTAGTCGTCGTCTAACGACAACACCAGCCTATGCGTGGTCGCTGCACGGTAGATCCACTGGGGTAGCGTAATCGACCACATCCCGGCAGTTTCGCCCGTTGTGTTGTCCTCGGCGGTCCGATACCCTTCGATCCAGTGAAAACCACGCTTCGTGGTGAGATGGTGCTCGCGGATGGTGGTAAAGATCGTCGTGTTCGCGAGCCGCGCCATCCCACGCTCTAACAGCTTGTAGTCTTTACCGTCTACGCTGCGCCGGATCGCTTTGAGCAGCTGGTAGGGGTGAAAGTAGATAGTCGGGTTCGGCGTCTCGCCCCGGTCGAGCGCCTCGCGAATCTGCGAAACCGCCCAAATCAGGATGTCTTTGTCCCAGATCGTGGCGATGCCGACCGGTTCGCCGCCGGTCACGATGATTTCGATGCCGCGCGCGTCGTTTTTGTAGCGGATCGCTTTAAAGCGCGGGTTTTTCGAGAGGCTGAAGAAGGGCATCTCCATCGTCTCGTGGGCGTCGCGAGACGCGATGTCGGAAAACAGGGGGGTGAACACGTCGATTTGGGCGTCGTCTTTAGGTGCGTTGCGTTTAGCCATCGTTGATCTCCTCGGGCGACCGACAACTTTGGGCGGGGTATCTAAGTGAGATGGTCTATTATCGGGGCGCACCGACGAGGGTGCAAGGACGCGCCGGGGCAGCGGGCTGCGGCGCGCGGCGACATTCGTGCCTGCAAAACGGTTATCGCCGCTAGGCACGGTAGAGTAGAGCGCGTGGACCTACTACCTATCCTCGGCAATCTCGGCCTGATCGTGGTCGGAATCGTGCTGCTCTACTTCGGCGGCGAGTTTCTGGTCGAAAATGCGGCCAAGCTCGCCAAAAAGCTCGGCGTAAGCGCCCTCGTCATCGGCCTGACCGTGGTCGCGTTCGGCACCTCGGCCCCCGAACTCGCGGCGTCAGTCACCGCGGCGCTCCGCGGCCTACCCGACCTCTCGGTCGGCAACATCGTCGGCTCTAACATCGCCAACCTCGCACTCGTGTTGGGCGTCGCGGCGCTTATCTATCCGCTCGTTACAACCGCTCAGTTCGTCCGCCGCGAGGTGCCCTTTATGGTCGGCACGTCGCTGCTGCTGCTCCCCTTTTCGCTCGACGGCACCATCGGGCGCCTCGAGGGGCTGATCCTGATCGCGCTGCTCGGTCTGTTTTTGTGGGTGCTGCTGCGCGGCGGCGACACCGCGGAGATCGAGGAGATCGACGCCGACCTGAGCGACGACGAGGTCGCGGCGGCCTCGACGCTACGGCTGTCGCTGCTCGCAGCGGTCGGGATCGGCCTGCTCGTCGGCGGGGCGCAGATCCTCGTCGAGGGGGCGAGCAACCTCGCCGAGGCGTTCGGCATCAACGAACGGGTTATCGGCATCACCCTCGTCGCGCTCGGGACGAGCCTGCCCGAACTCGCGAGCAGCGTGGTCGCGGCGCTCAAAAAAGAGGGCGACATCATCATCGGCAACCTGATCGGATCGAACATCTTTAACGTGCTTAGCATTATCGGCATCACCACCCTGCTCCAGCCGCTGATGGTGCGGCCCGAGTGGCAGAACGTCGACTTCTGGATCATGATCGGGGTCAGCCTGCTGACGCTCGCGTTTCTGGCGATCGGTCTGCGGGTCGGGCGGGTCAAGGGCGGGGTGCTCGTCGCGATCTATGTCGGCTATATCGGCTACATCGCCTACACCGTGTTCGGACAGGCGCCGGTCGCGTAGCGAGAGCCCTAAAAACCGTGCGCGGGGGCGTAGTCGAGCGAAAAGGGGCGGTCGGTCGCTTCAGGTTAGCGGGTCGCGAGGCGGCCCCGCACGCCCCCCACTAGGGGCGCGGACCCAGCGTCCCAGGGGACAGAGGGCCGTACACCCGCCTCTAAGCCCGTGTCGGGGCCTCTGCGGGCGCGTAGGCTAATAGGGAGAGCATGACCCGGACGCCACACCCCCCTCTCCGCCGCTGGGCGCTCGCCCCGCTCGCCCTCGCCCTGCTGATGGGGCTCCACGGCGACCCGGGCGCGGCGCCGTCCGCGTTCGTGCTACGCCACCTCGTCGCGCTGCCGCTGTTCGTGCTCACTAGCGTGGCGGGCTGGCGGCTGCTCGCGGGCGTTGCGGGGCCGCTCGCGGACGGGGCGCGGGGCGCGTTTGTCGTCTTCGCACTTAGCTATACGCTCTACGACCTGCTCGCCGGGGTCTACGCCGGGGGGCTGATGTGGCGTCTGCAGAGCGCCGCGGACCCGCTGACGGTGCAGGCGAGCGTCCGGAACATCCAGGCGCTGCTTGGCGGGCCGCTGCTGCCCGTCGTCGCGACGCTCGGAGGCTACGCCTGGGCGCTCGCGCTGCTGCTGAGCCTGGTCGGTCTGTGGGATGGGGGTTCGCAGCGCCGCACGGCGCTGCTGCTGTTGGTGCCGGCGGCGTTCGCGCTGCTGTTCGACCATCCGGGGACCGCGGGTGTGGTCGCTTTCGGTGGGTTCGCGGCGGTGCTCGGCACCATCCCGCCGAAAACTCCCTAACCACCTCACCCGAATCCTTGCCCAATCCAAACGTCGACCATCCTCCTTTACGTGACGAGCGACGCCGACATCACCCTGGTGCTCGAGCGCGCGGGCACCGACGAAGTCCTCTGCAACGACAACACCGCCAGAACCGACCCGCAGATCGAGGTCGACGACTGGCCTTTCGGAGACTACAACATCTACGTCGGTACGTTTAGCCCCGATACGCTCGAGAGCTACACCATCGCCTTTAGCGAGCTTACCGCCGACTAAACAGCAGACCTCGTGCCTGCTCTAGGCTAAAGATGACGGTCTAGGCAGACGTACAAACCTAGCCACAAAAAAACGACCCCGGTATCGCTAGGGGTCGTGACGGCGTAACGTGCCGGTGTTTAGAACGCTATCGGTTTTAGAAAATATGGAGCGGGAGAAGGGATTCGAACCCTCGACATCTACCTTGGCAAGGTAGTGCTCTACCAGCTGAGCTACTCCCGCACGCGGGGCGCCACCCGTCGACAGCGTCGATGGTAAGCAATATAAAGAGGCACCATCTTAGCCACCTTAACGTGCTGCGCGATGCTACCTCCGTAAGTGAGTAAAATAAACTCCTCGCACCGACCTACTTTTGCAGAGGGCTGCCCCTCAACTATCATCGGCGCTGACGTGCTTAACTTCCGAGTTCGGGATGGGATCGGGTGGGTCCACGTCGCTACGGGCACGAAGAGAAAAAATAATAACACCGAGTCATAAGAGTGATTGCGTTTATAAGTCCTTCAAGGTTAAGCCCTCGACCGATTAGTACTGGTCAGCTAAACACATCGCTGTGCGTACACTCCCAGCCTATCACCCGGTGGTCTTCCGGGGGTCTTACTCCCTTAACGGGATGGGAAAGCTCATCTTGGAGTTGGCTTCGCGCTTAGATGCTTTCAGCGCTTATCCGTTCCGCACATAGCTACTCGACATATGCCCCTGGTGGAACAGCCGAGAAACTAGAGGTGCGTCCATTCCGGTCCTCTCGTACTAGGAACAGATCTCCTCAACTTTCCTACGCCCACAGCGGATAGAGACCGAACTGTCTCACGACGTTCTGAACCCAGCTCGCGTGCCATTTTAACGGGCGAACAGCCCGACCCTTGGGACCTTCTCCAGCCCCAGGATATGACGAGCCGACATCGAGGTGCCAAACACCGCCGCCGATATGAACTCTCGGGCGGTATCAGCCTGTTATCCCCGGGGTAACTTTTATCCGTTGATCGATGGCCCTTCCACTCGGTACCACCGGTTCACTAGGACCGACTTTCGTCCCTGCTCGACGTGTATGTCTCGCAGTCAAGCTCCCTTATACCCTTACGCTCTTTGCACGATTTCCGACCGTGCTGAGGGAACCTTTGTGCGCCTCCGTTACAATTTAGGAGGCGACCGCCCCAGTCAAACTACCCACCTAACACGGTCCCCCATCCGGATTACGGACGCGGGTTAGACGTCTAAACCAACCAGGGTGGTATTTCACCATTGACTCCACCTAGGCTAGCGCCCAGGCTTCACTGTCTCCCACCTATCCTGCACAGATTGGTTCAAACGTCAATGCCAAGCTATAGTAAAGCTCCACGGGGTCTTTTCGTCCTGCTGCGGGTAGGCCGCATCTTTACAGCCAATTCAATTTCACCGAGTCTCTCTCTGAGACAGCGCTCCAGTCGTTACACCATTCGTGCAGGTCAGAACTTACCTGACAAGGAATTTCGCTCGAGGTTGTTACGCCTAAACCAAACAGAATGTTTAGCTAGGGGGTTGGTCATCTCTGCCAACCTCTACATGTCTCCATGTAGTCCGGACTTTATCTTAACTGACCTCGGTTCATCTGGCTCGCAATGTGGCGTATCTCGTCTACGCCTTGCGGGGTCAAGTGAACCTCTCTCGTCATCATCAGTAGCACAGTTCGAAATTTTTCAAAGTCGATGCGCTTTTTCGAGACGAGTGGATGCTTTTGGAAAAACGGAACGATGATCTTAAGTAGATGCCCCTTGTCGCGTACTCTATACGCCATTCTGTCGCCGTTATTCTTACGAACAACGCCGCAACCGAAATGGTTTTTGAGCGCGTGGAGGATCTGAACATCGCGTTCGTGTTGCACGACGGTGAATTCAGGCAAAACCTGAAAGCCTGCCGTCATTTCGGGATGTTTTGTAATCCCTACGTGAAAACAACCTTCACCGTCCACGAAACCTGTAATCCATTTTGCGTCAAGCTTCATGGGTCAATCCTGAACGTCATAGTCTCTGAGGGTTCTTGAGGCAAATCAAGCCTTCCCTGCGGATTGTCCCCCTGTCTGTCGGATTTTTACTGAAGGTCTTAGAAACCAACGAGTACCGAACAGCTTTTGAGGAGTTTCCCGCATACAGTTCAGTTTTACTAAAGCTAGCAGTTAACCTTAGGACGGTTATAGTTACCGCCGCCGTTCACTGGGGCTTCAATTCGGCGCTTGCACGCCTCCTCTTGACCTTCCAGCACCGGGCAGGTGTCACTCCCTATACGTCCCCTACGCGGGTTTGCAGAGAGCTGTGATTGTGGTAAACAGTCGCTAGAGCCAATTCACTGTGCCTGCTTCGGGCTTGCACCCTAATGCAGGACC
>JAXHMC010000053.1:0-20000 GCA_034521635.1 Trueperaceae bacterium | reverse complement strand
GCGGACGACTAACGCGCGGCGTCCGCTCCGGACGGCGCCAAAAAGCGCTCCGGACGCCCGCACAGCGTGTTTATGAGGCGTACCGGGCGCTTCTAAAGCCCGTATTCTGCTAGCCTAGAGTCTGGTGATAGCGACATGTTAGAAACTGCCGGGACGTTACTCGTCTTCGCCGAACAGCTTCTGGTCACGCTCGACTATGCGGGTATTACGCTGGTCATGGTGTTTGTGGCCCCCGAAGTCGCGATGCCGCTGACCGGGTTTCTGATCGACCGGGGGCTGTTCGGCGTTGTGCCGGCCCTGATCGCGGCGACGCTCGGAGCGATGATCGGCCAGATCGCGATCTACGCGCTCGCGCGCTGGCTCGGCGAGACGCGGCTGCGGCGGCTGATCGGGCGTTACGGGCACTGGGTACTGGTCTACGAAGAGGATCTAGACCGAGGGCTCGAGCTCTTCGCCCGCTACGACGACTGGGCGCTGGTCGTAGGCCGTTTCGTCCCGACGGTGCGCAGCCTGGTCACGCTGCCCGCAGGTCTACAGAAGATGTCGCTGCGCCGCTTTACGCTCCTTACCCTCGCCGGCACCAGCTTCTGGAACGCCCTGCTCGCCGGGCTCGGCATCCTGCTCGGACGGCACTGGGCGGTCCTGGTCGACGTGTTAAGCGTCTACGGGACGCTCGTCGGCATCGTGCTGATTATCCTGATCGTGATGATGTTCGCGCCGCGCATCCGCCGCGTGGTGGCGCTGCTCCGCTAGACCCCACAAAATCTCTACACACAAAATTTCTACCTATTAAAGACGCGAGGTGCCCGCACGGCTAGGGTGCGGGCGCGAACTGTCCGGCGTCTAGCAGACCGTACTGCAAGGCGGGCTCGTCAGGCGAGATAAACACGTTGACGGTGCGCTCTACGCTCGGGCTCATGGTGTCGGCGACGATCGCGACGACCCAGTCGCGGCCCCCGATCGTCTCGGGCAGCACCACGATGACCCGGGTACCGCAGCCGTAGTCGCGGAGCAGATCGCGGCTGACCGCGACGTGTTGCCAGGGCTCGAGCGGGATGTTACACGCCCCGACGTTGCCCCGCGCGTAGTCGAAACCGATCTGGTCGAGCGCGATCGCGCCCTCGAGGTCGGTCGGTCGCGGGAGCTCGCTCGGCGTCTCGGTAGCCGTGTCGGTTGTGGGGTCGGTCGCGGGGTCGTCGGTCGTTGTCGCCCCGCGGCGCGGCGCGGTCGTACTCGGCAAGACCGGTTCGATGTTGGTGTTAGGGCGCGTCGCCTGGGTACCGGCGGAAGGCCCCCCACCCCCCTCCGGCGCGACCGGCGTGATACCGCTACCGCCCGGAGCCGGCTGCGACTGCTCGAGCGGTGCCGCGCGCGTCTGCGTGTCGTAACTGCGCCGTTCGTCGAGCAGCAGAAACACCGCCGCCGCGACGAGCGCGAGCAGGCCGATCACCAGCACAATGTCGATATATCTATCGTTCATACCTCTCCTACGGTCGTCTCCGTACGCGACCCCTCCTCCGAGCGTGGCACTTCTCTCCACCATACGTTACAGGGCGACCCGACGACTGTTAAGCCGAGGTGTCAAGCCGAGGTCGCACCCGCCGCACGGACTCTACCTATCGCGGCAAAGACACGCCATCACCGCGCCAGACACCCTGACCGCAAATGCAACACAAAACGCTTTTCGGGTCGCGCACGCTGCGCCGCCGAACGGCTTAATTATGGGATTATAGGATTATAGGATTATAGGATTATAGGATTATAGGGTTATAGGATTATAGGCGACCATAATTATTAGCTCACATTAGATTTTTAGGGTTAAACGCTGGCTCGATAGAAAATAGTGTGACTAAAAATGTTTTTAAGGCTCAAACCTTCCCTCAATTTCTAGCTTCAAACACTGTCATTAAACGATTACGGGATTATAGGATTATGGGGTTATAGGATTATAGGATTATAGGCGACCATAATTACCGGCACCAGAACGGGCCGTCACGACTCGCTTTGACGGGCTCGCTTAATCGACTTTTTGGCGTTCTAGATGTGCTTTACGGGTGAAAAATCTAAACAGCCGTAATTATGGGATTATAGGGTTATAGGATTATAGGGTTATAGGATTATGGGGTTATAGGATTATGGGATTATAGGCGACCATAATCATTAGCTCACATTATATTTTTAAGGCTAAACGCCAGCCTGCTAGAAAATTCTGTTAGAGAGTGTGATTAAAAGTGTTGTTAGGGCTCGAGCCTACCCTCAATTTCCAGCCCCAAACACTGTCATTAAACGATTATGGGATTATAGGATTATGGGATTATAGGGTTATAGGATTATAGGCGACCATAATTATCGGCACCGCTGCGGGTCACCCGCGAGCAGGCGCCGCGCCTCTAAAGTCTCTTCTAAAAAGTGTGACTAAACGTGTTGTTGGGCTCGAGCCCCCCACCCATCGACCACCCCGCCACACCGTCATAACCACACTGTCGTGACCACACCGTCATGACGAGGCCGTCAACGACCCTCACCACCCTCGCCGCAGGCCACACCCTGCCGGTACAGTCCAGCGTGAGGTCGCGGCTAGCGCGGGCTAAACCGGCACTTCCGCAACGTCCTCGACGACGTCGCGGAGCCGCACGTCGCGGGCCCGACCGTAGGGCTGACGCTCGTCGCGGTCTTCGCGTAGTTCGAACAGGATGTCGTCCTCCTCCTCGATGTCTTCGAAGCGGAGCGGGGCTTGCAGGTCGTTAAGATGAAAAAAGATCTTTTTGCCGTCGTCGGTACGGATAAACCCGAAGCCTCGGTCGGCTTTTTTCTCTTCGATGCTTCCGCTTAAGGTCTGTCCGGCGAGGTCGCGCAATTCTTCGTCGCTAATTCGGTCGTTTCGTTCGATGGCGTTACGAATTTTTTCGATAGAAATATACTCGTCAGCAGCGTCGATCAGCAGATCCGAAGCGCGGTAGCCGTTGGCCTGGGCGCGGCGGTTCTGGGTGCTAACCACCACCACCCGGACCCCTTTAGAGGCGACCCGCTCGACGAGCGGCACAAAGTCGCCGTCACCCGACACCAGCACCACCCGGTCGACCCGCTCGGCGATGGTCAGCATGTCGACCGCGAGCTCGATGTCGACGTTGGCCTTGATGCTCACCTCGCCGTCGGCGTCTTTAAAGACCCGCACCCCTTTGGTGACCACCTTGTAGCCGTTACGGTTAAGCCAGCGGTGAAAACCCCGGTCTTTTTGCAGCCGCGTCCGCATATCGCGGCGCATCAGATCCGGGTCGTCGGTGTCGTGCAGGTTGATGTAGTGTTCGACGGCGTCGGTGTCGAACTCGCCGGTGTAGTAGTAGGCCCGCACCAGCGAGCCCCCCTCGGCGAGCACCCGCAGCAGCCCCCGAAAATCGACCTGAAAGCCGAGCCCGTCGTAGGTCGCTTTCTGAAAGTTCGCCCCGTCGATAAAGATCGCGACCCGCTGGATCGCACTGGGGCGGTTCGTTTGAGACACAAGATCCTCCTTGGTCTGCGAGTATACCGAGGTGACTTGGGAGCGCGCGCTAGTCGTCACGAAGTCGGGTACGCAGCACCTTGAGCATCTGCACCAGGCGGGTCCGCTCGGCGTCGCTAAGACCGAGGTCGAGGTGGCCGAAGTGGTGGTCGAGGGTTTGGGCGACCGGTTCTTGCAGTGACGCGCCTAACGGCGTGGTGCGCACCGTCAGGGCTCGAGCATCTGCCGGGTCGGGCTGGCGCTCGAGCCACCCCTTCGCTTCGAGGCGCCGGATCATCCGCGAGATGTTGTGCTTGTCTTTAGCGAGCAGATCGGTGATCTCCTGCTGGCTAAGCCCCGCCTCGTTGCCCCACAGCACGCTCATCAGCTGCCACTGTTCGGGGGTCAGATCGTAGTCGGCGAGCGCTACGAGCAGCTCGCGCCGAAAGAAGGTCGCTACGCGGTCGAGATTAAAGCCTAGCGCGTCGTCGAGCGCACTCGGCATACGAGGTCGGGTCACGGACGCACTCTACACCCTGGACGCCGGGGTGTTGTCTTAAAGACCCCCGCACGCCCCGGACGCGAGCCCGAACACGCCAAACCGCCCAAAAATCGGGCGACGTCGCCGCTTTAAAGCGCGCTAAGACGGCGTTTGGTCGGCGAGCGCGAACGAGATGTGGCGAAACCAGACCTTTTCCTCGCCGTCGATGCTCAGTACCGACAGCAGGTAGTCGAGCACGCGCCCCTCCTTCTTGGCGAGTTGCCGCACCTTGTACGCGAACTGTTTAGGCTCGTCGCTACTCCCACTTCTAGCGCGTAGCGCGTCCATGCTCATCACAAAACCGACCTCGTTGCGGCCCGCGTAGGCGATCGCGATCTGGTAGAGCCGCTTCGTGACCGCGCTCTGGAGCCGGTAGTAGTCGGCGCTTAGTGCCAGCAGGTCGGTGTTTTGCAGCGCCGCCTCGACGAGGTAGTCGCTAAGCACGACCGACCAGACCCGGGGCGAGCCCCGCGCCCCCAGATCGCGCTGCACGTGCCAGCGGTCGAGCCAGTGAAAGCGGCGGGTCCGTTCGGGGGCGCCGTGAAAGGTCAGTTTGTTGTAGGTGCTCGTCAGGCGGTCGAGCACAGCGTACGTGCCCTCGGTCTGGGATCCACCCTTGCCGCGCCCGATGTCGCGAAGCAGCGCGTGGGGGTGAAACGCGATCCGCGGCGTGGTCGATCCGGTGTCGTCGTAGAGGCGTCTGAATTCGGCGGCTAGCCAGAACAGCACGTCGGCGTCGTAGATCGTCGCCACGCCGAAGCTCTCGGTCCCCGCGACGCTCAGGCTGACGTCCTGCGCCAGACTTGTAAAGCTCTGGAGCTTAGATCGGCGCTTTTTGGTGAGAGAAAAGAAGGGGTACGCGAGGATGCTGGCGGCGGCTCGAGCCCCGCGTCCCTCCGCCACGAGCGCCCCGATAAGCGCCTGGTCGCGCGCCTCCTCGTAGGCCGGATCTCCGCTCGCCGCACGGATCCGCTTCATCCCATCGTCTGCGTCTGACATGTCCGTCACACCCTTTCTAGCGTCGTTCTACAGTCGCCCGAACGACTGTACGTCAGCTTAGCAGATTTGGTTGCATAAGCAACTACATGGGCGACGTCGACGCTGACGCGTTCGGAGGTAGAGGGTTGTGACGGCGGGCGAGTAGACTGTGGGGATGCGAGGTTTGCAGCGATGACCCTACCGACATCTCCTTCTGCGGCTCGAGCCCCGCTCCGGGTGTGGCTTAACCGTAGCTTTTCGGGCACGGTGCACGTGATCCGGGCGCTGCAACGCGGCGGTGCCTGGGTCGCGGCGAGCCATACCCGGGCCGACGCCCCGACACTCGCCGTCGCCGATGAGGGGTGGCTCGAGCCCCCCACCAACCTCTCTCCCGCCAACCTCCCCCCCGACGACTACCTGGCCTGGTGCCTGTCGCGCTGCCGCGACGCCCGTATCGACGTGCTGATCCCCGAACGTCACAAGGAGCACCTCGCCCGCGCCACACGTCAGTTCGCCGACCTCGGCACCCGCCTGCTCGTCGCCGCCGACGCCGACACGCTCGCGCTGTTAGATGACAAGGCGCGGGTCTACGCCGACCTGTGCGGCCAGCCCGGCCTCGGCGCGGTCGTCCCCGAACACTATCTGGTCACGACCCTCGATGCGTTCGAGGAAGCGTACGAAACGATCGCGGCGAGCGGGCGCCGGGTCTGTTTTAAGCCGACGGTCGGCGTGTTCGGAAACGGGTTTCGGGTGATCGGCGAAGAGACGCTGGGCGAACTGCTCGGCGAGACGACCCACGTCATCGACCTGGCGCACCTGCGGCGGCTGCTCGCCCCTCACCCCAGCTTTGTACCGCTGCTGGTCATGCCCTACCTGGCCGGCACCGAGCGGAGCGTCGACGTGGTCGCGCACGAGGGCGAGGTCGCGGCGGCGGTGGTGCGGGCCAAGCCGACCGGGGGCGGCTACGCGCAGCGTCTCGAAGACAACCCCGACATCCTAGGCCGGGTGCGGGCGCTCGTCGCGCGGTACCGGCTCAGCGGGCTGGTCAACGTGCAGTTTAAAGATGACGCACTTAGTGACGGGGCCAGGGCGTATCTGCTCGAAATCAACACGCGGGCGTCGGGCGGGCTGTTTATGGCGCTCGAAGCGGGGGTCAACCTGCCGTACGAGGCGGTGCTGATCGCGACCGGGCGACGCGAGATCGCGGACGTTCCGGCGCCGACCTTCGGAGCGCGGATCGCGCAGGTGACGGCGCCGCTGGCGGTTACGCCGAGCGCTGTCGGCGGGTGGGAACGGGATCCGGTATGACCGAGTTTGCGGCAGATACGGTAGCGGACATGACGCCAGACCAGGTGCCGGACCGGGTGGTCGATCTGGTGTCGGGGCGGTTGCAGATTTGGCTCGAGCCCAGCGACCTCTCCCTCGACGCGCTGTGCGGTTTTGCGAGCCGAGCCAACCCCAAACGGGGCTTTCTGTTCGTAAGCCGGGTGCTCGGCAAGCACATTCCGGTCCGTCCGGCGCTGATGGCCGACACCCACCGGCGGCTCGCGGCTAAGATCGCGGGCGACCTGCCGGGGCCGGTCACCTTCGTGGCGATGGCGGAGACGGCGACCGGGCTCGGCCAGTCGGTGTTCGAACACTACCTGCGGGCGCAGCCGCGTGACGACCTGCTGTTTAGCCACAGCACCCGCTACCGGCTCGGGCCGGCGCTCGACTTTCGGGAGCCGCACAGCCACGCGACCGAGCAGCTGCTCCATCTGCCGCCCGACCCCGCCACGGCGCGGCGCTTCGCGGCGACCCGGACGCTGGTGCTGATCGACGACGAGGTCAGTACCGGTACGACCCTGGTCAACCTGGCTCGAGCCTGCCGTACGGTCCAGCGGGGGCTCGAGCGCGTCGTGATCGTGTCGCTTATAGACTGGTTAGGGCCGCGCCGCCGCGCCGACCTCGCAGACGCGATCGGCCTACCGACCGAGGTGCTTAGCCTGTTACGCGGACGGTTTAGCTTCGAGCCCGACCCCGACTTTCGGCCCGACCCCGTCGACGTGACCGGGTCCGGTGGCGCCAAAAACGCCTACCTGCCGACCAATTTCGGGCGCTTAGGGCTGTGCGGGCTGCCCCGCCTCGAGCTCGACCGGCACGTCGCCGACCTGGGGCTCGAGCCGGGGTCGCGGCTGCTGGTGCTCGGTAGCGGCGAGTTCGCCTACCCGCCCTACAAGCTCGCCGAAGCGCTCGAAGACGCCGGTCACGAGGTCTGGTTTCAGACCACCACCCGCTCGCCGGTGCTGGTCGGTGGCGCGATCGGATCGGCGCTGTCGTTCGAAGACAACTACTTCGACGGCATCCCTAACTTCGTCTACAATCTCGGCGCGGCGTCCCCCGATCAGCCCCGGCCCTACGACCGCATCGTGATCGGCTACGAAACGCCCCGGCTGCCGCCGCAGCACCGACTCGCCGAACGGCTCGGCGCGAGCGTCTGCTTCTTCTAGCTTCTGCTCGGGGCGCGCGTCCGGGCGATCTGTCAAAAACGGTGGTTTGCCCAAAAAAATCTCTCTTTTCTCTCTATGTCGAGCTCCGTCTCGCGCTTTGCTGAGGTAGCGATGCACATTCTGGCCTTTGTCGATCTCGACGACACCCTCTTTCAGACCCGCCACAAGTGTCCGCCCGGCCCGCTCGTTCCGGGCGCGTACGGACGGGACGGCACCCCGCTGTCGTTTATGAGCGCCCCGCAACAGCGCTTCGCCGCCTGGCTCGGCGACACCGCCCTGGTCGTCCCGACCACCGGACGCGACCTCGCCGCGCTGCGCCGGGTGACGCTCCGCTGGAACACCGACCCTGCTATCGCCGACCCCGCCCTTATCAACCACGCCATTATCAACCACGGGGGCAGCATCGTCCGCAACGACGACAGCCCCGACCCCGACTGGCAGGCGCATATCGACACCGTCCTCGCGGCGACGTCGGGCGCGCTGCAGGCGGTCTTGACCGAGCTACGCGAGGTGAGCGCCGGTCTCGGGGTGCGCGTCCGCGCGATCGGCGATTTCGGGCGGACGCTCTACCTGGTCCTCAAACACCCGGACGCCGACCTCGGCGCGGTCACGGCGGCCCGGCAGCACGCCGAACGGCTCGTCGGACGCGAAGACCCGGACGGGCTACGGGTGATCGCGAACGGCAACAACGTCGCGGTGATTCCGAGCGCGATCAGCAAAGAGGCGGCGGTCGATTATCTGCTCGAGCACTACCGCCACCTGTACGGCCCAGTCCTTAGTTTGGGTGTCGGCGACTCGCTTAGCGACACCGGTTTTCTGTCGCGCTGCGACTTCGCAGTGACCCCGACCCGGGGTCAGATCTGGACAGAATGGGTCGGTGACAACATAGCCGAAAACACTTACGGTTTTTACCAGAGTGGTAAGCCTAGTACAGAGACGTGGTCCGATGACCGAGACTAAGCTCACGAGTTTTAGTGGTAGTTACGACCCCAGCGACGTGACGTTTCTGCTCAAACCGGTCGTGCTCGAGCCCACCCCCATCGCCACCAAAGAGCGGCTTATCCAGTCAGGACAGAAGCACTACAGCGAGATGATCAGCCGCGAACAGCTTCCGTCTAAAGCCTACCTAGACGTGTTTTACGACGCGGTCGCGCGCAACCAGGCCCGCTTCGCACAAGACCTGCTCAGCCTCGCCGGTGCGGTCGCTCAGCAGCAGCGGGGCGACGTCGTCATCGTGTCCTTAGCGCGGGCCGGTACCCCGGTCGGCGTCCTGCTGACTCGGCTGCTACGCCGCCACTTTAAACGTGACACAAAACATTACTCTGTCTCGATCATCCGTGATCGGGGTATCGACGCGGTCGCACTCGGCCATGTTTTATCTCACCATCCGCAAGACCAGGTGGTTTTTGTCGACGGCTGGACCGGCAAAGGGGTCATCGCCCGCGAACTGTCGCGTTGGGTCGGGGTGTTTAACGACCGTCACGGTACCGACCTGCCGCGTGGTCTGTGGGCGGTCGCCGACCTGTGCGGCGCTGCCGCGGTCGCCGCGAGCCGCGACGACTACCTGATTCCGTCGGCCATCCTCAACAGCACCGTGTCGGGGCTGGTCAGCCGCTCGATCCTCAACGACGCGGTGGTCGGGCCTGGCGAGTTTCACGGCTGTCTCTACCTAGACGCGTTTCGGGACCACGACCTGTCGCGCTGGTTCGTCGACACGGTCGACGCGCTCGCCGCAGAGCTCGCCGCCCAGAGCGACCCCCAACCCGACACCGTCCCTGACACCGCTCCTGACGATGCCGCCCGCAGCCGCGCCTTTCTCGACCGGATGGCCCGCGACGAGGGCGTGACCGACCCCAACCACGTCAAGCCGGGCATCGGCGAAGCGACCCGGGTGCTGCTCCGGCGGGTGCCCGACCTGCTGCTGCTCCGCGACCCAGACGACCCCGACGTCGCCCATCTGCGGGTCCTGGCCGACGAGAAGGGGGTGCCGATCCGGCCCGATCCGGCGCTCCCCTACCGCGCGGCGGCGCTGATTAAGCGGCTCGAGCCCACCCCCCGACCGCCCGACGCTCCGCAAGGGATGACGGACGCGTGATCCCCCCCAATCCCCTGAACACTGCCGCCCAGACCGCCCTCGCACTCGGCGCCACCCTCTACCTGCCGGCCACCCGCCCCGACCTCGTCGCACTCGGCAACGGCGACACCCTGCCCGAGCTGCGCTCGCTCGTCTACTGCACCGAAGACGCCGTAGCCGTCGCCGACGTCGAACACGCGATCGCCAATCTCGCCGCCGCCCTGCCCCAGCTCGTCCCGGTCCGGGGCCGCTTCCGCTTCGTCCGTCCACGCAGCCCGGCCCTGCTCGCCCGCCTACTAAGCCTGCCCGGCAGCGACGCGATCGACGGCTTCGTGCTGCCCAAGGCGTCACCCGCCAACCTCGCGGCCTACTGGGAGCTTTTAGAACCCCACGAGCGCTTCTGGCTCCTTCCGACCCTCGAAACCCGCGACGTGTTCGACCCTTTCGGCCTCGCCGCGCTGCGCCAGGCGCTCACCGAGCCAAACCTCGCCCGCCGGGTGCTCTGTCTCCGCATCGGCGGCAACGACCTGCTCAACCTGCTCGGGGTGCGCCGCCGACCCGGTCAGACCCTCTACGACACCCCCCTGCGCGGCACCCTCGAACAGCTCGTCAGCACCTTCAAGCCCGACGGCTTCGCCCTTAGCGCGCCCGTCTACGACGACTTCGGCGACACCACAACGCTCGCCGCCGAGGTCGCGCGAGATCTCGATTTCGGCCTGACCGGCAAGACCGCCATCCACCCGCGCCAGCTCGCCGTTATCGAAGCAGGCTACCGGGTCGACCGCGCCGAGCTCGCACTCGCCGACGCGATCCTCGCCGCCGACGCACCCGCCGTGTTCGGCGTCCGCACCACCGCCGCCGAAACCATGGCCGAACCGAGCACCCAGTGGCGCTGGGCTACCGCAGTGCGCGCCAGAGCCCGCTTTTACGGCCTTCGCGACGCCGAGCCTACCCAGAACCCACTCGTGATGTTCGAAGCCGGTTAAGGAGCCTTCTAGGCCGCGACAGGCCTATCCTCGGTCGCGTATCGCCCGGCCTTACACGTTCGGTCGGGAGCGAAGCCGTCGTCCGGATGCGGAGTTTGGAGCCAGGTCCGGAGCCAGGTCCAGGGTCGGGGGCAGCACCACGCCCGCATACCGCCGATACGCACGAGAAGCCGCCTTTACGGCTCTGCTCAACCCTAACCCTACCCAGACTAGCCAGAAGACCTCGGAGGCCGGTTAAGGAGCCTTCTAGGCCGCGACAGGCCTATCCTCGGTCGCGTATCGCCCGGCCTTACACGTTCGGTCGGGAGCGAAGCCGTCGTCCGGATGCGGAGTTTGGAGCCAGGTCCGGAGCCAGGTCCAGGGTCGGGGGCAGCACCACGCCCGCATACCGCCGATACGCACGAGAAGCCGCCTTTACGGCTCTGCTCAACCCTAACCCTACCCAGAACTAGCCAGAAGACCTCGGAGGCCGGTTAAGGAGCCTTCTAGGCCGCGACAGGCCTATCCTCGGTCGCGTATCGCCCGGCCTTACACGTTCGGTCGGGAGCGAAGCCGTCGTCCGGATGCGGAGTTTGGAGCCAGGTCCGGAGCCAGGTCCAGGGTCGGGGGCAGCACCACGCCCGCATACCGCCGATACGCACGAGAAGCCGCCTTTACGGCTCTGCTCAACCCTAACCCTACCCAGACTAGCCAGAAGACCTCGGAGGCCGTTTAAGGAGCGTTCTAGGTCGCGAGAGCGTTATGCCAGGTCGTATTCTGCCGGGTCGATGTCGAGCGCGTGGCAGGCTTCCTTGACCGCCCGCTTTTCGTCCTCGTCGAAATCGCCGTCGGCCCCGCCGATGATGATCCCGACCTGGATCACGGCTCGAGCCTGGTCCGACTTGTTTTTCAGCTTGCCGATCGCCTGGATCGCGTCGATTTTGCCGAAATCGTAGTCTTTTTCGAGCTTGCCAGCGTATTTTTCGAACTTCTGCCGCAGCGTCTCGGCCTCGAACACGCTCAGCGTGTCGTTGTTGAGGATGAGCTTGGTGGTTTTTTCTTTCTCCTGCGGGTCGATGCTACCGTCCGCAGCGGCGATCAGGGCGCATATCGCCATCGAAGCTTCGGCGAACGCATCGTTGCGAAACTGAGCCACTTTGGTCTTTAGCTCGCTAGACATCTGGGTAACGTTCTCTTTAAGACGGTTCCAAAAGCTCATCTGGTGTCCTCCTGGGGCGCACGGGGGTGCGCGGGGATATTCGGCCCCAAGCATACTCAACCGGCGTGAGCGGGTGCAAAGAGCGCCGGGGGATCAAAAAAAATCACGCCTTGCGGCGCGGCTCGGTTTTTTTGTTGTTAAGAACCAGAATACCGCCGTATGCGCTATTCGTCAAGACCTTGCGGACCTGCAGCCCGGCTCGAGCCCCCAATAGCCGAAATCGGTGCCAAAACCGCCCCTTTCGCCTCGCGTAAAAATCCGCAAGAATCCCGCCAAACCAAAACTTTCACAAGCAATCGATATCTGTCTACACCCGCCTCGCCTGCGCTTTTCTGGCAGCTAGGCCGTCCCCGTCTTGGTTTTCCCGAGAACGTGAAATTTTCTTTTTTGATTTTTTCTTTTTTTGGGACGATTTTCAAACTTCGCGGCGTTGCGGAGGAGTCAAGGACGTAGCCCCGTAGGGGTGCGAGCGTAGCGAAGCATCCTTGACGCCGGAGCATAAGCCGCGACATGCTCCGAATCCCAAAAAAAAAGACCCGAATTTTGCCAAAAAAAAGTTATCCACAGGTACTGTTGTTTTTATGTTTAATTGTTTAAACCTGTTTAGCATGAACGTGAGAAAATCATGAGTGTCGCCAGAAACGCCGTTCCAGACGATGTTTTTCGGCCTACTACGACAAATAAAGGGTCGATTTACTGCGACAAATAAAGGCTCCTACTGCGACAAATAAAGGCTCCTACTGCGACAAATAAAGGCTCCTACTGCGATGGATAAAGGGTCAGATACGACGCTCTTGAATTCTGTCGTAGAAGCCGTTTATACTTGAAAAATGCCTCCCCGTTCAGTCAGACCACAACAGATGATGGTTACTCAAGCCAACAAACTCTCTACGGCTGCCTACTCGATGACCCTTCGGGAAAAGCGTCTGGTTATGCTCGTCGCCTCGGTGATCCGCAAAGACGACGAGCACATGAAGCGCTACAGCTTCCCCGCCGCCGACGTCATGAATTTTCTCGGTCTCGAGAACAACAACAACGGCTACAACGAGCTTCGTAGCGTCACCGGCGAGCTACTGTCACGCGTCGTCGACATCAGCACGCCCGAAACCAAACGGGGCTATCGGCAGTTTCAGTGGATGGCCTCGGCGAGCTACATCCCCAAAGAAGACAGCGGCACCGGGCAGGCGATGCTGGAATTGCAGGCCCACAGCGAGATGCGCCCCTTCCTGCTCGAACTCAAAGAACACTTTTCGAGCATCCCCTTCGCCGAGATCGCCCGCCTGCCGAGCTTTCACTCGGTCAGAATCTTCGAGATCCTGTGGGCGAAAAGTCACCAGCTTATGCGGGGGACGGTCAAGATTTCCCTCGAAGAACTCAAAAAGATGCTCAAGTTAGAGAAGCAGTACCCTAACTTTGCCGACTTCAGAAAGCGTGTACTAGACAAGGCTCAACAAGATCTCGACGAGAAGACACCGCTATCGTTTACCTACGAAGTGGAAAAACAGGGGGTCAAGGTCGTCGGGCTGGTCTTTACCGTCAAAGCCAACCAGAAGGCCGTCGAGCTAGGACTAACCCTGCCCGATCGCCTCAATGTTTCCGAACTGCCGCCGGTCGCCGAGAAGAAGCGCGAGGACAAGGCGCGTAACAACATCCTGCTCCGTCTTGTGGCGTTGGGGGTGCGCGAGGCGCAGGCCGAGACGTTGGCGAACAGCTACGACCTCGACTACATCGCCGAAAACCTCGACGTGGTCGAAGAGAAGCAGCGGCGCGGTGGCATCAAGCACGTCGTGAGCTACGTCTACAAGTCGCTCGCGCAGGACTACCGCGACCAGGAGCCGGAGATCGCCAGGGCCGCTCGCGAACGGCGCGAGGCACAAAAAGAGGCCGAGCGGGCGCAGCTTTCGCTCGAAGAGCAGTACGAGGCGGAGCGGAAACGCGTTGTCGAACAGACCAAGCGAGACATCGGCACGGCGGCTATCCTCGACGACTTTCGTCCGCACATCGAACTGTTAGGCGCGAACAACTCGCTCATCAACAACGCCATCAAAAAACACGGCGCCACCGTCGACACCACCGAAGCCGACCCGCTGCTGCGGTCGTTTTTGCACCAGTTCATCCTCGACACCTACGCGCCGCCGCAGTTTCGCACCTTCGAGACCTGGCAGGAGGCTCAGAACGAGGCGTCATAAGCCGGTCAACCAATCTCTTATAAAGTACATTGTTTTTTACCTAGATAGGTATAGAAAAGCATGGTTGTTTATTGTCCTAACGGCTGAACATCGCTACCTAAATTTGCAAAGGTTTCGGGGTTGCGGCTAGGTCGTGAAATTCCTCGTCATGCCGATAGTCCGAAACTTTCGCAACGAGATAGCTGTTTCGGGAACGTTTTCGCTACACCTTCGTCTTCCGAAACGCTGTGGCGAGGGGCCGTTGGTGCGGCGTTTTCGCCCGTCGCGGCTGAATACCGTGGTGTTTAGCTGCATGGTCTTGACGAATAGCTCATATCGCGGTATTATAGTTTTTAACAACGAAAGAACAGAGGAAGAAACAGATTCAGCACCGAACGCGCCGCGAGCGCGCCTTTTTTTTGCCGTTTCTAGCCGTTCTGTCGCCGCGCGCGCCGGCCTAAAACAAGACAAAACGCCCCGGTCAGGGGGCGCTGGTGACGTTCATGGTGACACTTGCTGGTGACGCTTGCTGGTGCGTCGCCCTGGTCAGCGGCGTTAGGAGACGGCGATACCGTGGTCGGTCGCGAGCGCCTTGAGGCCGCCTGCGTAGCCCTGGCCGACCGCCCGAAACTTCCACTCGCCGTTGTGCCGGTAGACCTCGCCGAAGATCATCGCGGTTTCGGTCGAGGCCTCCTCGGAGAGATCGTAGCGGGCGAGTTCGTTGCCGGTGTCCTGGTTGACGATACGGATAAAGGCGTTACGAACCATCCCGAAGTTCTGCTGGCGGCTGTCGGCCTCGTGGATCGTGACCGGAAAGATAACCTTTTTGATGTCTTGCGGCACCGCGTCGAGGTCGATGTTGACCGCCTCGTCGTCGCCTTCACCTTCGCCGGTCAGGTTGTCGCCGGTGTGTTCGACCGAGCCGTCGGGCGAGCGGAGCTGGTTGTAGAAGATAAAGTCCTGGTTGCCGCGCACCTTGCCGGCTTCGGTCAGCAGGATCGCGCTCGCGTCGAGGTCGAAGTCGGCGCCGCTCGTCGAGCGGGCGTCCCAGCCGAGGCCGACCGTAATCCGCTTGAGGTTCGGGTCGGCTTTGCTTAGCGACAGGTTGCCGCCCTTGTTGAGGCTTACACCCATTAAGAGTCCCCTTTCGTGAGGTGGTTTAGAGGCTCGACTGTAACACCGGCATAAGGTCTTTGAAGGTGCGCCCGCGAGCGTTTTCGCCGATGGCCTGCATCTGCCAGGCCCCGTTTTCGCGGTAGAGCTTGGCCATGACCTGGGCGGTGTGGTCACCCTGGACGCTCAGGTTGTATTTGGCGACTTCTTTGTTGGTCTTGCGGTCGACAATCCGGCAGAAGGCGTTGTCGACCTGGCTAAAGGTCTGACCGGTAAAGCTGTTGACCGTAAACACGAGTGTCTTGACGGTCTGGGGCACCGCGCTAAGATCGACGATAATCTGCTCGTCGTCGCCCTCGCCGGCCCCGGTCCGGTTGTCGCCGGTGTGGGTGATGCTGCCGTCTTTGCTACGTAGCTGGCGAAACCAGACGGTGTCGACCATCTCGCCCTTCTCGTCGAACAGGACACAGGACGCGTCGAGGTCGATGTCGCCGCCGCCGCCGCCGCCGAACAGCCCCCCCAAAAAGCCGCCGCCGCCGCTCTTCTTGGCGTCCCAGCCGAGACCCATAATGACCTCTTTAAGACCGGAGCCGGCCTCTTTGTCGAGCGATATCTTCTGGCCCTTGCTTAGCGATACGGACATACATCATCTCCATTTCTAAACGTCTGAACGGTTGTTCGGTACGGTTTCGGGGCGGTTTCGGTACGGTTGTAGCGCGCGTGTGGTGCGGACGGTGTGCGGAGGGGGTGCGGTTGTAGCGCGAGGTGTAGGGGTCGACCCGCCGTTAACGGCGGTCGCCGCTCAGCAGCCCGCCCAAGAGCCCCGACCCGCCGACGCCGGTCTGTTCGCCCTTGCCGAAGCGGGCCGCCGCAAAGAGCCGGTCGGCGAGCCGCGAAAAGGGCAGACTCTGCAGGAAAACCAGCCCCGGCCCGGTCAGTTTGGCTAAAAACAGCCCTTCGCCGCCGAACAGCGCGTTACGAAACCCGCCCATGAACTGGATGTCGTAGTCGACGCTCGGCGCGAACGCGACGAGGCAGCCGGTGTCGACCCGGAGCGTTTCGCCGGGGCCGAGTTCGCGCATCACGATCGCGCCGCCCGCGTGGATAAAGGCCCGACCGTCGCCCTCGAGGCGCTGCAGGATAAAGCCCTCGCCGCCGAAAAAGCCGGCCCCGATCCGCCGCGTAAAGGCGACTTCGACCTCGACGCCGCGTGCGGCACACAAAAACGCGTCTTTTTGGCACAGAAACGCGCCGCCGTATTCGGCGAGCTCGAGCGGGATAATCTTGCCCGGATAGGGCGCGCCGAACGCGACGTGACCCTTACCGGAGCCGTTGTAGGTGAAGTTGGTAATAAAAAAGCTTTCGCCCGCGAGCACCCGTTTGAGGCCGCCGAACAGCGCCTGACCGAGACCGCCGCCGCCCCCACCACGACGATTATCGCCACCCATGTTGGTCTCCATCTCGATACTTTCGCCCATGTACATCATGGCGCCCGCCTCGGCGCGGACCGCTTCGCCGGGATCGAGTTCGATTTCGACCATCTGCATGTCGTCACCGAAGATGGTGTAGTCGACGACGTCGTCCTGACCGCCGCCGCGGTTGTCGGTCGTGCCGCTGGTGCGGGCCTGAAAGCTCTTCATCTTGCTGCTGGTCGCGCCGCCGTGAATCACGCTCTGCTCCTGAGGGGGGCTAGAAGGCCCGGAAGGTGCGGGTTGGGGGTCTGGTTGGGGTGGAGGGGGAGACGCGTTTCTGGAGGGGGTAGGGGGTGCCTGAGTGGTGTCTGCGGGGGGTGACGCGGGGGGAGACTCTGCGGCGACGCCGCCGAAGTGCTCGAGCACCCCCTCTAACCCGCCCGCAAAGCCCTGCCCGACCGCCGCAAAACGCCACTCGCCCTTGTTGTAGAGCCGCCCGACCATCACCGCCCGCTCGCTGCTAAAGTCGCTGCCGTCAAACGCGAACCGGGCGAGCTCGCCGCTCGCGTCTGTCAGCCGCAGGTGACCCTCGCCGAGCTGCGACAGCGTCCCGTCTCCGGCAACCGTAACCACAAAGACGAGTTCGGCGACGCTTGCCGGCAGACGCGCTACATCGACCGCGAAGACCTCGTCGTCAGGACCGCTCGAGCCCTGCATCACGACCGCCCCCTCGGGCGAGGCCGGCTGGTTAAAAAACACGAAGTAGCGCTCGTCGCTAAGTCGCCCCTGTGCGTCTAGGCCGAAACAGCTGACGTCGTAGCGCTGCGAGAGCGAGTGCGCCCGCAGCCCGACCCGCAGCTGCTGCGACGAGGTCAGCGCCGCGAGCTTCGTCTTCTGTCCGCGCACGAACTCCTGCATAGACCGCTCCTCCGCCCCCGCCGCCCCGCCGCTCGCTAGACGTTGACCCCGTACGACTGCGCCATCGGCCCTAAGCCGCCGTTAAAGCCCTGGCCGACCGCCCGAAACTTCCACTCGTCGTTGTGCCGGTAGACTTCGCCAAACAGCATCGCCGCTTCCGTCGAGGCGTCTTCGGAGAGGTCGTAACGCGCGATTTCGTTGTTCGATTCGCTGTTGACCATGCGGATAAACGCCGAAGAGACCATCCCGAAGTTCTGCTTACGGCTCTCCGCCTCGTGGATCGTTACCCCCACGACCATCTTCTTGACCTCTTGCGGCACCTGTGACAGGTCGATCATAATCTGCTCGTCGTCGCCCGCACCCTCGCCCGTACGGTTGTCGCCGAGGTGCTCGACCGCGCCGTCGGACGATTTTTTGTTGTTGTAAAAGATAAAGTCCTGGTCGCCGCGCACCTTGCCGTCCTCTTTGAGGATAAACATGCTCGCGTCGAGGTCGAATTCGGCCCCGTCAGTGCTGCGTGCGTCCCAGCCGAGCCCGATGAGGAGCTTTTTAAGCCCCGGATCTTCTTTGCTTAGCGAAACGTTGCCACCTTTAGACAGTGAAACAGCCATGAAATACCTCCGTGCTGAAATGTGGGGGCTGAAGTGTGTGGTGCCGTCCGCGTTCGGTACGGCGTTCTGGTTTGACAAACAGCGCTGCCCCAAGAATCGCGTCTATTCTACGGTTTTTGCTCGCCACCGTCTCCAATTGTCACGGCTGCTCTCTTAGCTTGATGAGATGTTGCGCTTTTTTTCACAAATAATATCGACGAACCCCCAGCAGTTCCTCGTGTACGCGTTAGCCTAACGCGCTTTCTCATCGCCACCCGCGAATGCGCCGTGAAGGTGTCTGGTGTTGGCCTTTCTACCAAAGTTTTCTTTTTCTTTTTTTCTTTTTTGGGATGCCTTCTTCGACTTCGCCCGCGCGGAGGAGTCAAGGACGTAGCCCCGTAGGGGTGCGAGCGTAGCGAAGCATCCTTGACGCCGGAGTAGGGGCGAAGTACGCTCTCCGTCCCCAAAAAAGATCACTTTTTTTCGCGCCTGCTCCAGAGTTATCCACAGCGCCTTTTCCGTTTTAACGCGTTTGGAGATAGTAATAAACGTTATGGCCCGAGAAATATGCGTCCTGAACGGTTTTTTCTAGAAATAAGGTTGTCTAATGTACTAGGTTTGGTTGTCCAATGTACTAATTTTGGTTGTCCAATGTACTAGCTCTGGTTGTCTAATGTACTAATTCCGCGCCCTGCCCGCAGGCTAGAAACCCGAGTTATCCACAGGTTTACTCTAAACAGGTCCATACAGACCCGGTTTGGTTTTAGGTCTGTGCAGATCGTCTCATGTATTAGGCTGACAGAGCCCGAAACGACCTGTCCTATCACGCCCCGATCATCCCGAGAGGCCTAGCTGTCTTCGTGGCTGCCGTGTGCCTTTTTAGGGTTCGGTTGGCGCCCGCTGCGCACTTTTAGCGCTCGTCCCAGTAATCGCCGCCGCTGTCATCGTGAGCGAGGGTCGCCCGGCGGATGATCAGTGCGTTCGAGGCTGCGACATAGAGCGGATGGCTTACGGGCAGGCGGTCGCGAGGGACGAAATGAACGACCTCACCGTCATCGTCGCGGTGGATCTCGGTCGCGTAGCCTACGAGCGGCTTGTGTTTGCGCTCGAGCCCGCGGACGCTGTTCGCGAAAAACTTGTACTCGGCATCGCTACCCGAAAGCGCGTAGAGCGTCTCCATACGAAATTTGCTGGCCCGTTTGCGCCACCCCACCGTGCGCCGCGCGAGCAAGTAGAGCTGCTTTTCGAGCCCGCTCGTCAGCGTGTAGTATTCGCGCTCAACCGACAAGATCATCTTGCCGTTAATGACGGCGTTAAAGAGCCAGCTCGACAGCGTCATGCTCCACATGCCAGTTGCCTCTTCGTCGCCTTCAATCTCATGAGTTCGCCAGTGATCGATCCAGTGAAACCCCTGCTCGTCTTTCGTGATGACCTGATCCTCGACCCGAATGTTGGTTTCGACGGTGGTCGAGTGGAGCCGTTTGAGGGCGCGTCGCGCTCGGTCGTACTGAGCCTTGCCCGCATTGCGTTTGCCGATTTCGCGAAACAGCTGATTCGGCCTAAAGTAGATTGTCGGGTCGGCGATTCCCTCATCTTCGTAGCGCCGCCGAACCTTTTCGCATGCCCAGATGAGGTAGTCGCAGTCGTAGATGCTCGCGACGCCGTACTTGGTCGTGCCGATCACTTCGAGACGCTCTTTGCCGTCCGCCGATGACCACGTCAGCGCGGTGGTGCGGGGTCGTTTTGAAAGCGAGAAAAAGGGTCTCGCCATCACGTCACGGACACAGCGCCCGTTGCTCTCTTTCGCTTTGGCCACAAGGGGCGGTTTCCTAGTAGGCTTGCTTTTCTTAGCGGGCTTAGCCATGCAGCGTCCTCTCGGGTGCGCAAAAATTAAGTCATGTGGCTGATTTTTATCGCCTGACACCGGGCGATTTTCAGGGCAAAAGTCTGATCTCATCGCTAATTCGCGTGGCGGGACAGCACGAGAAGGTAGCGTGATAGCACGAGTCTTTCTGGTAGATACTCTAAAAGCGTGGCGGGATAGCGCGAGTCCTC
>JAXHMC010000052.1:0-294294 GCA_034521635.1 Trueperaceae bacterium | reverse complement strand
AGGGGGCTTGAGCTACCATTTTTACTGAAATCTACCAGTTATCTCGAAAACAAACCGCCCCGCCAGGCACTCGAAGACCTGATGGGCCGCGAGGTCAAGGCCGAGTGGTAGCGGCACCCTCTGAGCACAGAGTCAAGCACAGAGTCTCCTGATCATCCTCCTGAACTGTCCTTCCGACAAATGGTCGTGCGTCTAAAGTTGGTATCGGCGGCGCTCGGGTCACCCGTACACTAGCGTCGTGGCGTAAGATTGCCTGGTCGTACTCGCTTGTAGCGACATCACCACCAGCGTTACCGATAACGTTACGAACGACGCTACAGATGACATTGTTCGCAGCGTCCGGGTTCGCAGCGTCCGGCGTCGCAACCGGCTAACGAACGCATAACGGCTTTAACGCACAACGGCTCTAAGGGAGGATTCGTGACACAAACAGCAGATACGGCGACAGACAAACAGGCTTCTCGGCAGACGCCCGCAGACCGATCGGCCTCGGCGCTTCGGGCCGACGGGCTTCGCAAACGTTACGGTCGTACGACGGTGGTCGATGACGTCGGCTTCGACATCAAGCAGGGCGAGATTGTCGGTTTTTTAGGGCCGAACGGTGCCGGCAAGACCACCACGCTGCGGATGATGGCGGGGCTGATTCGGCCTTCGGCGGGGACGCGCGAGGTGCTCGAACGGCCTACCCCCGGCCCGACGCTGCGCGAGGTCGGCACCATGATCGAAGAGCCGAGCTTCTATCCGTACATGACCGGTTACGGCAACCTCGAATACGTGGCGCTGCTGCACGGCGGCGTTCCGGCGAGTCGGATCGACGAAGTGTTGCGCTTTGTGCGGATGGAGAACGCGGCAGACAAGAAGCTCTCGGCCTACTCGCAGGGGATGCGGCAGCGTTTGGGGTTGGCTAGGGCTCTGCTGTGGCGCCCTAAAGTCCTTATCCTCGACGAGCCGACCAACGGCCTCGACCCGGTCGGTATCGCCGAGTTTCGCGAGAGTCTGCGCAGTGTCGCCGCTGAAGGGGTGACGGTGTTTGTGTCGAGCCACATCCTCGCCGAGATCGAAAAGCTCGTCGAACGCGTCATCGTGATCGAGGGCGGCCAGCTGCTCTTTGACGGGCCGCTCCGTGACCTGACCCAACAACTCGACGAACAGCAGGTGCGCTACCAGCTCGCCGCGACCGATGCGGCGGCGTTGCAACAGGCGTTGCGTGATGCGGGGCTCGAGCCCACCAGCGACGAAAAAAACACCATGCTCCGGGTCGATGTTCCTAAAGGTGAGGCCGACACGCTGCTGTCGCGGCTCGCCGAGCAGGGCGTGCAGGTTCTCGAAGCCCGCCGCGAGACCGAAAGCCTCGAAAGCGCCTACCTGCGGCTCCTCAAGCAGGACGGGAGGCCGTCGTGAGCGCCTTCGTCAACGTTATCCGGGCCGAGCTGTACAAGGCGGTACGCAAACGCCGCTTCTATATCGTGTTCGGCTTGCAGTGGTTGCTGCTGCCCGTCCTCGTGCTGCTGATCGGTTGGTTGCTTATCGCGAACGTGTCGGGCACCTTCGCCGACACCGGCGCCGAAGTCGCGATGATCGTCCAGGAGATCGCCTCGCCGTTCGGGATGGCCCGCGTCAGCCTGGTACTGCCCGCACTGCTCGCGCCACCCTTTCTGATTATCGTCATCGCGCTGATCGCCGCGCTGTTTATGGGCGAGGAGCGTAGCCAGAACATGTGGAAGACGGTGGTAACCGCCCAGCCGAACCGTTTTGCGGTGCTGTTCGGCAAGCTCGCCGCCGCTATGATCGTGCTCGCGGTGTTTCTGATCGGGGCGCTGCTCGCGAGCGTCGTGTTCGGTACGGTCGGGATGCTCTTTCTGCCGACCGACTTTAGCGGCGACTGGGGATCGGTGATCGGGCTCTACGGCCTGCAGTGGGTGTTCGCCATCGCCGGAATGCTGTTCGCGTTTCTGATGGTTTGGCTGATCCGGAGCATCCCGTTCGGCATAGTCGCCATCTTCTTTCTGCCGCCGCTGTTCGAGGGGCTCTACAGCATCTACCGAGCGACGGTCGGTTTTGATCGCCTCAACCGCTTTAACGCTTTTTTGCAGGCGATAGAGCTGCAACAGACCCTTCAGAACCTGCCCCGCTACTTCTTTACCAACAACCTCTACGGGCCCTCGCGCGAACCGCTCGGCGAGATCGCCCGGGCGTTCGGTGGTGACACCAGTGGCGTCGACGGGCCGCTCGCCAACATCCTCGGCTTTAACTTCGACATAACCCGTTCGCTCATCACCATGGGCGTCTACGCGCTCATCTTCGGCGTCATCCTGACCTGGAGCTTTGTGCGGCGCGACATCGACTAGCCCGCAATATCGATCAGCCTGAAACATTGACCAACCTGAAACATTGACTGGCCCGGTTTGCCCCCGACCGCCCCGGCTCTGCCCGGCAGCTCTGCGCGTTGGGGGTGCTGGGCTTTGTCGTGACGTGTCTGCCCCCGTCCGAACCCCGTAGCGATTCTGGTCGATTCGTGAATCGGCTCGAGCGTCGTGAGTGGGACCAGGGTGCGGACGAAATGGCACCAGCGACGGGTTTCGTGCTGGGCTAGTTTGTACCGGGCTGGGGGTTGAGGGCGACGACGTCTAGGACGCGGTAGCTCGTCACGTCGGGGTCTCGGAGCCGTACGGTCACGTCGAGGACTTCGCCGGCGGCGACGTTGTAGAACAGGTCGTAGCCGACGCCGCGCGAGCTGCCGTCGGCGGCAAACAGTTCGAAGCTGACCACGGCGTAGAGGTAGCTCTGGCGGTCGCGGTTGTAGAGCTGGCCCCGGATAACGCGGGGGGGCTCGAGCCCGTGCGAGAGCAGCGTCAACGGCTTAGCGTCTTCGGGAAATGCTGGCTCCGGTATCTCATCCGGTCGGCGCTCCATCCACACCGCGATATTGGCGTCCTGCTCGACGTTTAACTGTCCGACAAAGGGCCGAAACAGGCGCGGGTCGGCGACCACCACGTAGCTCACCACCCCGCCCTCGCCGACGCTCCAGCGGATAGGGGTAGGGCCGATCCGCCGCGACTCTAAAAACACTGCCGCCCCGTTCGGGTCGGAGTCGATGCTTAGGACGTAGCCGCGCGTGTCGCTCGGGTCGGAGCCGGGCAGTACGACGGGGGTCGCGGGCGCTTCTGTGGTCCGGAGTAGCCCCGCCGCGGGCACGACGAGCGCCGCCACGCCGAAGGTACCGAGCGCACTCCGCCACGCTCGCGGAAAGCGGCGCGACCAGAAAGGGAGCCGGGTTAGCGGTAGCCAAATCAGCGCGAGCAGCGCCACCCACACGCCGCCGAGCAGGGCGAAGTCGTAGAGTAGAGGTATCAGCGAAGTCACAGTGCGTCCTCGGCTAGTCTACCGACAAACAGCCCGGCGCGGCAAGGTCGCCTCTTTAACCGCTCTGCTCGCCCGTTAGCGCCGCGACCACCCGCTCCGCGTCACGAACGCAGTCGTTAACCCCGACGCCGTAGTAGCTGTTTCCGGTTAGCTGTACGCGGGGGTGTTCGGCGAGCCCGTCCATGATCCGCGTCACCCGCTCGCGGTGGCCGAGCAGGTACTGCGGGATGCCCTGCGGCCAGTCGATCTGCCGCACCATCTCCGGGTCGGCGGTAATCCCTAAGCTGATGTTTAGCTCGTGCCGCACCACGGCGAGCGCGTCGTCGTCACTTAGCGCGGTAAAGCCGGGGTCGAGGCTCCCGCCCGCGATGACCCGCAGTGCGACCTTGCCCGCCGGGGCCTGGTCGGGGAAGATGCTCGACGTAAAGAGGACGCCTAGAATCCGCAGGTTGTTGCCCCGTGAGACGAGAAAGCCGAAGCCGTCTAGCGGGTGCGGGACGTCGACCCGGTCGTAACCGAGTGCGATGACGCGGACGTCGGCGTAGGGGATCGCGTTTAGCTCTTTAGCGACGTGGGGGAGGAAGGGCTCGAGCACCCCCCCTGACACCGGCGCAGGTGTCGCCAACACCACTCTCGCCGCTAAGAAGATCTCTCCGTCCGCCGTCTCTACTCGGTAGCCGTCACCTTCGGGCGTTACCGCCGTGACCGTCACCCCTGTCCTGAGGTCGTCACGCAGCGTCTGTTGCAACGCGCCGATAAGTTTGCCGATACCGCCAGCACGAAAGCTCGTCAGACGCGTCTTCGGTCGGGTTTCATCTTTTTTAGCGTGCCGCTGCTGCGCGACCATCCCGCGCACGAGGCTGCCGTGCTCTTTTTCTAGGGCGCGCAGGCGCGGAAACATTGCGTCTAAGCTAAGCTGTCGCGCGTCTCCGGCGGTAATCCCCAAGACGAACGGGCCGGCAAAGGTGTTGGCGAACTCGCGTCCGAAGTGCCGCCGCAAAAACGCGTGCACCGTTTCCGGTTCGGGGCCGCGTCGCGGCGTAAACAGCTCTAGAGCGGTCCGCAACTTGCCGCGCCACGACAGCAGGTCGCTTTTGAGAAACTTCGGCGGCGAGGTCGGCAGCGGCCTCAGCGCGTGGTCGTGATAGAGGTAGCGCTCTTTAGCGACGTCGGCGGCGGGGACTAGGTCGTCCTGGAGGCCTAGGTCGTGAGCGAGGTCGAGCGTCTCCTGGACGTTGGTCAGAAAACCGTTCGGCCCCCAGTCGACGGTGTAGCCGCCCTCCATGCTCGAGCGGACCTTACCGCCGGGGTCGGGGTCGCGCTCGAGCACCACGACGGGCCACTCGGGGCGCGCCTGCTTGAGCCGGTACGCGGTCGCGAGTCCGGCGATACCGCCGCCGACAATTACGGTGAGGTTGTTGGGTTCGCTCATGTCGTCCTTATGCTACCGCGCTCGGTGACGGGTGAAACGTCCCCACAGAAAACGCCTCCTCAAAAAGCAGAGCCGACGCAGTACGGACCACCTCGGCTCTCGATCTGTGTACTCGATCTATGTAGACGTACGTTTAGACCGTCGGGTACACCTTGTTTTTCGGCGACTTGGTCACGTTGGTGCGCTTGTACTCCGCGACGGGGTTGAGGATGTTGCGGCACTGCGGGTTGACGCAGCCGGGGCAGCGTAGGCCGTACTGACGGCTGCACGCCTCGCCCGAGTCGAGGTGTTCGGCGACGATTTCGGCGAGTGCGTCCTGAAAGCGGGGCAGGCCGTTTAGCGCCGGAGCGCGCTTGTAGTTGACAATGCCGACCTCGTGGGCGAGTTCGCCGTACTCGATGTCGAGTTCGTGGAGCGTCTCGATGTGGTCGCTGGTAAACGCGACGCCGACGACGAGGACGTTACGCCGCTTTTTGGCGCCGAGCTCTTCGATGACCGTTTCGGTCGAGGGGCCGAGCCAGGGGACCGGGCCGACTTCGGACTGATAGCTGATCAGGTACTGGTGGCTGTAGTCGAGCTTCTTCATGATGTCGTGCACCGTCGCGCCGATTTCGGCGGGGTAGGCGTCGCCCCGGTTGATCACGCCCATCGGCAGCGAGTGGGCGCTAAACACGATCAGGACGTCGTCGCGCTCGGCCTCGTCGAACTGCTCGAGCCCCTCCTTCACCGTCTCCGTCATCGCGTCGATAAAGGTCGGGTGCGTCGGCCAGCGGTCGATCACACTCCACTCGAAGTCGTCCTGGACGCCGACACGCTTCGCGGCGCGCCACAGTTCGTTGAGGCTGCTACCGGTCGTAGAGCAGCTAAACTGCGGGTACTGGGTAAAGGCGACCGCCCGTTTGACGCCGTCGGCCTTCATCTGCCGCAGCGCGTCTTCGCTAAACGGGTCGATGTAGCGAAACGCCACGTAAAACTTGTGCGGCGCGGTTTCGGGCGACATCTGGTCGAGTCGCTCGCACATCCCCTTGCCCTGCGCTTCGGTCCACTCTAAAATCGGGCTGCCGCCGCCGATGTCCTGGTAGTTTTTCTGGACGCTAGAGGTGCGGCGTTTAGCGATGAACGGGCCGAGCCAGCGCTGCAACGGAAGCTGGATGATTTCGCGGTCTTCGAAGAGTTTGAGCAGAAACGGCTGCACCTCGTCGAGGCTTTTGGGACCGCCGAGGTTCATCATGATGATGCCGGTCGGGCCTTGGCTGCCGGTCTGGGTGGTGTTCGGATTTTTATCCATGGTTGCTTGCTCCATATATCAAAGTTTACCTTGTTAAAAGGGAAAAGAATGTGCGCGGTTGGTTGGGATAGCTAACCGCGTAGACCGCCGCGCGAACGGATGATCTGGCCGGTAATCCAGCCGGCGTCGTCGGAGGCTAAAAAGGCGATCAGTCTCGCGGCGTCCTGCACGTCGCCGACACGGCCCATCGGTGTCTGTTCGCTAAACACGCGCCGTTCGGTGTCGCCGAACCAGCCGGTGTCGGTCACGCCCGGATCGACGGCGTTGACGGTGATGCCGCGCGGCGCGAGCGCTTCGGAGAGGCTGGTGGTGAGTGCGTCGATCGCCCCTTTGGTCGCGGCGTAGGCGAGTTCGCCCGGCATCGGCCCTAATCCCTGACCCGAAGTGAGGTTGATGATGCGGCCCGCCTTGCGCTGTTTGCCGTCCTGGTAGTGGCGGGCGAAGGCGGCGCAGAGCAGCGCGGTAGCACGAAGGTTGACCGCGTAGTGACGGTCGAGCAGGTCGGCGTTTAGAACGTCGATGCTGCTCGGAACGGAGACGGCGGCGTTGTTGACCAGGATGTCGATGGTGCCGAGGAGGTCTAAAGCTTCGGTAAAGAGGGTGTCGGGACTGTCGGGGAGGGCGAGGTTGTGCTCGAGCCACCCCACCTCCCCCCCGTGCGTCCGTAACACCTCGACCAGCCCGTTCGGCTTAGGCGTACCGTCCTCGTCGCCTTGTACGGGTCGATCGTCACTAGAAAACACGTTGTCGTTCTGCACAGGCGGGTAATCGCTCAGCACCACGTTCGCCCCTCGCTCGGCAAACAGCGTTGCGACCGCCGCCCCGATACCGCCCCGCCGCCCCGCACCCGTCACCAGCGCGTTCTTGCCCGCCAACATCAGCGCGTCCGCCATCGTGCCACGCGGCTAGCGCGCCGTGACCTCGTCGTCCGACACACCGTCGCCCGGCACCCCGTCGCCCGGCGAGGATACCTGCGGATACGTTTCGGTCAGCGTCTTGTGCGCCCAGTCGTGCGGCTTGTAGAAGCGCAGCGCGTCCGCTTCGGGCGTGCCCGGCTCCGGTTGGCGGTTAAACTCCCAGCGCGCCAGGGGCGGCATCGACATCAGAATCGCCTCGATGTTGCCGCCGGTCTGCAATCCGAACGTCGTGCCCCGATCGTAGACGAGGTTGAATTCGACGTAGCGCCCGCGCCGGTAGAGTTGCCAGTCGCGCTCCCGCTCGCCGTAGGGCGTGTCTAAACGCTTGCGGACGATCGGTAAGTAGCTCGGCACGATCGTCGCCAGTCCGTCGCGCACAAACGCGAAGTCGGCGTCCCAGTCGCCCGCGCCGACCTCGGAGAGCTGGTCGAAAAAGATGCCGCCGACGCCGCGCATCTCGTTGCGGTGCTTGATAAAGAAGTAGTCGTCACAGACCGCCTTGAGCTTGTCGTAGTTCACCTGTTCGTGTCGGTCGCACTGGGCTTTGAGGGTCTGGTGAAAGTAGATGGCGTCGTCGTCGAAGCCGTAGTTCGGCGTCATGTCCGCGCCGCCGCCGAACCACCACACCTCGCTCTGTTCGGTTTCGTGACCGACCTCGAAGTAGCGGTAGTTCGCGTGAAACGATGGCACGTAGGGGTTGCGCGCGTGGATTACCATCGACAGCCCGGTCGCGAAAAACGGCTTGCCCTCGGTGCCCGGATGCTGCGCGGCGAGGCTCGGCGGCACCGCCGCACCGTGGACCGCCGACACGTTGACGCCGCCACGCTCGAAGACCTGGCCCTCGGTCAGCACCCGCGCCGTCCCGCCGCCGCCCTCGTCTCGTTCCCAGCTATGCGGCTCGAAACTTTTGCCGTCGAGCGCTTCAAACGCCGCGACAATCTCGGCCTGCGACGCGAACATCTGGTCGATCACCCGTTGCCGACGGCTCATGCTAGCTCCTTGCTGATGCGGTTCATAAAAACTCCTTCTGGGCGAGGTCGCGTGTTGCGGTCGGTTCGTTCGGTGCTTCGGTCTGCGTGGTCTGCCCGATTGTCTGTCTAGGATTCTGGCTAGTACTGGGCTGACTTCTGTATGTCACGCTGATCTTGCTGGGCAAAAAGTATTTTGCGGCGCCCTCGTTGTAGCGAATAGTTGTGGCGAATAAGGGTGCTGGTGGCCGTGCGGTGCGCATGGCGCACCCTACGATTCGGATGAGTGGTACCGACAGGCATGGTGACATAGGCGAGTCGGGATAGTGTAAGACGCCGACAGTCGCAGCGTGATCCTCGCCATCCTTCTGGTTTGGTAGTTCGCTGCTGCGGCGTGCCTTGATCGGACAGACGAGTTTCGCCAGTCTCTGTTTCGCCGGTCCCTGTTTTGTCAGTCTACGAAGCCGTCTTCTCTAGCCGACAGGGACACAAGACCCGCCGAGCGAGACGACTTAGAGATGGCTTGGGGATGACTTAGGTGGATGGTGCAACGCTTTCGCGGTCGAACGCCTTGACCGTCTCGATCATCACCGCCGCGTGGTCGGGGTCGGTCTGCCGGAGGATGCCGTGGCCGAGGTTAAAGATGTGCGGGCCGCCTAAGCCTTCGCGCAGCACCCGCTCGGCCTCCGTGCGAATCACGTCGGGCGGGGCGAGCAGCGTCGCGGGATCTAAGTTGCCCTGCAAGACACGTCCCGGCAGCATCGTCCGCACCTCGTTTAGCGGCGTGCGCCAGTCGACGCTGACCACTTCGACGGGCAACGTCGCGATGTCGGGGTAGAGGTGAAGCGACTCGATCGCGAGGTAGAGACGCGGGACGTTTAGCTCGCCTAAGGCCTGGAACACGCGCTCGGCGTAGGGTCTGCCGAATTCGGCGTAGCGGCGGCGGTCGTGCAGCCCGGCCCACGAATCGAACAGCTGGATCGCCTGGGCGCCCGCTTCGACCTGCATCGTCAGGTAACGGATCGACACCTCGGTCAGCTTGTCGAGCAGCGCGTGCGCGGCGGTCGGTTCCTGGCGTAAAAACTGCCGAAACTCGGCGTAGTCTTTGCTGCCGCCGCCCTGAATCATGTAGGTCGCGAGTGTGAGCGGCGCACCGCCGAAGCCGATCAGAGGTACCGGCGACTCCTGGCGGATCAGCTTGATGGCGTCGGCGACGTAGGGGGCGATTTCGCCTTGGTCGGGGACGCGCAGCGCGTCGACGGCGGCAACCGAACGGATCGGGTTTTCGAAGACCGGGCCCGGCGCGAAGTCGATCTCGACGCCCATCGGCGGCAAAGGCGTCATGATGTCCTGAAACAGAATCGCGGCGTCGACGCCTAACCGGCGCACCGGTTGCAGGGTGACTTCGGTGGCGAGTTCGGGGGTGCGGCACATCTCCCAGAAGTTGGACTTTTCTTTAATCGCGCGGTACTCAGGGAGGTAGCGACCGGCTTGGCGCATCATCCAGACGGGGGCTCGAGCCGTATCCTTACCCCAGGCTGCATCGAGAAATAGACTCACAGACATCGCTCCAAACGTTAGCTTGACAAGTGGTTTAGGACTCGACCGCTTCCGGTCTGCCTTCGGGTGTAAATTTGTAACCGACACCCCACACGGTATGAACGTAGATCGGGTCGCTCGGGTCGGGCTCGAGCAGCTTTCGGAGCCGCATCACGAAATTATCCACGGTACGGCTCGACGGAAACGCGTCGTCGCCCCAGACCTCGTCGAGGATATCGTCGCGGCTGACCACCTCGTTCGCCCGCTCACTTAGCAGCCGCAAGATGTTTCGTTCGCGCTCGCCTAAGCCTACCTCGCGCCCGTCGGCGAGACGGACGGTGTAGCGGCGAAAATCGACCACGTGACCGCCGAACTCGAAACGATCTGCGTCGGCGTGCTCGCCCTGCGGTGCCCAGACGCGGCGCCGCAGCATGTTGTTGACCCGGAGCAGAAACTCCTGTAGATCGAACGGTTTGGCGAGGTAGTCGTCGCCGCCGACGCTTAAGCCGCGAATCCGGTCTTCGGTCTGGCCTTTGGCGCTCAAAAAAAGTACCGGCGTAGTGTCGTGCCGCGCGCGCATCCGGCGACAGACCTCGAAGCCGTCGAGGTGGGGCAGCATCACGTCTAACACGACCAGGTCGGGCTGGTGGCGCTGCCAGATCTCGAGCCCTTGGTCTCCGTCGGGGGCGAGCAAGACGCGGTAGCCCTCGTCGCGCAGGTTGTCGGCCAAGATGTCGGCCATGACCTCTTCGTCTTCGACGATAAGAACTGTCGCGTTGAGAAGTTTAGCGTTTACAGTGTGCTTCACGAGCCGGACGCCGCCGTTTCCTGATAGTTTTCTGGAGACAGATAGTGTGTTTCGGACGGGCGCGGTCCGCTCTGGGCGACGCTCGCAGCGACGCGGCGCGGCAGCACCACGGTAAAGCGGGTGCCGGGCTCGAGCCCCTCACAGCGCACCCAGCCGTTCATCGCTTCGGTAATCGACTTGACCAGATAGAGACCGAGGCCGACCCCTTTCGCGCTCCGGGTCATCTCGTTGCCGACCCGGTAAAACTTGTCGAACACGCGCTTGGACTCGCTTTCATCGACGCCGACACCCCGGTCTTCGACGTGGAGCAGGGCGAGGTGGTCGGCGGGCTCGAGCCTTACCGTGACCGGCTTATCGCTCTGCTGGGTGTACTTGACCGCGTTGTCGAGCAGGTTGCTAAGCACCACACTAAACGCCGCCGGGTCGATAGACACGGTCAGCGGTTCGGGCGGCACCTCTAACCGGACGGTCGCGCCGCGCGCTTCGAGGCCGGGCCTAAGCCGAGCGATAATGTCGCGGACGACGTCGCGCAGGTCGAACGCTTCGAGGGGGGCGCGCAGCGGGGATTGCTCGAGCCGCGCCGCCGCCAACACCTGCTGACTGGTGAGCTCGAGCCGCGACAGCTCGCCCGCCATCTTCTCTAAATAGCTGCGCTGCTTGTCGGGGCTAAGCGACCGGTAGAGCGCGGTCTGAATCAGCAGCCGCAACGTGCTAATCGGCGTCTTAAACTCGTGGCTGACCGCGTTGAGAAAGTTTTGCTGACGCTGTTTGAGTTCCCGCTCGGCGCGCAGACTCCGGTGGATGATGTAGAGGCCGAGCATCACCACAAGCACAAAAAACGGCCCCTCGTACGCAAACATCCGCACGTGGCCGAGCTGCTCTCGCCGAAACTGAGCGACGTCACCCGTATCGACCCGAAACCGCCCGTCCGCAAAGCGCAGATGCGGATACGCCTCTAAAAACTCCGCCCGCAGCGCCGCGTCAAACACCCCGCGCGCGAGTGCGCCATTAGCGACCTCGGCGTCGCGCTCCCAATTCGCAATCGTCGTGGTGAGTGTTTGCCGCACGTAGCGCTGCTGAAACACAATCCACCACACCACCTGCGCGAGCACAAAGACGATAATCACGCCGAAGGCGATGCGGGTCAGGGTCTGCGAGGGCTGTTTCATCGTCTGTCTAGCCTAGCCCGAAACGCGCCTTGAACTGTTAGTCGTAGAGATAATTGCGGAGACATGTGTCGCCTCTGCGCACGCCGAAAGCGGGCACACGCCAAAGATGCGCGTCGTAACAGTGAGGGCAGAGAATCGGTCGAAAGAGCCACAGTGATTCTCTAGGCTATCCGACGGGGCGGTATACGAATTAGCTTCGCCCGATGTACGACCACGTACGCTAGAGCCACCCCTGCTCTACCGCGTCTAGCGCGTGGTAGGTGATGATAAGGTCGGCTCCGGCGCGGCGCATCGACAACAGGCTTTCGCGCACCACGGCGGCTTCGTCCATCACCCCGGCGTTGACGGCGGCTTTGAGCATCGCGTACTCGCCGCTGACATTGTAGGCGACGACGGGGAGCGCGGTCTGGGCGCGGAGTTGGGCGAGGATGTCGAGGTAGGGCAGGGCGGGTTTGACCATCAGCATGTCGGCGCCCTCGGCCTCGTCTAGTGCGGCTTCGCGGAGCGCTTCGCGGGCGTTGCGGGGGTCCATCTGGTAGGTTTTGCGGTCTTTTAGGCCGACGTCACCTTTGGGTGACGACCCGGCGGCTTCGCGGAAGGGGCCGTAGAAGGCCGAGGCGTACTTGACGGCGTACGACATAATGCCGACCTCGCTAAAGCCGCGCTCGTCGAGGTGCTCGCGGAGGTAGCCGACGCGTCCGTCCATCATGTCCGACGGCGAGACGAGGTCGGCGCCCGCTTCGGCGTGGGCGAGCGCCATGTCGGCGAGTCCTTGCAGGCTTGCGTCGTTGTCGACGACGACGCCCCGGTCGGTGTGGTGGAGGATGCCGCAGTGGCCGTGGTCGGTGTAGCCGCACAGGCAGACGTCGGTCATCAGTACGAGGTCGTCGCCGAACTGTTCGCGGGCGGCGCGAAGGGCGGCGGCGACGGGGCCGTGCGGGTCTTTGGCGCTGCTGCCGTGTCCGTCTTTCTTGTCTCCCGAAACGACGCCGAACAAGAGGGCGGACTTGATGCCGGCCTTGACGGTGCGTTCGAGTTCGCGGAGCAGATTGTCGACGCTGTAGCGCGACACGCCGGGCAGGGCGCCGATTGGCTCGGTCTTGCCGGTACCGGGCACGACGAAGAAGGGGGCGATAAGGTGGCGGGGCTCGAGCCCTACCTCTGCAACCATCTCTCGCAAGGGCGCACTACGGCGCAGACGCCGGGGCCGGTGGGTCAGACGGACGTCGGGGGTGTCGCGAACAATCGTCATCTATTCTCCTTCGGACACGAACAGGTCGTCGATCGTGTCTAGCAGCGCGGCGACGCTCGGTCGGGCGGCGACGACCGGCGTCAGACCCTGTTGGCGGATCGCGGCGGCGGTGGTCGGGCCGATCGCGACGAGGGTCGCCCGTTTCGCGACGTCGTCGGGTAGCGCCTTAAACGCTGACGGGCTCGCGAGCACCACCACTTCGGCGTCTCCGGCGCGCCAGGGCAGCGTCTCTGTTTTGTAGACGACCACGCTGCGGGTTTGGACGCCGCTCGCTTCGAGGTGCTGCTGGAGGGTCGGTTTGGCCCGGTTGCCCTGCGGCAGCCCGACGTGGTGGACGCCGGGATAGGTGGTCAGAAAGGTATCGGCGAGGCCGACGGCGGTCGGCGGATCGGCGACGAGTGCGACGCGGCCTCCGTAACGCTGGACGGTCGCGGCGGTTTTGTCGCCGACCACACCGATCTTGCTGCTGATGCCGCGAAAGGGGAGGTTGAGCTTGCGCCACGCGGCGACGGCTGCCGGGCTCGTAAAGAGCAGCCACGGACAGCTTAGCAGCCCTCGCGCCCGGTCTCGGGTCTCGCCGTCTAACAGCGGGACGGTCTCGATAAGCGGGTTACGGACGACGTCGTAGCCGCGCGCGACAAGGGCGGGCTCGAGCCCCCGCAGCCGCCCAGACGAGTGGGTGAGCGCGATCCGCGTACCCATCTAGGGAAGCTCGCCGCGCAGCGTCGGTGCCGGTCGTCCGAGTGCGTCGTAGGCGAGCATCGCCGCCCCTTCCGACGACGGATGGCTGACGGTGACGCGCTGGCCTTCGTAGTAGGCGCTTAGTTCGATGGTGCCGTCCTTGAGCACGGCGTGCGCGCCGAGTGCGAGTTGGCAGCCGCCCTGCAACATCGACATCAGGCCCCGTTCGGCGGCGATCGCTTTGTAGGTCGTGGCGTCGTGGAGGTCGGTCAGCAGCGAGGCGACTTCGAAATCGTCGCGGCGACACTCTAGGGCGAGCACGCCTTGAGCGGGGGCGGGCACCATCACGTCGGGGGCGAGGAAGTGGGGCTCGAGCCCGCCCAAATCTAGCCCTAGACGCTCTAGGCCTGCCGCCGCCAACACGACCGCGTCGTACGCGCCGTCGCGCAGCTTCTGCACCCGGGTCGGCACGTTGCCGCGCAGCTCCCGCACGTCTAGGTCGGGCCGCAGAGAGCGGAGTTGGGACTGACGCCGCGCCGCGCTCGTCCCGATAACCGCCCCCGCCCCGACCGGTAACGAGGTTGCATCTGCGTCGAGCGCCTCCGGGCGGACGATCAGCACGTCGCGCGGGTCGGCCCGTCCGCTAATCGCGGCGACTTCTAGCTGCGGCATCAGCGCGCTCGGCAGGTCTTTGTGCGAGTGCACCGCGACGTCGGCCTCGTCGGCGATTACGGCGTCCTGGACGGCCTTGGTAAAAAAGCCTTGGCCCTGCATCAGATGAAACGCCTGCAGGTCGCGGTCGCCCTGGGTCTCGATTAAGACGAGTTCGGCGTCGTGGCCGAGTTCGCCGAGCCGGTCGCGGACCCAGCGGGCCTGCCACAGCGCGAGGTCGCTCTTGCGCGTCGCGATGCGGAGCGTTTTGTTGCGGGCGTCGTTGCGGGAGGCGGAGGGCGTGTTCTGTGGCGTCGTCATAACAGTCCGGTTTCGTCGAGAAAGGTCTTGGCCGCTTCGATACCGTGCTGCCGAGCGACCGCCCGTAAGCCTTTGATCGGCACGTGGGCGAATTTGTGGGCGAGCCGCGTGGCGTCGTCGTCGTCGAGGTCGTCGCCGATGGTGTCGCGGTACCAGTCGCGCAGCCGTTTGATCGAGGGGCCGAGCTGGCGTTCGGTCCAGGCGTCGATCGCCGCGCCGAGTTCGCGCTGCACGACCATTTCGGCTTCGGCGAGGCGGGCGGTAAGCTCCTGGCGCCGTTCCTGGCCGGCGTGTTGGAGGGTGTCGATGTCTAGTACCGGCAGATGATGACGCCGCAGCGCCGCGTCGTCGACGTTGCGGGGGATGCCCATATCGACGATGATCTTGACGTTCGGAAGCCGGTCTAGCAGCGCGTCGTCGACGATGTTTCGGACCGGGGTCGCGCAGATAAGCGCGTCGACGTCGGGCGGGTCGGCGAGAAAGTCGGCGAGGCTAACACCTTCGGTGGGGGTGGTGGTGCCGAGGGCTCGAGCCAACGTCCTAGCCCGCTCCGCAGTGCGGTTAGCGATGATCAGTTTGGTGGTCTGCTCGCTCGCCATCGTCTTGGCCGCGAGCGAGCCCATCTCGCCCGCCCCCAAAATCGCGACCGTGGCGTCTCGGGGCAGGTAGCGCTCTAGCGCCGGTTTGGCCAGGCTAAACAGCGAGGTGTTCATCGGCGCGAGCGCGACCTCTCGCCGCACCGTCTTGGCGATGCGGAGCGCCGTCTGAAACGCGAACGAGGTGTGCGGCCCGACCGTTCCGGCGTGCTGCGCGGCGGCGTAGGCGCCTTTGACCTGCGACATGATCTGGTCTTCGCCGGGGTTTAGCGAGTCGAGCGAACAGGTGATGCGGGTGATCTGTTCGAGCGCCGCGTCGCCGACGTAGGCGTAGGGCCGGTGCGTCTCGCCCGGCGGGGTTAGCAGTTGCCGCGCCTCGTCGATGCTCATGGCGGGCGGCAGAACCACCGCGACGTCCCAGCGGTTACAGGTCAGCAGCGACACCGATTCGGCAAAGCCCAACCGCTCGAGCTTCGTGAGGGCGTCACGGTCGAAATGGGTCTGCCAGGTTTCTAGCGCTGCCGCCCCACCACGCCGGTGCGACACGCCGATAAGTGCTAATCGTTCCACAACATCTTCTAGTGTAGAGCCAACACCCCCGGACATTTGTCACGGAAGTGTCACGAAGCGCCGTCGCTCTATCGTTTGGTAGCTTCTGTTCGGTAGACCTTTCGGTGGTGAGGTGATGTTCTCGCTCGCCTAACGCTCGCGCCGTAACGTCATAGCAGTTCCAGATGATGCTGCAACAATCGCGTTTAAAGGACCTCGACGGTGACGCTTCACGATGGAGCAATGTTTCGTGGAACTGCTAGTCACTATCAAAAAACGCCATCAAAAAACGCGAGCCGACCGTGCGACCCGCGTCTCTGTTTAGATTCGCGCTACGTCTTTAGCGGACGAAAGAGCTGGTAGGGACATCGACTTCGATACCGAGCCGGTCCGAAAGGATGCTGGCCACGTTGTTGCCGCTCGCCTTACGGACGGCCTGGTTGTCTAGGCGCACCGCGTACGGATACGCGACGACGTACGCGGTCCGCTCCGCGCCGGGAATATCGTCAAAGCTCCAGGTCTCGCTCCGCAGTGCGTCGGGAGATATCGAGGTTCGTGTTTCGCCGAAAGTGATTCCGATAATGTCGTTAAACGGGTCGATCAGCACAAAGCCTAGCGACAGCGCGATGGCGGTTCGGCCCGTGTTGTTGCTGTACTCGACGCTAATGTCGACGCCCGCCGGTGTTACGACGTAGTCGAGGCTATTGATGCCGATATTGACCCCGCTGATGCTAAGCGCGGTGTTCTGCGCCACGATCGGGTTGGTGTCGTCTTGCGCGACGCCGAGGCTGGCGAGGGTGAGCAGCACCAGGCTACTGAGAAAGGTGCGAAGGTAGAGTCTGTTTATCATGGATAAGCCTCCTTGAGAGGTTGCGTCGTCAGAATGAAATGAGTTGTCAGAACCAGCGTCGTTAGAAGACTAAGGGGTTATCAAAACTAGGGTTGTTAAAACAGGTTGTCAGAACAGGCTGCTAAAAACAGTAGGTCGTCAGAGTGCGACCACCCGAGTGTTGGCCGGTTCAGACCTATATAGAAATTTGTCTGGTTGCCTTCCTTCAAACTATAGGCGGATGCTGCCGCCGATAACTGTAATGCGTCTTACAGACACTTCTGAGACACGTCGGCGTTCACGTTTAGCCTTTACGTCTAGCCTTCACGATCCGCGTTCACGAACTGTTGGTGTTGCCGAGCGATCGGGGTTAGAGTTTTGGGGTGCCCACAGATGCAGAACAGAGACGAGACGAACAGACGGGGGAAAGGTGGGGGGCTCGAGCCTCTTTTTTAGCCGGGGCTAAAGCCGCCGCGCCGATCTACATCGGCATCGTGCCGTTCGGTCTCGTGACCGGGGTGAGCGCGGTTAGTGTCGGCATCCCGGTCACCGAAACGATCGCGATGTCGGCGGTGGTGTTTGCGGGCGCGTCGCAGCTTGCGGGCATCCAACTGATCGCGAACGGTGCCGCTTTTCCTATCATCTGGCTCGCGGCACTCGTCATCAACCTCCGTTTTGTGATGTACAGCGCGTCGCTCGCGCCGCACCTGCGCGCAGTCGGGCTCGGCAAACGCTCGTTTGCGGCCTACCTGATGACCGACCAGGCCTTCGCGCTTAGTGTCGGGCAGTTTAGCGAAGACGACAACCCGTTCGAGGGCGTGATGAAGTTCTGGTTTTACTCGGGTGTCGCGCTGCCGATCTGGGTGTTGTGGATGATCACGACGGTCATCGGTGCGGTGTTCGGAGCGCAGATCCCCGCGTCGTGGGGGCTCGACTTTGTCATCCCACTGATGTTTTTAGCGATCCTGATGCCCGCCCTTCGCGACCGTCCGGCGCTCGTGGCTGCTGCTGTTGGCGCGGTGGTGGCGGTTGCTGCAGACGGCCTCCCCTTTAACCTCGGCCTTATCACCGCCGCCGTTGCGGGGATTGTCGCGGGTCAGCTCGCCGAGGCTCGCACGTGAATACGACGTGGCTCTGGCTCGTGATCGTCGGGATGGGCGTCGTGACGTTCGCGCTACGTGTCTCGGTGATCGCCTTTCAGGATCGTCTGACCCTACCTCCCGCACTACGGCGGGCGCTGCGGTTTGTGCCGGCGGCGGTGCTCGCGGCGATCGTTGCTCCGGCGGTTGTGTACGGAGAGGGGGGGCTCGAGCTCTCCCTTGCGAACGAGCGTCTGCTCGCCGCGCTTGTGGCCGCGCTCGTGGCGTGGTGGCGCAAAAGCCTGCTGCTGACGCTGCTAGCGGGGATGGCCGCGTTCTGGTCGTTACGGGCACTGTTCGGGTAACTGTCTACGAGAAGCTGTCTACAGGATGGCCACCTGCAATTCTAGCCCCGCAACCCGGCACCACAGCCAGGAACAGATTTTTTCGGTTTCGTCACGCTATACTTGACCCTATGTTTGAAATCATCCCCGCTGTCGATCTGCAACAGGGTCGGGTCGTCCGGCTGTTCGAAGGCGACCCCGACAAAGAGACCGTTTACTACGAAAAACCACTTGACGCCGCCCAGCACTGGGCCGACCTCGGCGTGCCGCGCCTCCACCTCGTCGACTTAGACGCCGCGCTAGGCCGGGGCGACCACCGCGACGTTATCCGCGACATCGCCGCTGAGGTCGACACCAAACTCGAAGTCGGGGGCGGTATCCGCGACCTCGACACCGCCCGAGAGTGGCTCGGCGTGGTCGACCGGATCGTGATCAGCACCATCGCCATTACCAAGCCCGAAATCGTCGAGGCGCTGCTCAGCGAGTTCGACGCCGAGCGGATCGTCGTTTCTATCGACGCCAAAGACGGTCTGGTGGCCGTAAAGGGCTGGGCCGAAACCAGCCAGGTCGCCGCGTTCGAACTCGCGCGGCGGGTGCAGGCGCAGGGCGTCACCCACGTGATCTACACCGACATCTCGCGCGACGGCACCATGAAGGGGATCGACCCCGAACCGATCAGCCTGATGCGCAAAACCTTTAAGCACTACCTGCTCGCTGGCGGCGGTGTGGCGAGCGATAAGGATCTAGAGCTGTACGAGAGCCTGGATCTAGACGGCGCGATCGTAGGGCGGGCGCTCTACGAGGGGAAGATTAGCTATCCCCGAACTGCCTGAAGTCGAGACGGTGCGGCGGGGGCTCGAGCCCTGGCTGGTAGGCCGCACCATCCGCCGCGCCGAACGGGTCGACGCCCCACCCGGCCCGAAATACGCCGATTTAGAGCGTGCGAGCGGCCAGACCATCGAAGCCGCCAACCGGCGCGGTAAGTTTCTGCTGCTCCCCCTCTCCGGCGGCGACGAGCTGGTGATCCATTTAGGCATGACCGGCGTCGTGTCCGCCGAGCCTCCGGCGAACCACGTGCGGGCGAAGCTAACGCTAGACGGCCCGGACAAGCCGACGCTCTACTTCCAGGACGTCCGCCGCTTCGGTCGTTTTCTGGTCGTCCCGCAGGGCGCGTACCAGAGCCTGCCGACCCTCCACGCGATGGGCCCGGAACCGCTGAGCGACGACTTTACCGCCGCGCATCTGCGCCGCGCGCTCGGTGCCTCGGTGGTCGCGGTCAAAACCTATCTGCTAAGCCAGAAACCGGTCGCCGGAGTCGGCAACATCTACGCTGACGAAGCGCTATGGCGGAGCCGCATCCACCCTGAAACGCCGTCAAACCGCGTTTCTAAAACCAAGATCGCGCCGCTCGTCCGGGCGATTCGTGACGTCTTAGCGGCGAGCATCGAAGCGCAGGGGACCACGTTTAGCAGCTACCGCACTGTCAACGGCGAGGTCGGCAGCTTTGTCGACCACCTCGACGTGTACGGCCACGCCGAACAGCCCTGCCCGCGCTGCGGGACGCCGATTAGCAAGATCGTGGTGGCGGGGCGCGGCACGCACTTCTGTTCGAAATGTCAGAAGGTGCCGCGTCAACCTAAAAAGCGTCAATCTCAGCAGGGTCAACCCCAGCAGAGTCAAGCAAAGCAGGATTCTTCGCAGGGTCCTTCTAAACAGTGTCAGCCTAAATAGGCGAAGGCTAAAGCGGCCTATGAGGAGCCGTCCTCCGAACGGTAGACTGTTTGCATGACCAGCGACGCTTCACCGACCGAACCGACGACCAACGCCCACCGCACCGACATCCAGGTCCGTTTTAACGACACCGACGCCCTCGGCCACATCAACAACACCAGCTTCGCGCTCTACGCCGAAGTCGCCCGTGTCGAGATGTTGAGCTGGATGCGGAGCGCCCCGGTTTTTCTGATTCTGGCGCATATCGCGCTCGACTTTCGCCGGCAGGGTCGTTTTGATGACGAGATTTATGTGCTGAGCTATGTCGAAAAGCTCGGGCGGAGTAGCATCACCCTCAAACAGGACATCTACGCTGAGGACGAACTCGCTGCCGAGGTGCGTTCGGTGGTTGTGCTGTTCGACTACGACGCGCAGCAGGCGGTGCCGCTAAGTGACAAGCAGCGGGGCTATCTAGAAGCGCACAGGCTCGAGCCCAGCCTCGGCCAGACGAACGCGTAACGGAGACACCATGAACTTTAGCCACCTAGACGTCATCGACTTTCACGCCCACTTCCCTATCGTCAACACTACCGGCCAGGCCGTCGACGCCAAACACCCGCTGCTCGCCGAGTACGCCCGCAACCGCAACGCCCGCATGGACAAGGAGTGGAGCCGCGACCCGTCCGAGCCGATGCCCGACACCGAACACGAGGTCGACCGGGCCCTAGAGCGGTGGGTCGGCGAGGCCGAGCGCTACGGGCTGCGCCGCGTCAACTTTCTGACCGCACAGACCAACGACACGCTCGCGAGGTTGGTCGCTAAGTACCCGGAGCGGTTTACGGGGTTCGCACACCACGGGCTCGAGCCCGGTGCCGAAACCGAACTAAAGCGCGCTGTCGACGAGTTAGGCCTGCGCGGCTACAAGCTGTTCGGCCCGCTTACCGCCTACGCGTTCGAAGACCCGCGTCTGCGTCCGGTGTGGGAGTTTTGTGCCGAACGCACCCTGCCGGTGCTGATCCACTTCGGCTACTTAGGGCGCGGCGGCGGCGTCGTCCACCATCCCCGGATGAGCCCGCTGTCGCTGTTCGAGGTGGCCCGCAGCTTCCCCGACATCCCCTTCGTCATCCCGCACTTCGGCGCGGGTTACTGGCAAGACCTGCTCGCGCTCTGCTGGAGCCTGCCTAACATCTACGTCGACAGCTCCGGCTCTAATCAGTGGGTGCGCTGGATGCCCTATCCGCTCACTCTCGAAGACCTGTTTCGCAAGGCCTACGAAACGATCGGCCCCGAACGGATGATCTTTGGAAGCGACTCGGCGGGCTTTCCGCGCGGTTTCGCGGTGCGCTACCTCGAAGACCAGCTGCGGGCCTGCTACAGCCTTAACTTTAAGGAGGAGGATATTCGGATGATCTTCGGGGGGAACGCGGCGGCGCTGCTCAAACTCGGTTAGCCTGAGGCCGCTCGGCACGCCGCTCTCGTCACCAGACCTTAATCACTAAACCCTAATCACCGGGCACGGCGGCGATCTGCGCCTGTCGCCCGGTGTCGGGCAAGTACCAGAGTGCGAGCAGGGCGGTAACGCCAAACATAACGCTCGCGACGACGAACAGGCTCCGAAAGCCGAACAGGAAGACGAGCGCGGCGCCGAGCAGCGGAGCGACGGCCCTCGCCCCCGCCACAATCGAGTTGTCGAGCCCGTACACTGCGCCTGCCTCGCTGGGGTCGGTGTAGTGGTTTAGAAGTGCGCTAAGTGACGGCATCACCCCGCCGACCGCCGCGCCGGTTAGCGCCTGAAGTGCTAACAGCTGCCACGCCGACTGTACGAGCGTTTGTGGCAGATAGACCGCCGCCGCGACGAACGCACTAACCACCAACACCTGTTTGTGCCCGATCCGGTCGCCGAGCTTGCCGAGATAGATCGCACTCGCGGTGCCCGCCGCCGACGCGATGCCGATCATCAGCCCGGTCACGGTGCCGACCCGGGCGTCGTCGACGAGCAGTGTGGCGATAAAGAGCGGTGCGAACGGAATCAGTACGTTGCGCCCGAGCCAGCCCATAAAGCGGATCAGAAACACCGTCGCCACTCCCGGCGCGGCCATGACGTGACGCCAGCCGTCGATCAGGCGCATCCGGCCACGGGCACCGGACACCGGTGTAAAGTCTTCCTTAACACCGAACACGACCAGCAGGCCGCCCGCAAACAGAAGCGCGGCGGTCACGACAAACGCCGCCTCGGGCCCGTAGGCGTCCTGCATCACCCCGCCGATAATCGGCCCGATCGCGACCCCGCTCCAGAGCCCGACCTGCAGAAAGCCCATCGCGTAGCCGGTCTGTTCGCGCGGTGCGGTCGCCGCGACCAGGGTGTTGGCCGCCGACACCACGCCGGTAATCAGCCCCTGGATCGCCCGCAAAATCACCAGCTGTTCGGCGCTCTGCACGAACGCCATGAGCAGGATAATCACGGCGCCGCCGAACATGGCCCGCTCGACCATCAGCTTACGACCGTAGCGGTCGGCGACCGAGCCCCAGATCGGCGAGGCGATCATCATAGTGATTGCCTGCGACGAGAAGACGAGCCCCGCCAGCAGGCTAAGGCTCAGGCCGGTGCTGCTGCCTAGCTCATCGACGTAGAGCGATAAAAAGGGGAAGATGCTCGAAAAGCCGACCGCCGAGAGCAGCTGCGCGACAAACATGATGTAGAGAGTCCGCTTCCAGTCGTTCATGAGCCTCACCTTACGCTATCGGTTGTGGTGACAATGCGTTTTGGCTTGCACGGAACCGAACATTTCTAAAGGCCGAGACCGATGTTTGGTAAGGTTGTTAGCGACAAGAAGGTCGATACAAGCGTCGGTAACCCCCTAAAATTTTATCGGTATGTGTATCGGTACGTAACGATAGATTATCGCGGTGCGAAAAGTGCGGAATATCGGGCGATTCCGAGGGAGTGTTGTGGGGGGTAGAGGGGGGGCTCGAGCCCTTCATCAATCTCTCATTGTGCAGTTTGGGGTACTTTTCGCTCGTCGTGCGTTTTGTTAAAATTACATTTGTAAACAGGATAAACGGCAATCCAACCTTTAAACTCTGTCTGTGCACGAACAACGTTTTGCATGCAAAATGTCCGCCGACATTCGTTTTTGTTGTAAAAAACGACACTAATAAACTCGTAACCGACGGCAAGCAAAACGTTTTAGATTGGATAGATTAGGAAGGATGTTGTTGGTTTAAGGTATGGCAACACTAACCTTTCACGCGGTACGTTCTTGGAGCCTCGGCTGCTCCGACATGCCGCAACACTTCACTCCACGTAAGGAGATTTATGACGACACATCATTCTAAACATCATTTAAAAACGATAAGACAGCTTCTTTTGACGCTCGTACCGCTCCTGCTGCTTTTAACGGCGTGTCCGGGTATGGAGAACGGCGGAGAACCTTCGACAGGTTCGGTTTCTGGTCGTGTTGTCGACACGGACGGTAACGATATCAGTAGCGTTACGGTAAACATTAACGGCAACGAAGTCCAGAGTAATGAACAGGGCTTCTACAGCATCTCCGGTGTGAGCGTAGGTTCTAAACTCGCGACCTTCTCCGCTTCGGGATTCGCGACGACTCAGGAACGCTTCGAGGTCATCGAAGATAGATCATCCTTTCTAGAAACAGTGATGCTCGCGGTCGACGTGCAGGGCAGTGTCGACGCGGCAGCTGGTGGAGAAGTGTTCTCCTCCGACGGGCGCGGCGGTGTTCGGATAGACGCAAACACGGTCGTCGACGAAAACGGCAACGCATACAGCGGTACGGTCAATGTCGATATCGCGATGCTCGACCCGAGTAACCCTAGCGACCTCGATAGCTTTCCCGGTGACTTTTCCGCTCGGGACCAAAACGATCAGGAGGGCTCGCTCGAATCGTTCGGAGCGATGAACGTCGAGCTTTCGGACGACAACGGCAACGCGCTCGACATCGCGTCGGGAGAAACCTCGGGAATCACGATTCCTATCCCGCCAGCAGACGTCGACCGCGCTCCGGACACAATTCCGCTGTTTTCTTACGACACCGAACAGGGTGTCTGGGTCGAAGAGTCTAGCGCGACCAAGACGCAGCTTAGCAACGGTTCGTTCGCCTACGTCGGTTTGGTTGATAGCTACTCCTGGTGGAACGCCGACGTGCTCTACGAGCAAAGCTTCCTTACAGGACGCGTCGTAACGTCTAACGGCGACCCGGTCCCTGGTGCCCGCGTCAAGAGCCGCGGCCAGGACTACAACGGTTTGGGCGAAACGACGAGCCAGTCAGACGGAACCTTTCGCGTTCCGGCACGCCCTAACTCGGAAGTTGTCGTCGAGGCTACAGCGGGTGCTGGTACCGCTACGACAAACACCATCAACACGCCCGGCGAAGGCGAAGAGACGGATATCGGCGATATCGTTATCGAGGCTCCGGTCTTGCAGATTTCGCTTAGCTGGGGCGAGACACCTAGCGATCTCGACTCGCACTTTACGGGCCCGCTCGAAGCGGGAGGGCGCTTTCACGTGTACTACGTGAACCAGGGAAGCCTTAGCCAGTCCCCCTACGCACAGCTCGACACCGACGACACAACGAGCTTCGGCCCCGAAGTGATCACCGTAACGCGCGTCTTTAACGGTGTCTACCGCTACTCGGTCCACGACTTCAGCAACCGTAACGCTTCGCAGAGCCGAGCACTCGCCGAGTCTGGAGCGACCGTAGAGGTGCGTGTCGACGGCGTTGTTGTCGACACCTATAACGTTCCGGATCAGGAAGGGACGTTGTGGACGGTGTTCGACTTCGAAAACGGCAACGTAACACCGATCGACACGGTGTCGTACGAAGCTCCGCCCGCCGATGTAAATGCGAGCGCGCTTCAGGGCCTGCAAGCACTTCCGGCCAAACGCTAACGCCTAGACCGGTCTAGCCCGCTCTTCCGCAGTCCCGCATCGGCTACGTTCGGTGCGGGACTCGTCTGTCTGTCGGGTGCGCGGTAAGCGCCTCCGGCTCGAAACGTGGCGTTTAAGCCCCGGCACTGTATTAGGAGAGCTCCCCTTCGGAATCGGCAGAGAGCGGCGTAGACGATGCGGGCACCGGTCGGGGTGGTGGGTACGAACCGGGCTCGAGCCCTTCATCTATTCCTATTTTGTATTTCAAAGCACCTTCGCCTTCCCTAAATGCTGCTAAGATTCTGCTGCCCAACATAGACAATGTAAAAATTCTGTATCCGTGATTCATTTTCTTGCAAACATTTTATCGTCGGTAGGAGAGTGGTTTTATTTCCAACTTACGGTTAACGACAAAACCCTTTATGAGACGTGTCTGCTATACGCTTACGAGCTTGCTGACACTTTTCATGTTCGCGTGTACGCCGACCGGGTCATCACAAGACATCGATGTTCCCGTAACGTCGCTCGCGTTCGGACCAGAAGGTCATCTCTACCTGACGTCGAACGAAACCGGCGCGGTCTACCGCGTTCGAAACGGCGAGACGACCGCGTCAACCCAAGCATGGACGCGTCCGTTCGGCATCGCTACGTTAGGCGAACAGATCTGCGTGAGCCGCTACAGCGACGAAGCACCGTTGCGACGCGAAACCTTGGTGAGCTGCTACGACGGCCAGAACTGGCAAACTGCCGTTCGGGGCGTCGGACAGGGGATCAACGGTCTTGCCGCCGGTCCGCGCGGGCTCTGGCTCGCCGCCTGGCAAGACACCCCTATCGAAAGTCGTGACGGTCTCGTAGTGTACGTCGACGTCACAAACGGTGCGAGCGAGATCGTCCGGCGCGTGTCCCTACCGGCAAACGTACCGCAATTCGTAGCGGTCGCCCCCGACGGCACCGTGTTCGTCTCTGCCTGGCGCGAAGATGCGTCGGGCATCCGTGGCGGCACACTCTTCCGGCTCGCGACCGACGGCAGCGTCAGCGAACTAGACACCGCGCTGACCCGACCGAGCGGTCTCGCGTACGCCGAGGGCGACGGTTTGTGGGTCGCCGACTACGCGACGGGCGAGCTCTGGCTTTTGGCCGAGTCGTCTCTGGACGATGCGTCACCCACAGCAACCCAACCGTTTCAGACCGAGAAGGAGGTACTTGGCCTAGCTTACGACGGCTCCAACCTTTGCGCGGCACATAGTCGGGGTTTTAACTGCTTCGACGTCGCCGCAACAAATACTCAGCAACAAGAAAGGTAACTCATGCAATCTTCGCGACTGAGAAGGTTCTTTAAGGCTCTCGCGCTTCCGTTTATTTTCATCTGTGTGATGGCGATGTCGTGCCCTCCCAACGGTGACGGCGCCGACCGCTTCGTACTCGACGCGCCCGACAGTGTCCAGAGCGGTGAATCGTTCGCGCTTAACATCGAGGCGGTCGATACCAACGGCAACACCGTTAGCGACTACAACGAGACGGTCAATCTCTCGGTTAATACCGGCAGCATCGACCCGATGAGCGTCGACCTCCAAAGCGGCAGCGCCGAGGTCCAGGCGACGCTTAGTAACGTTAGCGGGGGCACGGACGTAGAGATCACCGCTAGCAACCAAAACATCACGGGAAGCACGACCGTCACCGTCCAGGCGGCAGGCGACAATCAGCTCGAAGGTGACCCGAACGCCCCGGCAGCCGACAACATTCCCGACCAGCAGTTCGAAGCGAGGGCCCAAGACTACAGCACCGACAACCCCGAGCTAAGCGGCGTGTACGTCTCGTTTAATACGCTGATGCTGAGCTTTACGCAGGGCACGACCGTCTCCGAGGCGAACGGCCTACTTAGCGACATCGACGCCGAAATCGTCGGCGGTCTGCAAGGCTCGTCGGAGTCCGACCTAGAAATCGCCGGGCAGCGCGGTAGCGGTATCCTCTTCGTCCGCGTACCGACCGAAACCCATCAAGAACTCGAACAAGTCCTGAACACGCTCCGTGAAGACGACCGAGTTGCGGTTGTTGTTCAAGACGCACTCGTCGAAGTGCCGCCCCAGAGTCGGCTTCCCGAAGAGAGCGCGCTAGGTACCGAACGCCTGCCGCAGCCTAATGGCGGAACACCGTCGGGTTGGGTCTGGGACGCGCAGCCGACCGGCGGCAACTACGGTATGGAGCTCTCTCGTGTGCCGCAGATGTGGAACCTTAACGCTTCGGTCGAAAAGCAGGGCGGCTCGGCGGTGACTGGTGTCTTCGACGTCGGCTTCGAAAACGAAGCAAACCACGACGATCTAGACTACGATCAGAACCTCAGCCCGAACGATATCCACTACCACGGCACCCACGTCTCCGGCATCATCAACGCGATTTACGATAATGGTGTCGGGGTCGACGGGGTCAATCCGTACGCCGATCTCGTGGTGCGCTCGGTCAACATCAACACGACCGGCGACAGCACGGTGTTCGAGGTTCGCGAGAGCTTCGGCGAGGGCTTCTTACGCGGTTATTTTGACCTCATCAACCAGCGCAGCGATATCCGCACGCTAAACATCAGTTTGGGTTATAACTGGGGCCCTGCCGGAATCGACCAAGACAGCAATACCGCTGCTCAACGGCTCGTTCGAAATCAGGCGGCACTCTTTGCGATCGTCGAGATTCTGATCATCATCTTCGACAACGACTACGATTCGCTCGACGACTTTCCGCTCATTTCGGTCGCGGCGGGCAACGACTCGAGTAGCGGCTTCGGCATCCAGGACGCCCGCTGGAGCAGCCCCTTTACCTACGCGGGGATCGTGTACAACCTTAGCAACGTGATCGTCGTCGAGTCGCTCGCTAACGCGCCGACCATGACCGGCGGCGCTACTCGCTCTGGTTTTTCAAACACGGGCGGCGACATTTCGGCCCCAGGGAGTGACGTACTTAGCACGATTACCAACAGCAGATACTTCGAGCTGTCTGGCACCTCGATGGCCGCGCCGCACGTGACCGGCCTGATTAGCTACCTCTACAGCGTCGACAGCAGCCTCTCGCAGAGCGATATCTTCGACCTGCTGACCAGTAACGCGGTAGCGATCGACGGTAACGGCGGTAACGCGAGCGACCGGATCGACGCGTTCGCTTCGGTGATCGACATCGACCGGATCAACGGCAACAGCGCCGTGTTGCGCCGCCTGCTCGACATCGACGACGGTACGCCCGACGGTAACCAGCGACTCCAGCGTCCTGGCCAGAGCGGCACCTTTTTAGACGAAGACTTCGATAGCGACGGTGGCATCGGCGACGGTAACGTCGACATGTCCGACTTTAGGCGCTGGCGCGACTGGATCCTGCAGGTCGAAGACCCGACGGGGTTAAGCCTAAGTGGTAGCTCTACCCATCCGAAAAAAGACGTGAACAGCAACGACCAGGTCGGTACACCGAGCGAAGAAAACCTCTATCCGCGCGGTGACTTTAACGGCGACGGCGAGCTTTCGCGCACAGCGACTCGTTACGTTCCGGGCGCGGTTAACGCCACGGTTACGGACTTAGACGTGCTCGAACAAGAGTTTAGCGACCCGAACTACAGTGCGAGCGACCTTGCAGGACTGATCGACTCGGCAGACCTCGAAGTCTGGCCCGAAACGTGTTTCACTGACAGTACTACCGTGCGCGTCGAGTCTTCGATTCGTCCGGACTTTGCCAACACACCGACGCAGTCTCGAACCCACACACCTAGTGACCCGCGGGCGGTCTATACAGCGCCTGTGCGCGGGGTTGAAGGGGCCAACATCGACTACGTGGCTCGAGCCACCGGCTTCGACGCCAACAACACCCAGGTCTTCGAAGAGACCCAAACCTACCCCTTCGACCTGGGCAGCGACGCCTTCTGGGATCCCTGCGCCGAACCCCAACAGCCCGAAGGCGAGGACGGCGAGAGTTGGGGCGACCCTCACCTCGTTAGCTTCGACGGCCTCAAGTACGACTTTCAGGCGGCGGGCGAGTTCGTGTTCGTCATCGACTCGAGCGGCGACCTAGAGGTGCAGGCGCGCCAAGAGCCGACCGGAAACCGTCCGGTATCGATCAACACCGCCGTCGCGACGCTCGTCGACGCTAGTAACCCCGCTACGCGTAGCGGCTTCTACGCCGACGAGACGCCACCCTTACGCGTCGACGGTAGCCCGCAAAGCCTGAGCGACGGTGCGACCCTCGCGCTCGGTAGCGGCCAAATCGCTCGCCAGGGCAATACCTACACGGTTACCTATCCGAGCGGCGCTCAGCTCGAGGTCAATCTAAACGGTAACCACATTAACCTAAACGTCCGCCTGACGACCGCGCAGAGCGGCCAGGTAAGCGGCCTGCTCGGCGACGCTGACGGCTCGCGTAGCAACGACCTCACCGAACGCGGCGGCACCGTGCTCGCCCAACCGGTCGACTTCTACCAGCTCTACGGTAGCTACGCCGATAGCTGGCGCATCACGCAGTCGACCTCTCTTTTCGACTACGACACGGGCGAAGATACCAGCACCTTTACCGACAGGAGCTTTCCGGCTCGGGCTATCGGCACCGGCGACCTCGACCCGAGTGTTCGTAACAACGCCGAAACGACCTGCCGTAACGCCGGTGTGAGCGACCCGATCGTGCTTGACGCCTGCATCCTAGACGTCGGTCTGACCGGCGACAACGCCTACGCACAAAGCTCGGCGCGCGCCGCCGCCCCGAACGAAGAGATAAGTCTCGCGTTCCCCGATCTCGTCATCGACAGCGGTAGCCTAAGCTATACCGGAACCTGCGAGCCTAACCAGACGGTGGTCGAAGCGACCGTGACGGTTCGTAACGCGGGCAACGCACTCAGCCCGGCCCGGCCTAACGTCGGTATCGTCCAGGCGCTTAACGTCCAGCGCGGTCTCGGTTGGAGTAACGGCACCGGTCTGTCCGAACTCTCGCCCGGTCAGAGCGAAACCGTCACCGTCGAGGTCTTCTACCTTCAGGACGACCCGGCCTTTATGGAGGGCGAGAAACAGTTCGACCTCTTCGTAAACCGCAACGGCACCAGAGTCGAAGAGTCCGACACGACCAACAACGACTTCGGCCCGCTGACGGTGTTTATTCCGGAAGGGGATTGCACGAATTAGTCTCGCTGTCTCGGTACTCGTCCGGTCTGCACCTACAATCGCTGTAGACGAACGGTACCGTAGACCAAAAACACCATAACAGCCTACGGTGGTGGCGCCTGAAGAGATTTCGGGCGTCATCGTTTTTGGTAGGTGTTTGGGGATCTCCTCGTTAGAGAGCGGCGCGGATGATGTGGGCTCGAGCCAGAATAGGGTCGGGGGTGTGTGGTGGATGGGGGGCTCGAGCCCCTACACCCCCTCTCCGCAGACCGGTGTAGCATAACTCCATGCTCCTCCTGCGTATTCCGACACTGCTCTACGTCCTTATCGTCTACAACGTCATCGCCTTCGCCAACCTCAGCGGCTTTACCTTTAGCACCCCAATTATCGACGTCATCCTTATCTCCGGGGCGACCTTTAGCGCGACGGTTAACGACCTGCTGCTCGCTCTAGGCATCGTCGCGCTGACCGTCGAAATCTTTAAAGCGACCCGGATCGGCACGACTTCGGTCGTCGACCACGTGCTGTCGACGCTGCTGCTGCTCGTGTTTCTGGTCCAGTTCCTAACCGCCGAACCCGCAGGCACCGCGACCTACCTGCTGCTCGCGCTGATGTCGCTCGCAGACGTTATCGTCGGCTTTTCGGTCACGATTTCGACCTCGCGGCGCGACTTTTCGGTCGGTAACGGCGGTTAGCTTGACGCCTCTGGTCACGCCTGCCGCGGCGCCCCGGTCACTCTACCTGCACGTGCCGTTCTGCCCGCAGATCTGTCCGTACTGCGACTTTCACAAGATGAAGCGGCACGAGGGGCTTGTCGACGCGTATCTCACCCGAATCGCGGAGGAGGCGCGGGCGTATTACGAACGGTTTCCGGGGCCGCTCGACACGGTCTATATCGGTGGTGGGACGCCGTCGCACCTAAACGATGCGGAGTTGGCGCGACTCATCGGGGCGATCGACCGTACGTGGGGGTGGCCCGCACAGGTCGAAACGACCCTCGAAGCCGATCCGTTGACCTTCGACGCGGCGCGGCTCCGACACTGGCGAGATTTAGGCATCAGCCGGCTCTCGATCGGCGTGCAGTCGACTCAGGACGACGTGCTCCGCTTTCTGGGTCGTCAGCACGGCGGACGCGACGGGTTAGACGCGGTCGAGATGGCGCTCGCTGCCGGTTTCGAGGTCTCTGCCGACCTGATTACCGCCGTTCCCGGTCAGGACGCCGAACGCGATCTGCACGCGCTCGCGGCGACCGGCGTCCCGCACATCAGCGTCTACACCCTGACCATCGAGCCCTACACGCCGTTCGCGCGGCGCGGCGTCGTCGTCGACGAAACCCGTGAAGAGGTCGACTACGAGCGGGCGCGGGAGGTTTTGTCGGGTTACGGCCTAGAGCGTTACGAGGTGTCGAGCCACGCCAAACCGGGCCACGCGTCGCGGCACAACCAGGTGTACTGGTTCGGCGACTACTTTTTAGCACTCGGACCTTCGGCAGCGGGGTTTTTGCCGAGCGAGACAGACAGTGATAAGGACGCTGTGGTCGGAGTGCGCACCACCAACGGGCCGATCAAAACCTGGCTCGGCGGACGAGCGCCCGAACGGGTGACGGTAGACGGGCCCGACTTCGTGCTCGACATGCTGATGACCGGGCTGCGCACCGCTCGCGGGGTCGATCTGGCCACGCTGCGGGCGCGAACCGGTATCGACGTTGCGGGCCACTACCAAGCGTTAATCGACGAGATGGTCGGGCGGGGGAGGTTGGTGGTGGAGGGCTCGAGCCTACGCGCGACCGACGCGGGCCTGCTCCAGCTTAACGGCATCCTGCGCCGCTTTTTCGCCGACCCGCCTGCGGTTCTAGCGCCGGACGCGTCGCCCGGTGATGTGCGGAGTGACGCTGCCGTAACGAGCCAGCCGTAACGAGCCGCTCGTAACGGATCTGCTCGAAAGACGTAAGCCCGCCGGACACGTGTCGCGGCGGGCTCTCGTGATCGGCGGGCTGTTATGACCTTGGTGCGGCGCTAGTCGGCGGCGACCGCGAGGCCCTGTGGCACCTTGGTTTCGGCCATCTGCAGCAGCACGCGGGCCAGGACGTTCGCGCTCGCGAGGGTGAGGTCGTCGGCGCGGATGACCTGGAGGTCTTGGTCGTAGCGTTCGAGCAGCCGACCGTGTCGGGAGAGGAAGGTGGAGAGCTCGAGCCCCTCCTCGTCGCGCCGCGCACTCAGGTAGCGCGAGGTCAGGCGCCGCTGCACCTGCCGCAGATCCATCACGAGCCCGCCCTGGCTGATCTTCTCCCAGCGGGTCTCGCTCGCGAGGCCGAGAACGTTGTCGCGGAGCCAGCCGAGGGCGAGCCGGTCGCCGAGCGCGTAAAACGCTTCGGCAGCGACGTCTAGACTAACCTCGGCGCTGCGGCTTACGTCGATCACGCCCATCCCGCTCGGCAGATAGTCGAGGCTGACGATCTCGCCGGCGAGATCGTGCGGGACGCCCTGGGCGGCGAAGGCGGCGCGGCGCTCTTCGAAACGCTCGAGTTCGCGTTCGGGTAGGCGTTCGCTAAGGCTCTGGCGGAGCGTGGTCAAGGGCTGCTGATAGACCTCGGTGTAGGCTTTGACGTCGCCGACGCTGTCGCCGCTAAGCAGCATCCACTGCACCACACTTTCGGTGGTCAGCACGAGTTCGGCGAGCGCCTCGTACTGCGTCTGCGCCGAAACCACCCCGTCTAGGGCGTAGATCCGTTCGGTCAGCGCGCTAACCTCTAACACCTCGAAAGCGACTAGCGCCGCGCGCAGCACCTCGGTCCGCGTCGCGCCGGTATCGCGGACGTTGCGGTAGATAAAGGTGAGCCCCATCAGGTCGGTTACTGTATTGGTAAACTGCGTTGCGGTGATCTCGCGCCGGAGCGAGTGCTCTCGAATCGCCTCCGGTACCCGGTCGCGGAGCGCCTGTGGAAAGTAGTCGAACAGGTAGTGCTGAAAGAAGGGCTCGTCGGGGAGGTCGGTGTCGAGCAGCCGTCCGTAGGCGACCATCTTGCTGTAGGCCAGCAGGATCGCGAGTTCGGGCCGGGTCAGCGCCTCGCCGGCGCGGTGCCGCTCTTCAAAGGCCTTCGCGCCCGGTAGAAACTCGACCTGCGGATTGAGGCCGCCCTGTTCGGTAAGCTCGAGCTGCAGTGCCTCAAACAGTCCGAGGTCGTCCTGGCTCCGCCGTTCGGCGAGTGATAAGCTTAGCGACTGCCGGTAGTTGTCGCCGAGCACCAGGTTACTGACGTCGTCGGTCATCTCTTCGAGCAGCCGGTTACGCTGTACGAACGAAAACTCGCCGCTCCTGACGAGCGGTTGCAGCAAGATCTTGATGTTGACCTCGCGGTCGGACATATCGACGCCGCCCGAGTTGTCGATGGCGTCGGTGTTGATCTTGCCGCCCGCCCGAGCGAATTCGATCCGGGCGAGCTGGGTAAAGCCGAGGTTGCCCCCTTCGCCGACCACCTTCGCCCTAAGGTCGTCGGCGTCGATCCGCACCGTGTCGTTGCTGCTGTCGCCGACCTCGGCATGCCGTTCGTGCGACGACTTGACGTAGGTGCCGATACCGCCGTTCCAGAGCAGGTCGACGGGCGCTTTTAGGATCGCCTGGATCAGTGCCTGACCGCTTAGCGCCTCGGCGTCGGTGCCGAGCGCGTCGCGCACCTGCGGCGTAAGCGTGATCGACTTGGCGTAGCGCGAGTAGACCCCGCCCCCTTCGCTGATCAGGCTCGTATCGTAGTCTTCCCAGCTCGAACGGGGTAGTTCGAACAGCCGCTTGCGCTCCTGGTAGCTCGCTGCGGGGTCGGGGTTCGGATCGAGGAAGATGTGCAGGTGGTTAAACGCCGCGATCACCTCGAGCGTGTCGGTGTGGACCATGCCGTTACCGAACACGTCGCCCGACATATCGCCGATGCCGACCACGCTAACAGGCTCGTTATGGACGTCGCGGCCTAGTTCGCGAAAGTGCCGCTCGACGCACTCCCACGCCCCGCGTGCGGTGATCCCCTCCTCCTTGTGGTCGTAGCCGTACGAGCCGCCCGACGCGAACGCGTCGCCGAGCCAGAAGTCGTATTCGGCGGCGGTCTCGTTGGCGAGGTCGCTAAAGGTCGCCGTGCCTTTGTCCGCCGCGACGACCAGGTAGGGGTCGGGTTCGTCGTAGCTGACGAGATCGTCGGGAGGGGCGACCTCGCCGCCGACCATGTTGTCGGTAAGCTCTAACATGCCGCGCATGAAGGTCTGGTACTGCGCCCGGACGTAGTCTTTAAGCGCGTCGCGGCCCGCCGGCGCGTTTTTGACGATAAAGCCGCCCTTCGAGCCGACCGGCACGATCACCGCGTTTTTGGTCATCTGCGTCTTCATCAGCCCGAGCACTTCGGTCCGAAAGTCGTCGGGTCGGTCGCTCCAGCGGATACCGCCCCGGGCGACCTTGCCGCCACGCAGGTGGATCGCTTCGACGTCGGGACTCGCGACGATAATGTCGAACATCGGGCGCGGTTCGGGCATGCTCGCGACCTTGGCCGAATCGACCTTGTAGCTAATAAAGCGCTTGTCGCGAAAGAAGTTGGTCCGCACCGTCGCTTCGACGAGGCCGAACAGCTCGCGCAGGGTGCGGTCTTCGGGGAGCGAGGCGACGTCGTTGAGGCTGTCGAGAAAGTCGCTTTTGAGCTGCTCGAAGCTCTCCTCGCGGTCGGTGAGGCCCGGTTCGAAACGCGCCCTAAAGCTGCGGTAGAGGAGCGCGGCGATGTGGGGGTGACGGAGCAGCGTGTCGTTGATAAAGCGGCGGCTCGTTACGGCGCTTAGCTGCGCGTAGTACATCTGGTACGCCCGCAACAGGGCGACGTCGCGAATGCTGAGGTTGCCGTAGAGGACGAGCCCGTTAAGCCGGTCGTTTTCGGCTTCGCCGGCGAGTAGGTCGCGGAGCGCCTCGATCAGCCGAGCACCGTCCTCGCGAACGTCGAGCGGTTGCTGGTCGGTGTTCTGGACGCGAAAGATGTCGATGCCTCGGCTGCCCCCTTCGAGCCGGGCGACGTAAGAGATCTGCTCGAGCACCCGGCAGCCCAGATTTTCGAGGATCGGCATCACGTCGCTAAGCACCAGAGAATCGCGCAGGTGGTAGATCTTGAGGTGCGTGGCGTCATCTTCGAGCGGGTTGACCACGTCGACGAGGTAGGGGTCGGTGCCTAACTTCTCGATGTTTTCGATGTCGCGGAGCGCCGCGAGGCTCGGCATATCGGCCTTGTAGCGTTCGTCGAAGGCGCTTAGGTAGCGCTCGGCGAGCTGCCGTCCGTCCATCTCGCCGTAGCTGTCGGCGAGCCGTTCGCGCAGATGGTCGTCCCAAGTGCGGGTTAGCTCGGCGACGTCGTTTTCGAGGGCGGGCAGGTTGACGTCGAAGTGGCTCATCTCGGTGGTAAAGAAGAAGTGGAAGCGCACCTGCGCCTCGTCTTCGCCCATCGCGAGCTGGTAGTCGACGTGGCTAGCCTCGAGCCGCTCGGTAAGCAGCTGCTGGATCTTCTCCCGAACCCGCGCGTTAAACCGTTCGCGGGGCATAATCACCATCACCGCGACACCGCGCGACAACGGGTCGGGCCGGAGCGTCAGCCGCACCCCGTGTTCGTGCGCCATCCCCATCACGGTGCGGATGTCTTTGTGGAGGCGCGCCGTATCGCTCCAGAACAGCTCGGTGCGGGGCATGGAGTTAAAGATCGAGACGATCTCTTTGGCGTCGTGCGAGCCGGGCGCGGCGTCGTCGCGCTCTAAGACCTGTTCGAGCTTACGCCGCAAGATCGGCGTCTCTTCGATCGGCGTCGACAGCGCCTTAGAGGTAAACAGCCCGACAAAGCGCCGCTCGCCCCGCACCTGCCAGCTGTCGCTAAGCTTCTTGACCCCGACGTAGTCCATGCGGGCGGGGCGGTGGACGGTCGACTCGGCGTTGGTCTTGGTTACGATCAGCACTTTGCCGCCGGTCACGCGCTCGCGCAAGCCCTGCGGGATCTCTTCGAGCGGGACCGGTTCGCGGTAGCCGCTCTCCTCTATCTTGCTCAGGATGCCGACACCGGAGTCGGGGGTGACCTGGAGGTGCGGTACGCCGCCGAGCTCTTTAATGTCGTATTCGCGGTAGCCCAGAAACACGAAGTTGTCGTCGACGAGCCAGCGCAAAAACTTGGCGTACTCTTCGAGTTCGGGGCCGCGTTCGCGAAAGTAGCCCTGGGCGCTCCGGTCACGAACCTGCTCGAGCGACTCGGCGACCGCCGCGGCCTTGTCGCACATCTCGGCGTAGGCACCGGTCGCGAGCCGGACGTCACGCAGCACCTCTCTAACCGACTGCTGCAGAGCCCGCTGTTTTTCCGGGTCGTTTTCGCGGCGGACAAAGTAGAGTTCGAACGCTTCCTGGGTCGCTTGGCCGCGCGGTAGGATGCGGGTGAGGGTGTGGTCGTCGTCGCGCTCGGCGCCGATAATCGGGTGGAGCATGTAGTAGAGGGCGTAGCCGCGCCGGCGCAGCTCGGCCTGGACCGAATCGACGACAAAAGGACAGTCGATAAGGGAGAGCTCGAGCACCGTATAGGGTGCCTCCCAGCCGTCGGCGTCGTAGCTCGGGTTGTAGACCCGCACGTGGATGTCGTCGGGGTCTTTGTCCTGCAGCGCTTCTAACGAACGCACCGCCAAGGCGAGCAGGCTTTCGGCGTCGAACTCGTCTAAAAATTCGGGGCTAGCCTTTTCGAACAGCGCGTCGACAAACGGGTGGAGAAGTTCGGCTCGAGCATCGGTCTGCCGCTGTTTGATGTACTGGTGAAGCTGGTTGAGCGTCGTAGGCATGCTTAAAACTCCTCATTCGCTAGATAGGTCCGGTCGGTGTCGTCGGTCGGTTCGGTCGGTGTCGTCGTCAGGTTTAAGTGTCCGTTAAATAGGTTCAAGCGCCGCGCTACACCCGTCTCGGTTCTTACACCCGTCTCGGTCGTTACACCCGTAGCATGCGCTCGTCACGCCCCCGTCACGCGCTTGCCGCGTCTCTCTGTCGGCGGACGTCTCGTCGTTTCATCTCTGTAACGTTTTTCGCCGCTTAGCTGCCAAAACGCGTTCGCGAGGGGGGCTGGTGACGTACTTTGGGCAGAGACTGCAACAGCCCCGTCCTACACGACCGGTTTTTAGATGACTTGAGTATACGCGTAGTCAGTACGGTTTGCATAGCGCCGCACACTCACCGTACCAGGCGCGGTTTGGTCGTACTGCACGATGCGGGGATCGGCTACAAAACACCGTAGGCGGCTAGGCCGTCCGCGTTTAGAGGCCGTCTAAACCCCGACACCCCCGCACCGCGAGAACGCGTATACTAAAAACCATGTTTCTGCTGATTGCGGCGGCGGTCGTCGTCGCCGACCAAGTGAGCAAGATCTGGGCGGCCAGCACGCTGCCCCTCGGCGGCCCGGAGGTAGCGATCGGGCTCGGCTTTAACCTTACCTATGTCCGTAACACCGGCGCGGCGTTCGGCATCTTACCGAACAGCACGCTGATCTTAGGCATCTTGTCGGCGGTGGTGTCGCTCTTTCTTATCGTCTATCTGTGGCGCAGCGGTGCGCAGATGTCCCGTGTACAGTACGCGGCGCTCACGCTTATCTTGGGCGGCGCGGTCGGCAACATGATCGACCGGTTTCGGCTCGGCTACGTGATCGACTTTATCCACTTTCGGCTGCCTAACTTTAACTATCCGGTCTTTAACCTCGCCGACAGCGCGGTCGTGATCGGGGCGGGGTTGCTGATTATCGCGAGTTTTGGTTCGGACGAACAGGAGCACGACGAAGACGCGGGCGAACCGTTCGTCAGCGACGCGCGCAACAAAGAAAGTGCTGAAAGCACCGATTAGCTAGCGTCTTAGCGACAAAAATCTGTCTCGCTCGCTTAGGTCGGGGTGCACGCTCACCTCGGCCCACCCTTTTGCTGTGGCGAGCGCGGCGGCCCGCCCGACGTTGCGCGGGTCGAGTTCGACCATCAGGTAGGCGCTTTCTGTAAGGAGATCGTAGGCGCTCTGCTGGAGGCGGCGGAAGTGCTCGAGCCCCCCCTCCCCCGAAAACAGCGCCAACGCCGGGTCGGCCCGCACCTCCGGACTTAGCCCCTCGGCGTCTAGACGGGGCAGATAGGGCGGATTCGAGATCACCACGTCCGCACGTCTGGCAATTTGCCGGATCTCGGCGTCGTCTAACAGGTCCGACACCACAAACCGCACGCCCAGACCGAGCCGTACCGCGTTGTCGTGCGCGACCGCGAGCGCCGCCGCCGATACGTCGCTCGCCGTAACCGCCGCGTCGGGGCGTTCGGCCTTGATCGCGAGCGCGATTGCTCCGCTGCCCGTCCCGACGTCGAGCACGACCGGATCACGGACGTCGCGCAGCGTTTCTAACGCCAGGTGGACGAGCACCTCGGTCTCCGGCCTCGGAATCAGCACGGCGGGGGTAACGCCGACGTCGAGGCCGTAGAAGGGCGCGGTGCCGAGGATATGCTGGAGCGGTTCGCGCGCGACGCGTCGCGCTACCCAGCCTTGTAAACGCGCGACATCCGCGTCGCTTAGATCGCGGCGCAGCGACAACGTCACCATCGTCCGGGGCAGGTCGAGCAGGTGTGCGAGCAGGGTGAGCGCTTCGGCGCGGGGGCTGTCGATACCGGCGCGGGCGAGGGCGGGCTCGAGCCACCCCAACGCCTCCCCCACCGTCACGGGTCGCGCCGTCACGGGTCGCGATGTACCAGGTGCACGACCGTATCGGGCGGCGTCACCAACGCAGTCTTTAGAAACGACGGGTAGATGGTGAGGTCGTCAAGCTCGTTTAGCGCGAACCAGCGAAAGGTCAGCTGCAATGTCCGTCTGGTCTGGGTCAGGTCTGTGCCCTGCATGGTGCGGGTCGGGTCGCAGTAGGCGGGCGGCAGCGTGACGAGGTAGTAGAAGCCGAGTTCGTGAAACGGTTGTCCCCGGTAGACGAAGAAGTTCTCGACGATCCACAAGGGGCGTTCGACGGTGGCGTCGGCACCGAGTTCTTCGCGGAGTTCTCTAGCGAGGGAGGTGGCGGAGGGCTCGAGCCCCTCGACCCTGCCCCCCGGCAACGACCAGAAGTCGTCGCGGTCGCTCTTATGCAGCAGCACGTGTCCGCCCGTGTACGCCGCGCCCGCGACCCGGTAGTTAAAGCGCAGCCCCGAATCGGTCGTAAAACTTAGCATGACACTAGTCTAGCGTGCTCTCTAGACATCGTTCGCAGACATCGTTTGCAGACATCTCGCGTGAACATCGGATTCGTAAGACATCAGTAGAAGATCGTCCGCGTCCGGTGCCGCTTCTCGTCCTTGTAGCGCGGCTGCTGTCCCCGGTTCCAGAGCGTCACGTCGAGCTGCTGCGCGGTGATGTCGTGCCCTGCGTCTCGCAACAGCCCGACCAGCCGCTCGGCGGCGTGCAGCGCGACCGCCCGAATCTCGATCTCTTCGGGGGAGTCGGCCTCGATCAGTTCGCCCCGCTCGATCCGCGCGAGCAGGCCGGGGTCGTAACGGAGCAGCCCGTCGACGCGCAACACGTGCGGCACGAGGTTGTCGGCGAAGATGGTTAATCTATCCAGGTCGTCAAACGCGCCGTAACCCGCGCCGCCAAACGCGAGTGCGAGATCCGAGGCGGTGATCTGCGCCCGTTTGTAGAGCGGTACGTCGAAGCTGCCGTCGGCGGTCTGGTAGGAGGACACGTCCCGAAAAAAGCGGAGCTGCGAAAGGTGCTCGGCGAGTCGTTCGGCGCTCTGTTCGGCTTCGAGGATGAGGTTGACGAAGCTGCCGCTGTAGTTGCGGAGGAGGCTCGAGCCCAACTCGTTAAGCGCCTCGGTAAAGAGCCGCATCAGCTCGGCCCGCACCGGGTCGTCGGTATCCTGCCCGAAGATGTCCGCACAGGTCGCCATGTCGAGGTCACGCAGTTCGGCAGGAGAGAGCGGTCCGCCCGTCTCGAAACGGTCTTTGAGCGCCGACGCGACCGTAAAGTAGCCCGACATCGCCGGACGTTTCTGGAGCTGCGGAAAGTACCCCGACCCGAAGTTGACCGCGTCTAGCGTGACGATATAGGCGAGCGTCGCGTCGGGTTCGCCGAGGTAGTGGTGGTCCGGGTCGTAACGCGGCGGTTCGTAGTCTAGCGAGAGCGCTTCGGCGTACGCCGCCAAACGTTCCTGTTGGAGATGGACAAAGCGCGCCCGGGACGCGACCGCCGCACACGCGTCCCGAACATCGTCCAAGAGCCCGCTCACACGCCCGCCTCGTCAGTGTCTTGGCCTGCCGTTTCGCCCTCGGCCTCGTCTTGCTGACCTCTGCGCCGGACGATCTCGGTAATCAGCGCGACGACGAGCACGGCTTCGACGGTCTTGTCGAGGTAGCCGATAGTGTTTCTGGCCCCGACAAACAGCCAGGCGACAAAGGTGACGAGCGTGTAGCCGAGCAGCAGCCAGCGCACCCGCTGCCGCTGCGCCGCGAACATCGGCATCACGTAGAGCGCCGCGAGCGCCGCGTAGCCGAAGCCGTTAAGCAGCAGGATGATGTCGGTGTAGAGCGACAGATGGATGACGGCGGTGACTGCGGTCGCCCCGACGATGAGCACCGAGAGTGGCCGCACTAGAAACACCCTTCGGGTCGGTTACGAGCCGCGCATAGATAGGCTGGGTAGAAACGTTGCATGGTTACAGTATGCCCGGCTGTCGGCCTACAAAAAAGGAGCGTGCAGCCGAAGCCACACGCTCGTGTCGATGGTCGCAGTCTGAGATCGCGGTCTGGTTAGGCCGCCCGCGTCCGTATTCTGTGTGTGCCGCGTACGGATTACGGCGACGTGCGCTAGACCTCGAACATTAGACCCGACCTGCTTTAGCTCGCGGTCGGCTGTGACGAGCTACCGTCGAAGGCGTAGCGGAAGACCGCCGCGATCCGCGGATCGTCTCCGGGTACCTCACCCGGATCTGTCGCGTAGATGGTGCCGCCGTGGAGCAGGGTCTGTACCGCGGCCATGTCGAGCAGGTCGTGGTCGCCTTCCTGGCGTTCGTCGTGGATTTCGAGCGACCGCGACTGCGAGTTGTAACGACCGAACACCCGTTCGCCGAGCGCGACAAACAGGGTGTCGATCTGGCCGTCGGCTGCTGCCGGGATAATCTGGCGGATATCTTCGGAGGCGAGGCCGGTGCCGTGCTGGTTGTGAAAGCGCTCGCGGGCTTCCTGCTGGCCCTGCTCGAAGTGCGGCTTGACGACCTCCCACGCTTTGGCGTGCAGCTCTTGGGCGCTTAGCTCGTCGGGGTTGCCCTTGACCGACTCGTCGACGAGATGCGGGTAGTGGTTCGCTTCCTGGTAGAGCGGAAAGAGGTAGTCGACACCCGCAAACACGAGCGGGTCGCTTTCGGCGGCGATCATGTCGCGAATGCCGTTGTCGAGCTGCTTAAAGAAGCGCAGGATCTCGTTTTTGCGGTCGGGTTGCCCCGCGCCGGTGCCCTGAAAGACAGCGTCCTGGCTGTCGGCGCCTCCACCCCCGCCCGCGCGGCCCGTCACATAGTAGTCGAGCGCCTTTTCGGGGTCGTCGTAGCGGAGCGCTTCGGCGAGGCTTGTCGGTGCGTCGTCGAGTTCGACCTCGCTGATGTTGTCGCGGCTGCCCTCAAACATCCGCACACCGTTCAGGCTGACCGCGAGCAGATGGAAGCGTCCGTCACCGGTCAGCAGCGGGAGCAGCGGCTTGAGATAAAAGCGGTCGGAGACTCTGGCGTACTCTTCGACGCTGATCGGAAGTTTGTACTGGTAGACGTCGCCGTTGGCGATAAACATCGCGAAGCCGTGGCGCTGGTGCTGCCAGAAGTTGTTGTCGTCGACGAGAGCGTCGGCGGGCTCGAGCACCTCCTGCACGTCACGAGAACCAAAGCCGCGCTCGCCGAGCTGTCTACGCACGTCTTGGAGCAGCGTCTTGAGGCGAATCGCGTTTTCGCGGGTGTCGGCGCCGGCCATGTGGGTCGGCATATAGATAGAAACCGCCGGGCCCTGCTGGTACTGGCTTAGGGTTTTTAGCTCTTCACGTGAAATCAGACTCATGTATGTCCCCCTTGTAAGGTTTGTCGTTAGTGGTTTCGGGTTAGTCTTAAGATGGTCCGCCCCGAGACGGTTCTGTTAAGGCAAAAACAGCTTGTCGAATGCTGTTTCTAGCGTAGCACGGGTTAAAACGCGTCGTAAGCGTGCAGCCCTACGAAGCAACCCGCCTGCTAAGCAGAAGCGCCGAGCGTATCTACGCGACTGTTCTACGCCACCGTTGTTCTACGCTACTGTTTTACGCCACCGTGGTCGTAGCGACCCGGCAGAAAGCTTTGCTGGTAACGCTCCAAACTGCCTGTACTAGAGTGTTTGTATTAGAGCGTCCGTATTAGAGCGTCTGTATTAGAGCGGCTTAACGACGACGCGGCGGTTGCTGCCGGCGCCGGTAGACTCGCTGAGCACCGAGCGGTCGCGGGCGAGTTCGATATGGACCACGCGGCGTTCGGCGGCGGTCATGGGCTCGAGCTCGACCGGTTTGCCCGACTTGCGCACCCGCTCGGCGGTCTTGGTGGCGAGTTCGCGGAGGCGGTCGTCGCGGCGGCGTTTGTAGCCCGCAACGTCGACGTCGACGTGTACGCGCGGCGCTTCGGTGTCGCTGTTGACGACCGCGTTGGTAACGTGCTCGAGCGCGTAGAGCGTTTTGCCGTTCTTACCGATCAGCTGCCCGGCGTTGCCGCCGATCACCTCGGCGCTGAGCTCGCGCCTGTTCTCCTCGTAGACCTCGACCGCAAACGACGGGTCGATGTGGAGCAGCAGGTTGACCAGAAACGACTCGCAGCGCTGTTTCGGGTTGCCGGACACGACGCCGGGTACGGGCAGGGAGGGCTCGAGCCCGCTCGCTTTGGGCACACTCGGTTCGAACACGTCGTCACCCGAACCGAGGTCGATACCGAGGTCTTGGAGGTGCTTGCCTAGCTCGTCTTCGGCCATAGACGCGCTACGCCGTGGCGGGCTTGGCCCCGCTCGTGCGCTGGATTAGGTAGTGCTGCCCGACCTGCACGCCCATCGAGGTGATCCAGTAGAGGGTGACCGCCGCCGGAAAGGTGATGATAAAGAAGACGAAGATGACGTTAATCATCAGCTGCTGCCGGAGTGACTGCGGGTTGCCGCGCGACATCAGAAACGACTGCCCGACCATAATGCCGACGTAGAGGATCGGCAGAAGATAGAACGGATCGGCGAGTCCGAGGTCGGGGACCCACAAAAACCCCTCGTTAAACTCGAAGTTGATAAAGACGCGCCAAAGCATGATAAAGATCGGCATCTGCAGCAGAATCGGCAGACAGCCGCCGGCGGGGTTGACGCCCGCCTCCTTGTAGAGCTTCATCGTCTCTTCGGTCAGCTTCTCCTTGTTGTCCTTGTGCTTCTTCTGGAGTGCCTGCAGTTTGGGCTGAAGCTCTTGCATTCCGATCATCGACTTGGTTTGCAAGGTGATGAGCGGCCAGATCAGAATCCGAAACAGCAGCGTCAGCGCGATAATCGACAGCCCCCAGTTGCCCAGAACGCCGTGGATGCCCTGGAGCAGCGCCAAAATGACGAGCGAGAGCCGCCCGAGTAGGTTGGGCGAAAACAGCCCCGGCAGATCGAGGTAGCCCTCCTGAAAGTAGCGCACCAGCTCGTTCGGGCCGCCGTAGTAGTCCAGGTTTAGCGTGACCGACGCGTCTGCGATCGGCGGCAGCACCTTGCCCATGGTGATGACCGGTCTGTCGGCTAGCGACAGCGCGATAAGCTCGTCACCGGCGGGTTCGCCGCCCTGCGGACGCAGGATCATCGCGAAGCCGGTGCTCCGTTCGCGGTTGTGGATAGAGATGTAGGTCGGGTTGGTAACCGGCTGCTCGAGCGGGTTTTCGGTGTGGCTCGAGCCCTGCCCCAAGCGCACCGTCGGCGTTTCCTGACGGCTGATGCCCGGCACCGCGTAGCGTACCGCGACCGGCGCGGCGTCAGCGGCGAGCTCGCCGATACGGCGCACGTCTAGTTCGACGCCGATGGTGTTGTTAAGCGCGCTGACCGTTAGCTGTTTGGTAACCGCAAACTCGCCCTGCTCGCCCGAAAGCCGGTAGCTAAAGGTGCCGACCAGTTCGGTTTCGCTGCTGCGGCGCCAGTCGCCCGTAACGTCCTGTGGCGCCAGGTAACTCTCGTCGATGAGCACCGTGCCCGAGGGGAGGCTCGCGTCGTAGGGGATAAGGTTCTGGTTGTTGTTGAGGTTGTAGCGACCGTTAAAGTCCTGACCGCGCTGCTGCTTGGCAAACATCGCAACAATTTCGCCCGCCGGGTCGAAGAATACGTCGACACTCTTAGTGGTGATGAGGCTTAGCTGGTCGTCGCGGTGCGTACACCAGAACGCGTCGGCCCCGCCGCTACAGAGTTCGTCGAGTTGTTCGGGGTTCTGAAAATCACTTGCGTCAAAGCTCGTCACGCCGAATTCGACCCGCGCCGCTGCAAACGACGCGACCAGTAGAAGCGTACTAAGCCAAAAAACTATCTTACCTTTCAAGATTCCTCCGTGGGCGCAACGCTGCGCCCGGTCGTGTGTTCCGAGGGGTGCTCGGCTTGAAGGCGGGTAGCGTGAGAGTCTGCCAGGCGCGCCGCGCGAGGTTCGGGAACCGGGTCGAAACCGCCCGGATGAAACGGGTGACATTTAAACAGCCGCACCAGCGCGAGCCCACTGCCGCGCAGCACACCGTGTCGCTCGACCGCCTGCACCGCGTAGTGACTACACGACGGATGAAACCGGCAGGTCGGCTGCGGTTTGAGTGGCGACAGAAACCGCTGGTAAAACCGTAGCGGTGCGAGTAAAACCCGTTGCCGCCACGACAGAGGCACCGTGACCGGGCTCGGCTCGGCTCGGTGGTCGTGTCGGTGGTCGTGGGGTTGGGAAGGGTGATTCATCAAAATAGGGGTTTTGCTCGCTTCGTAAACGCTATAAATCTTTCGCTGCCGCGGCTCTGTGCTGGTTCTGTTCGTCAGGGCCCGATGAGCTGCCGTGTCATCCTAACCGTAAATTCGACCAATATCGTGAGTACTGTGTCGCTAAAAACTGTGTCGTTAGAGATCATGTCGTTAGAGATAAGCACCACACATAACTAGATAGACTGTGTGCCAATGCTCGCGACAGGATGAGCTTAGGCGCCGCCGCATTCCCAGACCTACTCTTAGGGGTGTACACGCGTCTTGACGGTCTTGGGCCTACAGCGCTTGGCTGCGTGAAAGAGCCCGTTCTAGGGCGCCGTAGAGCTGCTGGTAGTCGGCACTTGCGGCTTCCGGTCGGGCGATAACTACGAGGTCGAAGGTTTTGGGCGGCGGCTGGTGGGCGAGAATCGCTCGTAGCGCCTCGCGTAGGCGCCGCCGAACCCGGTTGCGAATCACCGCGTTGCCGACCTTCTTGCTTACCACGATACCGACCCGAACGACGCCGTCGCGGTTGTGCTGCCAGCGTAGGCTAAGTAGCCTGCTGCTCCCCGCACGCCCCCGCTTAAGCCGCCGAAACGCCCGGTCGCCCTTGAGCGACTGCAGGGGCGGCGCACCCCGGGGGCCGGGCAACGGTTACTCGTCCGAGACGCTAAGCTTCGTACGGCCCTTACGGCGACGACGCTTGATGACGTTACGTCCGGTGCTTGTTTTCATCCGGACCCGAAAGCCGTGGGTTTTGGCGCGCTTACGCTTGTTCGGTTGGTAGGTACGTTTCATGGTTTAACAGCCTCCCTAGCTGATGTCTAAAAATTAGGTCTTACCTTTGCTCGAGCCCTAGCGCTGACTTCCTACGCTGAACATTGTGCGCTGACGTTGTCATCCGGCACGCTTTTGGCTGCCGTAGTCACGCGTTCTTGGTCAGGCATCAGTCGTTACGCCGAAGCACATCCCTCGCCGTTTGTAGCCACGCCATGCGCTTACGATCGCTCTGAAGACGCGTGGTTCGTCGTGCTGCACCCAGTCCGAACAAGGCCCTGCGCGAACAAGCTGCGTCCGAGCGGCACGTGTAAACCGAAGGTACGAGGATAGCGTGCGTAGGCATGCGACGACGGCTCGGCACCCGCTTAAGGACAGAGCGCGCCGAGCTGTAAGCCTTTTAAGGCTAGCATATTCGCACCGACAGACTCTAGGCGTTACGTGACAACGTAGAGAAGACGTGGAGCAGAAGACGTGCGAGAGGTCTTGTCGGCACCTTACCTCGCCCCAGACGCTACACCCGTCCCGCTCTAGCTCTTCCGGTACTGGTTCCGGTCGACTCGTAAATCGGCCCGAGCGGAGCGAGTAAGAAAAAGGTGCGGATAGAGCGCTACGGAAGGTTCTTGAAGCCTTTTCTCGATAATCTGTCTTTACAATCCGTATCTATAACCGACATTGAGCTAGACGAGAGCAAGCTCGGTCTGCTAGCGATGCTCGCTCTCTACAAATCACAAACCAGCAGTGTCGAACGCGGCTTCGGCTTCCTCAAAGACCCGCTGTTCTTCGCCGACAGCCTCTTTCTCAAGAAACCCGCCCGCATCATGGCGCTGCTGATGGTCATGGGGCTAAGTCTGTTGGTGTACGCGCTCGCCGAGCACCGGGTCCGCACCCAGCTCGCCGCGCGCGACGAGAGCGTTCCCGACCAGACCGGCAAACCAACGCAGCGTCCTACCATGCGCCGTATCTTCCAGATGATGGAGGGGGTCGACCTCCTGGTCACCGAGCAGGCGGGGTTGCGACGACGATGGCTGCTCAACATGACCGATGTCCGCTGGCAGATTATCGACCTGTTTGGCCATCATGTTCGGAAACTCTACAGATTGGGAGATTAGGGTGCGGAATGTGTGCCGAAAGACAGCTCTTAAAAACGAGCGAGGAGGAGCGCAAACGTTTCGAGACGCTGTGCCGTCAAGAATTCTCCTGTGAGCAAGACGCTTACGGAGCGCTCGAGCGTTACCAGCAGTCGTGTCGCGTGCTTAGTGTGAGCGAGGTAAGTGTAGACGAGCAGCGACACTATGGCAAAGCGGGTAGACCCGCTAAAGACGTGCTACCCGAGCGGGTCAGCTACCATCTCCGTGGGGTGCTTTGGGCTAGAGCGTCGCTGCTCGAGGAGCGCTTAGAACGGGCTTCGCGTTTTATCCTCGCCACCAACGACGTTACTGGCGAGAGGCTTTCCGACGTGGCGCTTTTGCAGACGTACAAAGACCAGGCCAACGTCGAGCAAGGCTTTCGGTTCTTAAAAGACCCGATGTTTTTAGCGTCGACGCTGTTCCTGAAAAAAGCAGAAAGAATCATGGCGTTGCTCATGGTGATGACGCTCTGTCTGCTCGTGTACGCGGCGCTAGAGCACCGCATCCGCACCACCTTAGCCAACCATAACGCGACCTTACCAAACCAGAAGGGGAAGCCCACCCACCGGCCTACCGCCCGATGGGTATTCGAGCTCTTTCTTGACGTGCACGTGCTGTTTATCACCACGGATGGCGTGCAGGTAATCGTCATGAACCTCAAGGATGAGCTGAAACAGCTCTTAGCTCTGTTGGGGCCACCGTATGCCGAGGCTTATTCGTGAGGTCGGGGGTGGGGGTGCGGAAAGACGGCTATACCGGTCACCCGGTAGGGTGCGCCATGCGCACCGCCTTTCTCCCACCCAACAATCCCCACACGACGCGAGAAAGCCGACCGGAGATTGTCGGCTCGAGCCTAGGCCGGCCCGATCAGGTTCTGGGCGATGGTCGAACTCGACAACACACCCGGCAAGCCCGCTCCCGGGTGCGTCCCCGCCCCGACGAAGTAGAGGTTGTCGAAGTCTTCGGAGCGGTTGTGCGGTCTAAACCAGGCCGACTGACGCAGGAGTGGCTGCACACTAAACGCCGAGCCGAGGTACGAGTTAAGCGTGTCCTGGAAGTGCAGCGGGTCGATGTAGTGCTCGACGACGAGGTTTTCTTGCAGATCGGGCAGGTAGTTGTCCTCTAAAAACTGCATGATCGCGTCGCGGTAGGGCTTCGCCGCTTTGGTCCAGTCGATACCCGAACCGAGGTGCGGCACCGGCGACAGCACGTAGAACGACTCGCAGCCTTCGGGCGCCATCGACGGGTCGGTGTAGGTCGGCATGTGCAGGTAGAGGCTAAAGTCTTCGGCGAGGTGCTGCTTGTTAAAGATGTCTTGCAGCAGCTCCTTGTAGCGCTCGCTCAGGATGATGTTGTGGTGCTTGAGGTCGGTGTCTAGGTAGCGCTTTTTGGTGCCGAAGTAGATCACAAACAGGCTCATGGCGTACTTCATGCTCTCGACCTTTTTGTTGGTGTACTTGCGGCGGTAGCGCTCGGGAATCAGGTTGCGGTAGGTAAAGGCGACGTCGGCGTTAGAGACGATGTCGTCGGCGAAGTGCTCGCTACCGTCGCTTAGGCGGATGCCCTGGACACGGTTCTCGTTGTTGCGCTCGACGACCATAATCTCTTCGACTTCGGCGTTGAGGTGGATCTTGCCGCCGATCTCGCAGATCAGTTTGCGAAACGCCTCGACGAGCGCGCCGGTGCCGCCCATCGCGTACCAGACGCCCCACTGCCGCTCGAGATAGTGGATCATCGCGTAGATCGAGGTGGTATCGAACGGGTTGCCGCCGACGAGCAGCGGGTGAAACGAAAACACCCGGCGCAAAAAGTCGTCCTCGATAAAGCCCGACGCGTACTGATAGACGCTCTTGTGCGACTGCAAACGGATCAGGTCGGGGGCGACCTTGAGCATGTCCCACACGCTCAGAAACGGCTTGTCGGCGAGTTCGGTAAAGCCCTTGTCGAAAATCGCTTTGGTGGTGTGGATAAAGTTGAGGTAACCGCGCTTGTCCGACGGATTCCACTTGTTGATCTGATCGAGAATGAACATCTCGTCGTCGTTATAGTCAAAATAGCGCTGGTTGTGGTCGAAGATCCGGTAGAACGGATCGCACTTGACGAACTCGACGTAGTCTTCGCGCTTCTTGCCCGCCGCCGCGAAGATCTCGTCGAACATAAAAGGTGCCGTGATGATGGTCGGCCCGCCGTCGAACTTAAAGCCGTCCATCTCGTAGACGTAGGCCCGCCCACCGAGTTTGTCGCGCTTCTCGAATATCTCGACTTCGTGGCCTGCTGCTAAAAGACGCGCTGCCGCCCCGAGCGCGCCAAAACCGCTTCCGATAACGATAATCTTCTTTTTCACGAGGTCTATTGTACGCCGTCTACTTTTTGTTCGGTAGCGCGGCGGAGCACAGTTCGCGGGGGTTGGTAGGTGTTGTGGTTGAGGGGGGGCTCGAGCCCTCCCAGCTGCACCCTAGTCCTCGTTTTTAGTAAATTAAATATACTACTATAATATTTTGTAGCCAGCACCCAACGGCGCGATAAACCTAATTTTTGGAGGACACCCTATGCCCACCACCATCCTTATTCCTTTTTACAGCTCCTAGGGCCACGTCTTCACCATGGCCAAAGCCGTCGTCGAAGGCGCCCAAAGCATTCCCGACACCGAGGTGCGGCTGCGGCGCATCGCCGAATTCGACGTCGTCAAAGAAGCGATGTCGGGCCAGGACGCCTACCGTAAAGCCCAGGAAGAGATGAGCGAGTTTGCCGAGGTCACCCACGACGACCTGCGCTGGGCCGACGGCATCATCTGGGGGACGCCGACCCGCTACGGCAACATGACCGCGCAGATGAAGCAGTTTATCGACACCACCGGTTCGCTCTGGCAAAGCGGCGAGCTCGAAGACAAGGTCACCGGCGTCTTTACCTCGACCGCGACGATCCACGGCGGTCAAGAGACGACCATCATCACCAGTCTTATCCCGCTGCTGCACCTCGGCATGATCTTTGTCGGCACGCCCTACGGCCAGAACCCGCAGATCCTAACCACCGACGGCAAAGGCGGCACGCCCTACGGCCCCTCGACGGTCGCCGGCGGCGACGGTTCGCGCTTTCCCGACGAAGACGAGTTGCAAGGGGCGCGCAATCTCGGCAGCCGTGTCGCGAGGGTCGCCGCTAAAGTCAAGCTGATGGACGACGCCTAACTAAGAGAGCGCCCCGCACACTCCCGAAACCGCCTGTTTTCGAAACGGGCGGTTTTTTTCGTGCTCCCGCGTGACAATGACCTCGCATTCGCGGCGATCCGTTTACCGACAGCACCTCTAGGCGATACCGATTCCGGTTGATCTACAAATCGAGCGGAGCGCGTAGGAAAAAATACGGACGGAACGGTAAGAGCGGTTCTTGAAGTCTTTTCTCGATAACCCGGAAGCGAGCGGAATCCGTACGCTGCGGCAACCGTCACATATGACCGGTATCGGTGATGACGCCTTGTGCGGCGCAGCGTCTTGCAAACCCGCTCCAAGAGGCCCGCGCGGCGTGCCTCGCGACACACTCCAACAGCGCTGTCGCCCTCGTGATGCCAGCATAGCAAAACAGATTTTTACCGTCTCTCAAGACATAACGACAATCCGATAGGTGCCGCTCGTGACTTTGTGAAGCGAAAGCCTGTTGACAACGTTGGTGCGAGGTGCTACTTTCTATGAAAGCGTTTTCATAGGAGATGACATGGCGACCATCAAAGAGGTTTCACACCTCGCAGATGTTTCGGCGGCCACGGTTTCACGGGTTCTGAACGGTAACGTTGCCGTTGCCGCAGAAACCCGAGCACGGGTCTTGGCTGCCGTCGAAAGACTCGATTACCACCCCAACACCTTCGCGCGCGGCCTGGTCACCAACCGCTCGGGCGGCGTCGGGGTTGTGGTTAACGACATTGCGAGCCCCTTTTTCGGAACGATGCTTAAAGGGATCGAAGGTGTCGCTGAGTCTGAAGGGATGCACCTGATGATTTCGAGCGGCCACGCCAACGCTGACGCCGAGCGCAACGCCCTCGACTTTCTGCTGCGCTGCCGGGCCGATGTTCTTATCGTCCACACCGAAGCGCTTAGCGACGCCGAGATGGTCGCGTTCGCGTCGCGCGGGACGCCGCTTGTTCTGGTCGGGCGCTACGTCGCCGAACTCGCGAGCCGGTCGGTCTACCTCGACAACGAGGCGGGGGGGTGCCTGATGACCGAGTATCTGCTCGCACAGGGCCACACCCGTATCGCCCACATCGCTGGGCCGAGCGCACTACACGATGCTCGAGCCCGCCTTGTGGGCTACCGCCAAGCCCTCGAAAACGCCGGCCTAGACTACGACGCTGGCCTTGTCGTCGAAGCCAATTTCGAAGAGGAGAGCGGACGCCGCGCGGCGCAGCAGCTGCTCGCACGGCGCCGCGACTTTAGCGCGCTCTTTGCGGCAAACGACCAGATGGCGGCGGGCGCCCTAAGTGCGCTGCGCGAGGCCGGCATCGACGTCCCTAACCAGATCTCGCTCGTGGGCTACGACGACGTCCTGCTCGCCCGCTACCTCTATCCGCCCCTTAGCACCGTCTGTCAGCCGATGGAGGCGATGGGGCGCGCCGCCGCTCAGCTCGCGCTCGCCGAACTCCGGGGCGAGTCTGGAGAGGGGGTGAGGCGCACCTTCGAACCGACACTCGTGATCAGAAACTCTGTCGTCGCACGTTGCTAACCTCTTGGCGGCGCCCAGGCGCCTCACCCGCCGCATCCGCTGCGGCTCTTTTAAAGGAGTACACCGATGAAACGGCTTTTTGCACCCCTCGTTACCGCCCTGCTACTTTTCTCGTTCGCTCACGCCCAAACCCAGATCACCATCGGGGTCTTCCCCGACCTCGACTCTCACCTCAACAACGTCCTGCCGATGTTTGAAGCGCAGCACCCCGATATCGACGTCGAAGTGCGGGTACTCCAGCACGGCGACCACCACAACACGCTCGTCACCGCACTCGCGACCGGTTCAGGAGCCCCCGATGTCGTCGCGGTCGACGTCGGCTTTATCGCCCGCTTTGTCGCCGAAGGCGGCCTCGTCGACCTAGCCCAAGAGCCCTACAACGCCGGACAGTACCGCGACATCTTCGCCGAGTACGCTTGGCTCCAGGCGAGCACCACCGACGGACGTCAGGTCGCGATGCCGACCGACCTCGGCCCGGGCGTGATGTACTACCGTCGCGACAACCTCGCCGCCGTAGACGCCAACATCGACGACGCCATCACCGACTGGGAGACGTTTTTAGCGTTAGGCCGCACCGTCACCCGTGACACCGACGGCGATGGACAGACCGACGTCTACCTGCTCGCCGACGCCGGCGACGTCGCCCGTATTATCTTCCGCAGCAACCTAGCCGCCGGCGAAGGGGTCTTTTTCGACGCCGAAGGCAACGTGCTCGTCAACAGCGAGCGCTTTCACGAGGGCTTTCGTATCGCACGCGAAATTCGCGAAGCGGGCATGGACGCCCAGATCGGTGCCTGGACCAACGAGTGGTACGAAGCGTTTAAGCGCGGCACCGTTACGGTCCAGCTCTCGGGCGCGTGGCTTTTAGGTCACTTCCAAAACTGGATGGCACCCGAAACCGCCGGCTTGTGGGGCGCGTCGAACCTGCCCGACGGCATCTACGGAAGCTGGGGCGGCTCCTTTTACGGCATCCCCGAACAGTCTCAGAACAAAGAGGCCGCCTGGGAACTCGTCCAGTTTTTGACCACCAACCCCGACATCCAGCTCGCCGCGTTCCAGACCATCGGCGCCTTTCCGGCGGTGACGAGCACCTACAGCAACGACTTGTTTAGCGAGCCGCTCGCGTTTTTAGACGGTCAGCCCGCCCGTCTACTCTTCGCCGAGGTCGCCCAGAACATCGCTGGCGTCGCGACAAACCCTAACGACCAGATCGCCCAGGAGATCGTCGACTCGGCGCTGTCGCAGGTGCTCGATGAAGGCCGCTCGATCGAGGCCGCCCTCGCCGAAGCCGAGCAGCTTATCGCCCGCCGGACACGCCGGTAGGATCAGTGCCTTAGGCCGGAGCGGCATCCCTGCTCCGGCCTCCTTCTTGACCCAGCTTTGTTTAAGGAGAGACTGATGGCAAGCCGTACACACGAACGCAAGGCGCTTCCGGATCAACCTAACGTGCCAGGAGGACGCTGGTATAAGTTTCAGCGCAAATACGCGCCCTATATATTTATCAGCCCGTTTTTCATACTGTTCGCTATCTTCGGTATCTTTCCGACCATTTTTTCGATCTATCTATCGTTTCAGTCGTGGAACCCCGTACAGGGCCTCGGCTCGATGGAGTACGTCGGCCTCGAAAACTATACCTATCTGCTAACCGATCCCTGGTTCTGGAAGTCGCTCTACAACACTGTCTGGCTCGCGCTGGTGTCGGGCCTCCCGCAGCACCTTATCGCGATCCCGCTCGCGTTCGCGCTCGTTTCGGCGGCGCGGCGATTGCGGCATCCGCTTACAGCGGCCTATTTCTTGCCCTACATCACCTCGACCGTTGCGGTCGCGATCGTGTTTAGCACGATTTTCGGGACGCAGTTTGGCGTCCTAAACCAGCTTGTAAGCTATCTCTCCGAAGCGCCCCTAACCGCCTGGCTGTTTACCGGGATCAGAGAGCAGTTGCCGGTCGACTGGCTCGGACGGGCTCCTTTTATCAAACCAGCGATCGCTATTTTGGTGATCTGGAAATATTTCGGGTTTAACGTCGTGCTCTATAGCGCAGGGGTATCGACAATTCCACAAGAGTATTACGAGGCCGCCGAGGTCGACGGGGCGAATACATTACAGCGCTTCTGGCACATCACGCTGCCGCTGTTACGTCCGATGATCTTTTTCGCGGTCACGCTTACCATTATCGGCAACCTGCAACTGTTCGACGAGCCGTTTATCTTAACGGGCGGCACCGGGGGGCCGAGCCAGGCCGGCATGACCGTCGCGGTGTATCTCTACCGTACCGGCTTCGAGTGGCTCTACATGGGCTCGGCAGCCGCCATGTCGTGGATCCTCTTCTTCCTTATCGGCGTTCTGACCGTTATCCACTTTGTCTTTTTTGGGCGCAGCGGGCTCGAGCGCCGCGAGGGCTAATTTATGTCGATCACTACACCGACCAACCCCGCCCCGATCAAAACACCTCTAGGCGAACCCTCCGACAAAAAGCCGAAGCGCACGACCCTGCGAACGATCCTCTTGTTCGTCTTGCTGATCGGCCTCGGCCTGCTCACCATCTTTCCGTTCTACTGGATGTTCGTCTTAGCCACCCACACCCGCGAAACGATCTTTTCGGCACCGCCGCCGCTCTGGTTTGGCGACGCGCTCGCGCGCAACTACGAAGCGCTCTTAGAAACCCTTCCGTTCTGGCGCAACATCTGGAACAGCGTCTACATCGCGGTCGTCGCGGCCCTTACCACGGTGTTTTTCTGCTCGCTCGGCGGCTTCGGCTTCGCGATGTACAACTTTCGCTACAAAAACTTTCTGTTCGGCTTTCTGATCGTGTCGCTGATGATCCCGCAGCTTCTCAACATCATCCCCTACTACCTCATCATCAAGTTTTTGGGCTGGATCGACCAGCCGATCGCGATCTGGTTTCCGGGCATGGCCAACGCGTTCGGTATCTTTCTGATGCGCCAGTACATCGCCTCCACCATCCCCAAAGAGCTGATGGACGCCGCCCGTATCGACGGCGCGTCGGAGTTTCGTATCTACTGGAGCATCGTAATGCCGCTGGTGCGGCCCGGTGTCGCGACGCTCGGCCTGCTCACCTTTATCGCCCAGTGGAACAACTTTTTAGGCCCGCTCGTCATCTTACAGACCCGCGAAACCTACACCATCCCACTCGCACTGCGCAGCCTGCAGGGACTCGTCAACACCGACTGGGGCGCGGTGATGTTAGGCACCGCCTTAGCCGTCGTGCCGCTGCTGATCCTCTTCTTCCTCGCCTCGCGGCAGGTTATCGAGGGGCTTACCGCAGGCTCGGTCAAAGGATAAGCCCCGCAGTACGAAGCGCACAGGGCGAGGTTTAGAAACAGAGCGGCGTTCGCTCCAGGCAGCTAGACCTCGTCCTCGCGCGGAGCGCAACCGCCGCCGGAGCGCCGGTTGACGAACCGTACACGACCCGCCTCGACACGCGTTTAGAGCTAGTCTAGATCAAAGGTGTGTAGACTCCAAGATTTTACGTTCGGGATTTGACGTTCAGGATATCTACGTCCAAGCTTTCATACAAACTTTCATAGAGGAGTTCACTATGGCCGACCACCCCAACTTCCCCCCCAACTTTATCTGGGGCACCGCGACCGCCGCCTACCAGATCGAAGGTGCCGCCCGTGAAGACGGACGCGGGCCGAGCATCTGGGACGTGTTTAGCAGCACGCCGGGCAAGACACTTAACGGCGACACCGGCGAGGTCGCCTGTGATCACTATCACCGCTGGGAACAAGATTTCGACCTGATGAACGATATAGGCGTCGACGCCTACCGCTTTAGCGTCGCCTGGCCGCGTATCATCCCGCAAGGAACCGGCGAGGTCAACGAACAGGGGCTAGACTTTTACGACCGGCTGGTCGACGGCATGCTAGAACGCGGCATAAAGCCGTTCTGCACACTCTACCACTGGGATTTGCCGCAGCCGCTCCAGGACCAGATGGGCTGGGCGAACCGCGCGGTCGTCGACGCGTTTGTCCGCTACGCCGACGTGGTCACGAAGCGCCTGGGCGACCGGGTCAGCGCCTACGCGACGCTCAACGAGCCGTGGTGCAGCGCCGAACTCGGCTACATCAAAGGCGAACACGCACCGGGGCTGCAAGACCGCCAACTCGGGCTACGCGCGGCGCACCACCTGCTGCTCGCGCACGGCAGCGCGCTACCGGTGATGCGGGCCAACGCCCCCGAAGCGCAACACGGCATCGTCCTCAACTTCAACCCGAGCTATCCGGCCTCGGACGACCCCGAAGATGTGGCGGCGGCGCGGCGTCTAGACGGCATGTTTAACCGCTGGTACCTCGACCCGGTCCTGAAGGGGCGCTACCCCGACGATATCTGGCAGGGCTACGGCAGCGACGTTCCCGACGTACACGACGGCGACCTAGAGGTGATGTCGGGGCCGATCGACTTTTTGGGTGTGAACTACTACAGTCGCGCTGTACTGGCCCACGACCCCGACGGAGACTGGCCGAACCTACGCGGTGTCTCGTTCGATGCTGAGCGCACCGATATGGGCTGGGAAGTCTATCCCGAAGGGCTTAGCGACCTGTTGAGGCGGCTCGAGCACGACTACGACCTGCCGCCGGTCTACATCACCGAAAACGGCGCCGCCTACCCCGATAAGGTCGACGACGGTGAGGTCCGCGACGAGGACCGGATCAGCTACATCCGCCGTCACCTAGAAGCGGTCAGCGACGCGATGGCTCACGGCGTCGACGTGCGGGGCTACTTCGCGTGGAGCCTGATGGACAATTTCGAGTGGGCGTTCGGCTATAGCAAGCGCTTCGGGCTCGTGTACGTCGACTACGAGACGCTACAGCGGATTCCGAAACACAGCGCGCACTGGTACCGGGATTATATCGAGCAACAGAAGGCTGCTACCGTTCGGTAGTCTCTGGTCGGGCGGGATTATACCGTCTGGCACAACGAAAACTCTTTTAAGGGCGCGGATATCTAGCGCCCTTGTCTAGTTTGGACTAAGCCGGTAAGAAAAAGCATGTGGTACGGTTCTGGTTGCGTACCGGGGTGGGGGGGTTAAAGGCGGTGCGCATGGCGCACCCTACATGGACACTACAAAAACACCTTTTTATTTTGTGGTATCGTTACGTCGGGTCGGGGCTAGCGCAGCAGCGCGAAGACCTGTTCGGAGAGTTTCGCGATCAGCATCACGCCCTCCTGTTCGACGCCGAACGAGGTGTCGCGAGCGTCTGTGGTCATGACAACGAGGGCGTAGAGCGGCTCGCCGTTGCGGTACACGATGCCGGCATCGTGCCAGACCCCGCGTAGGCAGCCGCTTTTCGACGCTAGGGTGATGGGAGAGGGCTCGAGCCCCCCATCGCGCGGCAGATACCGCCCCATCGCCTCGTGAAATTGCTGCTTCTTCATAATCTCTAACGCCGTTGTGGTCGTCTCGTCCGGCAACAGCCGCCCCCGCTGCAACCGCACCAGCAGCCGTAACATCTCCGCCGCACAGGTCGCGTTGCGTTCGCCGCGCCGCTGCGCCTCGTTCTGCTTCGCGTCGGGCAGCTGCAACTTGCCGACCAGCTCGGTATGCACCAGGCTATGCGCCTCGCACCAGTCGTTAATCGCGTCCTGGCCGACCAGGTCGATGACCATATTGGTCGCGGTATTGTCGCTGACCACAATCATCAGCGTGAGCAGGTCGTAGAGCGACAGCTCGACACCGGGGTGGAGCGCGTGCAGGACGCCCGAACCGCCGACGGTGTCGTCCGCCGTAACCCGAACCCGCTGTTCTAGCGACAGCCGTCCGGCCTCGACCTCGGCGAGCGCCGCACACAAGATCGGCAGTTTGATCAGGCTCGCGGCGGGCATCGTGGTCTCGCTGCGGTGGTGGTACTGCATGTCGTCGCTAAAGCGGTAGAGGGCGAGGCTCGTCCGTCCCGAAAAGCGGTCGATTAGCGGGCGGAGCGCCGCCGCGAGCGGGTCGTTAGCCACGTTCTAACCGCCACAGGTCGTCGACCGTTTCGCGTTCGCGGACCAGCGTCACCGCGTCGCCGAGCACGGTCACTTCGGCGGGACGCAAGCTCGACGCGTAGTTCGAGGCCATGCTCAGGCCGTACGCGCCCGCCTGCTCGACGGCGAGCAGGTCGCCTCGGCTGACGGCTCCTATCGAGCCCGTTCGCGGCCTAGCCGGTCGGCGTTTTCGCACAGCGGGCCGTCGACGTCGACGTAGCTACCGGCATCGTCTCCCCCGTTTTCTAGTTCCCGGTCTTCTAACGAACGGATCGGGTGGTCGGCGTCGTAGAGTGCGGGCCGGAGCAGGTCGGCCATGCCGGCGTCGGCGATGACGTGGGTGACGGGGCCGCCCGGTTTGACGTGGCGGACGCGGGTGAGGAGCGTACCGGCCTCGGCGACGAGGTAACGTCCGGGCTCGAGCCTCACCTCTACCCCAAACTGCTCCGCAAACGTACTCACCTTAAGCGCGAACGCCGCGAGCGGAAAGCCCGGCACCGCGAAGCCGCCGCCGATGTCTAACGTCTTACAGGCCGGAAACGCCTCGTAGAGCCGGCTAAGCTGCGCGAAAATCTCGTCGTAGACCGCCAGGTCGGAAATCTGCGAGCCCGCGTGGACGTGAAACCCCGCGAGCCTGCCCGACGCGTCCACCCGCTCGGCGAGCGCCTTCGCGTCGTCAAACAGCAGCCCGAACTTCGAGGTCGCCGCGCCGGTCGCTAAGTGTTCGTGGGTGCGCGGGTCGAGGCCCGGATTGAGGCGCACCAGAAAGCTCGTCAGTCCGACGGTCTGCCGCTCCCACAGGTCGTACTGCGACGCACTGTCTAAGCTGACCAACCCGATCGACTGCTCGGCAGCCTCACGAATCAGCGCCTCGTCCTGCCCCGGCCCCCCGACGATGATGTCGGAGGCGGGGATACCCGCTCGTAAGGCCCGCGCTAGCTCGCCTACCGTAATCACTTCGGCGCCGACGCCCTGCGCCGCGAGGTAGCGCAGCACCCCGCCCGACGGGTTCGCCTTGACCGCGTAGTGGATGAGGGTGCCCGGTAGCTCCTGGCGGAGGGTGCCGAGCTTGTCAGAGATTTCTGCGAGGTTGTAGACGTAGGTCGGCGTGCCGTGCTCGTCGGCGATGCGCCGCAGCAGCGTGGTGTCGATATCGGTAGCCATACCTAAAACTCTACCGCCGCGTGCGGCACTTAGACGTGTACGGCACTTAGATGTTGTATAGCACTTAAACCCGCGGCATCTAGACACGCGACATCGACGCGGACGTAAGCGGGCGGGTGGCTCGAGCCGCACAAGCAGATACCTGTAAGGCTGGTATAACCGTAGCTATGAATCGACACATCCGCCGGGCTCAAGAAAAGTCCGACAAAAAACGTGAACAGGGCAGCAACAGACGGCGCGGCCCTCGTAAGACCGCCCCCAAAGAGAAAGCGCAGGCCAAAACCAAGTCCGAAAAACCTAAAGCGCGTGAGGAGCAGAAGGGCTCGGCAGCTGCCAAAGGCGCGACCCGGGCCGGACGCTTCGCCGGATTTTTAGCGCTCGCGACCGCGGCGCTGATCGTGTCGCAGGCGTTCGTCTCGTTCGAGAGCTTTAGCCTCGTAGACTACGGCGTGATCGCGTTTAGCTACGTGCTGCTCGGCTACTTTACCTCGCTGTGGCTGCTGCGGCGCAGCGCCGAAAACGCTATCGCCATTACGATTATGGGCGGGATTCTGCTGAGCTTCGGCATCGAGCTGTCGCGGCTGCTTAGGCCCGACATCCAGGCCTATCCGCTGCTCGTCTTCGCGTCGGCGCCCGCGCTGCTTATCGGCGTGCTGGTGGCGCGTTTCGTCTACAAACGGAGCCCGAAAGCCTAGTCGCCGTCTCTACCCCGGTCTCTAGCCCTGTCTCGAGACCCTGTCTCTAACCCGGTCTCTAACCCGGGTCTCGGTACGGGCTCGGTAGACGGTAAGGCGCGGCGGGGTCCGCTCTGCCGTACCCTGCCATACTACGGCTATGGCTTCTTCTCTGCGTAGCGAAATCGATCTCGGCACGCTCAGCGCCCAACGGGCGACCGACGAGGTCGTGGTGCTGCTCGCGCCGAGTCGCATCACTCGGCTGACCTGGCTGCTCGGCGCGGTCGGGTCGCTCTTTTTTATCTGGTCGATGGCCGAGGTGCTCGGTTGGGCGCGGTGGGACGACGCGGGGCTGCAACTCGTGCGGTGGCCACAGCTTAACGAGATCTTTTTCTGGCTGCTGCCGCTCGTGCTGTCGGCGTTCTGTCTGGTGCTGGCGCTCGGCGGGATCCGGGTCACGCTAGACGAGGAGGGGCTCGAGCTCCTAGAGCGCTGGCCCAACGGCCTGCGGCAACGCTTCGCCTGGAAAAACCTCGTCTACGCCCGCTTTATGGAGGAGCGCACCCGCAACCGCGAACAGCTCTTTGTGGTGCGCTTTAACTTTAACGCCGCCGAACTCACCCTGCGGCTCGCCAACCGACCCGTCTGGGAGCGGCTGCGCAAACGGTTCGGGCCACCACTCGACCACTAAACCAGAAAAGGAGCCTCGTTAGAACATGATTGATTATCTTCTAAACTCCCTTCTAAACGTTGTACCGGAGCGCAAAGCGATCATTCGCGTCTGCACATCGCTCGCGGTTACAGGCCTGCTGCTTGTAGGCTGCACAACGCCGACGTCGAGCTTTCCGAACGAACCGCTGCCGCCTCTGCCCGACAACAACGAAACGGCGACGCGGCAACTTATCGACCTTATCAACGAGAAACGAGCGAGCGGCTACACGTGCCCGAGCGGGACCTTCGGCCCCACCCAAGCGCTAAGCGAAAACGAAGCGCTCGAAGAGGCCGCACTCAAGCACAGTCACGACATGGAGGTCAACAACTTCTTCGCGCACCAGAGCCAAAACGACGGCACCAGGGTCGAAGACCGCGTCGAGGCCGCCGGATACGGAGAGTTTCGGAAGGTCGGCGAAAATCTCGCTCGCTTTAGTGGCCAAGTCGAAGCGAGCGACGTCCTCGATATCTGGTTGACGAGCGACCAATTTCACTGTCGGGCGCTTATGGATTCGGATTTTACCGAGGTCGGCGTCGGCGTGGTTGACTTTGGCGATAGCCCCTACTGGACGGCAGTTTTCGCGAACCCCCAGTAGAGACGAGAGAGCGGGGGAGCAGGCTAGGGTTTGGTGGGTAGGCTCGAGCCCGTCTCTCGTACCGTCTCCCGCACCGCCGCCGTCTCCTGCGTCAAGTCCGGTTCGACCTGCCGCCGGAGCCGCACGTTTAACAGCGTCACCCCGACCAGGATCAGCCCGACCCCCGCCCACTGCAACGGCGAGAGCAGTTCCTGAAAGATAAGCCGCCCCAGCACGACCGTGCCGAGCGGCTGTAACAGCAGAATCGCCGACGTTTCGAGCGACAACAGCCTCGGCATCGCCTGCGAGATCAGCATCCAGCCGATAATCTGCGGGCCGAGCGCGAGCGCGAACAGCCAGCCGTGCGCGGGCCAGTGCGGCGCGAGGCTAAAGTTCGGGTCGGTCAGCAGTCCGAGTGCGAGCGCCCCGACCGACGCCCCGGCGGTCACGTCGACGAGCGCCCACGCCGTCGCCCGTCCGGTCTCGCTCACCGAACGAAACACCAGCAGAAACGACGCGTAAAACAGCGCGTTGGCGAGTCCGAACAGCACGCCGAGCAGCGGAGCGCTGCCGTACGCCCCTTCCCCGCCGAGCCCCGAGATAAACAGCGCCCCGCTTAGCACGACCGGAATCGCGACGAACGCTACCGTACGCGGACGCTCGTTGTAGACCCACCACGCGCCGAGCCCGACAAACACCACCTGCGTGTTGCCGAGCACCGTCGACAGCCCCGCCCCGATAAAGCCGATCGCGTGGTTCCAGAGCACGAACCCCGTCGCCATAATCAGCCCCGCCGCCATCCCGCGTAGCCGTTTGGGCCAGGGTCGCCGGACGTCTCGGGCGCTTAGCAGCGCGACGACGAGCAGGATCGGAAACGCGTACGCTACACGAAAAAACGCCGCCGTGGTCGGCGACACGTCCGCGAGCCGGACAAAGATCGCCGAAAACGCAATCATAAACGCGCCCACAACCGCCATCAGGCGAATCATCGACCCGTCCACAGAGGTCTAGAGGGGCTCGAGCCCCGACCGCACGAGGTAGGGTACCGGGTTGTAAAACAGAAACAGACTTGGTTCATCGAAATCCTTTAGAGGTAGCAGAAGGTGTATGGGGTGGTGAATACTGTGGATTCAGTCTACGCCTATGCCGTCATCAGGAACGTCACGAGCTACGACCCTTACGGGACTACGAACGTCACGAGGCCCATACGTCACGAGGCCCACACGTCACGAGGCCCACACGTTACGCCCACGGTGGCGCGGTGCCGATGCACGGTACAGCGCCGAGCGTCTTCGGCTTCTAGACTGCGGGCATGTCTCTCTCGCAACAACCCTGTGACGAAGGCGTGATCCGCTCGGCCTCCGACGGTTCGCCTTGCGCACCAAACGTTAGACGCTGGGTGCTGGTCGCGACGATCGGGGGCTCGAGCCTCGTCTTCATCAACGGCTCGACCGTCAACGTCGCCCTACCCGCCATCCAGAACGGCCTAAACGCGTCGGTGGTCGACATGCAGTGGGTGGTCAACGCCTACACCCTCTTTTTGGCGGCGCTGATCCTGCTAGGCGGCTCGCTCGGCGATCACTTCGGACGGCGGCGCGTCTTCGTCGTCGGCGTAGTCGTCTTCGCGCTCGCGTCGGTATGGTGCGCTCTCGCTCGCGGTACGGTGGACCTGGTTATCGCCCGCTCCCTCCAGGGCGTCGGTGGCGCCCTGCTCACCCCCGGCAGCCTCGCCATCATCAGCGCCACCTTCCCCCAACACGAGCGCGGCCAGGCGATCGGCCTCTGGTCCGGGTTTTCGGCGATGACCGCCGCCCTCGGCCCCGTCTTAGGCGGCTGGCTCGTCGATACGCTGTCGTGGCGTTGGGTGTTCTACATGCACCTACCCCTCGCCCTGCTCGTCATCGCGGTCAGCCTCTGGCGCGTGCCAGAGAGTTTCGACGACGAAGCGTCCGACCACCTCGACGTTCCCGGCGCGGCGCTCGCCACGCTCGGCCTGATGGGCGTGACCTACGGCCTGCTCGAATCGACGCGGCGCGGCTTTACCGACCCGCTTATCTTAGCGACCCTCGGCCTCGGCGTCGCGCTGTTCGCCGCGTTTTTGTGGACGGAGGCGCGGAGCGACGACCCGATGATGCCGCTCGGGGTGTTTGGCTCGAGCACCTTCAGCGGCGCCAACCTCCTCACCCTGTTTCTCTACACCGCACTAGGCGGCGTCCTCTTCTTCCTCCCCTTCAACCTCATCCAGATCCAGGGCTACTCCGCGACCGCTGCGGGCGCGGCCTTCCTCCCCTTCATCCTGTCGGTGTCGCTGCTGTCGCGCTGGTCGGGCGGCCTCGTCGAACGCGTCGGCGCCAAACTCCCCCTCGTCGTCGGCCCGCTGATCGCCGCCGCCGGTCACGCTTCCCTCGCTATCCCTAGCGTCGGCGGCAACTACTGGGCGACCTTCTTCTGGCCGATCCTGGTGATGGGTTTAGGCATGGCCGTGAGCGTCGCGCCGCTTACCACCACCGTGATGAACGCCGTCCCCACCCACCAGGCCGGAACCGCGTCCGGCATCAACAACGCCGTGTCGCGCCTCGCCAACCTGCTCGCCGTCGCGCTGCTAGGCCTCGTCATGATCGGCGTGTTTAACGTCACCCTGCGCGACCAGCTTAGCGGCCTCAACCTCGCCCCCGCCACTCTCGACGCCGTCACCGCCGAACGCGCGAACCTCGCCGGCATCACCCCACCCGACAACTTGGACGCCGACACCACCACCCAGATCGAACAGGCGATCGACACCGCCTTCGTACGCGGCTACCGCGTCGTCGTGCTGCTCTGCGCCGTCCTCTGTGTCCTCGGAGCGGGCGTCGCCTGGCGGATGATTCGGGGCGAGGTCGCCGCAGAAGGTTAGGGTCGCCGAGGCCGTTAGGACCGAGCTAGGACAGGTGCGGGCGGAGCCGCTCTAACAGTTGCCCCTTCGGCAGCGCCCCCACGAGCGTATCGACCGGCTGCCCGTCCTTAAACACTATCAGCGTCGGGATGCTCCGCACCTGAAACCGTCCCGACGTCTGCGGATTCGCGTCGACGTCTAGCTTGACGACCTTTAGCTGTCCCGCGAGTTCTGCCGACAAGTCTTGCAGCACCGGCGCGACCATCCGGCACGGCCCGCACCACTCCGCCCAGAAATCGACGAGTACCGGCACCGGCGCCCTAATCTCGTTCGCAAAGGTCGCGTCGCTCCCGTCGACGAGCCACGGCAAGCTGTTTCCGCACCGCCCACAGACCGGGAGTTGTCCCGCAGGCGGTGTTTTTAGACGATTTTTCGCCCCGCAGTTGGGGCAGGTGATGATGTCGTTAGCCATAGGGATATTGTACAGCGCTCTAGGCTTCTATTGCAGGCTACAATCTTTGCGGCAACGTAGATGTGGAGAACCAACACTGAAATGGTGCATTTTAGAGGTATACATAACCGTTGCTAAGAATCATAATCTTCAAAATTATCGTAGACCGCGTTATCGAAGACGTCAGGGTTCGGATCGCCACGCCAGATATTTATTCCCCAGCGATGATTATCGTGAATGCTGTTTTTGGCGATGGTTGGATTGGCTCGGTCTGCGAAGACTATCCCATCTAAATGATTTCCGTATATATTATTTCGGAAAGCTGAACCGCGAGAATTTTCACCGTAAAAAATACCAGCTTGGGCGTTGTTTCGTAGCGTATTTGAGTCTAAATCTGGATGAGCCTGTTCCCACAGGCCGATACCACTCGCACTGTTACTCTCACAGACGTTGTTAAATGCCTCGCCACTAGCGTTTCCATTATAACAAATACCAAATGTGGCGTTGTTTCGTAGCGTATTTGAATCTAAATCCGGATGAGCTTGTTCTCCTAACAAAATACCGCTCGCACTGTTACTCTCACAGACGTTGTTGGACGCCCTGCCGCTGGCGTTTTCAAAGTAAGCAATACCATTTTCGGCGTTGTTTCGCAGCGTATTTGAATTTAAATCCGGATGAGCCTGCCCCACCAGTACGATACCGTTTCCACTATTGTCCTTGCAAATGTTATTCAAAGCCTTGCCACTGGCGTTTCCTAAGTAACAAATACCATCTCCGGTATTGTTTTGCAACGTATTTGAATCTAAATCAGGACGAGCTTGTCCCCATAACCAAATACCACTCCCACGATTTCTCTCGCAAACGTTATCAGATGCCTTACCGCTAGCGTTTTCGGCGTAGACGATACCATACTGGGAATTATTCCGCAGCGTATTTGAATCTAAATCTGGATAAGCTTCCCCCCATAGTCCGATACCACTCCCACCATTACTCTCGCAAGCGTTGTTGGAAGCTTTGCCGCTAGCGTTTTCGGCGTGAACGATACCATACTGGGAATTATTCCGCAGCGTATTTGAATCTAAATCTGGATAAGCTTTTCCCCATAGTCCGATACCACTTTCATTACTCTCGCAAACATTATTTGACGCCCTACCGCTGGCACTTTCTCTGTAAAGAATACCAGCTTGGGCGTTGTTTCGCACCGTATTTGAATCTAAATTCGGATGAGATTCTCCCACTAACCAAATACCATACACACCATTATTCTCACAAACGTTGTTAAACGCCTCGCCGCTAGCAGTTTCATCATAAACAATGCCAGCCTGAACATTGTTCCGCAGCGTATTTGAATCTAGATTCGGGTGAGCTCGTCGCCTTAATCCGATACCGCTTCTTCCATTGCTTTCGCAAATATTGTTCGACGCCTTGCCGCTCGCGTTTTCATCGTAAACGATGCCAAATTCGGCGTTGTTTCGCACCGTATTTGAATCTAGATTCGGATGAGCTTGCTCTCTCACAACGATGCCGTATAAATCGTTATCCTCGAAAACGCTGTTTCGAACGGAGCCTTGAGTATCAGATTTGAGCGACAAGCCCATTCCTTGGGTTTCATTTTCATCCACCACCGCTCCAGAAAATCGGCAGTTATTTATCTCGACAGATCCGCCATCTATTATCGCAACGCTTGCCGGCTCTTCTCCAGCATATTCAAAGCTAATATCCGAGGCTGCGAAGGTACCTGGACCCTTAAAATATAGTCCGTACTCTGCCGCCGTTGAGATAATTCGAGTGTTCTCTCGTCCTTCTCCAACAAGTTCGACATCATTAGAAAGCAGTAGTGGCTCGTCTAACGAGTAAACACCCGCAGCAATTCGCACGACACCCCCGGCCATAGCGGAGCGCACGAGTCCTTCCACGTTGTGTACTGTCTGCTCAGTCCCGTCGTTTTTTGGCTCACTCACCAGTATCGCTCCTTAGAATCGCGTGTCTCTCTCGAAAAAGTATCCGGCTTCGTTCGCAGAAGTGCTAGGTTGGCTTCGGCTTCGAGGCGTTCTAACCCTAACTGTTCGGGAGTTTTCCTAACTACAGGGTGTCCGTGAAAAGCCATGTTCGGTCTATTAAAGCACAAAACGGCGGGTGGTGTGGGGATGTTTCGGCAGGTGGCGACGCAGACCGGGTCGGGTCGGTCGTTACGCCCGCAGTCGAGCTTACGTCTGTCTTACTTTTGTGCTTTAGAAGCTAGCGACGATTCCGACGGGGTGAGCCTTTGCCCCGCTTCGGGCAGAAGATTGTCGTCTAAATCAGAAGATGCGACTGCTTCATATGAAGATTGTCCGGCTTCAAGGTCTATCGTTACGATGTACGAGCGACCGTATCTACCGTTTCTGAAACCAGCACGCAAATCTAGAGCACCCTCGCTAACCGCATCGAGGATTTCTGTATCGACAGGTGTAAAAACCCACATTTCCGTCGACGCTTCGGGGTCTTCGTCCGACCAGACTGCTAAATAGTAGATTCCTTCTGCATCCCGGCACGAGTACAGCACGGGTCTGTCGAAGTAGTGATACACTTCGACGATTTCGAGGTTCTCGGCAAATTTGGGCGCAGCTATCGGCGGCATAATCCTGTTTTCATTATATAAGCCCAGATGACTTTGAGTAATTCGTGGGGCTTTTCTGGGAGATCTTTGGGTAGCCACCACGAAAGATGTATTAGCAAGCAACACAGGTAGAGTCTGCCGCTACGCCCGCAACAGCCCGCCCGGACGCCAGTAGCGCTACGCTAGCGTCTGCACCCGCACCACCATCAGTACTACCAGTCCGCACCACTCCACCCAAAAATCGACAAGCGCCGGCCCCAGCGCACTAATCTCGTTTACGAAGGTCGCGTCGCTCCCGTCGACGAGCTACGGCAAGTTGTTTCCGCACCGCCCACAGACCGGTAGTTGATCCGCAGGCGGTGTTTTTAAACGATTTTTCGCCCCGCAGTTGGGGCAGGTGATAATGTCGTTTGCCACATCTATATTTTACTATTCAAGGAGATGGTGTCTGAAGAAAATGTTCCTAGCCCATGACCGCAACTTGTTTACTTTTTCTTTTCAAGCCAATTTTCAAGGCACATGTACAAATCCTTTCAATCGTGTTGGCTTTCAAGTATACTTTTATTATGAAAAGCTGCTGAGCGAGTAGTTGTTATCATATGGCTTTTCAAATTCACAGTGTAACGAGGAGCAAGCTCTATGCGCAATCTCGCTAGCCGTTTCAAAGAGGATCCGTTTCGACTTCTCTTAGCAGCAGCGCTGATATTGATTCTTTTTTTTCTCACGTTTGCAAGTGTGCGAGTCAGCCAGACTAACAGCACTCAATGGGAATACCTTATTGTATCTTTCGGTAAAGTGTACTTCACGCAGCCGTTGGAAGACGGTTTTGAAACACGCGCAAAAACAGCCAACACGGACACGTTCGGGGGAGAAGCCATAGCCACCCAGGACAGTTTAGATGCTCTCGGCAGTGCTGGTTGGGAACTTGTGGATGTTGTTGGACAGATCGGCGGCGATCAAGAGTTTGTTTTTAAACGTCCACGTTAGTGATTTCAGAGATCGTCTAAAACGATAACGGTATCAAGAAGAGTTGGAAGCATGACCAAATCCAACTCTTCTTTCAGCTTGGCCGTTCGTACCGTGAGATTCTAGTTGCTTGCCTTTACGCAGGCGAGCAAAAGTTAGAGGAACGTCTTGACGTGCATTAAATCGTGAGTTTTTGTCGCGCCCACAGAACCCATCTGGACGCTAGTGCCGCCACGCCAGCGTCAGCGCCCACACCACCATCAGCACCACCAATCCCAACCACACGCCGCTAAGCCCCCAGCCAAACGGCACTACGAGCAGCAGCATCGCCGGGCCAGCGACTACTGACGCAGTCATCGCCTTAGACCTAATTCTGCCAACCAAATCTAAGGATCACTCGTGGAGTGGATGCCACAGTAGGGTTATGGTTCAAGCGTGGCTCACTTCGCATACCTCCAATTGCTTTTTTAGATTAGGATCGTGTCATGGCGCTACACATTCCCGAAGGACTCCGAGACGTTGCCGTCGATGTCCTTAGCTTAGAACCTGCTAAAAGAGCAGAACTGCTTAGCACCTTAAAGTCTGTCGAGCCGGGGTCGGCAACGGGCGTGTACGAACAAGAACTAGCGAGGCTCTTTCCCCGTCGGTCACCGGACTGGATTGGTGACGTCATCGACCTTGTCTTCTACATCACCGCTGTCGCCGACACCCCGAGAGATACCGACGCTGTCGCCGACGATCTCGTTGCCGCGTTTCGCGACACAGACAGCGACGTCGTGAACGGTGCGGACGACGAGGCGTTACGAAACTTTAGAGATTTTATCTATGCGGTCGCCAATTGTCGGGACACGATCGGTTTAGGCGCTAAGGCCGCATGTAGCAGAGCGCAGCACGAACGTGTCTTTAGCTATTCGGAAGTCTTTTCCGACGTGAGAAGGGGGGCCGGCAACGACCGGTCTCGCGCGGCTCCGATCACGCACGCGCTGACAATACACGCTCGCAGACAGGGCGACTCCGAAGCGTTTTGCTTCGTCATGGACTACCGAGACCTTCTAGACCTAAAAAGAGTGACCGAAAGGGCGATCGAAACACACCGGTCTCTATCTCTGCTGATTCGCGAGGGGGCCGCCAAAACAGAGTCTTCTCTAGACCGAGAGGCGCGGCAGTGGCTAGACACCGACCTATCGAGGCTAGAGGAGCTAGAACCCTACGACTGGGGCGGCGTCGACCCAGACACGCTAGGCGAGCCGATAGACTGGTGAGCCCGGCAGTCGGCGACCTCGTGGTGGTGAACTTTCCAGAACAAGACCCGCAAGGACGAGAGCAGGAGGGGAAGCGTCCGGCGGTGTTGGCGGGCCTTCCCGAAACGCTCGGAAGCACACGCTTCGGGGTGGTCTTCGTGATTCCTCTAACCGGCGCCGAGGATAACCAGCGGTGGGCCGATCAGGCTCCCGATCTCTATCCGCGTCTGGCGTCTGGAACCGGAGGGTTGGTCGAAGATTCGATCGTCTTGCTCGACCAGTTGCGGGCGGTCGACAAGAAACGCGTGACGCGCAAGATAGGTACGCTTCCTAAAGATATCGTCGCGTTACTAAAACAGAGTCTCCGAACGATTTTAGAGCTCGGTTAAGTAGGCGGATCGGGTAAGCGTCGCGCGTGCTGCTCGCAGTGGCGCACTTTTGCGTCGTGCTCCGTATGGGCGTTGCTTTTGCCTACTTAATTAACGATATTTATTTTCAAGTAGCTCCGGCGCCATCCTGTAAACACAAGGAGGCACACGATGAACAGCTACGAAATCGCCGGAAAGCTCAAACTCTCCCAACTCCACCAGGAAGCCCAGCAGGCTCGTCTGTACCGTCTTCTCCAATCCAAACGGCTCGCCATCTGGCGCTGGTTTTAGAACAGGCGCTTTAGGAGAGGGCTTGTCAGAACGAGAGGGAACGCCGACCACGGTCTAGAGGGTCGCGGTGTCTACGCAGATAGATGTCCCTACACGACGACAACGGTCGGGGACTACGCTAGAGCCGAAGAGACCCTCTCGCGGATTTCGGGAAAGGAGACTCTCGTGACCTGGATTGTGGTCGGCATCTTTTTAGTCGCGCTCGCTAGCATCGTCGCGATTCGCGCCCGGGCGTTTCGGCGCTCTGTGCGGCAGCGTGTTCGCGACGTTATTGAGCACTCCGAACGTCACGGTCTAGACGAGTTGGCGGGGGCCGAGGTGCCCGAACCGATTCGGCGCTACCTGGCGGCGGTCTGCGCGCACCGCGCTCGCGATACGAAGGCGGTGGAGATAGAGCAGCGCGGGACGTTTTGGCTGACGGGCCGCTGGCAGCCGTTTGTCGCGACGCAGGTCAGCACGGTGAGGGAGCCGGGGTTCGTGTGGGACGCGAAGATTCGGATGGGGCCGCTGCTGCACGTCAGGGTGGCGGATAGCTACCTCGCGGGTGAGGGCGGGGTGGACGCTCGGCTGCTCGGCGCTATCGTCGTGGCGAACGACTACGGTACGCGGGCGATGAACTGCGGGTCGCTGTCGCGCTATCTGGCCGAGGCACCGTTCTATCCGTCCGCGCTGTTGCCGGGGCGCGGGGTGAGGTGGGAGACATCTAGGCCGGAGGAGGAGGGGTGGGCTCGAGCCACCCTCAGCCACCAGAACAACACCGTCTCGCTCCGCTTTCACGTAGGCGACGACGACCTTATCGACACCGTCGAGGGGCTGCGCTACCGCGCGACCGATACGGGCGCCGAACAAACGCTCTGGCGCGGTCGTTTTTGGGACTACGGCACGTCCGAAGACGCCGAAGATGGGGTGTGGGTGCCGCAGCAGGGCGAGGTGGCCTGGGTCTTTGCCGAGGGCGAGCAGCCCTACTGGCGCGGGCGTGTAGAGAGGGCGAGAGACATCCGCTGACGGCGGATAGGGGCGTTGGTCGCCGTTCTGTACCGCGACTAAGGGCACGAAGCCACCGGGCGAAAGCGCTACAATGTAGCCGTGCAGCTACGTCTTTTAGGACCACCGCGTTTGTGGGCCGAGGGGGAGGGGCTCGAGCCCCCCTCTCTCCACCTGCTGCTGCTGTCGGCCTACCTCGCGAGCCACGACGTCTGGGTCGAGCGGGGTCAGATCGTCGGCTGGCTCTGGCCCGACGACGACGAAAAAGCGGGCCGCCACAACCTGAGCCAGCTCCTCTACCGTCACCGTAACAAGCCCTGGCTCGCAGGGTTCGAGAGCACCCCCCACAAGCTGCGCTGGCAGACCGAGAGTGACGTGCGCCTCTTTCGGCAGGCGGTCGCGGACGGAAGGTGGGCCGACGCGCTCACGCACTACGGCGGGGCGTTTTTAGAGGACGTCTTGGTGGACGACGCGGCGACGGTGATGGACTGGCTCGAGCAGGAGCGGAGCGACCTCCAGAACGCCTGGCGCGACGCGACCCTTCAGTACGCCCGACAGCTTCACGACGCGGGCGCGTTCGCCGCCGCCGCCAAACGGCTCGCGACCGCAGTGCAGCACGACACGCTCGCCGAAGACGTCCTCCAGGCGTACCTGGAAAGCGCCGCCAAAGCCGGACAGCGCGACCAGGCGTTGCAGGCGTTCGCGCGGTTTGAAGCGCAGCTCGCAGACGAGTTGGCGATGGTGCCGCTCGCGAGTACTAGAGCGCTCGCCGACGCGATCCGAGACGGGACGCTCGCACCGCCGGTCACCCTAGCAGCGACGCCCGACCCGGACGAAGCTGCCGCAGATACGTCCGCGCGGTCGTCGTCACCAGCCTCTTCCACCAGACGACGTGCTCACCCGCTCCCGAACGACCTGACCTCGTTTGTCGGACGCGACCCCGAACGCTTAGACCTCGCCCAGATGCTCGCCGACCCGGACTGTCGGCTGCTGAGCATCTTAGGCCCCGGCGGGATGGGCAAAAGCCGCCTTGCGACGCACGTGGCCCGCGAACAGAGTGCGCACTTTGCCGACCGCAGCGTGTTTGTCGCGCTCGCGCCGCTGACCTCGGAAGCGGGGTTGCCGATGGCGCTGACCGAGGCGGTAGGGCTCGAGCCCCACCCCACCCGCGACCCCATCGACCACCTCTGCGACTATCTCGCCGACAAGACGCTGCTGATCGTGATCGACAACGCCGAACACCTCCGCGCGGCAGCCGCCGACGTCGTCACCCGGCTGCTAGACGCCGCGCCGACCCTTAAAATCATCGCCACCTCGCGCGAAGCGCTAGGGTTACGGGGCGAGTGGCGCTACGAGCTGAGCGGCCTCGCCTTCCCCGACGACCCTCGCACCCGACAGGTCGAAGCCTACGACGCCGTACGGCTCTTCGTGCAGAGTGCGCGCCACGCCGACCCGCACCTCCACCTTAGCGCCGCCGACCGCGTCGCTGTCGCGACGGTCTGCACGATGGTGCAGGGGGTTCCGCTCGGCATCGAACTCGCGGCGGCGTGGCTACGGCTGCTCGGCCCGCAAGAACTCGCCGCCGAACTCGCTCGCGACCTCGACCTGCTCGAAAGTGACGCGGCCAACATCCCCGACCGTCACCGCAGCCTTCGCGCTGTGTTCGAGGGTACCTGGTCGCTCTTGGCGGCTGACGAACGGCGGCTGCTCGCGCGGCTAAGCGTGTTTCGGGGCGGGCTTAGCAAGGAGGCTGCGCAACAGGTCGCGGGCGCGACGCTCCGGACGCTGCTCGGGCTCGTCAACAAGTCGCTGTTAAGCCGTCGCAGCAACGGGCGCTTCGAGATGCTCGACATGGTTCGGCACTACGCCGCCGAAAAGCTCGCTGCCGACGACCGGGCCGAGCGCGACACGAAAGCGCGGCACGCGCGCTACTACCTTTCGCTCGCCGAAACTGCCGCCCCCAAGCTAACCGGAAGCGAGCAGACGGAGTGGCTCGAGCACCTCGCAACCGACCACGACAACCTCCGCGTAGCGCTCGACTGGTCGCTCGCGGAGCGCGACGCCGACACGAGCTTGCGGCTCGGCGCGGCACTCTGGTGGTTCTAGCAGGTGCGCGGACATCTGCAGGAGGGGCGGGGCTGGCTCGAGCCGATCCTCGCCCTCCCCGAAACCGCCGCCCCGACCGCACTGCGGGCGCAGGTGCTACGCGGCACAGGGGTCATCGCCTGGATGCAGGGCGCGTTCGTCGACGCCCAGACACTTTTTGCCGAAGCCCTACAGATCCTCGCCCAGCTCGGCGACGAACACGGTACAGCCCGGGTGCTTAACAACCTCGGCGTCGTGTTTTACCTCCAACAAGATTACGACCGGGCCGAGCAGACGCTGCGGCGGGGGCTCGAGCTCTTCCGAGGCCTCGACGACGAGAGCAACATCGCCAGAACACTCGGCAACTTAGGCATCGTAGCCTACATGCGCGGCGAGTTCGACGGGGCGCGGCAGACCTGTGAAGCGGTGCTCGAGCACTTTCAGGCTCTAGACGACGTCTGGGGTATCGCTGTCTCTCACAACAACCTCGCGCGGGTACTCTGCAGCCAGGGTCGCTACACCGAGGCGCTCGCCCACTACCGCACCGGGATCGACCTCGCCCACCAGAACGGCGCCCGGCGGCTGCTCGCCAGCCTGTTCGAAGGGCTCGCCCGTACCTTTACCTACGCGGGTGACCCTCTGTGCGCCGCGACGCTGTGGGGCACTGCCGACACACTGCGCACAACGTTAGGCGCGCCCCGCGAAACGGTCGACGACACCGACTACGAGCCGAGCGTACACGCCGCACGAACAGCGACGCGAGACACCCTGTTTAGACGGGCGTGGGACAAGGGACAACGCGCCGCACTCGGCGACACGGTCAGCTTCGCCCTCACCCACAACGTCTCGCAGACCTCGTCGTAACGACACCACAACGCCGATATTTTCGTCTAGGACGAGGTGTTTCCACCCCTATCTCGCGGGCGTGACAGGGGGCGTGATAGCCGCGTGATACCCCTTTGTCTACGCTGTCTCCACGTTCACCGACTGCCCACCCCCAATCGCTTCGGGCGACGTCGGTACGAAAGGAGAACGACATGAAAAGGGTTGGTAAGTACGTCTTGTCCGCACTGCTTCTCGCACTGATCGTCGCGTGTGGGAGTCGCACCCAGGGACCTGCCAGGATGGTGGAGGTAAGGCTCGAGCTCCCCACCCTCGCCTCCCAAAGCGGCGAACTCGCCCCGCAAGGCATCCCCTTCGACGAAAACGGCGACCCGGTCGTAACCTACTTGCGGGTCGAGATTTTCGACGCGAACGGCAACCCGGTCACGCCGACCGAGGCTCCGCAGGGCTTTGTCGCGCTGACCGACACCGCACCGAGTGCGACGCTCACGCTCCCCGCCGGGAGCTACACCTTCATCTCTTACGGTTACGACACTGATGACCTCGTGGTCTGGATCACTTACGGTGAAGACAGCGTGACGCTTAGTGGCAGCACCCAGGTTGTTCAGCTCTTTCCGAAAACGCTCTTAGAGAGCGCGACGCTGACGCCTAGTGCGCCGGTAAGCGTAGTCGTGCCTGGTCAGCAACTCGACCTGATGCTCTCGGTCGCGAGCCCACTTAGCCCCTACACCGTCCCCCTCGCCGACTTCGAGGTTGCGTATAATCTTCCCGCTGCAATGGGTAGCGAGGTCGCGAGCAGTAAGCGGGGTATCCGCCTCAACGTCACCACCACCCCGACCACCTCCACCTTCGAGATGAGCGGCGACGCGAGTGGCTGGCGTAACCTCAGCGGCACAGCGGTCGCTAATCAGAGCGTCACCACACCCTTTAGCCGACCCTTCGCGGGCGACGGCACCACCACCATCGTCAGCGACCTCGAGGCACCTAGCCTCACCTTTAACGTTCCCGCAACCGCCTCTAGCGGCGCCCCGCTCGCCCTAACCGGCAGCGCCGACGACAACTACGGCGTCGACCGGGTACAGGTCTACGAAGGCCCGGTCCTAATCGCGAGCAGCCACTCCGACGATCTCACCGATCCGAGCGTCGCGTCCATCGTGTTTAGCGGCACCTCTTGGAGCGCCGACTGGACGCCGCCGAGCGGCGGTAGCTTTACCCTCATCGCGGTCGCGGTCGACACGTCGGGCAACCAGAGCGAAGCCGAAGGCAGCGTCACGGTCGGCGGTAGTGGTAACGGCTCGGCGCCGAGCGCCCCGTCGAACGTCAGCGCGACAAGCGGTAGCGGCTCGGTTGTGGTGACCTGGCAAGACAACAGCGACAACGAAACGGGCTTTAACATCTTTCGCGAGACCATCACCACACCTAACGCTATCACCACCCAGAGCGGCGACCTGATCGCTACCATCGGCGCTAACGTTACGAGCTACACTGACACCAGCGCCGATCCTAACCAGCAGTACAGCTATTCCGTACAGGCTATTAACGGTAGCGGTAGCAGCGCCAGCACGCCCCAAGATGGTGACCCGGTAAGCCCCGACCCTATCCTGTCGACGCAGTGCCAGATCACCGACCCTACCGCCACCGACAGCGACGGCGACGGCCTAACCGACACTCAAGAAACCACCGGTTGGACCGTAACGGTCGAAGACGGCTTCGGCAGTACCAGCAGCCGCCCGGTCACAAGCGATCCGAACAACCCCGACACCAACAATGATGGTCTTTGCGACCTAGAAGCCCGCCAGAGCTTTTTAGACCCCCGCGCCGAATTAGGTGACACCGACGGCGACGGTCTCTCCGACACCGCCGAGCGCGACACCTGGGGAAGCTCACCCATCGACGTCGACAGCGACAACGACTCGACCGGCGACCCGAGACTCTTCGACGGCAACGAGATTCAGGTACAGAGCACCTCGCCGACCCTTGCCGACACCGACGGCGACGGCATCGACGACTACGCCGAGATCGTTACCTTCGGCAACACCTTTCGGCCCCTTATCGCTAACACGCCGCAGCTAGAGATGAACATTGTCGGGGCGCCTAACGTCCGGCTTCAGGTCGTTAACACGGTAACAAATGCAACCGAACGCACCATCGAACAGAGCTTCGAGCAGGGTCAGGAGTCGAACTTTAGCACCACCGACACCGCCGCGCACGAGGTGTCTACCGAGGCGTCGTTTAAGATCGGCCAAGACATCGAGGTCGGCGCGGAAGCGAGCCTTACCAACATAGGCGTTAGCACCAAGGTCACGACCTCGTGGGAAGCGGGCTTTACGGCGGGGTACGGCTACAACACCTCGAACAGCACCACACAAGGAAGTGTCGAAAGCAGCAAAGAGGCGTACGGCGAGGCGCTTAGCGAAAGCCGCACCGAAGGCCGCGAGGTTAGCGGTGGCGAGATCGAAATCGCGGTGAACTTGGTCAACCGGGGCGACATCACCTTTACCCTAACCGACTTTCAGGTCACGGCGATCTTGCTCGACCCGAACAATCCGGGCGCGTTTAAGCCGATCGCGAGCCTCAACTTCGACAGCATCGACAGCATCGGTCTAGGCCCGAATGCGTCGGCAGGACCGCTCGTGGCAAGCGGTGAGTTGACGGCAGACGAGGGGCTCGAGCTTCTCGCCAACCCTCAAAACCTCCGCTTCCGCATCGCGAACGTCGGCCTGAACTACCAAAACCCCGACAACGGTGGGGTGCGGCCTCTCCTCGACTTCGAATACCTCCGTCAAGAGACCAACGCCAAAACCGCCTTCGTCCAGATCGACTTCGGCAACGGCACCGTTCTCCGCCAGCGCGTCGCGACCAACGTCAACCGCGAGAACGGCCAGATTATCGGCACGACCTTAGGCGACGTCTTCGACCTCCTTGCGCTCGACTACACGACCACCCCGCGCGGTAACGCTACGGTGCTTACCAGCATGGTCGACCCGGTCCAGAACGAAACCCTGACCGAGAGCGACACGCTCAACTACGCCTGGATCGTCGCCGGCGACACCAGCCAAACCTTCGACCAGGACACTAACGTCGAAGACATCGTACTGCTCGGCGGCGACGCCCTCTACGTGATGTTTGTGCGCGACGAAGACCGCGACGGCCTTTTCGCCCGCGAAGAGTATCTCCACGGTACCCTCGACACCAACACGGATAGCGACGGCGACACGCTCGGCGACTACGAAGAGGTTCGCAACGGTTGGCGCGTCTTCCGCCGCGACGACGACGGCAACGGTACCCTCGAACTCTACCCACCCGTCGCCCCCTACGTCGACAACACCCTCGTCCTCTCCGACCCGACCCTTACCGACGCCGACGGCGACGGCCTCACCGACCCGCAAGAGCGTACCGCCGGTACCGACCCCAACAACCCCGACACCGACGGCGACAGCTACTGTGACGGGCCCGGCGCAGGCACCCGCTTCTTTAGCTGCCCGAGCGACGTCGACCCCGATCCGCTCGACCCCAACATTACCGGCAACACACCGCCTATCGTCACCAACTTAAGCTTAGAGTCTAGCGGCCTGCTCATCGTCGCGAACGCTAGCGTCGCCGACGTCAACGACAACATCGCCGAAGCGGTCTTCGCGTGGGGCGACGGTAGCAGCACCGCCATCACCGAAAACAGTGCGGGCTTTACGAGCTGGGATAACCTCCGCGTAGAGCACAGCTACGCCACCCTCGGTAGCTACGCCGTCACCCTAACCGTCCGCGACGCTAAAAACGAAACCGCAACCGCGACGGCGAGCACCACCTTAGCGACGCCCCGCACCGGCCTTGTCGGCGAGTACCTCTTTACGAACGGCTCGGCGGCTGACAGCAGCGGCCAAGGCAACAACGGCTCGACCGAAGGCTTCTTTAGCAACCAGGGCGGCTGCCTCTTCACGGGCGCCGACCGCAACAACCAGGCCGACCGTGCCTTCTACTTCTTCGATCCGGCCCGTTACGACGGAGCGTGCGGCGTCGACTCGAACGCCTACGTGCGGCTTCCGCATCTCGCGATTAGCGACAGCTTCAGCCTCGCGTTCTGGGTCAACGACATCGAGACCTTCGGTAACTCTGCCTGGGTGATCGGGCAGGCCAGTGCCAATAATCCTTTCGGCCAGCGCTGGATGCGCGCCTACTTCGGACGCGACGAATTTAACTCGCTCGGAAGCTCCGGCAAACTCTCGTTCATCCTGCCCGAAACGAGCGGCGGCACGACCATCGAGCTTGTCGACCCGAACGAGCCAGGGACTAGCTGGACCTTCTACGCAGTCACCGTCACCCGTAACGGCAGCAGCACTACCGCGACGCTCTACCGGGGCAGCGACGGCGGCACCCTAAGCGCAGTCGCCTCGCAGACCGAAAGCGGCGACTACAGCAACCCGACGACCGACCCGATCTTTATCGGCGGCACGACTGAAGAGCAGAGCGAGTACTACCGGGGCCTGCTTGACGACGTCCGCATCTTCGACCGGGGTCTGACACAGGGCGAGCTCGACGCGCTCTTTCAGGAGTAGTGGTGTCGTAGCGGCACCCTAAAGACCGAGCTAGAGGACAGAGCCGCCTTAGTGCAGCGAGGGATTTGCAGATCCTTCGCTGCTCGTTTGTATCTTTACAAAATCCCCTTATGCTTCACCGCCTGACGCTAACTTGTAGACGCCTTCTTCTAGGTAGCTACTAGCAGTTCCACGAAACGTTGCTCCATATGGAGCGTCACCGTCAACATCCGTCGGATGTGATTGTTGCAGCATCATCTGGAATTGCTACTACCTATCTTCTCTTGATATACGCCCCACGTAACAGGGGGCATGATAGTCGCGTGATACAGATTCCGCTTAATTCCAGGTTATTGAGAAAAGGCTTCAAGAACCGTTCGCAGCGCTCCATCCGTATTTTCTTCCTACTCGCTACGCTCGGATTGATTCACGAATCAATCGGAATCGGTATAACACCACCACAGCACGCGACACGCGAGGGGTTTCGGCCCCTCGTTTTTCTTGTGTCTGTCTAACGGGTACGCCCGGCGTCTACGTCCGCAACAGCCCGCCCGGACGCCAGTAGCGCCACGCCAGCGTTAGCGCCCGCACCACCATCAGCACCACCAGCCCCCACCACACGCCGCTAAGCCCCCAGCCGAGCGGCACCACGAGCAGCAGCACCGCCGAACCGGCGACCGCCGAGGTGATCATCGCTCGGGCCAGGTAACCAAAGTCTTCAGCACCCATAAACACGCCGTCCCAGACGAAGACGAGAGCGTTAAGGGGCTGCATCAGGGCGACGAACGGGAAGACGAGCAGCACGGTGCGGATAACCTCGGGCTGGTCGGTAAACAGGCGCGGGAGCCACGGCGCGGCGAGGGCGAAGGCGACACCTAGCGCGATGCCGACGGCGAGACCCCAGAACAGGAGGCGGTTGGCGACGGCTCGAGCCCTCCCCTGCTCCCCCTCGCCCACATACTTGGCCACCAACGCCTGCGCCGCAATCGCCAAAGCGTCGACGACCAGCGCCAAAAACAGCCAGAGTTGGGCGGCGACCTGGTGGGCGGCGACGGCTCGAGCCCCCAACCGCGTCGCGACCGCCGTCGCCAGCGTCAACGTTAGCAGTAGCGCCACGGTGCGAAGTGCAAGCGCCCAGCCGATCCGCAAAAAAGGCCGAAACTCGGCCAGGCGGGGCCAGACCAGCACGATGCCGAACCGCTCCCGCTGCGGCCCGAGCAGCAGCAGCCAGAAGCCGAGCGCCCCGAGCCACTGCGCGATCGTCGTCGCGATAGCCGCGCCCGCCAAACCCCAACCGAACCCGAAGATCAGCAGCGGATCGAGCACCAGATTGACGACGTTGAGGCCGAGCGTGATCCAGAACGGCGTGGTGGTGTCCTGAAAGCCGCGAAACGCGCCGTTGCCCGCCGTAATCAGCAGCACCGCCGGCCCCGCCAGCGCCCGAATCCGCAGGTAGGCGAGTGCCGGGTCGCGCAGGTCGTCGTCGGCGCCCATGATGGTGAGGATGGGGACGGCGAACAGTTGAATCGTGATAAGCGCGGCCACGCCGACCGCGAGGGCTAGAAATAACGCCTGCACGATGACCCGTCCGGCTTCGTCGCGCCGGTTTTGGCCGAGGGCTCGAGCCACCAGCGGCGTCGTCCCGTAGGCTAAAAAGTTAAACACCAGAAACGCCAGCGAAAACACGGCGGTGTTCACGCCTAGCGCGGCGAGTTCGAGCGTGCCGAGCCGCCCGACAAAGGCCGTGTCGACCAGAGACACCAGCGGGTCGGCGGCGAGCGTGCCGAGTGCCGGCACCGCCAGCGCCAAAATCGCCCGGTCGTCGGGGCTACGCCAGCGCACCGGTAACGGCTGTTCTGGTTAGTCTGAGGCTGTCTGGCACGGTGACAGAGGCGATATTCGACACACGCGCTCGGTTAGTCCGCAGCACTCTCGCGGGCGTCGGGGACGCTCCGTTCGCCGCTGATAATCTCGTTGCGGATAGACTCTAAACTGTTGCGGAGCGCGTCGGGGACGAGCGCCTCGTTGTAGACGTCGAGGGCGTAGCCGACCCCGTTTTCAGCGAGGCCCAAGCGCAGCGTCTCGCCCGCAAAGCTACCGTCGACCACGTCGTAGGCCCCGTCTTCGGCGGCCACATCGACCCGTTTGAGCATGCTGGTCAGACCGTGGTTGAGCGTGGCGGGGTCGTCGTCGGTGTCGCCGAGGTAGTTCTGGTTGGTGTCGACGCCGATAAAGAAGAGCGGTTCGCGCCCGCCGCAGCGCTGGTTGTAGCGAGCACTTTTAGAGATGTCCGCGACCTGGCTCCGGAGCGGGGTGCGCCGCATCGTCACGCCATCTGGCAGCCCTGCCGGGTCGTAGCAGAGTGTTTCGGTGACGAAGTTAATCACGCCGTTGCCCGAATTGCCCGCCGCCGCGTAGATAATGTCGGCGCCCTGCGCCTGCTGCTCGGCGGCGAGTTCGAAGGCCCGTTCGGGGTTGTTAAACGCCGCGACCGTATCACCGATATACGACGACAGGATGGTGCAGGTCGGGCAGGCCGCCTGGACGCCCGCCTGGTAGCCGACGTCGAACGCGCGAATCAGCGGCGAGTCGAGGCCGCCCACAAACCCGACCACGCCGGTCTGCGACATGGTTCCGGCCAGGTAGCCGACCAGAAAGCTCCCCTCGTGTTCGCGAAACAGCACACTGCGGACGTTAGGGTTGTCGACCACTGCGTCGATCAGCACGAAGTTGACGTCGGGAAACTCGGCGGACACCTCGGCGATGGCGGCCTCCTGCAGAAAGCCCGCCGCGACAATCAGGTCTACGCCCGACGCCGCGATACGGCGCAGGCCGACGTTGGCGTCGTCGGGGCTACCGTCGTAGATCAGTATGTCGATGTCGTAGTCGCTCGACAGGTCGCTTACCGCGCGGGTCAGGCCGGTCCAGGTCGCTTCGTTAAAAGAGCGGTCGAACCAGCCGCCTCCGTCGAACGTCACACTAAAGATATAGTCCTGAGCGGCGGCGGTCGGAGCGAGGCTGACGAGGAGGGCGGCGAGAGGGGCGCGTATGCGGCGGAGCAAAGCAGAGGGCTCGAGCATGCCCTCACTCTATCACGGCCCGCCTATCCCCCCAAACGAGCGGCGCGAGTCACCCCGGTCGCAGCGTTGTCCGGCTCACCCGCATTAGTCACGACACATCCCGACGCGCTCTGGCGGCCCCTGACCTAGCGCTGACATCCTGAGGATTCACTGGGCGTCAAACGGACGATCGTCACAAACCCCAAGCGAAACGTGCAATTGTATTCGCCGAGTATTGTAGATATACTCTGGGTGCGGCACCCTCGCCACGTCGCCCGACCGGCCACCCCAACAAGCTCTGACCAGGCCAGCTCCGGACACCTGACCGCATGTCGCCAACCGCATGTCGCTAACCACAAGTCTCCAACAGCATGTCTCGGAGTGCGGGGACAACGAAGGTTTGGCGGGTGTACGAGGGCGTGCGTGAACAGGATGTGAACAAGATAAGATGTGGACAGGATAGGGGCGGGGGGCGAACACTACCCAGTCGACAGACGTGCGGTAGCGGGTGTGTAAGGGTTATCGTGTGGTGATGGGGGGCTCGAGCCTAGTGTCGATCCGAGGTTCAATCTGTGGTTTTATCTATGCCGAAGGCTAGCAGGGTATGAAGGCGAACTTTCAAGGCGAACTCGCCGAGGGCGTTATCGCGAACCTGATGCAGTACCTCGCGCTTAACCGGGCGAGCGGGCAGTTGCAGCTACGCCACCGTAGCGGTCAGGTCGGCAACGTGTTTTTCGAACAGGGTCGGCTCGTGCACGCAACCACCGAACAGGCTCAGGGAATTCCGGTCATCGCGCAGCTTATCCAGTGGCGCGAGGGGCGCTTCGGGTTTCGGGCCGGGATCGGCGCGCCCGCCCACACCATCCGGGTGTCGCTCGACAGCCTGCTGCTACAGGCCGCCTACGAGGTCGACGTCGGCGACCAGACGCCGGTACCCCTTAACGGGCGGAGCGTGCTCGTACCGGTCACCGGCGACGAAAGCCTCGCGACCGTGTCGCTAAGTCTGCGGGCGCTGCACGTGTTGCGGCACATTGACGGCCAGGCGACGCTCGAACAGGTCGCCCAAGCCTTAAACGTCGGGCTCGAGCAGGCCACGGAAGCGAGCCGCGAACTGCTCGAACAGGGCATTATCACCCTCGCTCACGGCGCGCTCATCGACGCTGCGTTTGTTGACGACATCACCAGACTGTCGCTCGGTATTATGGGGCCGGTCGCCGATGTCATCGTCGAAGACACGCTCTACGAACTCGGGCTGAGCGCCGAACGGCTGCACGAAAACGCGGTCGCGGAGTTTATCGACGCGCTCGGCGAACAGTTTCCCGACGAGCAGGGGCGGCGCACCTTCGAAGCGAGGGCCCGCCGCCTCTGCCGCGAGTACGGTATCGACATTTAGCTCCTCTTCCTGAGTGCCCACCAGCACGCGTAGCGGACACACTCACCCGCCGCTACCGGGCCGGACCCCCGTGAGGTTTTTTTGTGGATGACAACGCAGCCCACCCCGACGACCGTTATGTCGTTACCATTACCAAAGCCCCGCAAGACGTCGACGACAGCGTCAGGCGGCTTACCGATATCTTCGGGATCGACGAGGCGAAGGCCCGCAAGTTTGTTGCGCGGCTTCCCAGAGAGGTGACCAAGGCGCTCTCCGAAGACGAAGCGCGCAAGTTCGCCGAACGCTTTCGCCAGGCCGGGCTCGAGCCCGTCGTCCGACCAGCCACCCGTCCTGTTCCCCAAAAAACGCCGCGCGAGGCCGCACCGCCCAGCCGCAAACGCCGCGCTGCCGAACCGAGCGACACCCTACTTGGTGATGGGCTCGAGCCCAAACGGCGCGGCAGCCTACGCAACAAACTCCTTAGCGTCGCGGTTATCCCCACACTCCTCACCATCGTGATCGCGCTCGTCGTGACCTGGTTTACCGCCCGCCCGGCACTCTACGACCAGCTGCTCGAGTCGGCCCGCAACCCCGCCATCGCGACCGCCGCCAGCCTTAGCAGCACCCTCGTCGACAGCAGCGACGTTAGCGAGGGCATCGACCGCCTACAGCTTCAGGAAACGATCCTGATCACCCGCCAGGCGTTTCGGCGCCAAAACATCAGCTTTATCGCCGCGACCGACACCGAAGGCAACCCGCTGTCGGCCTGGATCGCTGGCGCTACGAGCCTCGCCGCCGGCAACGAAGCGCTCGCCCGAGCGATCCAGACCCAAGCCGTGCGGGCCGTCACCGAAAGTAGTAACGGTGGCCGCGCCGAAGACATTGCCACCGAGCAACTCGCCGGTATCGGCAACACCCGGATCGAGGTCGTGTCGCAGCCGCTGCTAAGCAATGGCCGCGCGATCGGAGCGATCGTTGTCGGCGTTACCGATGACGCTGTCCGGGGCGAAGTGTCTGCGATCCTAATCAACATCACGCTGTTTAGCCTCGTACCGGTCCTAATCGCGATTTTAGTGTCGGTCTGGCGGGCCCGCTCGATTACCAACGACGTCGACTACCTTACCGACATCGCCGACGGTATCAGCCGAGGCGCCCTAGACCAGAGCGTCAAACTCCAGCGTAACGACGAGCTAGACAGCCTCGCCGAAGCGATCGAACGCCTCCGGATCAGCTCGCAGATCTCGATCGAACGCCTCAAACGCCGCCGCTGACAGCCTAGTCGCAGGCCGCCTCTCTGACCGGCGTGCGACAGACGAAGTGACGATCCGTTTTCTATCGTCCTACACGAGCCTGGTAGGGTGCGCCATGCGCACCGACGATAATGGTACGACAAAACGCCCCGACAACGACACGTTTTCTTCTGCCTCGCACGAACGTCTCGTCGTATCGGATCGCTATCCTCGCGCCGTCACCGACGCGTATCGATCTGGTATCGACAAACCCGACGTTAGTAGTCGTTTAGGCGCCGCTGCCACACCCGCTCGTGCCGCACCCGGCGCTCGAACCGGATCCGCTCTAGAAGCTGTTCCTGGGGCGTCTTGGCCTGCTCCTGCTCCTGCTGCCGCTCCTCGCGCTTCTCTGCGCGGCGGGAACGCTGTTTGGCCTGTTTTTTGCTCTTCTTCGCCATACCTCTATGATACATTTTCGACCTTCACGACGGGGTGAGTCGCGTCTACCGAGACACCAAAAGCTGTTTGTGTAGAGGTGCGGATGTGCTTCGCAGACGTGTCCGCACATCGGCATACCTACGTTGGCGTACCTACGTTGGCGTATCTACGACGTCGACATAAACATCTACACATCGACATGCCAAGTGATAGCAATTTCAGATGATGCTGCAACCATCACGTCGGGCGGATATTGGTGGTGACGCTTTATGTGGAGCAACGTTTCGTGGAATTGCTATGAAATATGCCGAAAGAAATATGCCGAGCGAGACGTATCGGTCGGTTCTCACTCGGCACACGGAGCGTTCTGTAGCGTGTTTTGCTAACTCGTCTAGGCGTTGACCTTGGGCAGCTCTTCGATCCGCGTGAGGGCGTTTTTAACGTTGTCGAGGCTCGTCGCGTAGCTAAAGCGGGCCTGTCCGGGGGCGTTAAAGTCGGTGCCGGGCACAACGGCGACGTGGGCTTTTTCGAGCAGGATGGTCGCCGCCTGGCCTTCGTCGGGGTGGATCTTGGTGAGGTCGGCCATCACGTAGAAAGCGCCTTTCGGTTTGGGCGTCGCTAAGCCGAGACGGTTAAGCCCCTCGACGAGCACGTCGCGCCGTTCGACGTAGGCGCGTTTGGTCATGTCGATAAAGTCGCGCGTCTTGTCGACCTCGTTAAGCGCCGCGACGACCGCGTGCTGCGCGAGGGCGTTGGCGCCGCTCGTGACCTGGCCCTGCAGCCGCGTCATCGCCTTGATCAGATCTTTGGGGCCGGCTCCGTAACCGATCCGCCAGCCGGTCAGCGCGTAGGCCTTGCTCGCCCCGTGAATGATCAGCGTCTGTTCGGGCAGCAGGCTCGCCGTCGACACGAACTCGCCCTCGTAGACCAGGTGTTCGTAGAGGTCGTCGGCGAACAGCCACAGGTTGTGCTCTTTAGCGATGTCGACGATCGCCTCGACCACCTCGCGCGGATAGACGGCGCCGGTCGGGTTCGAGGGCGAGTTTAGGACGATGATGCGGGTTTTGTCGGTCACCGCCGCGCGGATTTCGTCCGGGTCGGGGATAAAGTCGTTGCCGGGCGAGGTCATGACCGGCACCGTGACGCCGCCGGCGAGCTGTACCTGGGCCGGGTACGACACCCAGTAGGGTGCGGGCATAATCACCTCGTCGCCGGGGTTAAGGATGCTCATAAAGGCGTTGTAGAGCACCTGTTTACCGCCGGTCGAGACGATAACCTGGTCGGGCGCGTAGTCGAGATCGTTTTCGCGCTTAAACTTGCCGCACACCGCTTCGCGAAGCTCGAAGGTGCCTTCGGCGGGGGTGTACTTGGTCAGCCCTTTCTCGATCGCGTCTCGGGCGGCGGCGAAGACGTGTTCGGGCGGCTGAAAGTCGGGCTCGCCGGCGGTCATGGCGATAACGTCGACACCCTGGCGCTTGAGCTCTTTGGCTTTGGTGTTAAAGGCGACGGTCGAGGAGGCTTTGAGCTGCTGGATCGATTCGGACAGTTGGGGCACGGTCTACCTCTTTTCTGGTCGGCGCGGGCGCCAACCGTCGAGACTCGGACGGAGCGGAAACGTTAAGAAATAAAGACGGGAAGCACCTGTATACGGAGAATATGCGGAGGACGGGCCGGGAAGACACGGTCGTCAAGATGCGCGGGACAGTAAGCGGGCTAACGTCGTTCTATCCTACGCGTTGCGAGAGGTTTTCGCATAGGAGGTTGGCTGACGGTTGGGGCTCGAGCCCCCCTCCCCCCGACTCCGGTCACTTCACGTCAAACAGTACGGTAAAACAGTGCGGCAAGACACGGACGGAGCCTTCTCTCCGGTATGCGAACGCGAAACCCGCGCTCCTTGCCTGACCACAGCTAAGAGAAGACGGACGCATCCTCACCGCGCCCGTCCGTCTCGTCTCATCCGGCTGATCCGGTTGTCTAACCCGGCGGTTTAATCCGATCGCCCGGTCAGGTCGTTGCCGTCACCCTACGAACCAGGCAACGACCTAGGACGGCAGGTCGCTCTCGTCAAAAAAGATGCCGATTTCGCGCTCGGCGGTCGCCGGAGCGTCGCTACCGTGGACGACGTTTTCGTCGATCGTGCTCGCGTAGTCACCGCGAATCGTACCGAGGTCGGCGTCTTTGGGGTTGGTCGCCCCCATCATCTTGCGCCACTCGGCGATAGCGTTTTCACCCTCCACGACCATCGCGACGACCGGGCCGCTGGTAATGAACGACACCAGACCTTCAAAGAAAGGCTTGCCCTTGTGCTCGCCGTAGTGCGTTTCGGCGAGTTCGCGGGGGATCTGCATCAGCTTCATGCCGACAATTTTAAAACCCTTGTTTTCGAGACGGGACACGACTTCGCCGACGAGGCCGCGTTTGACGCCGTCGGGCTTAACCATTGCGTAAGTACGTTCAGTAGCCATAATGCCCGCCAGCATAACACATCGCCGGCGCGCACCGTCTACATTCGCACGCGGGTTCGCACCGGCCTGCGCTAACGCCGATAACAGTCTTGCCGATCGGCGCCGGCGTACACTCAATGATATGTTGTCCGATAATGAGATGTTGTCCGGAAAGGAGCGAGGCCTATCACAACACACGCGTTCGCTATCGACAAGACGGCTCGTTCACTCACGCGCGGCGCTGCCGAGGTGTGCGGAACCGGAAAAAGGCACGCGATCCCAACCGTAACAGCAGCACTCCGGTTATAATGGCGTAGCTATGGCCCGTATCGCCGTTGTAGAAGACAATCCTGGTATCTCGCGTATGATTCGCGTCAAGCTTACGAGCGACGGGCACGAGGTCGAAACGTATATGGACGGCGCCGAGGCGCTGCGCGGCGTGCGCGAGGTGCCGCCCGAACTCGTCATCCTAGACATCAACTTGCCGACACTGAGCGGTTTCGACGTCGCGAAGCAGCTCCGCGAGGATCTGTCGCTACACGGTCTGCCGATTCTGATGCTGACCGCGCAGGACGATCTCGAAAGCCGTCTGCAGGGGCTCGAGCACGCCGACGACTACCTCGGCAAGCCGTTTTCGATCAAGGAGTTGCAGGCCCGCATCACCGCGCTGTTGCGGCGGAGCAGCTTTCGGGTCGGTAAGGTGCGCGACCTCGACCGGCTCGAAGGCGAACAGGTGCGTCACTACCGGATCGACCGCAAACTCGGGCGGGGCGGGATGTCGGTGGTCTACCGGGCGACCGACGAACATTTAGGCCGCTCGGTCGCGCTCAAGTTTTTTACCGACAGCTTTCGCGACGAGCAGCTCAAGCGGCGCTTTATGCGCGAAGCGCAGGTCGCCTCACGGCTCGAGCACCCCAACGTCTGCACCGTCTACACCGTCGAGGACACCGCCGAAGGCCACCTGTTTATGGTGATGCCGCTCCTCGAGGGCACCACGCTCGACGAACGGCTCAGAGCCGACACGCTAAGCGTCGCGCAGGCGCTCGACTACGCCGTGCAGATCGCTGCCGGACTCCAGGCCGCGCACGACCTCGGCCTCGTACACCGCGACGTCAAACCGGGCAATATCTTTATCAACCAGAACGACACCATCAAGCTGCTCGACTTCGGCATCGTCAAGTGGCGCGCCCAGCAAGACGACCTGACCAAGCCGGGCACAATTATGGGTACGCTTAGCTACATGTCGCCCGAACAGATTCGCGGCCAAAACGTCGATCCGCGCGCCGACGTGTGGGCGCTCGGGGTGGTGCTCTACGAGATGATCGCCGGGCGGCGCCCCTTTAGAGAGGGTCACGATTTCGTGACGGTACTCAACGCCATTGTCAACGACACCCCCGACCCGCTCGGCGACTACCGCGACGGTCTGCCCGCAGAACTCGAAGATGTGGTGGCCAAAGCCCTCGAAAAAGACCCCGACGACCGCTTCGGCAGCATGGCCGACTTTTTAGAGGCGCTCGAAGCTCTCCAACCCCGCACGCCGCGCCACTGACACACCGCCGCCCGGCTCGGCACGCTACAATCGCGCTATGAACCAGACCCCAGAAATCGACATCCACGAAGCCAAAAAGCGCATCGATGCGGGCGACCTGCTGCTCGACGTCCGCGAACAGGACGAGTACGACGAGGCCCACATCCCCGGCAGCACCCTCATCCCGCTCTCGGAGTTCGCGAACCGCTACGACGAAGTCCCCCAGGACCGCGAGGTCGTCGTCTACTGCCGCAGCGGCAAGCGTAGCGCCCAAGCCGTTAACTTTCTCAACGACAAAGGTTACGACGCGATCAACGTCGAGGGCGGCATCCTCGCCTGGCAAGAAGCCGACTACCCGACCGAGTAGACCGGTACGAAGGTGTCGATGTATCGGCTACAACGGCTTGCACCATCCCGACCTGCCTACGTCACCCTGTCTGCCGATACCGTTCATCCGAATCGTAGTGACTTGGCTACTCTAAAATGGTGCACGAACCATGAACCATGCCGCCCCGACATCTCGAAATGTCTTAGCAATTCCAGATGATGCTGCAACAATCACATCCGACGGATGTCGATGGTGACGCTCCATGTGGAGCAACGTTTCGTGGAACTGCTAGTCTTTTAAAAGTTAGGTGCGCAATGGCGCACCCTACGGACGAACTCCGATTTCGTAGGGTGCGCCGTGCGCACCGCCTTTCGGCCCCGCAACCTTCCGTTCGCGCGCTGTTTTAGGATGGACGACTTAGTAGGGTGCGCCATGCGCACCGCACTGCCACCACCACTGTTCGCCACAACGAGTGCACCGCAGAATGCTCTCTGCTCAGCAGAATCAACGTGACACACAGAAGTCAACTTAGCACTAGACACAGCGATGTAGACACAGCGGCTGCACGACACCGAAACGACGCCGACCCCCATCAGGATCGGCGTCTTCTCTGTTTGTATACGTTTTTCTGTATACGTCTGTACCGACGCGAACGCAGTTCGTCTACAGTCCGGCCACTCCAGCGACGAAGCGCTGCCCGACCGACAACAGACCGTACCACCAGCCGGGAAAGATTCCGAGCAATACGGTGCCGACCGCGGTAACACCGATGGCGAGGTTAGTCGCGCGGCTTTCGACGTTCGGTGTGACGTATTCGGGGTCGCGAAAGTACATATAGGTGATGACGCGAAAGTAGTAGAAGATGGCGATCGCGCTCGTCAGGATGCCGACCACAGCGAGCAGGTAGTAGCCCGCCTGTAGCGCCGCCTGAAACACCAGGATCTTGCCGGTAAAGCCCGCGAGCGGCGGGATGCCGGCGAGGCTCAGCATAAACAGCGCCATCGCGGCGGCGAGCCACGGCTTCTGTTGCGACAGCCCGGCGAAGCGCTCGAGGTCGTCGCCGTGGTCGTTAGCGTCGGCGATTAGGGTGAGCACCGCGAACGCCCCGACGTTCATCAGCACGTAGGCGAGCATGTACCAGGCGACCGCTTGGGTGCCGAGGTCGCCGGCGGCGAGCACCGCGAGGCCGAGGTAGCCGGCGTGGGCGACCGCCGAGTAGGCGAGCATCCGCTTGAGGCCGCGTTGCAGCAGCGCGGCGAGATTGCCGATAATCATGGTGAGCGCGACCAGCACGCTAAAGAGTGCGAGTACGATGGGGCCGAGGTCGGGAAAGAGGGCGCTAAACACGCGCACCAGCCCCGCAAACGCCGCAGCCTTGACGACGACGCTCATGTAGGCCGTGACCGCGGTCGGAGCGCCGGTATAGGCGTCGGGCGCCCACTGGTGAAACGGTACGATCGATGCCTTAAAGCCGAGACCGACGACGATCAGCAGCGCGGCGAGGGTAGCGAGCAGACCCTGGTCGAAGCCGTCGCTACCTAAGGTCAGGGCGATCTGTTCGAAGCCAAAAAAGCCGGTCGCGCCGTACATCAGGGCGATGCCGTAGATCAGAAAGGCCGAGGCGAACGCGCCGAGCAGAAAGTACTTCATCCCCGCCTCTTCGGATTCGCGGGCGTTCTGGCGCCAGGCCGAGAGGACGTAGACGGCGAGCGACATAATCTCTAGGCCGAGCAGCAGCACGATAAAGTCGCCGGCGGCGACGAGCACCATTGCGCCGGTCGCGCTAAGGAGCATGAGCGGGTAGTATTCGGGGTGCTCGAGCCCCCCCCTCTCTAGATAGTCGAAGCTGACCAGCACCGCGAGCGCCGTCCCTAGCAGGATAATAAAGTTAAAGGCGAGCGCCGGGTGGTCGGCCAGGTAGCGCAGCCCGAAACTCGTCGCGAGCGCCCCCGTCTGGCTCTGCGCGAACAGCACCGCGTTAAACACCGCCGCGAGCGACAGGCCGACGATGCTTAGCGCCGCGATGGGGCGGCTACCGCGCCGCGAAATCGCGACGAGCAGCGCGACCGACGCGGTTACAAGCAGGATAAGCGGCGGCGTAAGGGCGAGCCAGTTGACGTCGGGCATCACGATCACGGTTGACCTCCGGGGCGGACGGTAGCGGACAGTTCGGACGGGTTAAGGGTCGTGGCGGGGTCTAGAACGGGCGCGCGCTCGGCGACCGGGCGGGTGAGCTGGTTCTGGGCGATCTCGGACTGCACCTCGATGGCGCGCAGCTGCGGGTTCGGAAACACGCCGAGCCAGATGGTCGCGGCGAGCAGCGGGATCAACACGAGCAGCTCTAAGCGTCCAACATCGGCGACCGCGCCGTGTTCGGCTTTGCCCTGGTAGAGCCGCTGGTAGAGGTTGACGCCGTAGATACCCGCCGCGATGACCGCGAGCGTCGCGAAGCCGCCGAGCCAGGCGCTGGTCTGAAACGCGCCGAGCAGGCTCATAAACTCGCCCGGAAAGTTGGCGAGGCCGGGCACGCCGATACTCCCGAACAGGATAATCAGCGTGATGGCGGCGAGGGTCGGTGCACTCTTGGCGAGCCCACCGAAGCGGTCGAGTTCGAAGCTTCCGCGTCGTTCGTAGAGCATGCCGCTAATCAGAAACAGGCCGCCGGTCGTCACCATCTGCGCCGCGAGCAGGTACATCGCCCCGCTCAGCCCGGCGATGTGAAGGCCGAACACACCGACCCCGACCACGCCCATATGTGACAGCGAGGCGTAGGCCAATAGGCGTTTGAGGTGCGTTTGCGAGATCGCGATCATCGCCGCGTAGACCGCCGTAAACGCCGCGAAGCCCATCAGCACCGGCGAGGCCGCCCGCGCCGCGTCGGGGAAGAGCGGCAGCGCCCAGGCGAAAAAGCCCCAGCCGCCGACCTTGTAGAGCGTTCCGGCCACGTCGGCGACGCCCGAGGGGTGGTTCTGTTCGTGAAAGTCGGGCAGCCACGAGTGGAGCGGCCAGAGCGGCAGCTTGACAGCGAAGGCGAGCGCGAAACCGGTAAAGAGCCAGAGCTGAACCTGCAGATCGAGCAGCGGCGTGACCGCGAGCAGGTCGTCGATCCGGTAGCTCGCCGCGCCCGACAGAGGACGCAAGGCCAGGATCGCGACCAGCATCAGAAACGAGCCGGTCACGGCGTAGAGCAGGTACTTGACCGTCGTCTGCCGCCGCGCTTTGCCGCCCCACACGCCGAGCATCAGCAGGCTCGGAATAAGCGTGACCTCCCAGAAGATATAGAAGAGGACGAGGTCTTTGGCTAGAAACACGCCGTTCAGTCCGGCCTGCATCGCGAGCAGCAGGGCGAGCATCGCGCCGGGGTGTTCGGTGACCCGGTTCGACGCGTAGAGGAGGGTCGGAATCATGACGAAGGCGGCGACGGCGACAAGCACGCTCGCGGCACCTGACGGGTCGAGCAGAAAGTAGACCTCGATGCCGGGCAGCCAGAGCATCTCGACCGGAGCGCTCGTCGGCAGAAAGAGCGCGGCGATAAAGGTCAGCACCGCACCCGCGAGTGCGAGCGTCGCCTTGACTCGGGTCGGCGACGGCATCATCACCATAAACGCCGCGAGCAGCGGGATGACCAACACGATCGGCGTCACGACAGACCTCCAAACAGCACGACCGCGATCACGAGCAGCACCAGCCCGGCCAGCATCAGCAGCGCGTAGCTACGCACGAAGCCGGTCTGCAGCCGTCCGGTAAACTGCGCGAGCAGGCCGACGGTGGTAAAGGAGCCGGTGATGCCCCGGTCGACCAGATCCTTGTCGAGCACCGCCAGACCGCTCGCGGTCCCTTCGCCGGGGCGGACGAACACGGCGCGGTAGAGAGCGTCGAAGCCCAGACCCTGGCGGGCGAGCCGAGCGGGCGCCGTCGAACCGTAGCGCTTGGCGAGCGCGCCCCCTTTGAGGTGATAGACGTAGTAGCCGAGGCCGAGGCCGAGCGCGACAGCGGCGATCGACACGAAGATCAGCAGCCACTCGGTCGCGGCGGAAGGGTGACGAAACGAGACGGAGGTTTCTAGGGCGGGCTCGAGCCAGTGCGCTATCCAGTTCGGAAAGGCGAATTCGGGCAGCCCCAGATAGCCCGCAAACACGCTAAACCCGGCCAGAATCACCAGCGGGCGCGTCATCACCGTCGGCGACTCGTGCACCTTCGCGGCGACCTTTTTGTCTAGGCGCGGCGCGCCGGCAAAGACCCGGTAGTACCAGCGGAACATGTAGAACGCGGTCAGCACCGCCGTAAAGAGCAGCACCAGATAGAGGCCGACACCGCTGCCGATCAGCTCGCTGTTAAGCGAACTCGCCAGGATCGCGTCCTTGCTAAAGAACCCGGCCAGAAACGGCACGCCGGCGATGGCGAGCGTCGCGATAAGCGAGGTCCGCCCGGTAATCTTCATCTTTTTACCGAGCCCGCCCATCTTGTTCATGTCCTGCTCGCCGCCGAGCGCGTGGATGACCGAGCCCGCGTTGAGAAACAGAAGCGCCTTAAAGAACGCGTGCGTAAAGAGGTGAAAGATGCCCGCCCAGTACGCGCCGACCCCGACCGCCACAAACATATAGCCGAGTTGCGACACCGTCGAGTAGGCGAGCACCTTTTTGATGTCGGTCTGGGCGAGCGCCGACACCGCCGCGACGATCGCGGTCAGCGCGCCGACCCAAGCGACGATCTCGGAGGCTGCCGGAGTCTGCGCGAAGAGCGGCGCCGCCCGGGCGATCAGGTAGACGCCCGCAGTGACCATCGTGGCCGCGTGGATCAGCGCCGACACCGGGGTCGGGCCGGCCATCGCGTCGGGGAGCCAGACCTGCAGCGGCAGCTGCGCCGACTTACCGCACGCCGCGAGCAGATAGAGCAGCCCGATCACGCCGAGCACCGCCGAGCCGAACACCAGTTCGCCCGCCGCCTCGTTGACCGCGGCGATGTCTAGGGTGCCGAAGGTCTTAAAGGTCAGAAACATGGCGAGCAGAAAGCCGACGTCGCCGATCCGGTTCACGATAAACGCTTTGCGGGCCGCGTCGGCGTTAAGCCGTTCGCGGTACCAGAAGCCGATCAGCAGGTACGAACAGACGCCGACCCCCTCCCAGCCTAAAAAGATGAGCACAAACGAGTCGCCCATCACGAGCAGCAGCATCGCCGCGACGAACAGGTTGAGGCCCATAAAGTAGCGGCTAAAGCCGGGGTCGCCGTGCATGTAGCCGACCGAGTAGATGTGGATCAGCAGCCCGACACCGGTGATGATCAGCATCATCAGCACGCTGAGGTGGTCGATCACGAAGCCGAGCTCGAGCTCTAAGCCACCCGCCTCTAGATACGACCAGAGCGGCACCGACACGCTCGTCACGTCGCTAAAGAGCAGTGCGAGAAAAGCGAGCAGCGACAACGCGAAGCCGATCCCGACCGCGACGCTACCGATAATGCCGGGCAGCGGCTCTTTAAGCTGCCGCCCGAACGCTCCGTTGATGACCGCGCCGAGCAGCGCGACAAAGGGCGCGAGCGCCGCGACAGACACTAGCGCGCTCATAAACGTACCTGCGACAGCGCGTCGACGTCGGTGCTCGAGCGGTAACGAAAGATCGCCACGAGGATACCGAGACCGACCGCGACTTCGGCGGCGGCGATAGCCAGGATGATAAACACCGCCGCCTGCCCCGACAGGGCCACCTCGGCGCCCGCCGCAGCCCACTGCCGGGCGTAGGCGACGAGCGAGAGGTTGGCGGCGTTTAGCATCAGTTCGACGGATAGAAAGATCATAATCGCGCTGCGGCGGGTTAGTACCCCGACCGCGCCGATCACAAAAATAATGGCGCTAAGCGCCACGTAGTATTCGGTGGGAACCATTAGCAATCTCCGCAGGGTTGACGAGATACATGACGAGATACACAGCAGGGAGCGTAGTGTGAGCCCGGGTGCCGGTTAGGACGAGACATCGGTTAGCTCCCGGGAGGGTTGGGAGCGGCTCGAGCCCGCCTGTTCGGCTTCGAGGGCGCGGCGCTGCACCAAACTAACCGCCCCAATGATGCCGGTCAGCAGCAGGACGCCGACGAGCTGAAAGGCGAGCACAAACTGGTTAAACAGCGCCTCGCCGATCGCGTCCGCGCCCCCACCCCGCAGCGTCGCCGTAATCGTCGCGGCGTCGGGTAACGGCTGCCGGGTCGCGACAATCGTCGCGACGAGCGCGACAACGGCGACGAGCCCGGTAATGTAAGCCGCCGGACGGAGCCAGCTCAGCTGTGGCGCTGCCGGTTCGCTCTGCACGTTAAGAAGCATAATCACGAACAGAAACAGCACCATGATCGCGCCGGCGTAGACGATGACCTGGATCGCCGCTAAAAAGTGCGCCTGCAGCGTCACGTAGGTGATGGCGAGGGTTAGCAGCGTCCCGACGAGCGACAGCGCCGCGTGGACCGGCTCCTTGAGGGTGATTACGCCGAGCGCACCGACGATCATCACCCCCGCAAGCAAGAAGAAGGTAAACACTAGTAGTCCACGCCTTCGAGTTCGGGACGGTCGCCGGCCTTAAAGCCGACCCGGACGTCGGTACCCTTCTGCTCCGCTTCGCGCCGCTGCCACTTGCTCCCCTTCACGCCGACGAGCATGTCTTCCTTGCCGTACACGAAGTCTTCGTAGCGAAAGTCGGTCAGCTCGAACTCGTGGCCGAGCACGACCGCGCCGGTCGGGCAGGCCTCCTCGCACATCCCGCAGAAGATGCAGCGCAGCATGTTGATCTCGTAGACCTTCGCGTAGCGCTCGCCCGGGGCGGTCGGGTTGTCGGGGTCGTTTTCGGCGGCCTCGACGTAGATCGCATAGGCCGGACAGGCCGCCGCGCAGAGGCTACAGCCGATACACTTCTCTAGGCCGTTAGCGTGGCGCAGCAGGTGGTGTCGGCCCCGAAAACGGGGCTGGATGGTCGCGGGCTCTTCGGGATACTGCACGGTCACCGGCTTCTTAAACAGGTGCCCGAGCGTCACCCCCATGCCCTTGGCGATGTCTAAAACACTCACACGGTACCTCCAGTACGTAGGCGTTGCAGGTCGGACTTACAGAAACGCGATAACCGCGCCGGTCACGAGCGCACTCGCGAGCGCGATCTCGAACAGGTAGATCCAGCCGAAGCGCATCAGCTGGTCGTAGCGAAAGCGGGGCAGGGTCGCCCGCAGCCAGATAAAGAAGAACATGAACAGCGCCATCTTAGCGATCAGCCAGATAAAGGGCCAGCTCGACGCGCCCGGAATAACCGCGTCGAGGAAGGCCGGGCCGCGCCAGCCGCCTAAAAAGAGCGTGCTCATAAACGCCGCCGCCGTCATCATGTTGACGTATTCGGCCATCTGAAACAGCGCCCACTTGATGCTCGAATACTCGGTCAGGTAGCCCGCTACAATCTCCTGCTCGGCTTCGGGCAGGTCGAACGGGGTCCGGTTCACTTCGGCGACCGCCGAGATCAGAAAGGTCACGAACGCGACCGGTTGGAGCAGCAGCAGAAACTTCCAGCCGATCTGGTAGTCGACGATCTCGCGCAGGTTAAGCGTGCCGGTAATCATGATAATGCCGAGTACCGACAGGCCGAGCCCGAGTTCGTAGCTGATAAGCTGCGCCGACGAGCGCAGACCGCCTAAGAGCGAATACTTGCTGTTACTCGCCCAGCCGCCTAAAAAGATGCCGTACACGCCGATACTCGTCGCCGCGAAGACGAAGAGCAGCCCGATGTCGAGGTCCATAATCCAGGGGTTGTAGCCAAAAAAGCTGCCCGCCGGGCCGCCCGGAATCGCCCCGAACGCGGTCAGCGCGAAGGTAATGCTGATAAAGGGCGCCAGAAAGTAGACGAACCGGTCGGACATCGACACCACGATGTCTTCTTTAAAGATCGACTTGAGCGCGTCGGCGATCGGCTGGAGTAACCCGAACGGGCCGACCCGGTTCGGGCCGTAGCGGTGCTGCATCCGCCCGAGCAGACGCCGTTCGACGAGCGTCATGTAGGCAAACGCTCCGAGCAGGATGGTGCAGAGCAGAAACGCTTTGCCGAGCGTAACGAGAAGGGGGTCGTTCATTTAGGCGCTCATTTCTAGCGAGACACGTTCGACGGTGATGGTTGCGGGGTCGAACTCGGTCAGGCCGACCGGCTGGTCGGGGGTGGCCGGTAGCAGCATCAGGCCGGCAGGGACGGTGTCGGTGACGGCAATGGTGGCGTGACGGGTAAAGCCGCCGACGCTAAAGCTGACCACGGTGTGGGGCTCGAGCCCCCTCTCTTGCGCGTCCGCCGGATTGATCCGCAACGCCGCGTCACCAAACGCCGCACGCAGGTGCGGGTTACGCCCGATCTGTTCGGCCCGGACCATGCTCGGCACGAGCAGCAGGTTGCCCGCCTGTGTGTCGCGGTCTTTGACCACGAAGGTGTTGACCGCCCGGTACTTGACTTGCGGGAGCAGCCCTTCGACCGGCAGTTCGCTCAGGTCGAGGTCGCGCTCCTTGCGGAGCTTCCGGTGGGCGCTGCGCGTACTCCGCCCGTCCATCCGCTCGCCGAGCGCGTCGCCGAGCGCCTTGATCACGCCGGTAAAGTCTTCGGCGCTGCCCGCATCGACCGGGGCCGGCCTGACGCTCAGGTAGCGGCCTTCGAGGTTCATGACCGTGCCCTCTTTTTCGTAACCGGTTTTGGCCGGGAGGACGACGTCGGCGAGTTCGGTGGTCGCGGTGCGAAAGCTGTCGTGGACGACGAGCAGGTTCGAGCTCCCGAAGTGTGCTCGGCGACCGCCGGCGTCCAGGGCCGGGATCGAGGCCGGACAGGATCAGCGCCTTGACGTCGCCGCGCAACATCGAGGCGTAGCCGAAACCGGACTGGCTCGGGAGGAGGGCGAGGTGCTCGAGCCCGTAGCTGTTCGCCATCGGCCCGACCGCCATCACCTTCGCGCCTGTCGCCTTGGCGAGCGCCGCCGCCGCGTTAGCCGCGTGTTTCGAGGCGAGCACGAAGCCGCCGTAGACGATCACCGCGTTTTCGGCCTGCTGTAGCCCGACGACGATCTCGACGACCTGCTCGGCGCTTAGCCCCAACTCGGCGGCCTTCTGCGCGTCGACGTTAACGTTACCGTCGGCGTCGCCCTGCGCCGCCGTCACCAACAGCGACAGCATGTCGACTTCGCGACCCGCGCCGTAGTGTAGCGTCTGTCCGGCGTGGTTCATCAGGTCGACGTGGTAGGGCGCCGCGACGGTAAGGATCTCGCGCTTGCGCGGCATCCGCTCTTTAAGCCGCAGGTCGGCGATCGGCACGCCGTGCGGCATCAGTTCGGGCGGCGCCACCCCTTTGAGCGCTTCTTTGATGCGCAGGTCGACAATCGGCGCTTCTTCGGTCAGGTCGCCGATCACGAAAATAGCGTCGCTCGTCGCGACCTGGTTTAGCGTCGCCTGCGTCCCCTGCGGGATGACCGAAGCCGCCGGACGCGGGTAGTGGTCGCGTTGGCCGGTGTTTAGCTGGTCGGCGAGCGAGGTCGCCCCGATCGCCTCTTCGAGGGTCGCGTCGGCGCGCAGAGCGATGCCGACCTCGTGCTGGCCCATCGTTTTAAGCTTGTCGGCAATAAAAGCCGTCGCCTCGTCCCAACTGGCCGGTTCGAGGCTGCCGTTTTTGCGGATCAGCGGCGTCTCGAGCCTGTCGTCGGCACCGACGTACTCGTGGCCGAAGCGGCCCCCGTCACAGATCCAGTCGTTGTTGATCTGGGTGTTGCGGCCACTCTTGACCCGCTCGATCCGTCCGGTCCGGGCGTCGACGGTGGTCGCACAGCCGACCGCGCAGTCTAGACAGGTGCTGCGGGTGTGGTCGTACTCCCAGTTTCGACCGCGAAAGCGGCTGGTGGTGTCGAGTAGCGCCCCGACCGGGCACATGTCGGTGATGTTGCCGGTAAAGTTGCTCGGCAACCCCTCTTCGAGCGTGCCGATGTAGGTGTGGCCGCCCCGCTCGATAAAGTCGAGCACCTCGTCGCCCGGGATCTCTTCGAAGTAGCGGACGCAGCGCTTGCAGTGGATACAGCGTTCGCGGTCTAGGGTGATCAGGTCCGAGAGCGCGTGGTGCTTCTCCTGGTGACGTTTGTCGAACTGAAAGCGTGACGTACCCTGCCCGTACTCGTAGGCGCGGTCTTGCAGTTCGCAGGCGCCCCCCTTGTCGCAGACCGGGCAGTCGAGCGGGTGGTTGATAAGCGTAAACTCCATCATCCCCGACTGCGCCTGCTGGACCTCTTTGGAGAGGGTGTCGATAACCATCCCCTCCATGACCGCGGTCGTGCAGGTCGCCATCGGGTTGGGGAAGTAGAAGATTTTGGGCTCGCCCGTCTCGTCGTCCTTGATCCATTCGCCGGTGTCGCGGTCTTTGCGCGGCGCGCCGACTTTGGCGAGGCAGAGGCGGCACGCGCCGATCGGCGACATATACTCTTGGCTACAGAAGTAGGGGACGTCGTGCCCGGCGGCGAAGACCGCGTCGATCGCCGAGGTGCCCGGTTTGAGGTCGAGTTCGATCCCGTTAACGACGACCTTCATTCTTGCCACCAGCTATCGCGGGTGTACATCGGTGCGCCGTGTTCGACCAGGTACTCGTACTCGTCACGAAAGTATTTGAGGCTCGACTGGACCGGCCCCAAACAGGCGTCGGCGAGCGGGCAGAACGCTTTACCCTTGATGTTTTGAGCCATGTTGTCGAGCAGGTCGAGGTCGCCCTCGGCGCCTAAGCCCTGGACGAGCTTCTGGTACATCTTGGTCATCCAGCCGCTAATCCCCTCGCGGCAGGGCGTACACTTGCCGCACGACTCGTGGGCGTAGAAGCGGACCAGGTTCCAGGTCGCATTGACGATGCACTTCTGTTTCGGAATCAAGATAACCCCGCCGGTGCCGAGCATCGAGCCCTTCTTGGCGATCGAGCCGTAGTCCATCGGGGTGTCGAGGTGTTCGTCGTCGAACGGCAGCATCGGGGTCGACGAGCCGCCGGGGATAAACGCTTTGACCTCTTCGGTCGGCCCGCCCGCGAGGTCGTAGATCAGTTCGCGAAAGCTCGAGCCCATCGGCATCTCGTACACGCCCGGCTTAGCGACCGGCCCGCTGATCTGATAGAGCTTGGTACCCTTCGAGTCGTCGGTACCCATCGCCGAAAACCAGTCCGCACCTTTGTTGATAATGTGCACGGCGCTCGTCAGCGAGGTGACGTTGTTGATGGTGGTCGGCAGGCCGTACACACCGGCCTGAGCCGGAAAGGGCGGTTTGAGGCGCGGGTTGGCGCGCAGACCTTCGAACGAGTTCATCAGCGAGGTCTCTTCGCCGCAGATGTAGGCGCCCGCACCCCGGTGCAGGATGATGTCGAAGTCGAAGCCGGAGTCGAACAGGTTTTTGCCGAGGTAGCCCGCTTCGCGCGCGTCTTTGACGGCCTGGAGCAGCCGCTCGTAGCCCTGCCAGTACTCGCCCCGGATGTAGATGATGCCGATCGTCGCGCCGATCGCGTAGCCACCGATGATCATCCCCTCGATCAGCTGGTGGGGGTCGTCTTCTAGGATGTAACGGTCTTTAAACGAGCCCGGCTCGGACTCGTCGGCGTTGCAGACGATAAAGCGCTGCCGTTCGTCGACCGGGGGCATAAACGACCACTTCACCCCGGTCGGAAAGCCGGCCCCGCCTCGTCCGCGTAGCCCCGAGGCCTTGACCTCGTTCACGACCTCGGCGGGCTTCATGGTGCTTAGCGCTTTGCGGGCGCCTTCGTAGCCGCCGTGTGACAGGTAGTAGTTAAGCGTCCAGGCGTTTTTGACCCCGACGTGTTTGTAGAGGGTGATCTCGAAGCGGGGGTCTTTACGGCTCGTGATCGGTTGGGGGCGTTCTGCGACCGGTGGTCACGCGGCACCTCCTTCGGTGCGCTCAGCCTTTATCGGCACCGGCGTCCGCCGCTCGCGCCAGGGTGGCTTCGAGCAGCCCTGTCTGCGGCGCAGCGCCGCGAGCAGTGCGTCTGACAGCCGCGAGCGGGTCGACCCGCTCGTAGTAGGTGTCGTTGACCTGCAGCACCGGTGCCGTCCCGCACGATCCCAAACACTCCACCTTCTGCAGGCTAAAGCGCTTGTCGCGGCTCGTTTCGCCGCCCACGATACCGGTCTGTTCGACAATATAGTCGTACATTTCGTCGCTCCCGGCGAGCGAACAGGACAGCGTCGAGCAGATCTGCAAATGATACGTGCCGACCGGCTGTTCGTGAAAGGTCGAGTAGAAGCTCATCGCGCCCTTCACTTCGGTCGGGTTGAGGTCTAGGATGTCGGCGATCTCTTCGACACGCGCTTCGCTAATGTAGCGTTCGGCCCGCTGGACTTCCCAGAGCAGCGGCATGACGGCGCTACGGCGTCCGTAGTCGGGGTAGCGTCCGAGAATGTCCTGGAGCAGCTCGGGGCGCTCCGCGAAAAACTTGGGGGTGGCGGTTTGGCTCATAAAATTTTTAAATCCTTCTATCTAATCTGTAGGGTGGTGCCGGTTCGGCGGTCGTAAAGCTGTCGTTAAAAAGCGGTCGTCAAAGAGCTGTTGTAGAACTGCCCTAAATAGAGCTGCCTTAAAGACGTCGTAGAGCTGGTGCGGAGAACGGGGCGGACGCCCGCACTACTTGTCTCCGCACTACTTGGCACTACCTGTCTCGGCACTACTTGTCGACGTCGCCGAGGACCGGGTCGAGCGAGGCGATGTTGGTCACCATGTCGGCGAACAGACCGTCGTAACACATCGACTCGAGCGACTGCAGGTTGATCAGGCTCGGCACCCGCACCTTGACCCGGTACGGCATCGAGCCACCGTCGGAGACGATGTAGTAGCCGAGTTCGCCGCGCGCGCTTTCGGTCGGGACGTACGCTTCGCCCTGCGGCGGGTGAAACCCTTCGGTAGCGAGCTTGAAGTGAAAGATAACCGCCTCCATCGAGGTTTCGAGTTCGTGCCGGGGCGGTAAGCTGATGCGCCGGTCCGGGTCTTTGACGGGGCCGGGCTCGAGCTGGTCGAGTGCCTGCTCGACGATCTTTAGGCTTTCGGTCATCTCCTGCATCCGCACCATGAAGCGCGCGTAGGCGTCGCCGGTGTCGGCGGTCGGCACGTCGAAGTCGTAGCGTTCGTAGCCGCTGTAGGGCTGCGCCTTTCGAAAGTCGAGCCCGACCCCGCTCGCCCGTAACGACGGCCCGGTCAGGCCGTGGTCGAGCGCGTCCTCCGCCGACATCACGCCGGTCTCTTTGGTGCGGTTTACAAAGATGTCGTTCTTGGCAAAGAGCCGCTTGTACTGCTCGATCATCGGCGGAAAGTCGCTTAAAAACTGCCGCGTCGCCGGTACGAACTCGTCGGGGATGTCGCGCGACAGACCGCCGACCCGGAAGTAGCCGTAGTTCATCCGCACCCCGCAGACCATCTCGAACAGGTCGAGGATCCTTTCGCGTTCGCGGGCGGTGTAGAAAAACAGCGTGAGCGCGCCCATGTCGAGGATGCCGGTTCCGAAAAAGACCAGGTGGCTCGCGATCCGGTTAAGTTCGGTAAGGATGACGCGGATCTGCTGCGCCCGTTCGGGTACCTGCGCCCCGACGAGCTTTTCTGCCGAGAGGACGTAGGCGAGGTCGTGACCGAAGCCGTGCAGATAGTCCATCCGGTTGCTGTAGGTCACGCCCTGCTGGTAGGTGCGGTTCTCCATCGTCTTTTCGAAGCCGGAGTGGAGGTAGCCGATCTGCGGCACGATCTTTTTGACCCGCTCGCCGTCTAGGTCGACGACGAGGCGCAACACGCCGTGGGTGCTCGGGTGCTGCGGGCCGACGTTAAGCCGCATCAGTTTGGTCTCGAACTCGCGCTCGCTACGGGGTTCGTAGGTGGTGATGCCCGGCGCCGCCTCGACCGCTCTGGTCTTGAGGTTCTTGTCTTTGTTACCGGTCTTACTCATCGCTCGTCACTCCTTTGCGGCTGCCGCCCGTCCAGCCCGACATGCCGGTGTCTTCGCCGGTCATCCCGGCCCGAAACGAGGCCGGGTCGAGAAAGCGCCCTTCGTTAAACAGAGTCGGGGTTTCGCCGAGCGGAAAGTCTTTGCGGTGGGGGTGGCCGTCGAGGTCTTCGGGGGTGATCAGCTTACGCAGGTCGGGGTGGTCGACAAACTCGACGCCGAACATGTCGTAGACCTCGCGCTCCATAAACGACGCACCCTTCCAGATCCCGGTAATGGTCGGCAGCGGCACGCCGTCGTCTAGGTTGACGCGGATAAAGATCCGCTCGTTGTCGCCGACGCTGTAGAGGTTGTAGACGACGCTAAAGCGCTTGCCCTGGTGACGCGGGTAGGTCAGGTAGTCGATACCGAAGATGTCCGAAATCATGTTAAAGCCGGCGTCCTTGGCCGCCTTCACCGCCGCGACGATCTGCTCTTTGTCGACGGTCACGCTGACCATCCCCTTATATTCGGCGGGCTTGCCGCTAAGCTCGGACTTGAGCGTCTCGGTCACCCGGTCGACAAGGCTCCCTGCCGAGCTCCCGGTCGGGCTCACTGCCGCCACCCCTCGACCATCGGCAGCTTGACGCCCTGCTGGTCGAACGCTTCGCCGCGCACCTTCTTCTGAAGCTGCATCACACCGTAGATCAGCGCTTCGGGCCGGGGCGGACAGCCGGGCACGTAGACATCGACCGGCACGACCGAGTCGACGTTCTGGACGATCGCGTAGTTGTTAAACATGCCGCCCGACGACGCGCACGCCCCCATCGAAATGACCCACTTGGGGTCGGGCATCTGGTCGTAGACGCGGCGCATGACCGGAGCCATCTTTTTCGAGAGCCGTCCGGCGACGATCATCACGTCGGCCTGACGCGGGCTGGCCCGAAACACCTCGGAGCCGAAGCGGGCCATGTCGTTACGGGCGTTGGTCGACTGCATCATCTCGATGGCGCAGCACGCCAAGCCGAAAGTCGCGGGCCAGAGGCTGTTCGAACGGCCCCACGCCACGAGCTTGCCGAGCGTCGAAAAGAGGATCCCCTCTTCTTCGAGTTCCTGGACGTCTTTGTAAAACAGGTCGGTCACTGCCATAGCGGGTCAATCTCCTTACAGAACGAGGGGCGAAGGGGCGACACTACTTCCAGTCCAGCACGCCTTTGCGTAACACGTAGACGTAGCCGACCGCCAGGATGGCGACGAAGATAATCGCCTGGACGAACAGAAACTGCGGGGCGACCTGAAACTTGACCGCGAGCGGGTAGAAAAACGCCGTCTCGATATCGAAAATAATAAAGAGCATCGCGACCAGATAGAAGTGAACCGGAAAACGTTCGCGCGCCGAACCTTCGGCAGGGTTGCCCGACTCGTAGGCGGCGAGCTTGACCTCGGTCGCTTTTTTAGGCCCGAGAAGCCCCCCGACAAGCAGAGCGAGCGCGCCGATCGTGGCGGCGGCCAGAAACATCAGCAGTAGGTTAAAGTACACAGCGGTAGAAGCCCCTTTCGGTGTGTTACGGTTTTGTGTCGTTACTTTGTGCTGCTTTTCACGTAAGCACTTACATTACTTTAGCATTTATCTAAAAAAACCAACAAGGGGATGAGTTTCGTTCTCATCGGCCCTTGTCGGAAGACAGCGCCGGAAGATAGCGCCGGGAGGGTGGCTAGGAGCTCGAGCCCGGTACGCTTAGAATCGGTACGGGGCTCGAGCGTAGCAGCGCGTCCGCCTGCGATCCGAGCACCAGACCGAGCGGCCCGGCGTGGCGCCAGATACCGATCGCGATGACGTCGGCGCCGATCTCGCGGGCGATGTTGGGGAGCGCGTCGACCGGGTTGCCTGCGCGGATCACCTTGCGGACGTCGGCGTCGCCGGTAAAGGCGTCTAGCTCGGTAACGGCGTCGCTGGTGTCGGGGTCGGTCGTAACGTGCGCGACCGCAATCTCGATACTATGTTCGGCACTGTGTTCGGCGAGGCTCCGGGCGAACTCCCAGGCGTTGCGCGAGGCGGTGCCGAAGTCGGTCGCGACCAGAATCCGCCGCACCGAGGTCGTTTCGGCTTCGTCGCGTACACTCAGGATCGGCGTGTTAGACCGCCGCGCGATCCGCCCGGCGGTGCCGCCCAGAAAGTAGTTGTCGAGCCGGTTCGCGCCGTGGGCACCCATCACGATAAGGTCGTGCTGCTTGCTAAGTTCGAGCAGTTCGGGCACGGTTTTGCCCCAGCGCAGCTCGGAGCTCGAGCCCTCCGGGGTCAGCCGCTCGAGCCGCTGCCGGATATGCTTTACCTCTTCTTCGCGCGACTCTTCGAGCCGTTTGAGCAGCTCCGAGCTAAGGTTTTCGGCGCGGCCCAGCAGGTAGGTGTGCTCGCCGCTCCCCTCCATAAACTTCTCCTGAACGTACACGACGTGAAGCGTAGCGCCGAGCCGGTCGCTCAGGTCGAGGGCGAGGGTGCGGGCGTGTTCGGCGGTGCGGGAAAAATCGGTCGGGTGTAAAATCTTCATGATGGACCTCCTGAACTGTGCCTGATAAGCCGTGCCTAGAGCGTGTCGGTAATACAGGACGGACGCAGGCCGGACGCCAGGACGCGGCAATTTAGGACGCAACAACCCGGAACCCTAGAGCTGTCACTATATGAAGCCTTAGACACAATGGTAACCTCGCCTTCGGCTAGCCAACAGGGACATTATTACCCTCATGCTAGCAGAAAGGCGGGGTCTCCGCTTCTACCTCACACTCCTACTTTAGGCCGGCCTCTAACGCTAGCCTCTGGCCACCGAGTACGCGCCCAGACGCGGCTTAGTGCTTCGTTAGTGCATCGCCCTCTGACAGACCGGGCAGACGCCCTGCAAACTAAGCGTCGGTTCGTCGACCTGCCAGCCCGACGCGGCTTCGGCCTTGTGTTGCAGGTAGCGGGTCGGCGGGGTGTCGTCGATCCGGATCAGCGGAAGGTCGGCGATCGCGCCGCACGCCGTGCAGATTACGTGGTGGTGCGGTTCGACGCTGCTGTCGTAGAGCGCTTCGCCGCCGACCCCTTCAAATTCGCGGATCAGCCCGGCGGTCTTGAGCACCCCCAAGTTAAGGTAGACCGTCGACAAGCTAAGATCCGTGCCCCGCTGCTTTAGCTCGACGTAGAGCCCTTCCGCGCTTACGTGCCGATCCTGTTCCCGAAAGAAAGCCAGAATCGCCTCGCGCGGCTTGCTGTAGCGGAGGCCGTGCGCTTTAAGAACATCGCGAAGCGAACCGCGCTGAGTTGCCTTTGTCACTACCTTCGTGCCGCCTTTCTAAAACGTCTTGTGTGTTTCGTACCTATATCTTTAATGTTATGTTTCTGGCGCTGTCGCTGTTGTGTTTGACCAGCCGCGCGACGAGATCGTCCGTAAAAGATCGCCCGTAGCCGGGTTCGCGCAGGGCTCGAGCACGCGTCTGCTAGCCAAGAACTGCTAGCCAAGGACCGTCGGATCCGGGATTACAACCCACGGTTACAACACGTACGCGTCGCCGCATACAGCACCTAATCTCCTTATACTAGCACGCGCCGGGCGCTTCCAAAATCACTCCGACATCACATCGCCCCTAAGCACACCGCCGAATTCTCGATTCTCGGCCCGGTTTACGGCTCGGTTGGCAGTCGCCGACACACCCCCGCTCCGTCCGCACATCTTGTTTGCTCGGCTCGGGCCCCGATCGGCCAAAACCGACCAGACGCTACCTTTCACCGTTCTGGCTGCAAGTCTCCGCTCCGAACCGCTCCCCGAAGCGAATACCGACCCATCAGCTTTAGATTGAAATCGGAATGATTCCGAGTTATACTCTCATCATGATGTCAACAACCACACATTCAGCACTCCCGAGGCGCCCCCAAGAACACGACGACGACGTCCCAAAACTTCGCGTCGCGGTCGCCCTAACCGCTCTGACCGGCATCGGTTTAATCGTCGGTATCGCCCTATCGTTTACAGATTTGCCGGCCTGGACGGTCGCCGCGTCTTACCTGCTGGCCTTTCTGGCCGGCGGCGTTCCTGCCGGGCGCGACGCGCTTACCGCGCTCGTCCGAGAGCGCAAACTCGACATCGACCTGCTGATGGTGCTCGCTGCACTCGCGGCGGCGGCGGTCGGCGAGGCCCGCGACGGCGCCATCCTTCTGTTTCTGTTTAGCCTCGCCGAGACGCTCGAAGACTACGCGATGGGCCGCACCAAACGGGCGGTGTCTAGCCTGATGGCGCTGCGACCCGACACGGCGTGGCTGCGCGACGGAGACGGTGTGCGCGAGGTGGGGATTGAGGGGCTCGAGCCCGGCGATATCGTCCTCGTCAGGCCGGGCGAACGGATCCCCGTCGACGGCGAGGTTGTGGCGGGCCGTAGCGCGGTCGACCAGGCCGCCATCACCGGCGAGTCGATTCCGGTCGATAAAGAAGTCGGTGACGACGTTTTCGCCGCGACAGTCAACGCCAACGGCGCCCTCGACATCCGCGTTACCAAACGGGCGCAAGACTCGACGCTCGCCCGGATGATCGACCTCGTCACCGAGGCACAAGCACAGCGCTCGCCGAGTCAGCGGTTTAGTGACTGGTTTGGACAGCGCTACACCGTCGTGGTGCTGGTCGGTAGTGCGATCGCGCTCGGAATCTTCTTTCTGATCGGTCTCGCACCGCAAGACGCGTTTTACAAGGCGGCCACGCTGCTGGTCGTGGCGAGTCCGTGCGCGATTGTGATTAGCGTTCCGGCGGCGATTCTCTCGGCGCTCGCGGCAGCGGCGCGGGGCGGGGTGCTGTTTAAGGGCGGCGCGGCACTCGAAGACTTCGGCCAGACCGACGTGATCGCGCTCGACAAGACCGGCACACTGACCGAAGGACGCCCGAAGGTGACCGACATCGTGGTGTTTTCCGGAGACAGGAACGCGCTGTTGCGGCTCGCGGCGAGTGTCGAAAGCCGTTCGGAGCACCCGATCGCGCAGAGTATCGTGACGGCGGCGAAAGAGGAAGGGCTCGAGCCCTCCCCTAGCCAAGACACCCAAGCCGTCCCCGGCCACGGCATCGTCGCAACCCTTAATAACCAGACCGTCTGGGCCGGCAACCGCAAACTCGCCCGAGAGCGCGGCGTCACCCTATCCGCCGAAGTCGACGAAACCCTCAAACGCTTCGAGCACGACGGCAAAACCACCGTGTTGGTCGGTACTGACCAGATTATTGGCGTTATCGCCGTCGCCGATACGGTCAGGATGAGCTCGAGCCGCGCCCTAGACTCGCTCCGCACCTCCGGCACCCGCCGCATCGTCATGCTGACCGGCGACCACCGCGCCGCCGCCGAACACGTCGGTCGTCAACTCGGCATCGCTCCCGCCGACATCTACGCCGACCTGCTCCCCGAAGACAAGGTTCGTATCGTCAAAGAACTTCGCGACTCGGCCCGGGTCGCGTTCGTAGGCGACGGCGTCAACGACGCAGCCGCGCTCGCGAGTGCCGACGTAGGCGTCGCGATGGGTAGTGCCGGCAGTGATGTCGCCATCGAAGCCGCCGACGTCGCGCTGCTCTCCGACGACCTGTCACGTCTAGACGCCGCCCACCAGCTGTCGCGCCGCGCGAGCCACATCGTCAAACAGAACCTCTTCTTCGCGACCGGCGCGATGGTCGTCCTGGTGCTGTTTACGCTGTTCGGCGACCTGCCGCTGCCGCTCGGTGTGGTCGGTCACGAGGGCGGCACGCTGATTGTGGTGGCGAACGGGATGCGCCTGCTGCGTAGTGGTGAGACAAAACAGGAGGCCAAACCTAAGCCTGCGCCCGTCCCTGTCACGAGCTAAGGCGGCGACCTTTATCACCTCACCAACAATCGCACAACCTCAAGCCGACAAACCGACCCGACGATGTTCTAGACTTTGTGAATACCCTGACCAACGCTCTATCTAAGCCTGCAACAGAGCGCGGCAGAGCCTTGTAGACTTTCATTCTTTCCAAAGCGCTATCACCTGTTCGCTCCGTTGTGATAAAGTCGTAACAATACACAAAAACATTTGTCTAGGAGGCATATGAAGCATACTTTTCGGTCCCTACTGATGATTCTCGCTATCGCTGTTTTCGGTAGCGCCCTCGCGCAGAGCGGGTCGTTGACCATCGAAAGCTGGCGTAACGACGACTTGGCCATCTGGAACGAGCTGATTATTCCGGCGTTTAACGAGCAGTACCCCGACATCGAGGTCCGGTTCACGCCGACCGCGCCGACCGAGTACAACGCGGTGCTTAACTCGAAGCTCGAAGCGGGCAGCGCCGGCGACCTGATTACCTGCCGTCCGTTCGACCAGTCGCTCGAACTGTTTAACCGCGGCTTTCTGGCCTCGCTTAGTGACCTGCCCGGCATGGAAAACTTTTCCGACGTCGCCCGTAGCGCCTGGGTGACCGACGACGGTTCGGACGTGTTCTGTGTGCCGATGGCCTCGGTCATCCACGGCTTTATCTACAACCGCGACATCTTCGAAGAGTTAGGCATCTTCGACGAGCCCGAAACCTACGCGGAGTTTTTAAGCCTTCTCGAAACGATCAGTGAAGACGGTCGCTACGCGCCGCTCGTGATGGGCACCGCCGACCAGTGGGAGTCGGCGACGATGGGCTACCAGAACATCGGGCCGAACTTCTGGAACGGCGAACAGGGACGGCTCGAGCTCATCGCCGGCACCACCGGCTATGACGAAGACGGCTTTCTAGAAGCGTTTCGGGCCCTCGCCGAGTGGCAGCCCTACCTCGCCCGGGGCTACCAGGCTCTTAGCTACCCCGACGCCCAGAACTTCTTCGCCTTCGGCCAGGGCGCGATCTACCCGGCGGGCTCGTGGGACATCAGCGTGTTTAACCCGCTCGTCGACTTCGAGATGGGCGCCTTTAAGCCCCCCGTCCCCGAAGGTCAGGACACCTGCTACATCAGCGACCACACCGACATCGCGATGGGCCTAAACGCCGACAGCCCCAACCAGGAAGCCGCCCGCACCCTGCTGACCTGGATGACCACCCCGGAGTTCGCCGAAATCTACGCCAACGCGCTGCCCGGCTTCTTCTCGCTCTCCACCCACGACGTCACCCTACAAGACCCGCTCGCCCAGACCTTCGTAAGCTGGCGCGCCGAGTGCGAGTCGACGATCCGCTCGAGCTACCAGATCCTCTCGCGCGGCGAGCCTAACAACGAGCTCGACCTCTGGAACGCGTCCGCCCAAGTCCTAAACGGCACCGCGACCCCCGAAGAAGCCGCGACGAGCGTCCAGAACGGCCTCGAAAACTGGTACGGACCGCAGCAGGAGTAACTGCAGCGTCGCGATAACCGACACGAACATTACCGACGTGAGCATACGCGCCAAAATTGCAACGCGGAAATCACAATGCGGAGGAGTGCCGATTTCGGGCACTCTTTCGCTTTTTCTCGGTCCTGACGGCTCTCCGGAGCAGCGCTACACCTTCATCCACCACGAGTTCACACACCGTAAGTCAAGTTCGCGCACCGTAAGCCGACGTACCGCGAGCCACGCTAGCCGTCGTAGGCGCGCTTAGGATAGATTGGAAGTCTTGTGAGGCGTAAAAAACCCTTTCCCGTCCATATCGTCGTGTTTCTCGCTCCGGCGGTGCTGATCTATACGGCGTTCATGATCTACCCGCTTATCGATACGTTGCGGCTCAGCCTCTACACGTTCGGCCCGGAACGACAGGAGATCTTCGTCGGTCTCGCGAACTACCAGCGGCTCTTTAGCGACGACCAGTGGGCGCCCTTCTTGCGAAACGCGATCGAAAACAACGTTATCTTCTTCGCGGTCCATATGCTCTTTCAGAACCCGATCGGGTTGCTGCTCGCGGCGCTGCTCGCCTCACGTTTTCTGGTCGGCAGCGCTATCTACCGCACCCTTATCTTTACTCCGACCGTGCTGTCTATCGTGCTGGTCGGGTTTATCTGGCGGCTCATCCTCAGCCCAGTGTGGGGCGTTTCCGAAGACGTGCTCGGGCTGTTCGGGCTAGCGCATCTCGACCAGCCGTGGCTAGGGCTCGAGTCGACGGCGCTCGTCACGCTCTCGCTCGTATCGGTGTGGCAGTTTGTCGGTATCCCGATGCTGCTCTTTCTGGCCGCGCTCGTCGGCATCCCTGACGAACTCGTCGAAGCGGCGCGGGTCGACGGGGCGACCGGGTGGGACGTGTTCTGGCGGATCAAGTTTCCACTTATCTTGCCAACAGTCGGCATCGTCGGCATCCTGACGTTCGTCAATAACTTTAACGCCTTCGACCTTATCTACACGACCCAACGAGCGCTCGCCGGCCCGAACTTCGCGACCGATATCCTAGGGACGTTCTTCTTTAGAACCTTTTTCGGCGTGCAGCTCCAGCCGGGCAACCCCATCATGGGTGCGACCATCGCCGGGGTGATGTTTCTGATTATCCTAACCGGCGTGCTGATCTATTTCTTCGGCTACCAGCGCCGACTGCAGAGGATCGAGCTATGACCGCCCGACCCGGTCGCGGCGTCGGCTACTGGGCGCAGATTTTAGGCGTCCACGCGGTTCTGCTGACCTACACGGTCGTCGCGACCTTCCCTATCCTGCTGATTATCCTTAACTCGTTTAAGAGTCGCCGTTCTATCTTTCAGACGCCCTACGCGCTCCCGAACGCCGACACCTTTAGCCTGGCCGGGTACCAGACCGTGTTTAACAGCGCCCGCTTCGAACTCTACTTTCTAAACAGCCTGATCGTCACACTTGTATCGTTGGCACTGATCCTGTTCGTCAGCAGCATGGCGGCGCACGCGCTCGCCGAGTACCGCTTTGTCGGCAACACCTTTATGTCGCTCTACCTGGCCGTCGGCATTATGATTCCGATCCGGCTAGGGACGGTCAGTATTTTAGAGATGATGGTCGACCTCGGCCTCACCGACACGCTCTGGTCGCTCATCTTGGTCTATACCGCGCAGGGGATCCCGCTCGCGGTCTTTATCTTGTCGATCTTCTTACTAAACGTCCCGCGCGACCTAAAAGACGCCGCCCGTATTGACGGCGCGAGCGAATACCGCATCTACGCGCTGATCCTGCCGCTGATCCGCCCGGCGCTCGGCACCGTCGCCATCTTTAACATGATTCCGATCTGGAACGACCTCTGGTTTCCGCTTATTCTAGCGTCTAGCGAACAGAGCAAGACGATTATCTTGGGCGCCCAGATCTTCCTCGGTCAGTACGTCAACGACTGGAACGCGGTGCTCGCCTCGCTCACCCTAGCGATGGTGCCGATCATCGTCCTCTACGTCATCTTTTCGCGGCAACTTATTCGTGGCCTTACCCAGGGCGCCGTAAAGTAATCTAGGGACGAAAGTGTGGCAGGTCGCGGACAGTGTCTAGACACTCTTGTAGCGGCAGGTCGCGGAAGATCTCCCACCACTGGCCGGTGTGCCGCATATAGGCGAGGTGAAAGAGTCCTTCGCCGCTCTCGCCAAGACCAGCGTATTCGAGACGGGCGAAGCGAACCTCGAATTCGGGAGAGAGCGCGTCAGGAGAGGTGCTGCGGTACATCGCGCAAAAATAGAGATAGCTGCGGTACCATTTCACCCAGATATCGGTGATGTAGTTAAAACGCTCGTTCTCGGGTGAGGTGACGACGTACTCCGGTTTGAGGTGGTTTTCGACGAGATCGCGGGCTCTGGTTTCGACCTCTTGTTTTAGCGCCTCCGGTATCTTCGGTTTAGACTTTTTCGGCGAATAGTACCAGCCTCTAGCTTTTTTCGCCATCTAACGGCTCCCTTCTGCAGATCCTTCTGCGGACGATAGATGTGATAGACGTACGGGCTGCCCGGTGTCGGCGGACTGGTAACAGGCGAGCGCCACACGTAGCGCTTCGTAACCGTCACGCCAGGCCACGGCGGGTTCGCGGTCGTCGCGGATGCTCGCGGCGAACTCTTCGACCATCGCCTGGTTCGGGTCGCCGCCCCAGTTCAGCCAGCTCGGGTTTCGAGGCAGACGGCCCGAATAAGCCGTCAGCGCCTGCGCGAAGGCGTCGACGCTCACCGCGCCCCGCTCGCCGACTAGCTCCATTTTAAGGTGTCCCCAGCGGGGATAGTTTTTCGGACGGCTCCACGAGCAGTCGATGGTCGCAAAGACGCCGTTCGCGAACGTTAGCGTGACGAGTCCGGCACTGTCGACGTCGATCTCGCCGGCGTAGAAGGGCGTACCGACCTCGGCGTACACCTCGGCGACCTCGCTCCCCGTGTACCAGCGGAGCAGATCGGTAAGGTGGACGGTATGGTCCATCACGGCGCCACCCCCGGCAAGAGCTTTTTGCGCGAACCAGGCGCGGTGGTCGGTCGGTATTTCGCTATGGTTGATACCGTTTACCGCGTAGAGGGTGCCTAACTCGCCCCGTTCTAGCACCCCCTTGGTCGCCCGCACCGACGCGTCGAACCGCATCGGAAAGGCCGTCATGAACTGGACGCCGTAACGGTCGCAGACGTCTTTCATCGCCCTAGCGTCGGCGAGCGTCACCTCGATAGGCTTTTCGCAGAGCACGTGAACACCCGCCTCGGCAGCCATCTCGACCAGTTCGCGGCGGTGGGCGTTTTCGCTACAGACGAGCACCCCGTCGAGCCCTTCGGCGAGCAGATCTTCGTGACGATCGAACCAGCGCACATCGAACAGTTCGGCGACACGCGCCCCGCGCTCATGGTCGGTGTCCGAAAACCCGACAACCTCGACGCCCGGCAGATCGCGTAGGTTGCCAACGTAACCTTCGGCGTGCAGATGGGCGAAGCTCATGATGCCGAGCCGCATCAGGCGACCTCCTCGGGACGGACCGCACGGCCCCGGCGGAGCGATTCGCGCGCGCTCACACAGAGCCGTAACGCTTCGAACGCGTCTTCGGGCGCGACCAGAAAAGGGGTGTCGTCGCGTAGCGCTTCGTAGACGTGTTTGATCTCGGTGGTGTAGGGGTCTTCGGGCAGGACGGTTAGGGGCAGGCCGACAGCGGCGGCACTCCCCGCTTCGCCGCGCAGGTAGCGGTGGACCGGCTCGGTATCGTCGCTGCTCCACTCGATAAGGCCGTCGGTGCCCGCGAGGTCGAACCCGGTTCGAAACACACCCGGAGGATAGACCCAGCCCCCCTCGACCAGCGCCATCGCCCCGCTCGCAAAACGCAAGGTAACAAGGGCGTAGTCGCCGTTCGCGCCGGGGTGAGTGCTCCGTACCGACTTCGCGAAGACACGGGTAACGTCGCCGCCGAGCCAACGGGCGTAGTCGAGGTCGTGGATCATCAGGTCGAAGATCATCCCGCCCGAGCGCTCTTCGTCGGCGAACCAGCTCGCTTGACCGGCGTGAGGAGGGTAGGAGACGCGTTTAAAGCGCATCACGCCAAGGTCGCCGAGATGGCCCGCGCGCACAGCGTCGGCGGCGCTGCGATACTGGGGGAAAAAGCGGAGTACGTGAGCGACAAAGAGGCGGACGCCCGCATCGTGGCAGACGTCGATCATAGCCTTGGCCTCCCCTAACGACAGCGCCAACGGTTTTTCGCACACTGCATGCTTTCCGGCCTGTGCCGCTTGAAGCGCCAACTCGTAGTGCAGATCGGTCGGCACACACAGATCGACCACGTCAACCTCGTCGAGAAGTGCCCGGTAGTTCGCGAACGTCCGCGCCCCGTAACGCCGCGCGAGCACCTCGGCAGACGTCTGCTCGTTTGACAAAAACCCGACGAGCGTAGCCTCCGTCTGCACCCACCCCGCAGCGTGCGCCTGCCCCATCGAGCCCGCCCCGACGATTCCTACTCGCATGCTTCGACCTCCCGTAACGACAATGGTAAGGACAACGACCGTGTAGCGTTACGATACCGTACTCCGAAGCAGCCGAGGCGTTCTCGGTATCCTCTCGCTACTGCTCTAAAATGTACGCGAACATCAGCGGGGCGACACAAGTTCGGGGCTGAGATTCTCGTCGAAGAGGAGTTTCACACCGCAGAAGAAGCTGCCAAACGACGCTCGCGCATCGCCGCAAACTCTAGCGTAGCCCGAATGTCCTCTCGTTCTAAATCTGGAAAATCGGCTAGAATCTCATCTTCGGACATACCACCTGCAAGGTATTCGAGAATATCGTAGACCGTTATTCGTGTCCCCTTGATGATGGGCTTCCCCGAACGTATCTCTGGATTGATGGTGACGCGCTCTTCAAAGGCCATAGCGTTATATTACGTCATCTGAAGTGCGCGAGTATCGCCGTCTTGTGCTGCGTGGTGGTGCCGCGCTACGGCTCCGACTTACTGCTCTAAAACTTATTGATCTAGAATGTACGCGAACATCAGCGGGGCGACGATGGTGGCGTCGCTTTCGACGATAAATTTCGGCGTGTCGACCGACAGCTTGCCCCAGGTGATCTTTTCGTTCGGGACGGCGCCCGAATAGCTACCGTAGCTCGTCGTCGAGTCGCTAATCTGACAGAAGTAGCCCCACACCGGCACCTCGGAGCGCTGCATGTCTTGGTGGAGCATCGGCACGACGCAGATCGGAAAGTCTCCGGCGATACCGCCACCGATCTGAAAGAAACCGACCGAGTGGTCGCTCGCGGTGTCGGTGTACCACTCGGCCAGCATCATCATGTACTGGATGCCGGTCTTGACGGTGTGGACGTTTTTAATGTCGCCGGTGAGGCAGTGTCCGGCGTACATGTTGCCGGTGGTGCTGTCTTCCCAGCCGGGCACGATGATCGGGAGGTTCTTTTCGGCGGCGGCAACGAGCCAGGAATCTTTCGGGTCTATCTGGTAGGACTCTTCGAGCGTGCCGTCACGAATCAGCTTGTAGAGAAACTCGTGGGGGAAGTAGCTCTCGCCCGCGGAGTCGGCTTTCTGCCACTCTTCGAGCAGCACCCCTTCGAGACGGCGCATCGCTTCCCCTTCGGGGATGGTCGTGTCGGTGACGCGGTTCTGGTGGCGTTCTAAGAGTTGCTGCTCTTCGTCCGGGGTGAGGTCGCGCCAGTTCGGAATCCGTTCGTAGAAGTCGTGGGCGATGAGGTTAAACACGTCTTCTTCGAGGTTGGCGCCGGTACAGCTAATAATCTGCACCTTGTCCTGGCGGATCATCTCGGCGAGTGAGAGGCCGAGTTCGGCGGTGCTCATCGCGCCTGCGAGGGTGACCATCATGTAGCCGCCGTCGTCCAGATGCTTTTTGTACGCGTCGGCGGCGTCGATAAGGGCGGCGGCGTTAAAGTGGCGATAGTGGTGTTTTAGAAACTGGCTGATCGGTCCGGGCATGGTGGGTCCTTTCGTGAGAGCGTCTAACGTTAAGCGCCGAGATTTAGGGAGAGACAGACAAAAACGCCGTTCTCCGCGTAACGGCGTCGTTGTTTAGCGTTAGTTTAGCGTATGGTCTGGATGTTTTTAGCGTGCGGAGGCTTCTTAGGGGATAAGTTAGGGGATAAGCAGAACTTTGCCGGAGGTGTGGCGGCCTTCTAGCTTGCGGTGGGCGTCGGGGGCGTGCTCGAGCCCCATCTCACTGTCCACATGCACCGTCAGCTTGTCCTCTTTTATCCACCCGAACAGGTCGTGCGCCCGCTTTTCGAGTTCGGCACGCTTCGCCACGTAGTGAAACAGACTCGGACGGGTCAGAAAGAGCGAGCCCTTGGCGTTTAAGACCTGCGGGTCTATGTCGCCGACCGGCCCCGACGACTGGCCAAACAGCACGAGGTAGCCGCGCGGCGCGAGACAGTTTAGGCTCTTGGCGAAGGTCGTCTTACCGACCGAGTCGTAGACCACCGGTACGCCGTCGCCCTCGGTGAGTTCGCGGGTGCGTGTCTCGAAGTCTTCCTGGGTGTAGAGGATGACGTGGTCAGCGCCCATCTGACGCGCTCGGTCGGCCTTCTCTTCGGTCGAGGTGGTGCCGATTACCGTCGCGCCCTGGAGCTTGGCGATTTGGGTGAGCAGCAACCCGACACCGCCCGCGACCGCGTGAATCAGGCAGGTGTCGCCCGGTTTGAGCGGATAGGTGTCGAGCGCGAGGTAGTGCGCCGTCATCCCCTGGAGCATGACCGCCGCCGCGAGCTTGATATCGACGCCGCTCGGCACCTCGACGAGCTTGTCCGCGGACACGACCACGTATTCGGCGTAGCTACCGGGCGTACTCGTGTAGGCGACGCGGTCTCCGGGCTTTACGGTCTCGACCCCGTCGCCGACCTCGGCCACCTCGCCCGCCCCTTCGAGGCCCGGCGTGTAGGGCAGGTCGACCTTATAGGCACCCTCGCGCTGGTAGGTGTCGATAAAGTTTAGCCCTGCCGCCTCTAACCGGACCAGAACCTGGCCAGGACCGGGGCTCGGTGTGGGGACGTCGTGGGGCTCGAGCACCTCCGGCCCGCCGTGTTTATGAATCTGAATCGCTTTCATCGTCGCCTCCTCATTAGTCTTTATGTTTAGATGTTTAGGTCGTCTCTTAGGGTCTCGGTCACGGTTCGTCACATTTTCGGTTACAGACAGCTTAGGTTATCGGCAGCTTAGGTTGTCAACAACGACCCTCACCATACCCCAGCACGCACACCGCATCCACTGTTTCAGACCGACATGCAACGCTAGGCCTTGACGGCGCCACGGCGAAGCTGTTAGTCTCTTTCTTGCGCTAAGCACAGGCGCATCCGACGCAGGGTGGAGCAGTTTGGTAGCTCGTCGGGCTCATAACCCGAAGGTCGCTGGTTCAAATCCGGCCCCTGCAACCAAAAATATTACAAAAGATGAAGAGCCTTTCCGAGGGCTCTTTTTCTATATCTCGCTTGGTGTTAGGGGTCACGTAACGCGACGTCAGCAGCGAGGGATAAACCGTCGTCCTTGGCATAACGAGCGGACATAGGGTAGATTGGGCTCGAGCACCGCGAAAGGAGACCGTTGTCTATGACGCGAATGTCTATGACGCGAACACTCAGGCTGACGCCGACTCCCCGTACGTCTGTAGACGCGCGTGAGGGACGTGTTATTACCCCAAACAGACGGGCCGCCGCCGCGCTCGGCGTCCGTTTCGAGTCGATAGACCGGCTCGCTATAGAGACGTTGCGGGGTGCCGGGCTGCTCGTCGCGCCGGAACTCGCCGCCTACCGGGCGCTACGCCGGGCGGTCGCCGAGGTGCTTTTTCCAGAAGAGGTGCTTTCTCCAAAAGACGTGACCGGGACGGCGCGGAGTGTGCGGGGGGTGGTTCGGGAGGTGTTGCGGGCAGGGTTACCGGAGCGGATGCCGGACGACCCGAAGGTGACGCGGCTGTTGGCAGTGGTGCAGCGCTACCGGGCACTGCTCGGCGAGCGGGGCTTTGTCGACGCGGCGGAGCTGACGCGGCGGGCGGCGGAGGATGTGCGGGACAGGGTCATGCTGTCGGTGCGGGGGTATCCGAGGCTCGAGCCCTCCGACCTCATCTTCCTCGACCGGGTCGCCGCCGACGGCAGCAGTCTGATTCTCCCCTACGCCGAGCGGGCGCTCTTCGCGGACAACCGCGACGCCGCCGAGTTTCTAGCCGAGCGCGGCTGGACCGTCGAGCACAGTGTCAAGTCCGCTGACGAACCCGGTGACGAGCCCGCTGACGAGCCCGCTGACGAGCCCGCTGACGAGCCCGAACAAGAGCCGTTCCGACACTTGGGGGCGACCGTAAGCCACCGTTACGCGACCGGCCAGGAAACGCTTCCGAGCGGCGTGACCGCGACGGTCTACGCGGATGTCGAGCGAGAGGTGCGCGGCGTGCTGACCGAGGTCAAACGCCTGCTGCACCGGGGGGTGGCCGCCGACCGCGTCGTGCTGATGGCCCGGCAGGATGAGCGTTACGGGCCGCTCGTGAAGGCGGTCGCGTGGGAGTACGAGGTGCCGGTGCGGACGTTTTACCGGGTGCCGGCGGCGCAGACGCGGCTTGGGGGGTGGCTCGAGCACCTCATCGCCGTCCTCCGGAGTGACGGTGCCTTCGAACCTACCGCACGCTTTCTAGCCCACCCACTTAGTGCATCGCTCGGCAAATCGCTTAGCAAAGAGGTGTGGCAGCACGTCCGCACACAGCCGCCGCAGACGTTGGCGGGGTGGCTCGAGCCCGTCCCCCACCTCGCCCCGCTACGCTGGCCCGCCGCCGCGACCACCGAGACCTATCTCGGACACGTCCGTAACGTCCTCGCCGCCTTCGACCTAAGCGACGAAACACTCGGCGACTTTCCGAGCCGAATCCTGCTAGGCCGTTTCCGGCGCGCGCTCGTCTCTCTCGAATCTTCTGCCGACATCCTCGGCACCCCACAAACCGATACGCCGACCGACGTCCGTCCGCTCGCCGACTTCCTGACCGACCTCAGCGACCTACTCGCCCTGCTCGACGCCCCGACCGACAGCCCGCGCGAGGGCGTCTCGCTGCACACCCCGCTCGCGCTGTACGGCGCGTCGTACGACCATATGTTCGTGTTGGGGCTCGCCGAAGGGGTGCTGCCGGCGGCCATTCGCGACGAGCCGCTGCTCGACTACAACGCCCGGCGCCGCCTCCGGGCGCACGGCTACCGGCTCGAAAGCGCCGCCGAGGCCGCCAAACGGGAGCGGCTGTCGCTCCTTAACGCCCTGACCGGCGTCCGGCAGACGTTGCACCTTAGCTATCCGCAACAAGCGTTCGGGCGGTCGCAGCTACCGAGCGAGACGTTCGCGCGCTTAGGAATCACACCGACATCCCCCGCAGCCAAGCCGCTCGCGAGCGCCGAAGAGGCCCGCGTCGCGTTTCTAGATAGCGATAATCTAGCTGCCGATGGCGTAGGCGGAAATGTAGCTGGGGATGTAGACGGGGATATAGACGCCGACCCGGTACTCGCCCGCGCCCGCCATGCTCGCGCCGTCGAACGCTACCGCGACAGTGCCGAACCGCCCGACGCCTACGACGGTGTGACCGGCGACGCTATCGACGCGGACGAGCGGGTGTTTAGCGCCTCGCAACTTACCGTGTTCGGGCAGTGTCCGTACCGCTGGTTCGCCCAGAAGGTGCTCCGTATCGACGAACCGGAAGAGGCCGACGTCGACCTCAGTCCGAGTTTGCGCGGGAGTCTGTATCACCGGGTGCTCGAGCTCGTGCTCACCCCCGGACTAGACCCTGCCGAGCAGCGAGCGGCGGCGCAGGAGGGGCTCGAGCCCGCCTTCGACCGCGCCGAAACCGAGTTGCAGCTCACCCACCTACCGAGCTGGCCCGCCCGCCGCGACGAACATCTCCAGCAACTCCGCCGCGTCGTCCAGAACGACTCGTTTCTTTCCGGTGAGGACGTGGTGGTCGGCCTAGAACAGCACTTCGAGGCGACCTGGCGCGGTCTCAAGGTGCGCGGCGTCGTCGACCGTATCGACCGTAGCCCGGACGGGCTCAACCTTATCGACTACAAGACCAGCAGCCAGAAACCGAAAGGCGCTAAAGACGCCGACGGCAAGGCGACGCTCGACGTCCAGCTGCCGCTCTATCTCGAAGCCGCCGCGCCCGCCCTCTATCCGGGCGAACCGGTCGGAAGCGCCCGCTACTACTCGCTGACCAAGACCAGAACCCTCGCGGAGGCCAAGCCCGAACCGGACGAACTAGACCGGCTCGTCGACCGGGTGCGGACGCAGCTCGCCCAGGGCAGCTTTCCGGTCGACCCGGACGTGCAGTACCACGCCTGCACCTACTGCCCCTACGACCGCGTCTGCCGTAAAGGGCCGCGTCTAGAACGGAAACGGAGCCGCGGATGAGCGCACCCCCTGACCGCCCGAACGACCGCCCGAACGACCGCCCGAACGACCCCGCCAAACACCACACGCCGAGCGGCCTAACCGACGAGCAGGCTCGAGCCGCCTACGCGCCGAGCAGCGTCGCCGTCCGGGCCGGAGCGGGGACCGGCAAGACGCACATGCTCACGCAGCGCTACCTGCACCACCTTAAAGCCGACGGCCTCAGCCCGCTCGAGGTCGTCGCGGTGACCTTTACCGAACGGGCCGCCGCCGAACTGCGCGCGCGCATCCGGGCCGCCGTCGCGACCGAACCGGAACTCGGCGACGACGTCCTGTACGAGCTCGAGGCCGCGCCTATCAGCACCATCCACGCGCTCGCGGCGGGTATCTGCCGCGCCTATCCGAGCGAAGCCGAGGTGCCACCCGACTTCGAGGTGCTCGACGACATCGAGGGCGGTCTGTGGCTCGCCGAACATCTCGAAGACGCCCTCGGCACGCTGCCGCGCGCGGTGTTCGACGCGCTGCCCTACAGCCAATTACGGCGCTGTCTCGAAGCGATGATGCGGCAGCCCGACGTGGCGATGCAGGCGCTCGCAGTCGGTTCGGACGGGTGGGCGGCACTCGTCGAGCGGCAGCGGGCGGAGGCGGTCGCGGCACTGACCGGTGCGGCAGGGTGGGGGGAGGCTCGAGCCACCCTCGAACAGTACCGGGGCCAGGACGGCGACAAACGCGAAACCGCCCGCCAACACGCCCTGACAAGTATCGAAGCCTTCGCCGCCGGAGAGGTGCGGACGGGGCTAGACGCGCTCGCACTCGCCGACCTGCGCGGCGGTCGTCAAGCGGCCTGGCCGCACGGCGGTTTAGAAGAGGTCAAAGAGGCCATCAAGGCCGTTCGGGCGCTCGTCCAAGACGCCGAGCAGCAGGGTCTAGGCCTCGAACTCGGCGACGCTGACGACCGACTCGCCGAGCTTCTACCGGCACTCCGCGACGCGTTTTACAGCGCCGAGCGGCAGCTTCGCGACGCCAAACGTGCGGCGCGCGTGCTCGACTTTAACGACCTCGAACGGGGCGCGTTGAGGGGGCTCGAGCACCCCCACGTCCGCGACGACTACCAGCAGCGCTGGCACGCCGTGCTCGTCGACGAAGTCCAGGACACCAGCCCCGCTCAGGCCCGGCTGCTCGGCACGCTGGGCGGCAGCGCGACGCTGACCCTGGTCGGCGACGAAAAGCAGAGCATCTACGGCTTTCGCGGCGCCGACGTCGCCGTGTTCGAACGGATGCAGCGACGGGTCGACCCGGACGGCAAACCGGACGGCGACCGGACCGTCTCGCTCGCTACCTCGTTTCGGAGCCACCAGCCCCTGACCGACCTGCTTAACGCGGCAGCCGCACCGCTGCTCGGCGACCTCCACCAGCCCCTGAACGCACGCCGCGCCGCCCCCGACGACGGCCCCCACTTAGGCGTTTTTGTCGTGACGAGCGAGGCGAAACCGAGCAGGGCCGAGCGCCAGGTCACCGAAGCGCGCCACCTCGCCGAGCATATCGGCGGCCTGCTCGACCGAAAAACTGTCGTGTACGACAAGGCTCGCCAGACGCACCGCCCGGTCGAACCCGGCGACATCGCCATCCTGACCCGCACCTGGAAACCGCTCGACACCTACAGCGACGTCCTGCCCGCCCTCGGCGTCGACGCGGTCCACACCGGCGGCGGCGACCTGTTAGGCACCCGCGAGGCCAAAGACGCCTACGCCGCGCTAAGCGTGTTCGCCGACCCGCACGACAATCTCGCGCTCGCCGCCGTCCTCAAAAGCCCCTACTTCGCCCTCTCCGACCGGACCCTCGCCGCGATTGCGGGGCGGGTGTCTAAAAAACAGGCGTCTGAAAAGCAGGTGTCCGAAAAACAGGTGTCTGAAAAACAGTCCTGGTGGGAGACGCTGCAGAGCGAGGCGCAGGGCGAGCTACCGAGTGAGCTACCGAGCGAGGTGGGTACGGCGGTCGATATCTTGCGGCGCCTGCACGACGCGAAAAACGACACGGCGCCGAGCCGACTGCTGCAACGTCTCGACGCCGAGACCGGCTACAGCGCGGTTATCGCTAACCTCCCCGGCGCGGCGCGGCGGCAGGCGGACTACCGGGCGTTTGTAGAGTTTGTGCGCGGGCTCGAGCCCGGCAGCGATACCTTCGGCGTGACGCGCCGCATCGGGCGCCTTGTCCGGGGCGAGGTCGAGGTACCGCGTCCGGCGCTCCAGGCCGACAACGCCGTCACGCTCATGACCATCCACCGTGCCAAAGGGCTCGAGTGGCCGGTGGTGATTCTCGCCGACCTAGACAGCAGAGCCAACGCCCGGCCCAGTGCGGTGCTGATGGACCCGGACCTCGGCGTAGCGCTAAAGGTCGAAGACGACGAGGGGGAGGGGCTCGAGCCCGCCCTCTACACCCTGCTCAAAACCCGCCAGAAACAGCGCGACGAGGCCGAACTAAAGCGCGTCCTCTACGTCGGCCTGACCCGCGCCCGCGACCGCCTCTACCTAAGCGCCGCCGACCAGAAAGGGGGCGCCCTCGACGTGCTGCGCCCCGCCCTAGACGCCGTTCTAGACGCCGCCGACCTCACCCCGACCGTCGTCCCCCACACCGCCGACAGCGCCGTCTATCCTCAACCCCGACCGCCCCGCGTCCCTACTCCATCCACAACCGAAGCGCTCTGGCAGGCCTCCCCCGACGACCTCGGCCCGCTCGCCGAATACGTCGCGCCTAAAACGCCCCGCGAGGCGTCGCCCCGCGACGTTGTGAACCCCTGGCACGACGTCCGCCGCTACGTCGAAATGATGGCGGAGGAGCGCTGGCTCCCGCTGGTCGACGTCCTTAGCGCCGCCGATTTGCCCCCGCCCGACCTCGACGCGTGCCTGATGCCTCTGGGCAGAGACGGGCAAGACAAGCTGCCGCACGGCGTCCTCGCCATTCTCGCCTGGGATGACGTCGCCCTGGTCGAAACCGGTGTCTCCGTAAACGGCACCAACAACGTCCCAGACGACGAGTTTACCGTCCTCTACGTCGACGACAGCAGCCCCGAAGAGGTGCTCGAGCCCCTACGCAAAAAGCTGACGTGAACCGGTGAGATTTTTGGTCATGGATACCTACTCATAGATACCTACACCGAAAGCCTCGCCGCGCTCACCCAAGCCGAGCAGAACTTGGCCGAGCAGCGCCACACCAGAGAGCCACCCGAGTTTCTGGCTTCGCTCGCGGCCTAAGGCCCGGCAACAGCTTCGCCTACGGCCAGGGTGGTTGTTCGGCTGTGTCAGCCGTTGACACGCTATCGCGGCGCGGCGTAGACTACGGCTTGCTAAACGAACGGGCGGTTAGCTCAGTGGTAGAGCACTCGCTTCACACGCGAGGGGTCACTGGTTCAAATCCAGTACCGCCCACCACATAAACGTAAGAAGAACGGCAGGTGCTTTCGGGCGCGCGCTGTTTTTGGTTTGTCGTCAAAAGAAGTTTGTAGAGACGGCGCTACCGCTCGCGCACAACCTGCCTCGCCCGCGCCTTCACCAGCCGCATCATATGCTCTAGATGAAGGTAACGCTCTAACTCGCGCCGCTCCTCGTCGTTCAGGTCGTCGAGTTTGCCTCGGCGCACCAAGTCTGCCACACGCCGCTGCACATCTTCCGAAGCTCGAAACGTCATAAGGCGCTCGGGGTCTGTCTGGGCGATAAACTCGACAATGTCGCGGTAGGCTACCGGTGTCTCCATAAACGTCATAATACCACCGACAACCGAGCGTTTACACTCTGCGCTCTGCCCCTCGGCGTTTGCTGTTGGCGCTTTGACGCCTCTCACCCACTCAAACCCAGTAGCGCCCCCCCTCACCCTTTGAGCCTGACCGACTGCCGAAAGCACTTCTAGCAACTCCCCCACCTTCTTCCGGCTCGCCCGCTTAAAACCTGCCGCAATCTCTTCGGCGGTGGCCGGTTTACCGATGATGTGGAGCATCTCGCGAACGGCGAGGGTCTGGTCGGCGAGCGCTTTCGGCAGCGGCTGTTTGTCTTTTTCGGGGATGACCACCGGAGTCGTGTCTACTTCTAAGACGGGTTCTTGGTGGATGCCGTCGGGGTTTTGGTAGTCAGGACGCAACCAGTGGATGATGCCGCGCTGTTCGTCTTCGGCGCGGGTCTTGTTTAGGTCGACCAAGTGGCTAAGGATGTCAGCGTCTGACAGGTCAGCGGCGACGCCGTACGCATCGGCTACGGCAGCGTCTAAGTTATCGTGCAGCTCTTTAAGCACCGACACCAAGCCCTGCTGATGCACCTCTTTGTCTTTAGCGCTCAACGCTTCGCCCGCTCGGAGTTTTTCCAAGACGTTATAGACGTTGGTCAGGGTCAAGTCGGGATGTTCGGCCTGACGGTCTTTGCGGTGTTTGTCGAGCGATTCGGCGATGTCGCGGATGGCGGCTTTCTGGTCTTCGGTCGTGTCTGGAAAGGGGAAGGGTTCAAAGCAACGTGTTTTGGTGTAACGCGGGTCGTTGCCTATGCCGAGTCTTCCACCCGCAGCTAACGCCCACAGCATGTGAAAACGACTCGACAAGATGCCGAGAAAGTACGCGTCGTCTAAAGCGATGTTGACCAGCATATTGTCGGGCAAGATAGACGCGTCTAGGAAAGTGAAAAAGCGGTGTTTAGAAGTTTCGACAGTAGCGATGTAGCGAGATAACCCTTCGAGAGCCGGGCGAAAGTTGGCTCGAGCCTCGCCAAAAATCCACCAATTTTCACGGTATGTCTTGCGATTGTTAGTGTCACGTTCGGGTTTAACATGCTCGAAAACATGCTGATAAACCGCCGGAAATTTGCTACGTACCTCATCAATTGCTAACCCAAACAAGTCGACGAGCCGTCACGTTGCGTGATTTTCCCGCTATGTCTCGCCCATTGCGATATTCACAAATGTGATTTTTCAGTTCTGGAATGTTGTTGTAGCCAAGTGCATCTGCCTGCTCTGGCGTAACGATAAAGCCGGAGCCGTGTAGTTTGACACCAGGATTGCTAATGTCTTGATTTGCTTCGAGAGGTACAGCACTCGCTACGTCCGCCCCAATTGTCAAATCCGCAAAAATCTTGCCCGTCTGTTGGGTCATCGTCACGTCAATGACAGCATCGCCTCTTGTTTCACTTAAAACTCGCTGAAGCATTCCCATCTGGTCGCCCGCTGCTGCTGCGGTCATCGCGATACGCACCGCTGCACCGTCGGCATCATCAACCCAAGGATGGTCGGGAATCGCGAACACTAGAGACAGTGGCTTCTTGTCGTTCATGTGCATCTGCAACACGCGGCGGTTGAAGGTTTGGCGCAGGCTGTTTGTCGTGACAAATCCAAAACGGCGAATTTTACCCTCGCGTAGCAAATCCGCAGCGATATGCCACCAATACATCACAAAATCGACCGAATCGGGCAGTTCGTCATATGTTTCGCGCAATGTCTCGGTGTAACCGTCGCCTAACGCTTGCCGCATCGCCGCAGTCCCGATGAACGGCGGGTTGCCCACCACATAATCGGTGGGGGGCCATTCGGCGCGGCTTCGGAAATCCAGGACATCCCAGTTCTTCGACGCGGGCGCTCTCGTCGGGGACGTCTTCGCCGGTGACGGGGTGCTTTTTGGTGGTGCGCCCGTCCCAACGGGTGATAGGTTCGCCGTTTTCGAGCTTGACCCGTACGTCGTCGTAGGCGAGAACGGCGTCTCGGCACACGATGTTGTGGAAGTCTTGCAGAATCGGTTCGGGTGGCGCGAAGCTGCCTCGGGTGGAAAGTGCCATTGCAGATAGCCTATCCACAACACGAGTTCGGCGATTTTGGCGGCGCGGGGGTTGACTTCGAGACCTAAAAACTGGTGTGGGTCGACGGTGGCGCTCGGCATGTCGAAGCTGCCCTGCTGCTCGCCGAGCTGCGCGAGGGTGTCTAGGACGTCGCCTTCTAAACGTTTGAGCAGCTCTAGGGTGACGTAGAGAAAGTTGCCCGAACCGCAGGCGGGGTCGAGGATGCGGACGCGGCATAACTCGGCGTGAAAGTCGCGCACGGCGGCGATAGCGGCTTGTCGTCCGGCGTCTTCGGTTTTGGCGTCGCGCATAAGTTTGAGTAGGCTCGCTTGGACGGCTTGCCAGCGCGAACGTAAGGGGTCGATAACGGTGGGGATGACGAGGCGCTCGACGTAGGCGCGGGGGGTGTAGTGGGCGCCGAGTTTGTGGCGTTCGATAGGTGACAGGGCGCGCTCTAGCAACGTGCCGAAGATGGCGGGTTCGACCGCACGCCAGTCGGCGCGGGCGGCGGTGATGAGGTGCTCGAGCTGAACGCGGGTTAGCGGCAACGCGCTCGCGTCGGAAAAGAGGCCGCCGTTAAAGCGCAACACGTCGGCGCGTAAGACGGGCGAAAAGCCCCCGCTGTCCATCTTGTGCCACAGGGTGCTAAGCATGTCGGGCGCGACCTTCGGGTCGTCTCTAAACGATTCGAGCAGCGTTAGAAAGCTCCGCTTCGGCAACAGACCGACGTCTTCGGCGAACATGGTAAAGATGCAGCGCATCAGGAAGGCGGCGACCGTTTCGGGGGGTTGGGTGCGCTGAGCGGCAGACCCGCCACCGGTTTCGAGCGAGCGGGCGAGGGCGGCGAGGTTGGTGGCGATTTCTTTGGTGACTTTGGCACTGTGGCGTGCGGGGTCGAGCGAGAGCGGGTCGGTCCAGATGGTGCGGAGCAGTTCGCGCTTCTCGGCGAGCTCGTCTAAGAAAAAGCGGTGGTTTTGCGGGTCGGGAAACGCGACGTAGGTGCCGCCCGTACGAGAAAACTCGGCGTAGATTTCAAACGAGTACCCGATGTCTACCACGATGATAAAAGGGGGTCGCCCTTCGCTCGCGGGCAGCGCCCGGGCGTACTTGTCGGCCTGTTCGTAGGCGTTTTTCATCGCGGCGTCCCAGGCGGCGGTGTCGCGCAAGGCGGTGCCTTTTTTCCGTTTTTTAGGCTGATGCAGCAGAGCTTGCTCGCTCGTTTGGCCCGCGTCTCTATCGGTGCCCTGCTTGTCGGTACCCTGCTTGGCCTCCATGACAAAACAGCCGCGCTTGTAAAGGTCGATGCGGCGGTTGCTGGTCGTACCGTCGACGTGGTGAAAGGTCACGTCCTTTTCGAACACGTAGGCGTTGTCGGCGTAGACGTCTACGGTCGGCTCCGGTTTCGGGACGCCTAACACGTCGCACAGGTCGTGGATAAAGCCTGGAAAGTTGGCGCGTTCGGCACCGCCGCTCGGCTGCCATTTGTCGATAAAGTCTTGCAAAGTCACCGTGATACCACCTCGTGTGGGGATGCGGTTGGCAGGGATGCGCCCCGGACACCGCGAGCACCGTTCCCATCAAAATACCTTACTGCATAGAGGACATGTTGCGCTCGTGCGTCACACTTGTTTTTAGGCGGGGATGTGCGGGGGGCTCGAGCCCACACAAAGCACGCTAAAACGCGCCAGGTGACCTACACCAAAGCCGTCACCGAGGCGGCGCGTGCGCACGACAGTCCGTTTAGCAATTCATTTAGACGACACTGCAGACTCGGCACCAGAGACCTGAACCGGTACATTCGTTCCTGTAGAATCAGTGTGTCAGCAGGCGGCTTTGGCCACTTCATCAGCCAGGTCATCAGCCAAGTAAGCCTGTCACCCAACCGACTGTTTGTGTAGTCGTGCGATCCGATCGATTCGAGGAAGGATTACTGTGAGTACCGACAGCGATTCCGGTACACCTTGAGCCGCCAGCCCGAAGGCGGACACAACCGTCCGCAGCGAGTCCGAGACTTTACCCTGACCCTTAGCAGCAAGGCCGGAGATTTCCTGGTCGGATTCAATCCTGTCGAAACGCTGTACTCCGCAGCCGGCGCGTGCATCACCTCTTCTCTAGGGCTGGTCGCCAAAAACAGCGACGTCGCTCTCGGCGATGTAAAGGTCACCGTGACCGGTACGCGTCAGTCCGACCCTCCCCAACTGGTCGCTGCCGAAGTCGAGGTCGCACTCTCCTCGCCCGAAACAGACAAGAAGCTAGAACGGGTGTTTCGCATCGCCGAAAGGTCGGCCAAGCACCATCCTGTCGACGCTGCGCGAAGCCCTAGAACTACCAGGCGACCTGGAAGCGTTCTTCCGGACACGGACGCCTGCGGCCCGGCGCGGGACGGTCGGCTGACGCGGCGGCAATCGGTTCCGACACCGTCTCCGAAGCGAGAATGTCTTGCAGACGTCCGGGATAGTCAGTGATAATACCGTCGATTGTCATCGTCATCAAACGGCGCATATCGTCGGGCTCGTTGACGGTCCAGACGTGGACGCTTAACCCTAAGCTGCTCGCCGCGTCTAGCAAGCCGGGCGTGACCAGCCGGAGGTCGCCGTACACTTCGGGAATCATCAACATCTCGCCGGGCGGGCGGTACCAGCCGTGCAGCCGTAGCCGCTGTAGGACGTAGAACACACGAGTATGTCCGCACCTGAGTTGGTGGCGACGCCGGGCAGCCGCTCGCGAAAGTCGCGTAGCAGCGCCCCGTCGAACGAGGTGACGACGACGCGGTCTAAAGCGTCACGGTCTTGCAAAAGCTCGGCGAGCGCTGGGACAAGCCCGTTTACCGCCCGTGTCCGGCTTTATCTCCATGCTTGACCGGCAGGTCCGGAAAACGCGCCCAGCACCTCGTCGAGGGTGGGAATGGTAAGCCCTTGGCCTCGGTACGGAAGCGTGCCGTCCGCAGCGGCGAAATCGTAGCCCGGCGCTCGAGGGTTTGCAACTCGGCTGAACGCGAGGTCGGCGACGCGGCCCGTGCCGTCGGTGGTGCGGTCGACGGTCGGGTCGTGGATGACGACGATGTGGCCGTCGGCGCTAAGGTGGAGGTCGAGCTCGAGCCCATCCGCCCCCACCTCCCGCGCCCGCCCGAATGCGAGCATGGTGTTCTCCGGCGCGTCTCCCGCTCCACCCCGGTGTGCGACCACCGCGACCGGCTCGCCCGTAAAGACCATCGGCCTAGCCTGCGGCGTCGTTCGTGACACCCAGGCGATAGCGGTTAGTGAGGCCAGCACACTCAGAGCGATAACGAGCCGCCGCCGCACGGTACCTAACCCTCCCCAAACGACACGTCAGCGTAGCGCGTGGCAACGTCGACCCTGCCCCGTCGGGCGCACTTTGAAACCTTTTCGATAAGCAATGAGGGAAGCATGCTTAGCAGTCTAGCCGAATTTGCCGAGAATGTTCCTCATCATCTGGTCAGGACAAAAGGATCAAGGGACAAGGTTGTTTGTATTGTGACGCAGGGGCTTTTACACCACGATGCAAGAGCTAAGTCAGAAGTTCTGCAACGGCGTCAGCATGGCGTTTATTGATCTGACGATAGAAGTTGCTTAACGATGGCTCGATAAAATTAAGAGGCAACGCAGCACCGGGAGTGTCGATCATAAGTTTTGCCGGCCACTCGTTGCCGATTCCGGTCGGGTCGGCAAGCCAGTATATCGGCCCTTTCAACACCTGGACGTAGAAACAGTGTTCGCGTAACCGAGCTGTGAGATGATCTAGCCTCAATTCTTCGGCGAGCTTCACGCCAAAGACCATTGTTGGTGCATACGTCTGCCAGGGCTGGTCGAGAGGCGTCCGGAGTTCGTTCAAATCCTCTTCTGTTGTGCTAAACGCATACTTCGGCTGGAGAACCTCCAAAACTTTCTGCGCGAGTAACCTAGAAGGTACCGAAGCGCTCGCGGGTACGATCTTCGAACCGGAGTATGCGTAGTAGATTCTGAGAAGAACATCCTCGGAATCTACTACTAGCTTCTGGTCTTCTGGAAAAAGAGATAAGGTAATGGAGGCGTACCCAAAACCAGAACTATAGACATAGCCGCCTTCGGGAGGGTGACCAACGTTAAAGCTAAGTACAGTTCGCTCTTGGCCCTGCGTACTTTCGGGCGACACTGACACGCCAGAAGAGGTCGACATGTCCCAGAGCGTGTCGAATGCTTCTTCCGTAACATGGTCTGCTGCTCGAAAAGACCAGAAAGGAGCTATGTACTTGTCGGGGTATCTGTCGGCGCTTAGTGACAGCGTCAGCAACTTCTCGATGGCTCCGTGCAAAGTTTGCTTCGGGGTTAGTGCGCTGAGCAAATAGATATCAGACACGTCATCAGCCTCCAGAAAGATTGATCGATAGTCCTCTAACGCTGTCGCCAGGGCATGACTTTGTGCTCGAGCCACTGCAACCCAAACGTCAGCGACACCCCTATCACCATCACCACAAACGGCCCCGCGCGAAGGTATAACGACAAGCACGATAGGCTGCCCTTTCGTGATAGACTTCTAAGTTGCTGTTTTACAGCGGCAAGCCTACGCGAAACAACGACGACACACACGCAAAGGAGGTGACTAATGGCACTTTACGATATCAACGTTATTCTCGAACCGACCCTAAACGAGTCGCAGATCCAGATCGAAAAGGACGCGGTCGCGACGCAGGTCGAGCGCACCGAAGGTACGATTACCGGCCTCGACGAGTGGGGTAACCGGCGTCTCGCCTACCCGATTCAGAAGCACAACGACGGCTACTACCTGATTTACGGCGCCGAGCTTTCCGAAGAAGCACCACAGGCGATCGAGCGTAACCTCAAAACGCGCGACTACGTGATGCGCGTGATGATCACGCGGGTGCGCCCCGAAGAGCGGACGCGCAAAGAGAAAGAGAAGAAGACCGCCGCGTAAGCGTTCTGGTACGTGTTGGCCGAGCGCCCGTCACGGCGTTCGTCGGTAGATAGTTTTTGATGTTGAGGAGACAGCGATGGCACGAGGGCTTAACAGCGTATACCTGGTCGGCACCCTAACCGAGAAACCGGCACTCCGCTACTCTGGTGGTGGTCTCGCGATCCTAGAGCTTCAGCTCGCGGGTAGCGACCGGGTGACCGGCAGCGACGGAGAGATGCGGGATCTGGCCTGGTATCACCGGGTGAGCGTGTTAGGCAAACAGGCCGAGTACCTCGAAGACCAGCTCGATGCCGGCACCCCGGTCTTCGTCGACGGGCGGCTTAACTACCGCTCCTGGGAAGACGCGAACAGCGGCCAGAAGCGTAGTGCGCTCGACATCAAAGGGATCCGGGTCGACGTGTTGACGCTCGGTCCGCGCGGTAACGACGCGACGATGGTCGACGCCAAGGGCCAGCACCGCCTCAAAAACGCTATCAACCAGGTCACCATGATCGGCAACCTCATCAAGGACGCAGAGCTGCGTCACATCCCGAGCGGCGACGCGGTCACGCGCTTTGTCGTCGCGGTCAACGAGCAGTTTCGAGACCGCAGCGGCGAAGACCGAGAAAACGTCCACTTCGTCGAGGTTACGGTGTGGCGCGAACTCGCCGAGGCCTGTGGAGAGCTGCAAAAGGGCGCTCCGGTCATGGTGATGGGCCGCTTCGTGACCGACAGTTGGACGAGCCAAGACGGTACCCGAAACTTTCGTAACAAGATAGAAGGAATGCACGTCGAATTTCTGACACGTGGCCCGGGCAGTGGTGGAACCCGTGCCCGCCCGACCGATTCGGGCGTCCAGACGCGTCAGCAAGAGGCAACGCCGAACCTAGACATTGACGAGGAATTTCCACCGGAAGAGGATTTGCCCTTCTAATGGCAAAGACCAGAAGAGACAGTAGAGACAGTAAAGACAGCCGCCGCGGCGGCGGACGGCGCGGACGGCGACCCAAGGTATGCCAGTTCTGCACCGGCGAGCTAGAAGTGACCGACTATCACGACGGACGTATGCTCAGACGCTTCATCTCCGACACGGCCAAGATTCTGCCCCGGCGTCGTAGCGGCGTGTGTGCCAAGCACCAGCGTAGGCTCGCCACGACCATCAAGCGGGCACGCGTCCTCGCGATTATCCCGATCACCCAGAAGCTGGTACGCAAGTGAACATCATCTTGCTCGAGCCAGTCGATAACGTCGGTGAAGCGGGCGAGATCGTCAAGGTCAAACCGGGTTACGCCCGTAACTTTCTGATCCCGCGGGGTCTCGCACTACCGGCGACGGCGGCCAACCAGGCCGAACTCGACGCCCGTCTGGCGCAGCGCGCCCGTCAGCTCTCCGAGCGCAAGGCCGACGCCGAGCGCCTCAAAGAGCTACTCGGCGAAGCGACCGTGACCATTTCGGTACGTGCCGGCGAAGAGCGGATCTACGGCTCGGTCGGCAACCAGGACGTTTCGGACGCGATCGAGCGCGCCTACGACATCTCTATCGACCGCCGCAAGCTCGACCTTACCGACCCGATCAAGACGCTCGGCGAGTACGTCATCACCTACAAGCCACACCCCGACGTACCGATCGAGTTTAAGGTCGAGGTCGTCGCCGAAAAGGCGTAGGACAACTTAGCGGCGGTACGGTCTAGCAGCCGCTAGCGACAGGGTATCCAACACAGGGTATCCAACAAGTTTGACCGTGGGGCGAACGACGCTGCCTCACGGTTTTTTATGTTCTCGGTCGTCCGTTCTGGCGCACCGGTCTCGAAATACACCGGGGCGGCTACCGACCCGTCTATGCTGGCGTATGGCCTATTTCGATCCCGACCGAGCTGTGTTCGCTGCGCTCGCCGCGACGCTCGCCGCGCCCCCCGAAACGACCCGCTTCGAGTACGTCAACAGATCGGCGGTGGCGCAGTTCGGCGACGATCTGCGGGGGCGGCGGGTGATCGAGCTCTTCGCGACCATCCTCGGCGACGACGTGCTCGGGAACAAGGCGTTCGCTCGGCTCCTTAAAGACGGCTCGCTGACCATCGAGGGGCAGCTAAACGGGCGCGACGTGCAGGGTCACGCGATGGTCGACCCGGCAGAGCGCCATCTGCAGACGGCGATTGTCGACATTACCGAGAGCCGCCGCGCTCAGGAGGGCTTCGAGTATACGGTCTACGCGCTGGCTCGAGCCTCCGAGGTCAACGACCAGGACACCGGGCAGCACAACCTCCGCATCGCCCGCTACGCCGCCGAACTCGCCCGCCTCGCCGGCGAACCCGCAACGTTCGTCGACGCGCTCGCCCTGCTCGCCCAACTCCACGACATCGGCAAGATCCACATCGCGCCGAGCCTACTACGCAAACCGGGCCGGCTAACCGAGGCCGAGTACGAAACCGTCAAACTGCACACCGTCTACGGTGCCCGCATCATCGGCGACCACCCCCGGCTACGCGTCGCCCGCGACATCACCCTGTCTCATCATGAACGCTGGGACGGAAGCGGCTACCCGCAACAGCGCCAGGGCGAAGCGATCCCGCTCGCGGCCCGTATCGTCGCGATCGTCGACGTGTTCGACGCGCTCGTCACGGCGCGGTCTTACAAAAGCGCGTTTAGCTACGCCGACGCGGCCCGGATTATGCGCGAGGGTGACGATAGGCTCGAGCCCCACCGCCACTTCGACCCCGCACTGCTCACCCTGTTTTTAGACCACTACGACCACTTTACCGACATCCACCGGGTACTTCAAGACGCCCCGACCGTGCTCGGCTAACCGCTACACAAATATGCCTACACAAACATGTCGGGCAGGTCGGGAATCGCGTCGAAGGCGTCGGCGAGGTCGATCAGCGCCTGGCTTGTCGTCTCGCGAAACGCGACGATCTCGACGCGGCAGCCGCGCTCCTGAGCGACCTCGAGCAGCGGTACAAAGTCGCCGTCGCCGCTCGCGAGCACGACCACGTCGAGGTGCGCCCAGGCCCGGACGATGTCGGCGGCGATCCCCATATCCCAGTCCCCTTCGACCACCGGTCTGCCGTGATCGTCGGTACGGTGATAACGGACCTTGCGCCGCCTGACCCGGTAGCCGAGCGCCGAAAGCTTGGTCACAAACCCAAACGCCGTCGCCTCGCCCTCGCGTTCGACCACGTAGGCGTTGGCCTGTACCAGGCGCCGACCGCGCGCCGCGAACGCCGCGAGCCGCGCGTAATCGACGTAGCCCTCGTAGTTGTCGCGGGCGACGTAGTAGAGGTTTTGGGTGTCGACAAACAGACCGACACGCTGGGTTGGCCATTCGGTGTGGATTTTAGGAGAGAAATCACTCATCGGTAGCTTTTTCGGTCGCCGTAACGTTAGTCGCTCGCATCTTTTATTGCAAACACTCTGGACGCTGCTCGCGTCGCACTACAGAAACTTCGCCATCAGCACGTTGTCTTCGTAGTGGCCCCGGTCGAGGATTTGGCGGTGCTCGAGCCCCTCCCGCACAAACCCTTCGGTTTCGTAGAGCGCGATCGCGGCGCTGTTGTTGGCCCGGACGTTAAGCTGGATCTTTTCGACGCCCACGCGCTGCGACCAGCGGTAGGCCTGCTGCATCAGCTTGGTGCCGACACCCTGCTGGCGCCAGTGCTGAGATACGGCGATGGTGAGCATGGCGGTGTGCTGGAGGCGGGCCGGGGGCGGACGGTGGAGCTCGAGCCAGCCGCACAGTGGTTCGTAGTCGCTGCGGGGCCGCTCTCCTCTAAGCGGGTTACCGCCCTGCACGTTACCAAGCGCGACGAGGTAGAGGCTCATCTCGGCGTCGAGCGTTCGCAGCCGCCGCGTCAGCGACTCGGTCGACGTCGGCCCGTCACCGACGAACCAGCGCCCCTCGCGGTAAATTTCGGCCTGCAACGCTACCAGCGCCCGAGCGTCGCTCGGCTTGGCGTAGCGGAGTCTGATCTGGGCGGAGGACGATACCGACACAGTCGTTATTATAAGCGTTTCGGGCGGTCGTCGGAGTGCTGTACGACCCGGTCGGCACGGCGCCAGCCTGCAAAAATAGCGGTCTATGGTCACGGCGCCGTAGCGACGATGGGGACGACGGTGGAGGCGGCGACAGGAGTAACGATAAAAGTGACGATAATAAGGACGACGGGCAGCTAGGACGAGGCACGTTGTGGCGGGTTTTGGTTAGGGGAGGGCTCGAGCCTGCTACACTTAACACCCTCTACTGTCCGGCTCTATCGCTCGAGCTGTCGCGCCGGATCGTGCCCCTCAGCATCACCGTCAACCTGTCATCACCAGACTGTCATTGTTAGGCCGTCGTTGTTAAATCTGTTGGAACATCCTCACCAAAACACCAGCACTAGCACACCAGCATCTGTCGTCCGAAAACCGCCCCCTACGCCCTAACTCTCCCGCGAGGTCACACCATGCACAGACTTATCACCGCCGAATCCGTCACCGAAGGCCACCCCGACAAGCTCGCCGACCGCATTAGCGACAGCGTCCTCGACGCGATCTTAGCGATCGACCCGGGTGCCCGCGTCGCCGCCGAAACGATGGTCGCGACCGGCCTCGCCCTGATTACCGGCGAGATCACCTGTCACGGCTACGTCGACTTTCAGCGGCTCGTCCGCGAGACGGTGCGCGAAGTCGGCTACACCGACAGCGCCTACGGCTTCGACGCCGACCACGCGGCGGTGCTGATCGCCGTCAACGAGCAGTCGCCCGACATCGCCCAGGGCGTGAGCCGCGCCGCCGAAGCGGAGTCGGGTGACCAGTTCGACCTTATCGGTGCGGGTGATCAGGGGATGATGTTCGGCTACGCCTGCGACGAAACCGACGAGCTGATGCCGACGCCGATTACGCTCGCTCACGGCCTGACCCGGCGGCTTTCCGAAGTGCGGCGTAACGGCACGCTGCCCTACCTACGTCCGGACGGTAAAGCCCAGGTGACGGTCGCCTACGACGGCGACACGCCGGTCAAGGTCACGGCGGTGGTCGTATCGGCTCAGCACAACCCCGACGTGTCGCAAGAGACCATCAGAGGCGACCTCCTAGACAAGGTGATTCGGGCGGTCATCCCCGCCGAGTACCTCGACGATAAGACCCGCTTCTACATCAACCCGACCGGGCGCTTTGTGATCGGCGGGCCGCAGGGCGACGCCGGCATTACCGGGCGCAAGATTATCGTCGACACCTACGGCGGCGCGGTGCCGCACGGCGGCGGGGCGTTTAGCGGCAAAGACCCGACCAAGGTCGACCGGAGTGCGAACTACTACGCCCGCTACATCGCTAAAAACATCGTCGCGGCGGGGCTCGCGCGGCGCTGTCAGGTCCAGCTCGCCTACGCGATCGGGGTCGCGCACCCGGTCGGAACGTACGTCGACACCTTCGGTACCTCCGAGCTGCCCGACGCCGTACTCGGCGAGATTATCGACGAAGTGTTCGACGCTCGGCCCGCGGCGATTATCGAGAGGCTCGAGCTCCGCCAGCCGATCTACAAAGCGACGAGCAGCTACGGCCACTTCGGACGCAGCGAGTTTCCGTGGGAGCGGACCGACAAGGTCGCGCTGTTGCAGGAGCGGGCGGGCTCGAGCGTCTAGCGCGTCTACGCGCACATGCCCAACACGCCCTAAAAAGACGTTTCTGAAGGGAAACGCGCGATCGTGTCGTGACGGCGTGCTAGTGCTCGGCACGGTAAGTGTGTTAAAAAAGGCTTATGTCGAGAACTCTGTTGGGCAACCGTGGTAGCGTCTTAGCGCTCCGGCAGGCACGCGCCGTGCTGTCCGAACTAAACGCAGAATGGCCGGATGTCCGCATCACCCAGCGCACCCTCGCCAACCACCGACCTGACGACCTCCTAGAAGCCCTCCAAAACGACAAGATCACCATCGCGCTCCAGAGTTTAGAAACGCTGCCGCTACAGCTGCCCGAAGGGCTCGTGTTGGCGGCGGTCACCAAACGTCTCGAAGCCCGCTACACCCTCATCGCCAAAGGCGACAAAGCCCTCCGAGACATTCCGGGCGGGGCGCTGATCGGCGTCTCGCAGCCCCGCGACGAGGCGTTTTTGCGGGTCCAGCGGCAGGATTTAGAGACGACGGTTCTCGACAGCAACATCGACGACATGCTCGAGCGCATCGCGACCGGCGAACTCGGCGGCGTGGTGCTGCCGGTCGCGCACCTGATCCAGCTCGAACGCCGGCACCGTGCCGACCAGGTCTTAGAGGTCGATCAGTTTCCGCCGGCGGTCGGTCAGGGCTCGCTCGGTCTCGTCGTCCGCAAAGACGATTTTTTGGCGAGCGAACTCGCCTACACGCTCCACCACCGGCCTAGCTACGACCGGACACTCGCCGAGCGGAGCTTCGCCCAGGCACTCGCCGAGCAGAAAGACCACGCCGTAGGCACCTACACCACCATCGCGACCGACGGAACGCTGACGCTGTTCGGAGCGATCGCCGAGCAGAGCGGCGCGTTTTCGATCCAGGCCGAGGTGTCGGGCGAGGCGAGCGAGGCTAAAGAGTTGGGTAAGGAGTTGGCAGCGGACGTGCTCGAGCAGCTTAAAGCCCAGTCTTCTTAGAGAATTTGGTCTTCCTGAGGATAGGGTTACACTATCCCGACGCACCTACATCACCATGTCTGCCAGCACCATTCATCCGAATCGTAGGGTGCGCCATGCGCACCGCACTGCCACCAGCACCCGTATTCACCACAACAAGTGCGCCGCAGGATGCTTTTTGCCTAGCAGGATAAACGTGACTTGCAGAAGTCAGTTTGGTATTGAGGGGGGGCTCGAGCCCTCCCTCACCCCACCCACCCGGACAGACCCGTTCACCCTTCTCCCACCCAGGTCAACCCAACGACCGACGACGGTGCGGGCTAGCCGCTACCATAGAGTCTATGAACCTACCCCGGCTTCTCTACTGGCTTTTCCCCCGGCTCACCGGCCCGTCACGCCTTCACGCACACCTCGCGCGCGGCCCCTTCATCCTGCTGCTTGCGGTCTTACTGACAGCGGGGGTTGCCCTCGCCCAACAACCCGGCGACCCCGCCCCCGACTTTAGTCTCGTCGACCAGAACGGCAACGTCGTCACACTCGACGATTTTCGGGGCGCGCCGCTCGTTTTGAACATGTGGGCGACCTGGTGCCCGCCCTGCCGCGAAGAGCTGCCCCTGTTCGCCCGCGTCAACGACGACCTCGCCGCCGCAGGCGTCCCGATGAGCTTTCTGCTCGTAAACAGCAACGAGTCACAAAACGCCGCCGCTACGTTTCTCGCCGAACAGAACATCGACCTGCCAGCAGTGTTCGACGCGACCCGAGAACAGCGCCAGGCGCTCGCCGAGGACGTCCGCCTCGACCAGACCTTAGACGTGCTGCGGCGCTACCGGGTTCGAGGCATGCCGACCACCTTCTTTATCGACGCCGACGGTATCGTCCGGCAGGTCGCGGTCGGGATGGTCACGCCGCAGGCGATGGCGCAGAGCCTAGACAGCATCGGGGTGGTGTGGCAACCGTGAGCACGACGCAGCAGACACCCGAACAGCACCCTCGCTCCGGCGAATCGCAGACGCCGGGGCGCCACCCACGGCTACAGATCACGCTGCACAGCCTCGCCTTCGTGTTCGGGCTTAGCGCCGTCTTTGTCGCACTAGGGTATAGCGCCGGTCTGGTCAGCGAGTGGCTGTTCGACTACGGAGACGCGCTCCGGATCGTCGCCGGCGTCTTCCTGGTACTGATGGGGCTGCTGATGCTAGGCCTCCTCCCGCTGCCCGCATTCCAACGAGACGTGCGGGTGCATCTGGCCCGGAAACCGACCGGCTACCTCGGCTCGGCGCTCGTCGGCGTCGCGTTCGCGGCAGGTTGGACGCCCTGTATCGGGCCGATTCTGGGCGGCATTTTGGCGCTCGCCGGTAGCGGCGGGAGTGCGGCGCAGGGAGGCTGGCTGCTCGGCGCGTACGCGCTCGGCTTTGCGGTGCCGTTTCTGCTCGCGGCGCAGATGCTGACGCGGTGGCGGGCGCTCAACCGTTATGCGGGTGTCGTCGAAAAGATCGGCGGGGTGCTGCTGATCGCCGTCGGCGTGCTGCTGCTGACCAACGCGGTCAACGCGCTCTCGCCCTATCTGGCGAGCCTGGGCAGTCTCGAGGGGCTGCTAGACACGACTACACCGAGCTTCGGTATCGCCTTTGTCGCCGGAGCGCTGTCGTTTCTCTCGCCCTGCGTACTGCCGATTCTGCCGTCGTTTCTAGCCTACCTGACCGGGCTTAACGCTAAAGAGCTGCTCGGCGACCGACCCGCCGCATAGTCCGAACATCACATAGTCCCATAGTCCGGGCGTCTCGTAACCCGAGCGATTCTCGAGCGGATGATAGGCTCGAGCGGGAGAGATTTTATGACGACGACCGATCAACCATCCGCCTCGGCGACGCCGGACCCGACAGCCCGAAACGCGCCTAACGCCGACGACAATAAGACTCACGACCAGTCTCACGAAGCCGACCGTCACGAGGCCGACCGTCGCGAGGCCAAACCGGACGTCGTGATCGGCTGGGTGCTCGCCGCCGACGTGCGGGACGCGGGTCTGCTAGAAGTGTACGAACAGACTCGGCAACGGCTGCAGGCGCTTCTGCGGGAGCAGTTTCCGGATTTTGCGTGGCGGCTCGAGCCCTTGGAGCGGCGCACTTTTACCACCCGCGGGACGCTCAAACCGCTCGACCTGCTCGAACTAGGCGTCGAAGAAAAGCTCCACCGCCGCTGGGACTTCGCGCTCGTCGTCGTACCGAACGAACTCGCGCCGAGAAAACGGATCTTCGCGATGGGGGTGCCGTCTTCGGCGCTAGAAGTCGCGGTGCTGTCGAGCGCCCGGATGGAGCACGACGCGGCACTCTCCGAACGGCTTACCGCGCTCGCGCTGCATCTGCTCGGCCATCTGTTCGGGCTCGAGCACACCGGCGCGGGCCCGATGACGCCGCCCGACATCGAAGGGCTCGAGCCCACCCCCTTCTCCGCCGACCAGCAGAGCCTCGTCCACAACCGCCTCGACGACATCGCCGACCCCCGCCTCGAAGAGCTGCACACCCGCTGGAACGCCCCGATCTTCTACTGGCGCAGCTTCTGGAACGACCCTAAATCGATCGCGAAAAGTGTCTGGAACTACGGACCCTGGCGGATCCCGCTCTACCTCGGGCGGATGACCGCGGCGGTCATCGCCTCGCTGCTCGTGCTGCTGCTCACCGCCGAAACCTGGGAGGCCGGCAGCAACGTCGCGACACCCGATCTGGTGTTCGGCGTGACCCTGTCGATTATCATCGCGACGCTGTTCGTGTTTTTCGGTCAGCATCTCGACCAGGTCGGGCGCGGTCGGGGCTGGAGCGAGCAGTTGGCCCGCAGCCGCATCGTCATCTTAGGCACCCTGCTGATCGGCATGGTCTTTTTGTGGGTAGTGCTCTTTGTGTTGCTGCTGCTCGTATCGTTCGCGCTGCCGACCGAGGTGACGACCGGCTGGGCGGGCGCGGTCCCCGGCGAACTGCCGCGCCTCCGGTACGTGTCGTTTATGTCCTCGATCGGGATTTTGGCGGCGGCGCTCGGCGGCAACCTCGAAGAGGAGGACACGATCAAGGCCGAGCTGTTTTTCGACGAAGAGACGTGAGGAGAAGGCGTGACGAAGAGTGGAGCATCTGCTTGCTACACTAACGATGTGAGGACCGAAACGACGTGAAGACCGAAACCGAGTACAAGTTCGCGCTGCTCGACGACCGCTTTCCGACACTCGACACGCTGCGCGTGACCTTCGTCGCCGCCGAGCTAAGTCTGGGGCCGCACGGTAAGCGCAAGCAGTACGACCGCTATTTCGACAGCCGCCGGGGCAAGCTGCGCCGGGCCGGCTGGGCGCTCCGCGAGCGGACCGTCGACGGTAAGAAGCTGGTCGCACTCAAGTCTGCCGGCGACGTTTCGGGGGCGCTGCACCGCCGCGAAGAGATCGAACTCCCGCTAGAAGACGGCGACTGGCCCCGCGAGATCCGCGTCCGGGTCGCCGAGCTGGTGGCGCTAACGAGGCTCGAGCCCCTTCTAGACCTGCACACCAACCGCACCCGCTTTCGGGTCGGCGTCCGGGGGCGCAGCGTCGCCGAGATCGCCTTCGACGAGGTTCGCGCCGCCCGTCCGGGCCACGACCCCGCCCGCGAGATGAGCGTCCACTTTGACGAGGTCGAGGTCGAAGCGGCGCCAGACAGCGAACCAGACGAACTCGCCGAGGTCGCGCGGCTGCTCGAAAGCACCATGACGCTCGCGCCGAGTGCGAGCCACAAGCTAGAACGGGCCGAGGCGCTGCTCAGCCTCGCCGGGAGTCTAGAACAGTAAGGTTAGAGCAATCGATCTAGAACGGGGAGGTTCGCACAGTGAGCAAAAACGTCACGCTTTACATCGTCCGTCACGCCAAAGCCGCCGACCGGGGGCCAAAATATCCCGACGACAGTGTCAGGCCGCTCGTCAAGGCGGGACGCAGACAGGCGCTCGACCTCGCCCGGCTGCTCGAAAAGATGGACGTGTCGCTCGGCAGGGTGGGCTCGAGCCCCTACACCCGCGCCCTCGAAACCGCCGAACCGCTCAAGACCCGCCTCCCTAAAGGACAGGGGATCGAAACCCTAGAACCGCTCGCGAACGGCGACCACGACAGACTGCTCACGCTGCTTAACGAGACGTACGAGGACACGATGAGCGCGGCGCTCGTCGGCCACAAACCCTTTGTCGGCGAGCTCGCGTCGTATCTGCTGACCGGAAATTCGGGGGTGATGGATATCGCCTTTAAAAAGGCGATGGTGATGGTGTTAGCGGGAGGGCTCGAGCCGGGCCGCATGCGCCTGACCATGGCGCTACCCCCCAAGCTCTACCGTCCGTTCGTCTCGTAACTCTCTTTCGGCAAATATCTGTAGCGGATGCCCGCCACCCGGTGCCAAACCTGCGGCCAGTCTGACAACGAGCCGACGACACCTTCTAAACGGTATCCTCCAGACAAACGGCCTCTAAACCGTGAACGGCAGTCGTGTGCTCGAGCCGCGTCGGCTGCTATACTTTCGGCTATGAGTATTAGCACCCCAGAACGTACCCAAACCGCCCGCGACGAGCGGCTGTTAGCGCTTATCGACCAGGAGTTTGTGCGGCAGCGCGATGGGCTCGAGCTTATCGCCTCCGAAAACTTCGTCTCCGAGCAGGTCCGCGAAGCTGTCGGCAGTGTGCTCACCAACAAGTACGCCGAAGGCTACCCCGGCAAACGCTGGTACGGCGGTTGCGAGGTTATCGACCAGGTCGAACAGCTCGCTATCGACCGGGCCAAAGAGCTGTTCGGCGCGGCCTGGGCTAACGTCCAGCCGCACGCCGGATCGTCGGCGAACCTCGCCGTCTACTACGCCCTGCTACAGACCGGCGACACCATCCTCGGCATGGACCTCGCCCACGGCGGCCACCTCACCCACGGCTCGCCGGTCAACTTTTCGGGCATTAACTACAACGTCGTCGGCTACACCGTCCGCGAAGACAACGAACTACTCGACTACGACCAGATCGCCGACCTCGCCCGCGAACACCAGCCCAAGATGATTATCGCCGGCGCCTCAGCCTACAGCCGCGTCATCGACTTCGCCCGCTTTCGCGAAATCGCCGACGAGGTCGGGGCTTATCTGCTCGTCGACATGGCCCACATCGCCGGTCTGGTCGCCGCCGGCGTCCACCCGAGCCCGCTCCCGCACGCCCACATCGTCAGCACCACCACCCACAAAACCCTACGCGGGCCGCGCGGCGGACTGCTCCTCTCCAACGACGCCGACATCGGTAAGAAGCTCGACAAGATGATCTTTCCGGGCACTCAGGGCGGACCGTTAGAGCACGTTATCGCCGGCAAGGCGGTCGCGTTTTACGAGGCGTTGCAGCCCGAGTTCAAACGCTACGCCGAGCGGGTCGTCGCGAACGCTCAGATGTTGGCGAACAGCCTCGCCGATCTCGGTTACCGAATCGTGTCGGGCGGCACCGAGAACCACGTGTTTCTGGTCGACCTGCGTAGCAAAGGGGTGACCGGCAAAAAGGGCCAGGCGCTCCTCGACGCCGTGCACGTCACCGTCAACAAAAACGCCATCCCCTTCGATCCCGAATCGCCCTTTACCACCTCCGGCATCCGTATCGGCACCGCCGCGATCACCACCCGCGGCCTCGGCCCCGACAACATGTCGGACGTCGCCCGCTTTATCGACCGCGCCCTGTCCGGTGAGGAGCCCGCCGCGCTCAAGGAAGAGGTTATCCGCTTCGCCGAGCGCTTTCCGATGCCGTAACGCTAGGAGCGACGAGAGGGTGCCGGTAACGCTTCGGTTCTAACCAGACGGTGTGTTGGTGTATGCTGCCCAGTAGCCCAGTACTGTCTCATGCAGCCTAAAACAGTGCGTAATCAGGATTTGGTCGTGACATACTTTCCAGAATCCTACACGGAGATTTTCGGATTTCGGGGGACGTTCTCAATGCACCATTTTAGAGTAGTCGGCCCAGTAGGGTGCGCCATGCGCACCGCACCGGCAGCAGCATCCGTATTCGCTAAAAAAGTGCACCGCATCGTGTCTATCGCACCCAAAAGTGTCGGCGTGACACGGCGAGCTAGTCCAGTAAAACGTGCCGTAGCGACGTGATATAGCCGACCCTCCGACGACAGCAAGGACCTCGGTCTCAAAACAGAGCAGCGGGCGACCACTGATAGCGTCGCCCGCTGCTTTCGGTGTGCGAGATGCTTCTGGCGAACGGCTACCAGCCCTCACCGCGCAGACTGACCAGGTTCTGTTCGACGGTGCGTAGCGCCTGCTCCGGCGTCGTCTCGCCGCGTAAGACCTCGTTGACTTGGGTGTGAAACACCGTGCTGACAGCTTCGTAGTCTGTGCCGGTCACGGTTGAAGGTCGGGCGACCGCCCCGTTTAGGATGTCGAGCATCGACCCGAAGAAGGGGTTGGCGGCCAGAATGTCGGGGTCGTTGTAGAGCGACAGGCGGGTCGGGTTGTAGCTGCCCTCGATCGCGAGGTACTTCTGGGTTTCGGTGCCGGTCATAAAGCGGACGAGTTCGGCGGCTTCGTCGGGGAAGCGGCTGTACTTGCTCACCGCGAGCTGCCAGCCACCGAGCGTCGCTGCCGAACCGGCCTCACCACTCGGTAAGGGCCCAACATCGAACAGACCACGAACCGGGCTGTCCTCGCTGTTACCGAGCGCGTAGGCGTAGGGCCAGTTACGCATAAAGGCGGCGTTGCCGCTCTGCCAGATCGCCCGGGAGGCTTCCTCGTCGATTTCGGGGCTGTTTTCGGGCGAGATCGTACCGACCCAGCGTTGGGCGCGGCCTAGCGCTTCGATCGCCTGCTGATTGTTCGGGGTAGCGCTAATCGTTCCGTCTATCTCGACGATGCGGCCCGCCCCCTCGGACGCGAACCACTCGAGCGCGTCACAGGTCAGACCTTCGTTCTGCCGACCCTGCCACACGAAACCCCAGAAGGCGTCGTTACCCGCAGCCCGTTCGCCCGCCTGGATGACTTGGGCCATCTCTTCTAGCTCTGCCCAGCTCGCGGGCGGCCCGTCAAAGCCGTAGCGCTCGAGCAGGTCGGTGCGGTAGTAGAGCAGCCCCGCATCGGTGTAGTAAGGGATCGCGACGAGGCGGTCGCCGACGGTGTTGTTGTCGACGATAGCCGTAAAGAAGTCACTAAGGTCGGCGGGGCTAAAGTATTCGCGCAGGTCGAGCAGGTCCTCAGCAAGGATGCCGGGCCAGATCACGTCGACCGCGTAGACGTCGAGACCCTGCGACCTCGTCAGCGACAGTTCCTGCAACACGCTCAGGTGGAGCGACGCGTCGGTCGGGCCCGGCTTGGGGATGACCCGGTAACCGGTACGCTCCATAAACACCTCGAGCCGGTCGACGCAGAGTTCGTACTCACGACCGACCGAGCTACAGTCCATCGTCAGCACGACCGGCCCGTCCGGGGCCTGGTTAAAGCCCGGAATGTTAAGCCCGCCGAGACCGACGTCGTCTAGGCCGAGGTCTAGATAAAACCACGCCCCCGCACCGACAGCGACGAGTAGAACGACGATCATCACAAGTCTACGCATACCTAACACACTCCTTTAGAGTTTCTGGTTTGGGGTCTATAAAGGGTCGCTCTGCCACAAAAGCTTTGGTATCGGGGAGATCGGCGTCATAGCGATCGGTGCGATCGGTGTCGGGAACAGCGAGAACGTCATCGCACTAAACACTAACGGCGACGGCGGCGTAACCGCTCGATCCCTTCTTGCAGGCTGATCCGCATCCGTTCGATAGCGCGGCTCAGCTCGCCGAGCTCGTCGCTAGAGGCGAGCTCGACCGGTTCGTCGAACTTGCCCCGGCTGATCCGGTCGGCGGCGCGAATCAGGTAGTCGATCCCGCTGGTAAGCCCGCGCACGAGGCGTACCGCGATAAAGATCGCGATAAGAATCGGAACGATGCCGATCACGAGGGTACCGTAGAGCACTTCGTTAACGCGGCGGTCGATGACCGCGCTGCTAATACCGATCACGACCGCGCCCGTACTCTGACCGGCCTGTTCGATCGCCTGACCGGTCACTTCGATGCTGTCGCCCTCGGCTTCGATGCGGCGGCTCGGCGGGTTGGTGGTGCCGAGTTCGATGTCGACGCGGTCGATGTAGGCTCGAGCCACCGCACGCCGCGCCTGTGACTGGATGGCGGTTCGCAGCACCGGCGGAATCCCTTCCGTATCGCTCGCCCCTTCATACCAGCCCGCAAGCTGGTTGCCTTGCGGGTCGGTCACCAGGATAAAACTTACCTCCTGCTCCCGAAAGCTCTCCCGCGAGGCGTTAAGGGTCGCTTGTAGCTGCACCACGACGTCGGGGTCGCTCAGGTCTTGCGGCCCGAGCAACCCGGAGATGCTGTTCGCGAAGGCGATGGCGGGGTTACGCGCCGATTCGAGCAGCTGGCCGCGCAACGCGCCCGGAATGGTCAGCAGAATCGCCCCGATCGCGAGTCCGAGCACGAGCAGTGCGGGGACGATGCTGGTCAGCAGAAACTTGTTACGTAGGCTCGTGCTCCGTCGGGTGCGGGCTGTGGCAGGGCTCGGGCTCGCTTCAGAACGCTCTCGTCGGGCCGGTTTTTGAGCCGGTTGTTGGGATGATTGTTGGGCCGGTTTTTGGGCTGGTTGTCGGGCTGGTTGCGGGGCCGGTTCCGGAGTTTCGCGTGCCGGGCGCGGTTCGGCGGGTTCGGGTTTCGCGGGGGCGGGTTCGGGGGGCGGCGCTTCGCCGACGCGCTGTACGTCGGGCTCGAGCCCTGCATTTCTAAACCGCTCGGCGGTTCGCTCGGCCTGCGCTCGGTCGATCGGCTTGGTGACCGGCCCCGGCATCCGCGCGAGCAAGCCCAACGCCTTCTCGTCGTCGACCCGAAACTCTTCGGCAAGGTTCGCCGCGAGCTGTTCTCGGTTCGCTCCGGGGGGTTCGCGCACATTCACGATATACTTCGCGTCCATACCTTCTCCTCGTTAGCTTCTGTCGATAGATGTTTACAGAGATACCTAGGCCGACGTCGAAACAGATCAACAGACAGATCAAGCGGCGTCTCTAAACCGACTATAAACCGCACCTCTGAGCGCGATCCTACACCGACACCCAAACCGACGCCTAAACCGCTTCGGTGCGCCCGGACAAGCCGCGAATGTTTCTACCCGCACAGTAGGCCAGGGCCGATCTGCTTCGTAGCTATTCGCGAACGTTCTTATCGACGAGAACAGGCTTTAGAGCTACCCCGACCTCGGCCCGCATAACGCGGTGGCGTGGGGGTCGGGCTACAACTGGTAAGTTTCATAAAGCCTGTCGACCAGCCGGTCGAACTCGGCCTGCCACTCCTCGCGACTCAGCTGCGTGCGCAGCTCGCTAACGAACTCGGGCACCATCCGGCGGCTTAGCGAATCGGCACTGTCGAGGTCGTATAGCGTGTCCTCGACGATGATCTCGCCGATAGGCCCCATCTTTTCGATCATAAAGTTAGTGACGTCGTCGATAAAGGCCGGCGCGACCGTCGGCTCGGTCGCACTTTCGAGCAGCGACTGTTTAAGCAGTTCGGTCGCGACCTCGAGGATGTCCTGCACCGGCTCGCCGAGATCGGCGGCGATCTTCGCGACGCTGCGCTGGCCGTCAAAGTGCCGTAACAGGTGGATCGAGCGTAGCGTCATCGCGACGGTGCCCTGCTCCTGTGTCTGCGAGCTCGTTCGCGGCACCAGAACGCTGTCCGGGCTGAGGTGTTCGGCGCTGCTCCGCTTGGTCTGGTCAGCCTGATAAGACGCCTCTAACAGCAGGCTGTCGAGCGAGAGACGGACGGTGTGGTTGGGGCTAGTTGCCTGCGGTTTAAACCGAAACCGGCCCGACGTCCAGGTCAGCAGCACCGACAGCGCCGTCACCCCGACAGCTTGTTTAGACGCGATATGGACGACCTTTCCATTTTCGAAAAAGATCGCACCCTGCTCACCCCGGTTGTTGCGAAGCTGTAACGCTCCGGTCGCCTGATCGAGTGATAAGAACTGCAGAAGATTCGCAAGCGTTTTTTCTTCGAGCTGACCCTGCAACGCGTTCCCCGTACCTCCATCGACCCTAGTCACGTCGTGTGGTCGATATACCAAGATGTCGTCGTGGCGTTTTGTACGCTGTAGACTAATTAAAAGCTCCGCTTAGAGCATAGCCTAACATTCTCCTTATCTAAAACATAGTCTTATGCCGCTACACCGACCGGATGACGCGTGAGCCGTCGTGTCGCCGGTCTAGCTCTGGTGAAAGCGGAGCGACCCTCGTCCGAACTGTTTCGGGTGACGCAGAAGGAGGCGGAACCGGTACAAACGTTAGTGGGGGGCTCGAGCCCCCCACCATCCGCACGACCATCCCCGCCCCGTCTCGGTGACGGAGGTCTAGGTAGGCTACTCCACCGTAATCGGCGTACTCGCGAGCGTCGGGTTCGGGCTCGCCTGCTCGGTCGTGTAGCGCACCTCGTATTCGCCCGGTTCGGACGGCGCGGTAAGCGTGACCGGGTCGCCCGAACTCGTGTAGGCGTAGCTCATGTAGCTTCCCTCGGACGCCCCCGCCTCGACGATAGTGATGTAGTCGCCCTGGTTGTTCGGTCCCTCCCACGACACCTCGAACGTCTCCCCCGCCGCGACGGTGTCGGGTGCGTCGAGGCTATAGGTCGCGCTCGTCACGGTAATCGGCGTGCTCGCGAGGGTGGGGTTAGAGCCCTGCTCGGTCGTATAGCGCACTTCGTACTCGCCCGGCTCTAGAGGTGCGGTGATGGTGACCGGGTTGCCCGAACTCGTATAGGCGTAGCTCATGTAGCTTCCCTCGGACGCTCCCGCTTCGACGATAGTGATGTAGTCGCCCTGGTTATTCGGTCCCTGCCACATCACCTCGAAGCTCGAGCCCATCGTCACCTCGTCCGGCGCGTCGACGGCGTAGTCGGCTTGCGTCACCGTAATCGGCGTGCTCGCGAGTGTCGGGTTCGGACTCGTCTGCTCGGTCGTGTAGCGCACTTCGTATTCGCCCGGCTCTAGCGGTGCGGTGATGGTGACCGGGTTGCCCGAACGCGTGTAGGCGTAGCTCGTGTACGCGCCCTCTTCGGCTCCGGCCTCGACGATGGTGATGTAGTCGCCCTGGTTGTTCGGTCCCTGCCACATCACCTGGAAGGCTGCACCCGTTACGACCTCGTCCGGCGCGTCGACGGCGTAGTCGGCGGCCACGACGCTAACCGGAGCGCTCGCGAAGACCTCGTCGCTATAGTCGGACTGGTAGCGGACTTCGTACGCGCCCGCTTCGACCGGCGCCCTTAGGCTTAGGGGGTTGCCTTCGTCGGTGTAGGCGTAGTCGCCATAGGCTCCGGCAGGAGCGCCTTCGGCAACGATGGTCAGATAGTCACCGGGATTGCCCGGACCTTGCCAGGACACAGAGAAGCTCGAGCCCGCCGTCACCTCGTTCGGCACCTCTAGGGTCACGTTAATCGGCTGGCTGGTAAACGGCTCGCTCCGCCCGATCACGCGGCTTCCGCCGTTCGGCAGATCGAGAAGATAGCGCGCTTCTAACGTCGCCGGCTCGGCGGGCGTCCGGATCGAGACCTCGCCGCTGCTGCCCGACACGTACGACCACGACAGGTAGACGTCGTCCGGGGCGTCTTGCGGCACGACCGTGATCCAGTTCTCGTCTCCTTCGGCGGGGGCGTTCTCGAAACTCACCGTCACCATACTGCCCGCGACCGGCTCGCTCGGGCTGACCGTCAGCGTCACGTCGGCGATCGGCGCGAGGTCGAAGCGGAAGGTGTTGTCGCCTTCGGGGGTGACGTTAAGACCGCTAAAGCGTTGCGGTTCGTCGCTCGCCGCATCCTGGACGATTGCGGTGTAGGTCGCCGCCGGAACCTCGGCGTTAAACTCGCCCGGTTCGGTGCGGCTTAGACTGTAGCGCTCTTCGGAGACGGCGTTTACGAGGTCGACGCTCGCGTCGTCGCCGACCGGCTCGTCTTGCCGCGTCACCACGACCGTTACCGGATAGGTTTCTGTCTGCGGTTGCACCACCGTCTCGACCGCACGGCCTAGCGCGGCGGCGAGGTCGGCAGCACTCCGGGCGTTTTCGAAGGTGCCGAGCCCTTCAAAGCTGTCGATCGCCCGCTCGGCGAGGTCGATGCCGACGATCCGCAGGTCGATCTCGACGCCTTGCGCGCTGAGGCGCTCCGCGACCGCCCGCACGTCGCCCCCACAAGACTCTTCGCCGTCGGTGACGAGCACGATCACCTTGCGCCCTTCGGCGGGAAAGTCCGCAGCGGCCTGTTCTAGCGAATACGCGATCGGCGTCGAGCCGCGTGCCTGGGTGGTGCGCACCTCGTCGAGAAGATCCTGACGCTGAAACCCTTCTAGCGGGACGAACAGCTCCGAATCCTGGCACGAACCCTCGTCGGTGGCCTGAAGCTGCGACCCGTAGACCCGCAGCCCGACGTTAAGCTCGGCGTTGTCGGGCAGGCTGCTGATGAGCGTGCTTAGTGCGTCTTTGGCGGCGACGATCCGGTAGCGACCGTCGTCGAGACGGTTAAACATCGAGCCTGAAGCGTCGAGAATAAGCTCGACGTAGACCTGGGCGCTCGCCGCACTGCCGAACACGAGCAGCACGAGTACGAGGAGAGCGCGGTGACGTAGGTGCCGAACATAAGTCATGGTTACTCCTTCTCTGTAACGGCTCCGCAGCGACTCCGCAACGACGCGAAGTTGGGAGGGCCGGGCCGACAGTACGGTAAAGGCCGACAGTACAGTAAAACAGTACGGTAAAACGGCGTTTCGAGCGACGGACGTCGTCGCGTGTCCTTCCGAGCGGCGAGACGGGATAGGCTCGAGCCCCCCCTCACACCCTTAGACGACGTGCCCGGACAGACCGTGCCCTCAGACAAGGCGAGAAGCTATACGGCGTCACCGCCGCCGCGTGTTAGATAGCGGCCTTCATCGTCACGACCCCGATCGGCTCGAGCCCCCCACTGTTTCACGTGAAACAGAAAGAGAGCGAACCCGGCGGCTCGCCCTCTCGTCTTTGTTCGTATATGTAGAGACTATCTATGTAGAGACGCTACAGACGCGTCACAAAACGCCTACAGCAGGTCCTTGACCGCGTCGCGCTCTTCGAGTAGCTCCTGCTCGGTCGCCTTCATCTTGTCCTGGATAAAGGCGTTGTTGTCTAGGCCCGGCACGATGCTGATACTGCCGCCACTCGTGGTGACCGGAAACGAGTAGATGATCCCCTCGGCGACGCCGTAACTACCGTCGCTCGGGATCGCCATGCTGACCCAGTCACCTTCGGGCGTCCCCATCACCCAGTCGCGGACGTGATCGATCGCCGCCGACGCCGCCGACGCCGCACTCGATGCGCCGCGCGCTTCGATAATCGCCGCACCGCGCTTCTGCACGGTCGGGATAAACGTCTCTTTGATCCAGCCGTCGTCGACGAGGTCGGTCGCGGCCTTACCGCCGACGCTGACCTGGTAGAGATCGGGAACCTGGGTGCTCGAGTGGTTACCCCAGATCGTCATGTGGGTAATGTCGTTCACCGAGCTGTTCGTCTTCTGGGCGAGCTGGCTTAGCGCGCGGTTGTGGTCGAGGCGGGTCATGGCGGTAAACTGCTCGGGCGCTAGGTCGGGCGCGTTGTTCATCGCGATCAGCGCGTTGGTGTTGGCGGGGTTGCCGACCACGAGCACCTTGACGTCGCGGCTGGCGTGGTCGTTGAGCGCCTTGCCCTGACCGGTAAAGATCTGGCCGTTCGCTTCGAGCAGGTCTTTGCGCTCCATGCCGGGGCCGCGCGGACGCGAACCGACGAGCAACGCGTAGTCGACGTCTTTAAACGCTTCGCTGGCATCGTCGCTGCTGTGGATGCCGGCGAGCAGCGGAAAGGCGCCGTCGTTAAGCTCCATCACCACGCCGGTCAGCGCCTTCATGGCGGGCGGGATCTCTAAGAGTTGCAGGATAACCGGCTGGTCTTTGCCGAGCATGTCACCGGCGGCGATCCGAAACAGAAGCGAGTAGCTAATCTGTCCGGCGGCGCCGGTCACGGCGACGCGTACGGGGTCTTTCATGGTGTACCTCCTAGGCGGTATCGGTCTGAATAGGTGTATAGCATCGAGACGCGCCTATCCTAACACCCGTGTCGGCGCTCGGGGAACGGTGTACCACGTCTAGAGACACGACGGGTGCCGTGTCTGGGCGGTTTATGTGGGGGATAAGAACGAGCAGGGTTAGAGGCTAGCGAGCAGGTCAGGGCGATGTTTCACGTGAAGCAAATAGGGTCAGGAGAAGACTGTTTCACGTGAAACGGAGGGCTCGAGCCCCCCCTCTCCCCTAAGCCTGATACCCGAGAATGTCGAGCAGCCGTTGCAGTTCGTCCGGAGAGTGAAAGTGGAGCTCGAGCTTCCCCTTGTCCTTACCCGAAATCCGCACCTTGGTACCGACGTGCCGCGCGAGGTCGCCTTCGAGCTGGTCGTAGAGGCGGCGGCTCGGCTTGGGCGCGCCGGGGGGTTGTGGTCGGGGTTCGCGCGTCAGGCGTTCGGCGTCGCGAACCGAAAGCTGCCGGGCGGTGATCTGCTGGAGCGCCCAGTGCCGGTCTTCGGAGGGTTGGGCGAGGATGGCACGGGCGTGGCCGGCGCTAATCAGCCCCTCGTCGAGCGCGCTCAGGATGTCGTCGTCGAGGTTGAGCAGGCGGAGCGTGTTCGCGACCGCGCTACGGCTTTTGGCGACCGCCTTAGCGACCTCCTCCTGGTTCATGCCGAAGTCCATAAGTTGGCGGAAGGCTCGAGCCTCCTCGACCGCACTCAGATCTTCGCGCTGGACGTTTTCGATAATCGCGATTTCGAGCGTTTCCTGATCGCTAAAGTCGCGCACCACCGCCGGCACGCTGGTTAGGCCCGCCTGCTGCGCCGCCCGAAAACGCCGCTCGCCGGCTACGATCTGGTAACGCTCGCCGATCGGGCGCACGAGCAGCGGCTGCAACACGCCCTTCTGGGCGATCGACTGGGCGAGTTCGGCGATCGCTGCGGGGTCGATCCGTTTGCGCGGCTGATACGGCGACACCTCGAGCAGGCTAACCGGCAGCTGCTCGACACCCTTGGCCTTTTCGACCTTCGGCAGCAGCGCGTCGAGACCCCGTCCTAAACCGCTACGTTTGGCTGACACGGTCAATCACCTCCTCGGCGAGTCGTTCGTAGGCGAGCGCCCCCTGCGACGTCGGCGCGTACGCGAAGATCGGCTGCCCGAACGAGGGCGCTTCGGCGAGCCGGACGTTACGAGGAATCACCGCGTCGAACACCAGATCGCCGAAGTGTTCGCGGACGTTCGCCGCGACGTCCTGCGACAGACGGGTGCGGCTGTCGAACATGGTCAGCAGAATCCCCAAAATCGTCAGGCGGGGGTTAAGCGAGGCGCGGATCCGTTCGACGGTGTCGGTCATGCGGGCGATCCCTTCGAGCGCGTAGTACTCGGTCTGTAGCGGGATGACGAGCTGGTCGGCGGCGACGAGCACGTTAAGGGTGAGCGCGCCGAGCGAGGGCGGGCCGTCGACGATAATAAAGTCGTAGTTAGGCCGCACCCCGATCAGCGCTTTGGCGAGCAGGTTCAGGCTTTCGCTGCTCGCATCGAGTTCGACCGCCGCCCCCGACAGATCGGGCGAGGCCGGCAGGATTTTGAGGTTTCCGAACTCGGTCGGGTAGATCGCCTGCCGCGCCGGGGTCTGGCCGACCAGGACGTCGTAGATGGTGAGTTCGGGTGTGCGGACACTCAGGCCGCTGCTCGCGTTCGCCTGCGGGTCGAGATCGACGAGCAAGACGCTACGGTGTTCGGCGAGCGCCGCGGCGAGGTTGATCGCGCTCGTCGTTTTGCCGACACCGCCCTTCTGATTGATCATACCGATGATGGGCACGGCAAACCTCCCCTTAAAGTCACGCCGAGAAGCGTACCATGCGTCGCGAGCGGACGGGTTCGGGCCTCGGCGCGGCTCGCGTCCGGCGGTAGTGCGCCCCGCAACTCGGCGAGTTCGTCTGGCCAGCGCTCGCTCTTACGCGACACGAGCAGGACGGTGTCGGCGTGCAGATGACGGGTCAGGCAGTAGACGCCGATCAGACGACCGACCGCTTGTGCGCTCACACAACTGATCGCCGCCGTCGACAGGTCACGGACGTCTTCGGCGACGACGGTAACGTTAGCGAGGCCGAGTTGAGACGCGGCGATCCGCAAAAACGCCGCCCGCCGCTGGCGCCGCTCGACGAGCCAGATTGGCCTGTCCGGAAAAGAGAGCGCGAGCGGGATGCCGGGCAGGCCGACACCGGATCCGAGGTCGAGGAGGCGGAGGTCGTGCGGGACGGTGTCGGCGATAAGGTCGGCGTAGGCGAGGCTGTCGAGCAGGTGGGGCTCGAGCCCCACCAACCCCCGCGCCGACATCAGGTCGAGGGTTCGGTGATAACGCCGGATCAGCCCGAGATAGTCGCCAAGCCCTTGGCGCAACCGTGCGTCGGCGAGGTCATCGAGGTGTATGAGAGGTGACGGGTGATGGGGTGGTGACACCCCTCTATACTAACGCGTCGATACTAGCGCGCTGTTGTTTCACGTGAAACTGTTTCATGTGAAACGGTGCGGGTCTTGAGGTGGATGAGCAACGCCGTCACGTCGCTGTCGCGCACCCCGCGTAGCCGCTGCGCCGCACCTAAAGTCGCCGGACGCTGTTTTTCTAACACGCCGCGCCCCTCGCTCGACAGGCTCGGCACCCGGGCGAAGTCGACGCTACCGAGCTGGAGCGTTTCGTAACCCTGCCGGGCGGCGAGCTCTTTACGGCTCCGCTCGATATAGGCCGCGTACTTGACTTCCGTCTCGACCCGGCTCTGTTCGGCGGGCGTGAGCGTTTCGGGGCTGTCGCCGATCAGCGCGGCGACCCCGGCGTAGTCCATCTGCGGCTGGCAGATAAGCTTGCTCGCGAGCTTGCCGCCGTGCCAGCTACGGTTAAAGCGGTCGATCTCGCGCCCGATCCGCGCTTCGGAGTCTTGCAGCGCGGCGAGCCGTTCGTCACTTACCAGCCCCCACGCGTGCCCGATCGCCGTCAGGCGGGCGGCGGCGTTGTCCTGACGGTGGAGCAGCCGATACTCGTTGCGCGAGGTCAGCATCCGGTACGGTTCGTCGATCCCCCAGCGCACCAAATCGTCGAGCATTACCCCGATATAGCCCTGGTCGCGGCGGATGCTGACCGGCGCCTCGTTCACAGCGAAGCGCGCCGCGTTGACACCGGCGATAAAGCCCTGCGCGGCAGCCTCTTCGTAGCCGCTCGTACCGTTGATCTGGCCGGCGCTAAACAGTCCGGGCAGTTTGCGCGACATCAGCGTGATGTCGAGCTGGGTCGGGTCGAGGGCGTCGTACTCGACCGCGTAGGCGTAGCGCTGGATGACCGCCCGCTCGAAACCGGGCAGGGTGCGGATCATGTCGTCTTGCAGGTAGGGCGGCATCGAACTCGAAAAGCCCTGCAGATAGACCTCGCTCGTCTCGTGGCCGTCCGGCTCGACGAAGAGGAGGTGCCGGTCTTTGTCGGCGAAGCGCACCACCTTGTCTTCGATCGACGGGCAGTAGCGCGGCCCCTGGGTGTGGATCGCGCCGCCGTACATCGCGGAGTGGTCGAGGTTGTCCTGGATAAGCGCGTGGGTTTCGGGGGTGGTGTGGGTCAGCCAGGTCGGGCTGCTCGTCACGTTCGGGCCGGGCGTGCCGCTAAACGAGGCGGGCGGGTCGTCGGCGGGAACCTCTTCTAACACGCTAAAGTCGACCGAGTCGGCGCGGACACGCGGCGGTGTGCCGGTCTTAAAGCGGAGCAGGTCGTGGCCGGTCGCGCGTAGGCTGTGCGAGAGGTGCCGCGCCGGAGCCTCGCCCTGGCGGCCCGCCTCGCGCTGCTGTTTGCCGTACCAAACGACGCCCGCCAGAAAGGTGCCGGTACAGAGCACGACGCTCGGCGCGCTAAGGGTGCGTCCGTCGGTGAGCGTCACGCCACACAAACGGTCTTCTTCGACGACGAGGGCAGCGACTTCGGCCCGGACGATGTTGAGGTTAGGGATGGGCTCGAGCCTCTCCCGCGCCGCCGCCGCATAGCCGTCGCGTTCGTTCTGGACCCGCAACGAGTGCACCGCCGGCCCCTTGCTCGCGTTTAGGGTGCGCGCGTGGATCGCCGTCGCGTCGGCGAGTTCGCCCATCACGCCGCCGAGTGCGTGTAACTCGAACACCAGCTGCGACTTGCCCGGCCCACCGATCGCCGGGTTACAGGGCATCACCCCGATCTTGTCGGGGTTCGGCAGTGCGAGTGCGATCGACGCGCCAAGCGTCGCGGCGGCGTGGGCTGCTTCGATACCGGCGTGACCACCGCCGACAACAATAACATCATAATGGGCCATAGTTTTCACTCCGTTAGGCTAGGACGTCGGCCCCTAGCAGGCCTGTAAGGGCGTCATGTTGACAGGACAGTCGACAGGGCAAGTGTGTTGACCGTCCCGCACCGCCGTCACCACGTCGTCACCACGTCTCTATCGTCGCAGTGATGCGTCTGTTACGCTGCTACCGCGTCGGTTGCCGGGGGTGCGCGGGCCTCTCCCCTAGCCGCGCGGCACAAACACGCTACAATAGAGTGCTCGTCTCGCGCTTAGCGTCCTGTAGCCTAGCACGCGAGACGCCCAAAAACCCGCCCGGATACGACGCAGACGCACTTTATCCGTTTCTGCGGACGTTTCTGTACACACGCATTCAGCAGATAACGCAGCGAGCCGCCGACCGCGTCGTTCGCCGTTGTCGCTTTAAGGACCTTCATGTTGAAACAGCTACCGAGACATTTATGTTGAGTATGTTGAAATCTATGTCGGCATCTATGTCGAAATCGACCATGGTGCATTTGATCATGTCGAGACTGATCGCGTCGAGATCGATCATGTTGACGTCTATACCGGGGTCGACCTTTATGTCGGGGTCGAATATGCCGGCGTCGAACACTGTGGCAAGCCCGCCATGTTAAAACGAGAGCATCCTATCTGGGACGACCTCCTCGAATTTGTCAAGGGGCGTATCCCCGACGTCGAGTTTCGGACCTGGTTTCGGCAGGTCAAACCGCTCGGCATCGAGGACGGTACGTTTATGATCGGGGTGCCGCACTCGTTCGCCCGCGACTGGCTCAAAAACCACTACAGCGAGGTGCTCGAGCAGGCTCTGCGCGACCTCGGCGCCGAATCGCCCCGGATCGGCTTTCAGGTCGTCGCGCTGCAAGCGACCGAACAGCAAGACATGTTTAGCCGCGAAGCCGAACCGCCACCGCCGCCGCCGAAGCCCCAACCGGCCAACCCGCCCCGCCTCAACCCCAAATACGTCTTTTCGAACTTTGTCGTCGGCAGTAACAACAACCTCGCCCACGCCGCCGCCCTCGCCGTCGCCGAAGCGCCCGGTCGCGCCTACAACCCGCTCTTCGTCTACGGCGACGCCGGGCTCGGCAAGACCCACCTGATGCACGCGGTCGGCCACGCCGTTACCGAGCGCTTTTCGGGGCTTCGTACCGAGTACGTCACCACCGAAGCGTTTACCAACGACCTGATCAACGCCATCCGCGAAGACAAGATGATCGCCTTTCGCGACCGCTACCGGAGTATCGACCTGCTGCTCGTCGACGACGTGCAGTTTATCGCCGGCAAAGAGCGCACCCAGGAAGAGTTTTTTCATACCTTTAACGCGCTCTACGAGTCGGGCAAGCAGATCGTGCTGTCGAGCGACCGCCCCCCCAAAGACATCCCGACGCTCGAAAACCGGCTCCGCAGCCGCTTCGAGTGGGGGCTTATCACCGACATCCAGGCACCCGAATACGAGACACGCGTCGCGATTTTGCGGATGAACGCCGAATACCGAGGGGTCGAGGTGCCGATCGACGCGATCGAGTACATCGCCCGACAGGTCACCTCGAACATTCGCGAGCTTGAAGGGGCGCTTATCCGGGTCATCCTCCACGCCAGCATGAACCAGACCGAGCTAAGCCGCCAGAGTGCGGCTCGAGCCCTCTCCGACGTGTTCGCACCGAGCGATGTCGACCTGTCGATGGAAGATATTCTGCGGGCGACCGCCACGCATTTTGGGGTCGTGCCGCACGACGTCCGCTCTAAGGGCCGCAAGCAGGACATGGTGCTGCCGCGCCAAATCGCGATGTACCTGATCCGCGACCTGACCGACCGGTCGTACCCCGAAATCGGCCAGTACTTCTCCGGGCGCGACCACTCGACGGTGATGTACGCGGTGCAGAAGATGACCGAGCAACTTAAAGATGACGAGGGGCTCGAGCACCACCTCCAAGACATCAAGGCGAGTCTTCTCTAGTGCCCTATAAAAATTATGGACTAGTCTTTTAAGTGTGTTTTTCGATGAGTTTAAGGTACTTTTCGCTCACAAAACACATTTTTTACTCATCTCGACCTGTGGATAACTCTGTGGATAAGCTGTGGATAAGCTGTTGATAACCCTGTGGATAACTTGCCCTTCCGCACCCCCTGTGGATAGCTGTGGATAACTCGGGCACTTATCCACAGGCAAGGCCGAGTTATCCACAATTTTATCCACAAGCACTATGCTGTCCTAGAGGGCGTAAAAGGTAGTTATCCACAGTTTCCACAGGCCCTACTATAGAGAGCTTGTTCAATTTAAAAGGGTTAGATTCACCCCCGGCCTTTCTTAGACAATGAGGTTTCATTATGAGAGTTCACCTTCCGAAGAAACACCTCGCCGAGACGTTGGCGCAAGTCGAACGGATCATCCCGCACCGCAGCAGCAACCCCGGACTTAGTCTGCTCAACCTAGAACTAAAAGACGACACGCTTATCTTTCGGGGTAGCAACCTCGATCTCGATATCGAAGCAACCCTGAAGGCCGATGTCGAAGGAGAAGGTCAGCTCGCTATTCCCGCTCAGGTGTTCGGGCAGGTCGTTCGCGCTCTGCCCGGAGAGCTGGTCGAACTCGCGCTCGTCGACCAGGAGTTAGAGATACGTTCGGGCAGCTTCGACACCCGCTTGCAGCTCTCCGACCCGAGCAGTGTGCCGAGTCTGCACTTCCCCGACAGCTACAGCGGCGTCCTTAACGGCAAGCTTCTCGGTGACGCGCTCGAGCACGTCCGTTACGCGTCGGCGGTCGCCGAGTACCAGCAGATCTTTCGGGGCGTGAAGTTAGAGCTCTCCGACCGAAAACTGCGCGCTATCGCGACCGACGGTTTTCGGCTCGCCTACTACCACGTCGACGAAACCAGCGGGCTCGAGGGTGACCTCGTCATTCCGGCCCGGAGTGTCGACGAGATGGTCCGTCTGCTCGGTAACGGCGAGGCTAGGCTCGAGCTCTCCGAAGCCCAAGTCTCTATCGCGAGCGGCATCTACAAGCTCAACGTCAAGCTGATGGAGGGCACCTTCCCGGACTACGAGCGGGTGATTCCGGCGCAGTTTCTCGTCACGCTTAGCCTCGACGCCAAAACGTTTGCCGAAACCGTCGCGCGGGTGGCCGTCATGGCCGATAAAACGGCCAACAACCGCATCGACCTGTTCGTCAAGGACGGACACCTAGAGATCACCGCCGAAGGCGCTTACGGGCGCTCTCAGGAGGGCCTAGAGGTGCAGCAGGAGGGTAGCGAGTCGCAGATCGCGCTCGCCTACAACGCCAAGTACCTAACCGACGCGCTGCAACACATCGACGGTCGGATGCGGCTGTCGCTGTCCGGCACGACCAGCCCGAGCCTGCTCGCGGGGCTAGACCAGCCGAGCTACCTCGCGATGGTGGTACCGCTACGTACCGGCTAGGTCACAGCGAACGACGCGTAGAACGACGTGTAGAACGGACGTGTAGAACGACGCGCGTCTAGTCTGAACCGATGTCAAACGGACGTGCGTCTCGGCCCGCCGAACAGAGCCACCTTGTGAGGGCTGTTTGTGATGGCTGTCGGCGTGTAGTAGAGTGATGGAGGCGGTTTTGTGTCAATAACCAAAGGTACAATACCTTGACTGTTACAGTGCCATTACAACGCCATCGTCGCTGGCTTGACGCTGCGCTGCGACAGAGCGTGTAGCAGGCAGAGCGACAGTGTGATGACACGACGTCGTTACGGTAGTGTCGTGCGGCGCAAGCTGCGAACCGTGATCGAAATCGTCGCCAAAGGTCATACGGGGTTCGTCATGCGTCGGTCTCTCTACGAACCTGCTCTCTACGAACCTGTCTACGCACCTGTTTGTTACGATCTGTCACAAACGACGTATAATGGTGTCCGGAGCTGTGTTTGGTAAGAGGACAACTGGCAAGACGACTTCTGTCGGGCCGGGGACTAGCTTCACGAAGACTGTGAACACGAAAGCTGCCAACACCACGACCGTAGCGATAACAAATCCTATGACTGTAAACACCACGACCGAAACAAGCTAGGAAAGAGGTAATGCATGACCGAACTAACCGAAATCGAATCTGTACGAGGGCTCGAGCTCCTCGATTCGCGGGGTAACCCGACCGTCGGCGCGGTCGTTAGGCTCGTTAGCGGCGCCGAAGCGAGCGCGGCGGTGCCTTCGGGCGCGTCGACCGGTATCCACGAGGCGGTCGAACTCCGCGACGGCGGTAGCCGCTACATGGGTAAGGGCGTCGCGAAAGCGGTCGCGAACCTTAACGACACCATCGCCCCGGCGCTAGAAGGCTTTAACGCCGCCGACCAGGCCGGGCTCGACGCGCTGATGATCGGCCTCGACGGTACCGACAACAAGGGCAACCTCGGCGCGAACGCGATCCTCGCCGTGTCGCTCGCGAGCGCCCGGGCGGTCGCGGAGAGCTACGAGATGCCGCTCTACCGCTACCTCGGCGGCGTGAACGGCAAAACCCTGCCGGTCCCGATGATGAACGTGATTAACGGCGGCGAACACGCCGACAACAACGTCGACATGCAGGAGTTTATGCTCGCACCGGTCGGCTTCGACACCTTTTCCGAAGCGCTACGGGCGGGCGTCGAGACCTTTCATCACCTCAAAAAGGTCTTGTCGGGGCGCGGTTACAACACCAACGTCGGCGACGAGGGCGGCTTCGCGCCCGACCTTAAAAGCAACCAGGAGGCGATCGAAGTGATCCTCGAAGCGATCGAAAAGGCGGGCTACACCCCTGGCGACCAGATCGCGCTCGGCCTCGACCCCGCCTCGACCGAGTTTTACCAAGACGGCAAGTATCACCTCAAGGCCGAAGACCGGGTCCTCTCCTCCGACGAGATGATCGCCTACTGGGCCGACTGGGCCGAAAACTACCCGATCATCACCATCGAGGACGGGCTCGCCGAAGACGACTGGGCGGGCTGGGCGACGCTTACGCGCGAACTCGGCCACAAGTGCCAGCTGGTCGGCGACGATCTGTTCGTGACCAACGTAAACCGGCTGCAGCGCGGTATCGACGAGGGGGTCGGCAACGCGATCCTGGTCAAGGTCAACCAGATCGGCAGCCTGACCGAATCGCTCGACGCGATCGAACTCGCCAAATCGGCGGGCTACCGCAACATGATCAGCCACCGGAGCGGCGAAACCGAAGACGCCTTTATCGCCGACCTCGCAGTCGCGACCAACGCTGGCCAGATCAAGACCGGCTCGGCGTCGCGGAGTGACCGCCTCGCGAAGTACAACCGGCTGCTGCGGATCGAGCACGACCTCGGCCCGACCGCCCGCTACCTCGGGCGTAAGGCGTTCGGACAGTGAGTAACGTCGATAACCTAAGACGGACCAAGATCGTCGCGACGCTCGGACCGGCGAGCAGCAACCCCGAGATGATCCGGCGGCTGATCGAGGCGGGCGTGAACGTGTTTCGCCTCAACTTCTCGCACGGCAGCAAGGACGTCCACAAACGCAACATCGAGGTGATTCGCGAAGAAGCGGACAAGCTCAAGTTTCCTATCGGCGTGCTGCAAGACCTGCAGGGCCCCAAGATCCGCACCGCGACGTTTGAAGAGGGCAAGGTCAAACTCGAGGAAGGTCAGACCTTTCTGCTGACCTGCGATGACGACTCGCCCGGCGACGAGACCCGCGTCGGCGTGACCTACAAAAATCTCTACGGCGACGTCAAGATCGGCGATATGTTGCTGCTCGACGACGGACGGCTCGGGCTGCGCGTGACCGGTATCGAGCGCGAAACCATCCAAACCGAGGTCACGCTCGGCGGGGTACTCTCGAACAACAAGGGGATCAACATCCCTAACGCCGACCTGTCGATTCCGGCGCTTACAGACAAAGACGTCGAAGACCTGATCTACGGCGCCAAACTCGACGTGGACTGGGTAGCGATGAGCTTTGTGCGGAGCCGTGACGACCTGCTGCTCGCGCGGCACTACCTAGCGAGGGCCGGATCGCGCGCCAAGCTGATGGCGAAGATCGAAAAGCCGAGCGCCGTCGACCGGTTCGACGAAATCCTGCGCGAAGTCGACGGCATCATGGTTGCGCGCGGCGATCTGGGCGTCGAGCTACCGCCCGAGCGGGTGCCGATGATCCAGAAGCGTCTGATCCGGGGCTGTGTCGAAGCGGGCAAGCCGGTTGTGACCGCGACGCAGATGCTCGAGTCGATGATCGGCAACCCTACCCCGACCCGCGCCGAAGCGAGCGACGTGGCCAACGCGATCTACGACGGCACCGACGCGGTGATGCTCTCCGCCGAAACCGCCGTCGGAGACTACCCGGTCGAAGCGGTGCGGATGATGAACCGGATCGCCCGCTCGGTCGAATCCGACCCGAACTACCAGCAGGATATGCGCGAACGCTACCCCAAGCCCGAAGACACCACCGCCGACGCGGTATCGCTCGGAGCCTGCCAGATGGCGCACAACCTCTCGGCCCGTATCATTGTTACCTTTACGTCGAGCGGCACCACCGCCCAGCGCGTGTCTCGCAACCGCCCGGTCGCACCGATCCTTGCGCTGACCCCCAACCCGCGCGCTTACCGTCAGCTTAGTATGACGTGGGGGGTGTGGCCAGCACTTTCGGACGAGATTCACAGCACTGACGATATGGTGAACGCTTCTAGCGATATGATTGTGTCGCTTAACATCGGCGGCAACGTCACGGTAGGCGACCGTTACGTGATTACTGCTGGCGTACCGTTCGGGATGCGCGGCACCACCAACCTGATCCGGGTCGAACGGGTCAGCAAGCCGGAGCCGCGCTCGCAGTAGCACCCGACGTTACGCCCTACAATCTGTTTCACGTGAAACACCCCCGGCGCTAGGCTGGGGGTGTCGTCGTGGTGGGGCCGCAGCGAAGCGACGCTCTTCGAATGGACGCCTTTTGTAGACGAGAGATCGTGAGGACAATGCATGACGATATCGGTGACGACAACGATAACGCTTTGTTTCACGTGAAACGCTGGTGCCGGGTGCGGGCGGTGCGAGGTTAGTTAGGTTCGAGGGCCTCGTCGAAGACGGCGTCTAGATGGGCGGGCTCGAGCCCCACCACCTCCCGCGCCCGAAGATACACTAGCCGCACCTGCGGCGTCACCCCGCGCGCCGCCCGCACCGCCTTGAGGTAGACCGCCATCTGAAACGCGTAGCTACTCGGTGCGACCACCCGGTCGGTTTTGTAGTCGTCGAGGTACCACACGTCGCCGACCCGGTAGAGGCGGTCGACGATCCCCTGCCACACCGTCGCCCCGACCGGCAGCGCCATCGGCAGTTCGGGAAAGTCGGCGTCGCGGTCTTGTAGAGACGGCAGTGTGTCGCCGAGCATCGTCTCGTAGTGGCTGAGCAGCGTCGTCACCTCGCCCAACAGCTCGTCTTGCTGCGCCGCACCGAACGGAAACATCACCTCTTGGGCGCGCAAATTGTCGATATGGGTGGGGTTGTCGTGGCGCCAGTTCTGGCTGATCGCGTAGTGCACCAGCGTCCCGACCGTCGTCCCGCGTCCCGGTAACGATTCGCCCGCGTCGGGGTCGGAGATCGTAAAGATCTCGTCTTCGGCTTCGGCGGCTCGGTCCTGCTTGAAGCGGCTCGGGCTCTGCACCGGCGGGTGCGGGTAGACCGCGAAGCGTTTGTCTATCCAGGGTGCCGGACGAATCGTGTCGACGCTAAGCGCGGCGTCGGGGCGAGAGCGCTCGGGCGTGTAGCTGTGGCGAAACACCTGCGCGACACGGTTTCGGGCCGAGGCATCGCCGAGACCGCTACGGATAAGCGCGTCGGCCCAGCCGTTCGGCTTGTCGTTCTTGACGCTCCCGGTCACGACCAGGACGTCTCTGGCTCGGCTCGCGGCGACGTAGAGGAGCCGGTAACTCTCCTGGCGTTCGCGTTCGAGGATGGTCTTACGGGCGGCCTCGAAGCCTTCGCTGTCGCGGTGGTAGACGTGGTCGTTGTCGGGGTTTAGGTAGAGCGGTTGGGGCGGGTGATAGTCCATCCGTCCGGCGTCGTAGACCGCGACCACCGGCCACTCGAGCCCCTTCGAGCGGTGGACGGTCAGGACCTCGATCCCCTCGCCGCTCTGCGGGACGTCGCCGGCGTCGGTCTGGCGGCTGAGGAGCTCGAGCCTGTCTAACAACACCTCGATATCGCCCGGCGGCTGCTCGGCCACGGTAAAGAGCAGCGCGTCGACGTTTTCGCGCGCCCGGCTCGCCAACACGTCGACGTAGCGCTGTTTTTCGCCGCCGACCTCGATAAACCGTTCGCGAATCAGAAATTTGAGGTTGTCGAGCGGGTTGCCCCTGATGCGCTCGCGGATCTGTTGGAGACGGCTAAAGACGGGGGGATGGTGGTGCTCGAGCCACGCGACCGGGTCGTCGGCCCGCAACACGTCGTCTACGTCGGAGAGCTCGAGCCGCCCGAACGGGCTCCGCAACCACGCCGCGAGGCTAAGCCCTGCCGGGTCGATACCGACGCGAAGCGCGTGGTAGAGGTCGCGAATCTCGATCCGCTCGAAGTAGCCGCGCCCCTGGACGAGAACGACAGGGAGTCCGGCGCGGCGCAGCGCCTCTTCGACCACCGCGATACCGTTGTAGGCCCGGGCTAACACCGCCATGTCGCCGTAAGCGTAGCCCTCCTCGTCGTGCAGCGTCCGCAACCGTTCGGCGAGCAGGTCGCCCTCGAACGCCCGCAGCTTGGCGATAGCGTCTTCGCCGGTCACCCAGTGCAGCTCGGCCCGTCCTGCGGGCACGGTGCGGTGCGCTTCGACCGCCGGAGCCTCGTCGGGGCCGAAACCAAGCTTAGCGTCGGCAAAACGTTCGGTCATCTGGTTTAGAAACGCCGCGAGCGCCGGTGCGTGCCGCCGCGTTGTGACGAGCGGATCCTGCACATCTCCGGTCGCTAACGCGCGCCGAAACACCTCGACGTCGGCGTTTCGAAAGCCGTAGATCGACTGTTTGGGGTCGCCGACCACTTCGACATTGGCGCCGCCCGCTTCGAGCGCCTCGAAAAACCGCCCCTGGAGCGGGTTCACGTCCTGAAACTCGTCGACAAGGACGTACGGAAAGCGGGCGATAAGCCGCCCGACGACAGGGCCGCTACGCGCTAAACGCAACGCCCGTCGTTCGATTTCGCTGGGGGGGAGGAGGCTCGAGCCCAACCGCACCTCGAAGCGCCGGTAGGCCGCCTCGAACAGCTGCTGCAACGCCCGGTTGTTCGGGTGCGCGTCGGCTAAAAACCGCTCGGTGAGCGACCGCTGCCCGAACAGCCCGAGCACGAGTGCCGCCGCCTCCGCGCCGAGCTGCGTTTTCGCCTCGTACAGCCCGTGACTCGGCTCGCTCGCCAAATAGAGGACGGTGTTAAGCTCCTCCTCAAACAGCGCCTCCGCCTCCCACTCGCCGAGCACCGTAAAGTCGGGGTCGAGCGACAGCAGCGGCGCGACGAGCCGCAGCCCGGTAATCATAAAGCCGTGAATCGTGGTCAGCGTCGCCCCGTCGAGTTCGCGCCGTGCCTCCTCGAACGCCGGCCTGGCCTCGTCCGCGAGCGTGTACGCCCCGCCGAGATAGCTGCCGTCGCGGAGCACCGCCCGCACCGCCTCGCTCACCCGCTGCCGCAGTTCGTCGGCGGCCTTGCGCGTAAACGTCACTCCCGCACAGCGCCGGAGCGGCGTCCCCCGCCCGATAAGTTCGAGGTAACGGAGCACCAGGCTGGTCGTTTTGCCCGTCCCCGCCGACGCGACCCGGACCTTCACTGCGCCCTCCTAATTGTCCGATGTCTAAGCGTCTGATGCTTAGCTGTCTGACGGCGTCTCGGACGATGTTTAGCCTGCTGACTCATCGTTTACCCTCCCGGCAGACGTCGAACACGCGGCACGTCCGGCACTGAAAACCGGGCGTTGGGGTGGTGTCGCCGCTCGCGAAGCGCCCGAACGCCGCCTTCGCTTTCTCTTCGCGGTAGATAATTCGCCGCCACGGATAGTTGATGCCGCTCCCGGTCGCCTCAATCGGCGCGCCCGTCACCGGCCACACCACGATTCGCACATTGCGGTACCGTCCGCCGTAACCGCCGAGTACGTGCCCCGCCGCCCACAGCTCGGTCCAGCGGTCGCCGATGTAGTCCTCGGCCTCTTTTTCGTCTGACACGCTGTCTGGTTCGACGAACTTGTAGAGGACGACCTCGTCGTTGTGCCGCAACGCCGCGTCGAGCCGAGCGTACGGCCCCGGCCCTTTGTCCGGCAGCCGGACGCCGTAGGTCAGTCTGCTAAGCGTGGCGGCGTGGTCGCTAAGCCAGTTCGCGGCTTCGGGGTAGCTACCGCGCAACACGCCGAGGCGGGCGGGGTTGAGCTTGGTGTAGGCGCCCATCTCGCCGATAAGACGGCGCCACCAGGGTGGTTCGTCGTCGTCGTGGAGGCGGGTTTCGCCCCAGTGCCGAAAGGCACACACGCTGTAGCGTTCGAGTTTAGCGATGCTGATGGTGCCGAGGCTGAGGGGCTCGAGCCCAGCCTGGTAACTTGTGAGAGTGGGGAGCTCGAGCCGACTCCCCGCCGCAATCTCGGGCAGCCGCGCCGGATTCTCGCCGGTCAGCTCGGTTTCGGGGACGAGCGGCCCGCCCTGGTCGCCTTCGGGGTAGCTCACCACGACGCTGTCGCCCCGCGTCAACAGTTCGTCGTAGAGCGCCCGGTCGCGTCCTAAAAACCGTTTCGGTAGTCCGAGCTTAGCGAACACCGTGCCGAGCGGTTTGCGCGACTCTTCGGGGACAAAGTAGTCTTCGCCCTCGTTCGCCGAGTACGCCCCTTCGACCGCGTGCATCAGATAGACCTTGCCAAAGCGCCGCCCCGACACCAGCCGGTCGTCGAGCACCGCCACCCCCCCCAGAGGCCGCGTCGGTAACGACGTCTCCTGGATAAGTGCCGCCCACCAGCGGCGGAAGCTCGCCCCCTTCGCGACCCGCTGCGCTTCCTGAGCGCGCCGCAACGCGTGGTCGCGAAACTTGTCGAACGGTATCTCGTCGCGGTCGGCGAGGTCGGTCTGCGCGCGCGGTAGCACGGTATCGATAAGGCTTTTGGCCCACGCGACCTCGTCTTCCGGAACTTCGAGCAGCCTGCTCCACTCGCGCCACACCGCGCTAAGCCCTAACGACTCGGCCAGAAGGCTAAACGCTTCGGCACCGGCGACGCCCCGGTCTAGAGCGGCGTTGGCGAGAGGGGCGAGTTCGGAGACGGCGAGCAGCCGCGACGCGGTAGGGTAGTCGGGGAGTTCGAGCAGGTCTAAGCAGTACCCGCCCGGCCAGAGAGTCGGCGAGCGCTCTCGGACTCTCGTCCATCAGCGGGACGCCGTACTCGTCGGCGAGCGCGACAAACGCCTTCACCTCGCGTGACGGCAGCACCACGGCGAGCTCTAACGGGTCGACACCCTCCGCCAAGTCCTGCTTGAGGCTACGCATCACCCACCGCGCCTCGACCACCGGATTCGCCGCCCGGTACTGCACCACGTCGGTTCGTGTTCTGTTGCTGTCTCCGGGCGTCAACGTTTCGTCCGCACTTAGCCCCGGCGGCGCCGTCGGCAGGCTAAGCCGCACCTCGCACACCCGCGCTAACTGCTGCAGGAGCCGCACCTCGAGCGGTCCGAGTTCGCGAAAACCGTCGACGATGACGAGGTCGGCTTCGGGCTTCGCGTCGCCCCGCTTGGCAAGCCGATATGCCTGCGCCCGAAAATCGTCGTAGTCCCAGTTCGGGCTTTTAATCTGCTCGTAGCGCCGAAACACCTCGATAAAGCGCCGTGTTTCGGCGTCGTCGCCGAGAGCTTTGTCGTTTAGAAGCTGTTGCGGCGTCATCCCGTAGCGCTTCGCTTCGGCGATAGCGACGGTAAAGAGCCGCGCCTCGCCGGGCGAGGGGATTTCGTTACGGAGCTGCAACAGCGCTTCGCCGACGTAGGCGATACGGCCCGGCTGGGTGATAATCGGCTGGAGAGTAAGCGCCTGCGCGAGCAGCCGGTAGTAGACCTGCTGGAGCGACAAGAATTCGAGCCCTAACGTCGCCCCCGCCCGGGTCGCTCGCCGGTAGAGGTCGCTACGCTGACTCGGTAGCCCCACCCACCAGACCCGCTGTCCCTGCCGCAACCGTTCGTGGGCGAGTTCGAGCAGTCGGTGGGTTTTGCCCGACCCTGGCGGTCCGGTAAGCAGCGAAAAGGTAGTGCTAGCGCTCATCGGTTCGCTCGGACGGTCGCGAAACCGACAACACGACCTAAGAGGTGACGTAGGCCCGAAACAGTCATGCGATTATCGTAACATAACCAGCTTATCAATTAAGGTTGTGGTGGTGTTTTGTGCGGCGTAAAGCCGAGTTATCCACTCTGTCCACAGGGGGCTGTGGATAACTTCGGTAGAAAACGGAGTGTAAGCGGGGTGGCCCGAGATTAAAGGACGAGCTTGAAGTACAATGACCTTATGATGATTGTTCGTATCGTCAGAACAATAACAACGCTGTTGCGGCTCTCGAAAGGTCTTCGCAAGGAAGCGTTCGAGTACGTGACATATCTGCGGGAGATAGATAAAAAAGCGTCGTTACGCTCCGAGCCTACAGATAGAACGTCACGTGTCGCGGGGTTACACGCGGGCGAGGGGTGGCTAAGCGAAGACTTCGACGAACCTCTCCCCGATGAGTTCTGGTTAGGCCGAAAGATGTGAGGTGTCTGCTCGATACGCACACGTTTCTCTGGTGGGATGTCGAGCCGGACAAGCTCTCCCTCAGAGTTTTATCGCTTCTAGAAGACCGTACGAACCTGCTGTTTCTGAGCATGGTTAGTGTTTGGGAGATGCAGATTAAGATGCAACTCGGAAAGCTCCATCTCCAGCGTTCGCTGGCCGAAACTGTGCGGTCGCAGGGGTCGCGTAACGGAATCGTGCTCATGCCGATTCGGCTCGAGCACATCACCGCACTAGCGCAGCTTCCGCTGCACCACAAAGACCCGTTTGACCGCTTGCTCGTCGCTCAGGCGAAAACCGAATCAACAGTGCTGCTAAGCAAAGACAGGGCGTTCGGAGACTACGCTGTCCCTGTCGTGTGGTAAGCCGTAACGTGACAAACCGTTCTAGCTGTCATCTAGACTTCTAGCCCTAAACCTTGCCTAGCCCCTCCCGCAACGCCTGCGGCTCCGTGACCGGCTGCCGACACGCCCCCGCCTCGCACACGTACGCCGTCGCTTTGCCGTCGACCCGGCCCCGCTGCTGTAAAAACGGTAGCCGCTCGGCGAGCTCATCGTCCGGCCCGGTCGACAGCGCGACAGCCGTGTAGGGCAGCGCTCGCTCCTGGACGGCCCGCACGAGTGCGGCGGTGTCCTCCGCTGCGGGGTCGCCGACGATAGCGACCTCTTGGGGCGGGCGTAGCAGATGGTCTAGGACGTGCAGAAAGGTCGCGAAGCCGCTCGGCTGCTGTTCGAGTGCGTCACCGAGCGGCCTGACGGTGTCGGCGACGAGGTCTTCCCAGGCACGGTTGTCGCTGTAGCGGGCGAGGACGAGCAGCAGTTCGGCAGCCGCCGCGCTGTCGGCGGGGACGGCGGCGTCGAAGATGTTTTTAGGACGGACGATAAGCGCTTCGCCGTCGTCGGGTGTACCGTAAAAACCGCCCTGTTCGTCGCGAAAGTGTTCGACGATAACGTCGGCGAGGTCGAAGGCGAGCAGCAGCCATTCGGGCTCTAACGTCGCCCGGTACAGCGCCACGAGGCCGAGGCCGAAGTAGGCGTAGTCTTCGAGCAGACCGCCGATTTTTGCCTGGCCGTCTTTGTAGCTGTGCTCGAGCCGTCCGTCTTTATAAAACGCAGCCCGTAAAAACCGGGCGTTTCGCCGCGCTACGTCGAGATAATCGTCTCGCTCTAACACCCGCCCGGCGTCGGCGAAAGCGGCGAGCATCAGGCCGTTCCACGAACACAAGATTTTATCGTCTAGGCCGGGCCGAACACGTGGTTCACGGGCCTCGAACAGCTGCTGTTTGACGACGTCTATCTTCGCCGCTAACGCCTCGACACTCATACCGAATTCGCTAGCGACCTCGGCAGGCTCGTTCGGAACGTGCAGGACGTTGCGACCTTCGAAGTTGCCTACCGTGCTCACGCCGAAGTAGGTCTTGGCGAGTTCGGCGTCGTCACCGAGTAGCCGGTCGAAGTCTGCTTCGTCCCAGACGTAAAACTTGCCCTCTTCCCCTTCCGAGTCAGCGTCGAGCGCGCTGTAGAAGCCGCCCTCGTCGCTCGTCATGTCGCGGAGCACCCAGCCGAGCGTTTCGTCGATAACCTCGCGGTAGTGCGGGTTGGCGGTCTGCTGAAACGCTTCGGCGTAGCGGCTGACGAGCTGGGCGTTGTCGTAGAGCATCTTTTCGAAGTGCGGCACGAGCCAGACCTTGTCGACGCTGTAGCGGGCGAAGCCGCCGCCGAGGTGGTCGTAGATACCGCCGCGGGCCATCTTGGTGAGCGTTTCGGTCGCCATCTGTTCGGCCACCTGTTCGGGCCGCCGGAGCAGAAACTTTAGGGCGCTGTGGGGCGGAAACTTAGGGGCGTCGCCGAAGCCGCCGTGGACGGTGTCGAAGCGTTGCTGCAAGGTGTCTAGGGCGCGGGCGAGGAGGAGGGGCTCGAGCCCTCCCCCATCCCCCCGAAATCGGGTCAGCTGCCCGAGATGCTGCGTTACGTTCTGCGCCGACGCCATCACCTCGTCGCGGCGCTGCTGCCAGGCGTTCGCCAGACTCGTTAGCACCCGCCGAAAGCTCGGCCTACCGTAGCGGTCGTCGGGCGGAAAGTAGGTGCCGCCAAAAAACGGCTCGCCGGCGGGCGTCATCACCACCGTCATCGGCCAGCCCCCCGACCCGGTCAGCGCCTGCACCGCGTTCATGTAGATGGTGTCGACGTCGGGCCGTTCTTCGCGGTCGACCTTAATGCTGACGAACGACGCGTTCATCAGTTCGGCGGTGCCCGCATCTTCGAACGACTCGTGCGCCATGACGTGACACCAGTGACAGGCCGAGTAACCGACCGACAGCAGAATCGGCTTGTCTTCGGCTCGAGCCTTCTCGAACGCCGCCTCGCCCCACGGATACCAGTCGACCGGGTTGTGGGCGTGCTGGCGCAGGTAGGGGCTGGTTTCGTCGGCGAGACGGTTGCGGTTGCTAGCGTTGTGGCTGTCAGCGTCGTGGTGCTCGGCAGGGTGGTCGCTCATGCGCTGTGGTCGCGTCCCGTACTAAACGGTCGGTTCGTTGCTGCGGTCGGTTTCGAGGTTGCTCGCTTCGGGCGGATTGCCGAGCCGCTCGCTGAGGTCGACCATCTGGTTGTAGATGTCGCGGGCGTCGGGGTCGTTGGTGGTCTCGAGCCAGTCGAGCGCCGCCGCGGTGACGTCTTCCATCTGCCGGGCGAGTTCGTGGCGCCGCGCGGTCTGGTTAGCCTGCTCGTCGACAAGGGAACCGCGCCGTCCGCCGCGTTCGCGCTGCTCGTCGTCGCTGTTGTAGGTCATCCCGCCCTGATACTCTTTACGGTCGCTCATCATCTGCCTCCTCGGGTAGATATCGAAGTAAAAAAGTTGTCGCCAATTGACGTCTCTAGTTACAAGTGTAGGCAAGATAGCCGCAGGCGTTTGTGGTGTAAAGGCCATAGGGGACGGCGCCGAGTCCTACCTTTGCCGCGAATAACCGGTAAAAACGACCTGTTGCGACGCGGCGCGGCGGCATACAATGACGCTATGCCCGATGACGCCCTACCCGACAACACACTGTCTGACAACACCCTGCCCGACAACGACACGTCGATAGCCGATTTGCGCCGTAGCTACACCAAGCGCAGCCTCGACCGAGACGACCTCGACCCCGACCCGCTCGAGCAGTTTCGGAGTTGGTTCGACGAGGCGCTAAAAGCCGAACTGCCCGAACCGAACGCGATGGTGCTCGCGACTGCCGACCAGCGCGGGGTACCGTCGGCGCGGGTGGTGCTGCTTAAAGGGATAGACGCCCGGGGGCTTATCTTTTACAGCAACTATCAGAGCCACAAGGCGCGCGACCTCGAAGACAACCCGCACGCGGCGCTGGTGTTTAACTGGCTCGAGCTCGAACGCCAGGTCCGCGTCCAGGGCGTGGTCAGCAAGCTGCCGCGCGACACTTCCGAAGCCTACTTTAAAAGCCGTCCGCACGGCTCGCAGCTCGGCGCTTGGGCCTCGCACCAGAGCCAGATGATTGCAGACAGAGAGGTGCTCGAAACACGTCTTGCAGAGCTAGAAGCCGAGTACGCCGAGGGCGAGGTGCCGATGCCGCCGTTTTGGGGGGGCTACCTCGTCACGCCGGTCGTTATCGAATTCTGGCAAGGCCGTCCGAACCGGCTCCACGACCGTTTTTTCTACCAAAAAACAACCGAAGACAGCCACGAAGACCAAAAAAAGAGCGAAAGCTGGTCGGTAACCAGACTCTCGCCCTAGCGGTTCACAACGTTACACGCGGCAACGTGCCCGACATTCGCGTTTAGTTGCTGCTGTCGTCAGTCTCTTCGCCGGTCTCTTCGTCAGTTGCATCGTCAGTTGTATCGTCGGCTGCGTTGTCTTCAGTCGTTTCTTCCTGAGAGGTTTCGGAACCCTCGTCGGTCTCTTCAGGATCGACAGCTTCGGGATCAACAGCTTCGGGATCGACCGTTTCGGGTGCGTCTTCGGGCACGCTTAGCGCCGCTGTGCCCAAGTTTTCAGGAAGGGTTTCGACGCCCGACTCGGCGCGCAGCGCGTCGATGACCGGCTGGAGTTGCTGCTGCTGGAGCTGCGCGACGATCTGCTCTTCGACCTCGGCAAAGTCCGGGCTCGTCGCGTCCTGACGATCGTAGACCTGGATCAGGTGGTAGCCGAACTGCGTCTCGACCGGGCCGACCACCTCGTCGACTTCGGCGGCAAAGGCCGCGTCGTTAAACGGCTGGACGGTCTGACCGGGCGACAGGCAGCCTAGGTCGCCGCCCTGCGGGGCACTCGGCCCGACACTAAACTCTTGGGCGAGTTCTGCAAAGTCGCCGCCTTCTTCGAGAACGGTTAGGAGTTCTTGAGCAGTCTCTTCGCTTTCGAGCAAAATGTGACGGGCGCACACCTGGGCCGGTGTAGCGAACTGGTCCTGGTTCGCCTCGTAGAACGCCTGCGCCTCTTCTTCGCTAACTTCGACGCTGCTCTGCAACTCGCTAATGACCTGGTCGAGCACGGTTGCTTCACTCAAGACGGTGCGGAGCTGCTGTTCGTCCTCGAAGCCGGCCTGCGCGAGCGCCGCCTGAAACTCTTCTTCGCTCCCTAAGCTCTCGCGCAACTCGGCGATGCGGGCCTCGACAAACTCGGTGTCGGGCTCGATGCCGCGCGCTTCGGCCTCGTCGAGCAGTACGAGTTCGGTTGCGAGCTGTTCTAGGTACTGCGGACGGAGTGCCTGAAGCTGGGCGACAACCTGCTCGTTAAAGGGCAGACCCTGCTGCGCGGCGATGTTGCGGGCGGCGATCTCGAAGCGCTCGTTAAACTCGTCGAGGCGGATCTGGGTCCGCATCAGCTGGATGATGACGGGGTTGTCGTCGGCGTCTTGGGCCTGGCCTACCGGTAGTGCGAGCATCATGGCGAGGCTCGTAAGGGCGAACAGGAGGATGCGTAGGGTGTAGGTCGGGGTTGTTCGGTCAGTCATAGTGTCCCTTCTGGATGTCTGTGTGGGTTGTTTGGATGTTTGTATGGACTATTCGGTGTTTGACAACGTGTCCTGAGACGTTTGTGATTGGGCGTTGTGGAGGGCTCGAGCCAAACACAGGCACCCTAGCACGGGTCAGATGAGAAACGACGTTGTCCTAGGTTTACTATTACGGCCCGAGTTGTAGTGATGTCGGGCTCGAGCCCCCCACCAAAAGGCCGGAGCGGTCGAGGTCTCCGGCCTGTAAAGCGTTATCGGTGGGGTCGTCACTTATGTCGGGGTCGTATCAGTCGGTCGCGCCCGCAGGCGTCCCCTCGGCGAGTTCGCGCAGCGCTTCGTAGTGACGGCGCTGTTCGTCGCTTAACGTCGTCGGGATAACCACGCGGATTTCGGCGAGTTCGTCGCCCTGTCCGCCCCCCTTTTTAGGCCAGCCCCGACCGCGTAGCCGGAGGGTGCGGCCCGTCTGGGTGTCGGTAGGCAGGGTCATCTCGACGTCGCCGTCGAGGGTCGGTACCCGCACCGCGCCCCCCAACACCGCCCGGTAGTCGGGCACGTCTACCACAACCCGGACGTTGTCGCCCTCGAGGGTAAAGCGGGGATGCTCGGCGAGGTGGACGCTCAGGTAGAGGTCGCCGCCGCCGGGTGCCTGGCCGCGAAGCCGCAGTTTCGAGCCCTCGCGAGCGCCCGGCGGGATGCTCACCTCGATCCGCCGCCCGTCGACGCTTACGGTGGTGGTGCCGCCCCGGTAGGCGGTTTCGAGATCGACACTGATCTCGCCCCGTACGTCGCGGGGGCGCTGCGCCTCACTGAAGTCGGCGAACGGGCTGCCGCCCGCCCCACCCATCCCGGCAAAGGGGTCGCGCGGGGTGCCGTAGCCGCGTCCGAACAGGCTCTGAAAGAAGTCGCTAAAGTCTCCGGCCTGGTTCGGGTCGAAGCCCTGGCCGCCGCGCGGGCCTCCGGCGAACGGGGGCGGCCCGTCGGTGCTACCGTACTGGTCGTAAAACTTGCGCTTTTCCGGGTCGGACAATGCGGTGTAGGCCTCGCCGACCTCTTTAAACTTGTCTTCGGCGCTCGGGTCGTCGGGGTTGCGGTCGGGGTGGTACTTGGCGGCGAGTTTGCGGTACGCCGACTTGATCTCTGCCTGCGTCGCCGTACGCGGGACGCCTAACGTCTCGTAGTAATCTTTATACGCTGCCATCGTTCCCTCCCATCACCTGCGACCTAGCTCTGGTAGACAACGACGCGAGCGGGGCGCACCAGACGTTCGTCCTTGACGAAGCCGACTTCAAACACTTGGGCGATGGTGCCCGCTTTGTTCGGGTCTTCGGTCGGCTGGCTGGTTAGCGCTTCGTGGTGTTCGGGGTCGAAGTCGTCCCCTTCGGCGCCGACCGGTTTAATGCCGAGCGCTTCGAGGTTACGGAGTAACCCTTCACGAACCGCCTTGACGCCCGGAATGAGCTGGTTCGGGTCGTCGGTCGCGACGCTTAACGCGCGGCCTAGGTCGTCGTAGACGGGTAGCACGGCGAGCACGGCGCTGTTAGACCGGAGGCTCGAGCCCGCTCTGTATCTTGTGCGGCGCGGCGGCGGTAGTTTTCGAGATCGGCTCGAGCCCGCAGATACTTGTTCTTCATCTCGTCGGCTTCCTGCTGGGCCCGCTCTAAATCTTTCTGGGTCCGCGCGAGTTCGCCTCGGAGCACGTCTGCTTCGTCTTGGAGTGCTTCCTTGCTCGGCGCAGCGACTTGGTTGTCTTGGGCGGTGGCCCGGGCCGTGTCGTCTACTGTGTCGGCTGATGTTCCTGCCGCAGCCCCGGCAGAGGGCACATGGCCCTCCACCTGTCCTTCAACCTGTTCGGGGTTGCGTTCGTCGCGTTCTACGGGCGTGTTCGGGTCGCGGTGTTTGGTGTCGTGAGCCATGGTTTAGCCTGCCGGTTTGAAGTCGGCGTCGATAACGTCTTCGTCGTCGGCCTGGCCCTGTGCGTCTTCGCCCTGCTGAGCTTGGGCGGCCTGGGCGTGCTGCTGCTGAAACTCGGAGAGCTTCTGGGCGAGGTCGGTGCCGAGTTGCTCGAGCCGCGCCTTGTCCGCGTTGTCGTTAATCGCGCTCTCCGCTTCGCTAATGAGCGCCTGCACCGGCTGCTTGGCCTCGTCGGAGGCACCTTCAGCCTCGTCTAGGGTCTTGCGGGCCTGTGCGCGAAGGCTGTCGAGGTTGTTTTTGGCTTCGGCGTACTCTTTGGCCTCGCGGTCCTTGTCGGCGTTCTGCTGCGCCTCCTGCACCATCTTGTCGACTTCGTCCTCGCTCAGGGTGGTGGTATTCTGGATGGTGATCGAGGCTTCCTTGCTGGTCGACTTCTCTTTGGCCGACACGTTGAGCACGCCGTTCGCGTCGATGTCGTAGGTGATCTCGATCTGCGGCATCCCGGCGGGCATCGGTGGTAGGCCGTCGAGCTTAAAGCGTCCGAGCGACTTGTTGTCCTGGGCCATGGCCCGCTCGCCCTGCAGCACGTGCACCTCGACGCCGGTCTGGTTGTTTTCGGCGGTGGTGAAGGTTTCGGTCTTACGTACCGGCACGGTGGTGTTGCGCTCGATCAGCTTGGTAAACACGCCGCCCTTGGTTTCGACACCGAGACTTAGCGGCGTCACGTCTAAGAGGACGATGTCGTCGACGTCGCCGGTAAGCACGCCGGCCTGGATGGCGGCGCCTAACGCGACCACTTCGTCGGGGTTGACCGACTGGTTCGGGTCTTTGCCGAGCATCTCTTTAACGAGCTTCTTGACCGCCGGCACGCGGGTCGAGCCGCCGACCAGGATGATCTCGTCGATCTCGCTCTTGTCGATCTTGGCGTCTTTGATGGCCTGTTCGACAGGGCCGCGAACACGGTTGAGGAGCGGCGCGATAAGCTCTTCGAACTTGCTGCGGGTCAGCTTCTTTTCGAGGTAGAGCGGCGCGTTGCTACCGGGGTCCATCGCGATAAAGGGCAGACTGATGGTCGTTTCGGGGATACCCGACAGTTCGATCTTGGCCTTTTCGGCAGCTTCGATCAGCCGTTGTAGCGCCTGCTTGTCTTTGCGCAGGTCGACGCCGTACTCCTGTTTGAAGTCGTCGGCGAGCCAGTTCACGACTGCGTAGTCGAAATCGCTACCGCCTAGGTGGGTGTCGCCGTTGGTCGAGCGGACTTCGAACACGCCGTCGCCGACTTCGAGCACCGACACGTCGAAGGTACCGCCGCCCAAGTCGAACACGAGCACCGTCTCGTTACCTTTACGCTCTAGACCGTAGGCGAGCGCTGCCGCGGTCGGCTCGTTGACGATGCGGAGCACCTCGAGCCCGGCGATCCGACCGGCGTTCTGGGTCGCTTCGCGCTGCGAGTTGTTAAAGTAGGCCGGCACGGTGATAACTGCTTTCGTGATCTTTTCGCCGATCTGCGCCGAAGCGTCTTCGACGAGCTTCTGCAGCACCATCGCCGACACTTCTTCGGGGGTGTACTTCTTTTCGTCGATCACGAACCGGACGCCGTCGTCGTCGCCGCGCACCACTTCGTAGGGCGAGCGCTCGACCTCTTCTTTGACTTCGCTCCAGGTGTGGCCCATAAAGCGTTTGGCTTCGAACAGGGTCTTCTGGGCGTTTAGCACCGCCTGACGCTTGGCGACCTGACCGACCATCCGGTTGCCGTCTTTAAACGCGACAACTGACGGGGTGGTGCGGTTACCCTCGCTGTTGACGAGCACGGTCGGCTCGCCGCCCTCCATAATCGCGATAACGCTGTTGGTCGTTCCTAAATCGATTCCGACTGCTTTAGACATGAATAAAACTCCTTAAGTTAGTAGGTGTGGGAAATCTAAGACGCCGCGCCGCCAACAAACCTGACATACCGAGGCGCAAAGACTTATACTAGGTAGGAGTATAGCAACCCATCTGAGTGTTGTCAATAGATATGAGTCTGTCCGTATCAGATTTTTTAGAAATCAGCTCGAATTGCCGTGTCGACACCCGCCCCGGCGTTCTGCGTTAGAGTGACGAGAGAACATGTGCCCGAAACTCTAATACTTTTTAAGGACTACAGGAGGACGACGATGCTGTTTATCGTAATTGCCAAAGACGCGCCCGGCGCACTCGAAAAACGCCAGCAGGTTCGCGACGAACACCTGCGCGGGATCGAATCCTACATCAAGACGAAGAAGATACTGTTCGGCGGGGCGATTCTAGACGACGACGGGAAGATGGTGGGCTCGAGCCTGCTCGTCGACTTCGAGTCGCGCGAGGCGCTCGACGAGTTTTTGCACAACGACATCTACACCCGGAGCGGCGTCTGGCAAGATTTCGAAATCTACCCCTTCAAGCGCGCCGTCTAGCCACTCATGAGCGCCTACAGCCGTCTGGTCTACACCGACTTCGTGCTGGCGGTGCTCCTCACCGTCCTCGCGCCGCTCGCGCTGCTGGTCTGGTCCGCCGCCCGAAAAAACAAACCGCTCATCGGCACAATGATTGCCTACTGGCGGGTGTCGGCGCTGCTGATGGTCGCGGTCTATCTGCTGATCGGGGGTGTGCCGATCGCCTACCTGGCCGGGGTGGCGGCCCGCGTCTTTATCCCGCTAAGCCTGTTCTGGCCGCTGGGTGAAACGAGGCGGTGGGATAGCCTCGCCGGGCGCGTTTTTGTGTACTGGCGCCGCGTGGTGACGCTCTACTGTGGGTTTGGGGTGCTGGTGACGGCGCCGCTGCTAGGCTGTACGCTGCGCTGGGCAGTGTCGCCGCGGTGCGAGGTGTGGCGGGGGCCGCCGCTAGAATTTTCTGGGGTGGTGCATGGGGGGCTCGAGCCCTCCCTCGCCGCTAACCTCGGCTGGGGAGGACTGATAATCTACGCGAGCGTGGCGACGTGGCGTCTGGTGTCTACGCTACGAGCGCGATAAGCAAAAAATCAGTCTCTAGCAAAAAACAGACGCTACCACACAATTGTCAGTCAATCAAGCAAATTTATATACGACGGTCACGAGAGTTTCATAAATATTCCGTTAAGATTGCGCGGACCTTGAAGCGTGAGCCCAAAGATATAAAAATTCTTTCGAGGCAGGACGGTCAATCGCTGACAATCCGTTGGCGCAGGTACTCGCCGTACTCGTTCTTAAAGCCCGCCGCGAGGTCGCGAAGCGTGTCGGCGTCGATCCAGCCCTTGCGGTAGGCGATCTCTTCGAGACAGGCGATTTTGAGGCCCTGACGCTCCTCGATCGTCTCGATGAAGTTAGAGGCTTGGAGCAGCGAGGTGTGGGTGCCGGTGTCGAGCCAGGCCATACCGCGCCCGAGTCGCTCGACGCGAAGCTCGTCTCGGCTTAGATAGGTCTTGTTGACGTCGGTGATCTCTAGCTCGCCGCGCGCCGACGGGGTTAGCTGTTTGGCGATGTCGACGACGCGGTTGTCGTAGAAGTAGAGGCCGGTCACCGCGTAGTTCGACGCCGGGTCGGTGGGTTTCTCTTCGAGGCTTACCGCGCGGCCCTCGGCGTCGAAATCGACCACGCCGTAGCGCTCCGGGTCCTTGACGTAGTAACCGAACACGGTCGCGCCGTGCTGCTGAGCACTCGCCCGCTCGAGCATCGCGCTAAGCCCGTAGCCGTAAAAGATGTTGTCGCCTAGAACTAGGCAGACCGGGTCGTCGCCGATAAAGTCTTGGCCGATAATAAACGCTTGCGCGAGCCCTTCGGGCCGAGGCTGTTCGGCGTACTGAAAGCGCACGCCCCACTGTGTGCCGTCACTTAACAGCTCTTGAAAGCGGGGCAGGTCGTGCGGCGTCGAAATGATAAGGATGTCGCGGATGTTGGCGAGCATCAGCACCGAGACCGGGTAGTAGATCATCGGCTTGTCGTAGACCGGGAGGAGCTGCTTGCTCGTCACGCGGGTGGCGGGGTAGAGGCGGGTGCCGGAACCTCCGGCCAGAACGATCCCTTTGCGTGTGGTAGGTAAATCCATTAAACGCGGCGTTTAGAACAGACGGCTTGCCAAGAAGCCGAGCAGAAAGAGTGAGAAGAGGAAGGGCAGGCAGCCGGGAAAGCCGTTTGGGGAGGACTCCACAAAGAAACTCCAGTTCTGTATCGGTCGAAATGTTGCTGTAGGTTTACGCTACTACAGGTTTTCTGCAGGTTGACGTGCGAAATCTGTTTGGAGTTTAGGTGCTGCCGAGGCGCTCGAGCCGATAGTCGCCGCTCAAAATCCGCTCGCACCAGTCTAAGTTGTCTAGGTACCAGCGCACCGTCTTACGCATCCCGCTCTCGAATGTCTCCTGCGGCGTCCAGCCTAGCTCGCGGGCCATCTTGCTGGCGTCGATCGCGTAGCGTTTGTCGTGGCCGGGGCGGTCGCGGACGAAGGTGATGAGCTCCCGATGGTCGTCGACCTTAGGGTTCGGGGCGAGGTCGTCGAGCAGGGTGCAGAGCGTGTGTACGAGGTCGAGGTTACGCTTTTCGTTGTGACCGCCGATGTTATAGGTTTCGCCGGGGGTGCCCCGCTCGAGTACCGTAAGGAGCGCACGGACGTGGTCGTCGACGAAGAGCCAGTCGCGGACGTTGTCGCCGCTGCCATAGACCGGAATCGGCTCGCCGGCGAGCGCCTTGAGGATAACGACCGGGATCAGCTTTTCGGGAAACTGACGCGGCCCGTAGTTGTTCGAGCAGTTGGTGACGAGGACCGGCAGGCCGTAGGTGTGGTACCAGGCTCGAGCCAGGTGGTCCGACGACGCTTTGCTCGCCGAGTAGGGCGACCGCGGGTCGTAGGGGGTGGTTTCGGTAAACAGGCCCTCGGCGCCGAGCGAGCCGTACACTTCGTCGGTCGAGACGTGGAGGAAGCGAAACGCGGCTTTGGCGTCGTCGCTAAGTTGACGGTAGTGGGCTCGAGCCTCCTCTAACATCACCAGCGTCCCGACCACGTTGGTCTGCACAAAGTCTGCCGGTCCGTCGATAGAGCGGTCGACGTGCGACTCGGCAGCGAGGTGCATCACGGCGTCGGGCTGCTGTTCGCGAAAGACCCGAGCGACGCTCGGCTGGTCGCAGATGTCGACCTGTTCGAAGTGATAGCGCGGGTGCGCCGACACGCTTTGCAGCGAGTCGAGGTTGCCGGCGTAGCTAAGCTTATCGACGTTGACCACACGGTGGTCGGTGTGTTCGATCAGGTGGCGCACCAGCGCCGAGCCGATAAAGCCCGCCCCGCCGGTCACCAGAATCGTTTTAGTCCTTGTCGTTTCGACCCCTGTCGTTTTAGCCACGGTTCTCCTCCCACAACTTGGCGCCGAAGTGATCCCACGGCAGCCGTCCTTCGTTCGGGTCGTCTAGGTTAAACTGCGAATTCATCGCGTAGATAAGCGTCGCGCCCGTCGGACCGGCTTTGTAGCCGTGCGCGACACCCGACGGAATGCGGAGCAGCGCGGGCTGTTCGCCGTTGAGGACGAACTTTCGTTTAACGCCTAAGGTCGGCGAGTCCTGCCGTTCGTCGGCGAGCCACACCAGCAGCGTGCCGCCGATCACGCACCAGAGTTCGTCCTGCACCGTTTTGGGGTGGATGTGAAACGCGTTGATGCGATGGGGGACGGCTTGGGAGAGCGAGATCTGTTTGACCTCGAAGGGGGGCTCGAGCCCCTCCACCACACCCCCGCCTAGCCGCAGATGCTCCATAAACCAGCCCTCGAGCGCCTGATGCTTTTTAAGCGGATGGTGCTGCACCCCCTCGATACGCGGCTGCGGCGCGTAGTCCTCGAACGTAAGGGCGTCGCGCGCGTCGGGAGAAAGTTCGATGCTCATAAACGGTTACCTCGGCTATGTCGTCTAACGGTTATGTCGTCTAGCTATCCTGGTCGAACGGTTCTGTCTATTCGTCACGTCTAGCTCGTCGGCCCGGGCGCACAAAGCTCGGGCGTGTAAACTTACGACTGCCAGTCTAACGCAAGTTGCTGCCACCGCGAAATGTCTAGCGATATGTCGCTCGGCAGATCGACCGCGACGTCGTGCTTGCTGCCCGCCTCGACATCGGGTTTGCGCCGCCGGGCGAGTTCGAACACCGACTTGCGCTCGGTCGCGATGTGGAGCGTGTCGAACGGGATGTCGGCGAAGCGGCGGACCGCGGTGGCGATCTGCGGTGCGATGATGTCGACGTAGTCTTGCGAGGTGTAGACGTCGGTAAACGCCTTGGGGTAGGGCCACTCGGTCGGGCGAAAGCTCGTACGGACCACCAGGTGACACGGCACTGTCCGGGCGATCTCTTCGGCGACGAGTTTAGAGAGCGCGTAGTAGTTGCGGACCGGGCCGACCGGGTCGTCTTCGCGGTAGTGGCCCCGGTCGCCGTAAAACACGTAGTCGGTAGAGATGTGCAGCAGCGCGGCGCCGTGCTCGAGCACCCCCCGCACCAACGACCGCGTCCCGTCGACGTTGACCCGCCAACACGCTTCGCGGTTCTGTTCCGCGCCCGCCACGTCGGTGTAGGCCGCCGCGTGGACCACGAGTTTGGGCTGGTAACGCGCTAGCGCCGCGTAGACCTGCACCGGGTCGGTCAGGTCGAGTTCGCGTCGGGGCGGGGCGATGATGCCTGGCAGCAGCTGCCGGAGTTGCTCGCCGAGCCGTCCGGTACCGCCGGTGAGCAGGATATCAGTGTTGTTTAGCGGAGATTCCATCAGGGTATGGTAGCGGCTCGAGCCCCACCGCACGAGTCGTGCGTGGTCAGAGCCGGTCGTTATGATCGCCTAGCGAGAAGCGTCTTCGGGTGTCGTAGACGCCTGACCGGGGTTCGGAGCAGCGGGGGAGAGCCCTTCAAAGCGCGACCGCAACACCCGCGACACACCGAGGCTAAACACCAGCAACACCCCCGCCGCGAGCAGGTACCACGGGTTGAGCGTTACCTGGGCGTCGCGAAGACTGCCCTGCACCGACGCTCCGGTTAGCACCGCCATTGCTAAGCTCGGCATCCCGCCGACCGCCGTCGCGAGCGCGAACGCCCCGAACGGAATCCGTAAAAAGCCGCCCACGTAGTTCACCAGGTCACCCGGCAAGAAGATAAGCCGGCTAATCAGCACCGTCTCGAAGGTGCGTTCGCGGATCGCGGTGATCAGCCGGTAGGGCGAGCGCTCGGCGACCGCACCGCGCCCGAACAGCCGCCCGATCAGGTAGGCGATGGTGCTCGAGCCCACCGTCGCGACCGTCGCGTAGACGATCCCCCACCAGGCTCCAAACAGAAACCCACACGCGACCGTCAGGATCGTGCTCGGCAACAGTAGCAGCGGACGTAGCGCGTAGATTCCCAGCAGTAGCAGCGGCCCCCAGCGCTCGGTCGCGAGCGTCTCGACCCAAGCCGCGAGCAGCCCCCGCACCCCGCCCTCGGCCTGTTGGGCGTAGCGCCAAAACAGCACGATCAGCACAAGCCACAGCCCCGCAACCGCGAAACGGTACCAGAGCGGGGTGTGCGGTGCCGGGGTGCCGGGTAACGGCGGCGTTTCGGTTCGGTTTGTGTCGGGCAAGACCGTCTCCTCTGAGGGTTTGGCGCTGCTAAGTCGTCGCCGTACCCTACGGTCTAGGCTAACAGGCGGGCGGGGCGTAAGTGTCACAATAGACGAAACGACGCGCGTACGTCACGCACTCGGAATGCTAACGATCCAGTTACGACGACTCGATACGACGCCCCGGTACGGCAGCCCGACATAACGATTCGAATGATCGACTCCGCGACAGGCGAGCGGTAACGAACCGTGTCGACAACACTATAAAACGACACTGTAAACGGCTACGGACAGCGAACAGCACGAGACGATGGCAGACGAAAGGACGGCTTATGAGCGAGATGCTTAGCGAACTGTTAGGTAACGACGTCGAGACCCTGATCGCGCAGAAGCGGTGGAGCGCGTTTACGCGTGAGCGTATCGACTGGCCGGAGCCGGAGAACGTCGCGCCGGAGCTCGTCGATGTGTTGGTGGGGTTGAGGCCCACCGACCAGGTCCTGTTCTTCCGCTCGCTGCCCAAAGACGTCGCCGCCGAAGTCTTCGCCTACCTCGACCGCGACACCCGCGACCGCCTCCTCGCCAAACTCGCGAGCGACGAAACACGCCACCTGCTCGAAGACATGAGCCCCGACGACCGCACCGCCCTGCTCGAAGAGCTGCCCGGTAAGGTCACGCAGCGGCTGCTGAACTACCTGAGCGCCGACGATCTCGCCGAGGCTCGGCAACTGCTCGGCTACCCCGACGAGAGTGCCGGACGGCTGATGACCCCCGACTACGTGGCGGTGCGCCCCGAGTGGACGATCGAACACGCCCTGTCGCACATCCGCCAACGGGGCGACGACAGCGAAACCATCGATATGATCTACGTCCACGACCACGAGTGGCACCTGCTCGACGCCCTCCCGCTCAAGGCGTTTATCCTGACCAGACCCAAAAAGACCGTCTCGGAGATTATGGACGGTTCGTTTGTAAGCATCTCCGCGTACGAAGACCGCGAGGAGGCCGTGCGGACCATGCAGCGCTACGACCTGCTCGCGCTGCCGGTCGTCGATTCGGACGGCGTACTGCTCGGCATCGTTACCATCGACGACGCGTTAGACGTCGCCGAAGCCGAAGCGACCGAAGACTTTCACCTGACCGCCGCCGTGACGCCTTTCAAGACCGGCTACTGGGACACGAGCGCGTGGACGCTTTACATCAGCCGCGTCGGCTGGCTCGCGGCGCTCGTACTGGTCAGCCTGGTGTCGTCGGGGGTCATCGCGGCCTACGAAGAGGTCTTGACGCGCGAAGTCGCGCTAAGTTTCTTTATCCCCCTGCTGATCGGCGCGGGCGGTAACGCGGGTTCGCAGTCGGCGACGATGATGATCCGGGCGATCAGCACCGACGAGGTCAAACTGCGGCAGTGGTTTCGGGTGTTTAGCCGCGAAATCTTTATCGGCCTGATTTTAGGGACGTCGCTCGGGCTGCTCGGCTTCGCGCTCGGGCTGTTTCGGGGCGGTGTAGACGTCGGCCTAGTTGTGGCTATCAGCATGGTTGCGATGCTCACCATCACCAACCTGCTCGGCATGTCGCTCCCCTTTCTGCTGATCCGTCTCAACCTCGATCCGGCGAGTGCGAGCGGACCCTTGGTTGCCTCGGTCGCCGACGCGATCGGGCTGCTCGTCTACTTTCAGGTCGCGCAGTGGGTGTTTCGGTTTTTGTGAGAGCTGCTGCAGAATGAGTTTTGCTGTCGAGGACGTCTTCTTTTTCGTAGACCTATCGGGTTTTGGCGTCGCGATGTATACTGCCGACAATTCATATCAAGACCGCTTCGGTCGCGCTAACGAGACCGCACCGTCGAGATAACTCGCGACAGCATGGGGTTATCAAGTGAAGGTGTCGTCGAGGGAGACGTGACCGGGCGGCGTAAAAGGAGTTAGACGTATGCGACAACGACGTTTGTGGCGTAGCGTGTTCGCGCTACTTGTAACCGTGCTGCTCGGCAGCTTTGTGCTAGCCCAAGAGACCGAGATCGACCCCGATCTGGTGAGGCCGGTGCTCGAGCACCCCTTCCAGGACCAGATCCTCTACTTCGTCATGCCCGACCGCTTCTTCGACGGCAATCCCGACAACAACTGCGGCGATTACGACGGCCCCTGCGTGATCGGCGACAGCGAAGAAAACGTGCTGACCCACGGCTACCTGCCGACCGACAAGGGCTACTATCACGGCGGCGATATCGCCGGCCTGATGAGCCAGCTCGACTACCTGGGCGAACTCGGCATCACCGCGATCTGGGCCGGGCCGATCTTTAAAAACAAGCCGGTCCAGCCCGACAGCTCGAACCTCTACGGCCACTCTTCGGCCTACCACGGCTACTGGATTACCGACTTTACGACCGTCGACCCGCACCTCGGCACCGACGACGAGTTCGCGGCGCTCGTCGCAGGCGCTCACGACCGGGACGTGTCGGTCTTCATGGACATCATCACCAACCACACCGCCGACGTGATCCAGGTCGCTGAAGGTGACGGGCGCTACCGGAGCAAAGACGAGTTTCCGTACCGCGACGCGAGCGGCGACACCTTCGACGACAGCGCCTTCGCGTAGGGCGGCCAGGACGACTACAGCTTCCCGGAGCTAGACCTAGACACGAGCTTTCCGTACCGTCCGGTCGTACCCGAAGCCGAGGTCGGCGTCAAAACGCCCGAGTGGCTTAACGACCCGAGCTACTACCACAACCGGGGCAACACCACCTTTAGTGGTGAAAACTCGCTGTACGGCGACTTTTTCGGCCTCGACGACCTCTTTACCGAGCGGCGCGAAGTGGTCGAGGGGATGGTCGACATCTACAGCCAGTGGATTGTCGACTACCAGATCGACGGCTTCCGCATCGACACCACCAAGCACGTCAACCTAGAGTTCTGGCAGGTGTTCGGCCCGGCCATTATGGAGGCGGCGAACGAGGCGGGCGTGCCCGGCTTCTTCGCCTTCGGCGAGGTCTACGACCAGAACTACGGCCCCATCTTTTTGAGCGAGTTTTCGACCGACGGGCAGCTCCAGTCGACCATCGACTTCGCGTTTCAGGTTGCGGCCCGAGCCTTCGCCTCCCAGGGCGCCGCGACCGACGACCTCCGCGCCTTCTTCGAGGGTGACGACTACTACACCGATGCCGACAGCAACGCCTACTCGATGCCGACCTTCCTCGGCAACCACGACATGGGCCGCATCGGTCACTTCTTGCAGCAGGACCAGCCGGACGCGTCCGACGACGAACTGCTCGCCCGCTCGCAACTCGCCCACGCGCTGATGTTTTTCGCTCGGGGCCAGCCGGTCATCTACTACGGTGACGAGCAGGGCTTTACCGGCGACGGCGGCGACAAAGACGCCCGCGAAAACATGTTTCCGAGCTTAGTGGAGGTCTACAACAACAACGACCTGATCGGCACCGACGCGACCACCGCCGAAAACAACTTCGACCAGAACCACCCGATCTACCAGGCGCTCGCGAGCTACGCCGGCCTCTACCGCGAGCACGACGCGCTACGGCGCGGGGCGCAGATCCACCGCTACAGCACTGACACGCCGGGCGTCTACGCCTTTTCGCGGATCGGACGCGACGAGCAGGTCGAGTACGTCGTCGCGTTTAACAACAGTACCGACATGGCGACGGCGAGCGTGCCGACCTTCTACGCGTCGGGGACGAACTTCGACCTCCTCCACGGTGCGGACGGACAAGACGCGAGCTTGGTGACGGGTGACGACGGCGCGCTAGAGCTTTCCGTACCCGCGCTGTCGTTCGCCATCTACCGCGCCCAGACTCCGCTTAGCGCTTCCGAAGCGGCACCGGGTATCTCGATTAGCAGCCTCGAAGACGGCCAGGAAGTCAGCCTCGCGTATCAGCCGCAAGACGGGCATCTGGTGCTCGAGCGCATCGAAGTCCGCGCCGAGCTAGAGCGCGACGTGTTCGCCGAGGTCAACTTCGCGGTTAGCGTCGACGGTGGTGCGTTCGAGTACATCGGCACCGACAACAACGCGCCCTACCGCGTCCTCTACGACCCCGGCCAGCACCTCGGCAGCGAGCTTAGCTTTATGGCGATCGCCAACGACCTAAACGGCAACCTCTCGTCGGCGATGGTGTCGGGAATTACCGTCAACGTCGACGAGCCGACCGGCCCCGAAACCGACTATCCGTTCGCGGTCATCCACTACCGCCGTCCCGCCGGCGACTACGGCACCACCACCGCCGCGACCGAAGACGACTGGGGCGTGCATACCTGGGGTGAAGCGATTACGCCAGGACAGGGCGAAAACGTCTGGAGCGACCCGATTCCGTTCCGGGGCGAGACCGAGTTTGGCCGCTTCGCCTACTTCGCGCTAAGCGACGGCAGCAGCCCGCTAAACTTTATCGTCCACACGCCGAGTGGCGACAACATTCCGCTGACCCGCGAACCGGGCGGCGACCGCAGCTTTGTCCCGAACGAGACGCCGCAGGTGTGGCTGGTGCAGGGTGACGAGACGGTCTACACCTCGCAGGCTGCCGCGCAGGGGTTCGTGACCGTGCACTATCTGTCTGACGACGAGGCCGAAGTGGGCTTCGACGTGATGGCGGGAGAGATGATGATGGGGGAGGGGCTCGAGCCCACCACCACCTCCGACACCGGCGCGACCCTAACCATCGACCTCCCCGAAGATTTAGACCTCGGCACGCCGCTCACCGTCACCGTCCGCGCTCAGGGCGAGGCGCTTAGCGAAACGAGCTTTATCCCAAGCCAACAGGCTACCGCCTGGCTGACCCCCGGTAGCGACGTCGCCCACGCGAGCCGCGCCGCCGCCCGCAATGTCGCGCTCATCCACTACTACCGTCCCGACGGCGACTACGGCGACTACGACAGCGACGACTACAACGACTTCTGGGGCGTCCACGTCTGGACCGGCGCGGCGAACCCGACCGACTGGCCCGCGCCGATCAAGCCGAGCGGCCAAGATGCTTTCGGCGTCTACTTCGAGATCCCGCTCGCCGAAGACGCGACCGAACTCGCCTACATCATCCACCGCGGCGACGCTAAAGACCCCGGCCCCGACCAGTTCCTAGGTCTAGAGGCGGTCGGCTACGAAGTCTGGCAGCCCTCCGGTGCCAACCCCGAAGCCGCCTACGCCGTGCCGCCCGTCGAACTGCCGGACGCGAACTAACCCGGCGAGGCTCTAACCACACACCGACCCGTTACGGGTTCTGCAGCGGGGTTGTCCGACGATAGCCCCGCTCTCTCTGTTGACGTTCTGTCGACGTTCGGCACACGTGTTTCGGCAACGATTGTGTTAAATGATTGCGCTATCGGTCCGCACCAGCGTAGCTTCGGCGGCGAGCCGGGTCGCGGCGATTAGACCAGTTTCGTAGAAATTGCCGCCTCGGTCGTTTAAGATAGAGCCACCATGACCAAACACTTACAACTTTTTTGTCTGCTTACGCTAGCCGCTGTCCTGCTCGCGTCGTGCGCGCCGACCGCCGCGCCTACAAATCTCTCGCCCGCCGCCCAGCAGGTCGAACAGGCCGCCGTGATCGCTTACCACCGGATGGAGATCGGGCGGCTACAGCTCGGTGCCTACACGACCAACGTACTCGTCGACCTCGAACTCCCGCAGGGAGCCCGCTGGACGCTCGCAGACTTTAGCGACGACGACTACGCGCTCCGCTTTGTCTCGGAAAACCTGCCCGAGGTCTTCTGGCTCGTTACGCCGCGCGGGGTAAGCCGCGAACAGCAGGTGCTGCCGGCGAGTTAAGGCTGCACAGACAATGTCTCGTAAGAGCCGGAGCCGTCTGTGTGTTGCATCTGTCTGTCACATCCGTAGAGGTTGGATATGCGGTGTCGGTGCCGCCAATTCGACCGCGTAGCACCGGAGCGGGCGTCAGAGCGTCAGGCGTCCGGCTAAAAAACTCCGGTCTAGCAGACAAAGCTGTCGCCCGGTCCACTGCGGGGCGAGCCTATGGCCAGATGAGGATGAACGGTTAAGCCGTATGCTACCCATAGTTTCGCGAATATGCTAAACTGCAAACGTTGTTGAGGTCGCATTATTTGACAACGCAACTGTCCTGTTTGTACGTTTGCCGCACAACGTTCGACCGGCTCGCAGTTAGGCCGAACGCTTTGACCTGGTTTCACCGCTTGTTTTTACAAGTTTTTTACAAGGAGGATTAAATGATTCGACGACTACAGGTTTTGCTCGCGCTGAGCGCGCTATGGCTACCGGTTGCTGCCGCACAGTCACTCGCCGAATTGGCGCCCGGTGCGAGCATCGTCACGCTCGGGCTTACTAAGTCCGGCCCGGTGCTCGACACCCTCGGCGAAGACTTGGCCGAACTCGACTGGGCTCGAGCCGCAGAGACGCTCGAACAGCTCGGTCGCTTTCTCGAACAGAGCGGTGCTGCCGCCGATATCGACCGCGACTTCGAAGAGTTTATCGGCATCCTACTAAGCCTTCGCGACTTCGACCAGGACGAGGTTATCGACGAAGCGTTCGGCTTCTGCCCGGCGGCGGGCGAGATCCTGCTCGACGATCCGTCGCTGCTTATCGGCGAAGACGCTCTCCTCACCGTAAGTCTGAGCGAGTTTAGCCCCATCCCCTCGGTCACCGCGCTCGCCCGGATGGGTGAAGACCAGGCTGGCGCTGCTGCGAACCTGCAGACGGCGCTGCTCGACTGCCTCGAAGCGGCGGGTGCCCCGCTCGAAACACTGCAGGAGGGTGACACGACGCTCTATCTTCTCGGCGACGGTAGCGACCTTCCGGTCATTGTCGCGAATATCGGCGACGTGTACATCATCGGTACCAACCCCGAAACGGTACGGGGCGTCGTGCGCCGCGCTAACGGCGACGATACGCCGAACTTTGCCGGCACCAACCTCTACCAGAACGCGAGCACCGTGCTCGACCAGGACGGCGTTAGCCTCAGTATCAACTTCGACGGTCTCGCGCAGATCGCCGGCAATTTTCGCGGTATGGTCGTGGGTAACGCCCCCGACGTCGCGAGCTACGCCTACGACCGGGGCACGGCGGTACTGCGGACGCTCGGCGGCTACGCGGGCAACCTCGGCGCGAGCGACGAAGGCTCACTGTTCGAGACGATCCTGACCGTCAACCCCGACGGGGGCGACCCGGCACTCGCCGACCTGCTACTCTGCGATACCTGCACCGTCAGCACGCCGAGCTTTGCGGCGGTGGACAGCGTGGCGGTGTTCGGTCAGTACGTCGCGCTCGAAGAGCTGTTCGACTACTTTCAGGACTGGCTCGACGGCGCCGAAGAGTTTATCGGCCCGGTCGACGCGAGAGAGTTACTACGGAGCGAGTTCGGTTTCGATATCGATGTCGCGCTCTTTAACTGGCTCGAGCAGGAAGTCTACAGCGTCGCCTACGAGCCGATCAGCAGCGACCTCGCCACCCTCGTCTATCAGCCCGAACAGGTACTCGGCATCGCTATCAGCAGCCAAGAGGCCGCCGAGGCGGGCTTCGCCGAGTTCGAACAGCTCCTCCCGATCCTCACCGGCCTCGTGTCGCAAGCCTCCGACGACGAGTTTCCGGTCGATATTCTGACCCAGGTCGCGACCGGCAGCTTCGAGTACGAGGGCGTCGACGTCGACACCTACCGCTTTAGCGCCAACGTCGATCTCGGCGTCGCCTACGTCGGCGACCTGCTCCTCGTCGGTTCGCCCTCCTACGCTATCGAGCGTGCGATCGACGTGCTCAACGGTAACGAGGACGGCGTCGCCGCGAACGAAACCTACACCGCCATCAGCGACAGCTGGCCGGACACGGTCGCGTTCGCGTTTAGCGACGACCAGACCCAGCTCGCGAGCGTGACCGACCTGCTGAGCCTCTTCACCCAACCCGCCGCGTTCGTCGCGTCGACCGGATTGCAGGCGGCGCTTAGCGAGATCGGTAACGACAGCTTTAGCAGCTTTAGCTTCCCGGTCGATTTAGGCGACAGCACCGCGACCCCGCTCGAAGTGCCGGGCACGGTCCAGGACACCCTTGCCGAAGATGACGGTAGCGGCGAGCTAGCCCCGATCGACTACTACGAGCTCAGCGGTCTCAGCGTCGGCGACGTCGTAACCGCGACACTAAACAGCGACGACTTCGACACCTACCTCTACCTTGTCGACCGTGGTAACGAGACAGTTATCGACGAAAACGACGACTTTCCGTCCGGCAACTTTTCGCAGTCGCAGCTCGAGTTTACGGTCGAAGAAGGCGTGACCTACTGGGTCGGTGCGTCGAGCTTTGCCGGCGGAACCGGTAACTACAGCCTCGACGTCACCAACGAACAGGTCGCCGAAGTCGATCTCTCGGTGCCCCCCTTCGGCGACATTCTGCACCTCTTCGAGATCGTCCCGGAAGCGCTGTTTATTATCAGCGATCACCTCAGCTACAGCGACAGCTACCTCGAAGTCCGCGACAACGGGCTCTACAGCCGCTCGCTAACCCGGATCGCCTGGTAAGACCGATTCCGGTCGATTCGCGAATCGACCCGAGCGGAGCGAGTAAGAAACAGATACGGACGGAGCGGTCGAAAGGCTTCTGAAGGTTTTGCTCGGTAGTCCGGAATGAAGCAGAATCGGCACAAGACCGCAGCACAACAGAGCACAAAAAAGAGCGCTGGGCTTAAAAACCCAGCGTTTCGTCTATGCGGATGTGAAAATGTTTAGTTCGCGGCGGCGCCGACGTGCTTTTCGAGCCGCGCTTCGTAAGCGCCTTTGGGCTGCGCGCCGACCATGGTTTCGACCGGCTCGCCGTCTTTGAAGAGCATGACGGTCGGGATGCTCATCACGCGGAAGCTCATCGCGGTCTGCTGGTTGTCGTCGACGTTGAGCTTGCCGACCTTGACCTGACCCGCGTAGTCGCCGGCGAGCTCTTCGATGACCGGGCCGACCATGCGGCAGGGGCCGCACCAGGGTGCCCAGAAGTCGACGAGGACGAGCCCTTCTTTGACTTCGTCCTGGAAGTTTTGGTCGGTAAATTCGGTGGTGTTTTCAGCCATAATTCCTCCTATAGATCTAATGTAGACGTATTCCCCATAGGGGTATGTCTTGTATTCTACGTTATCTAGTCTAACGGTTGCCAGACGACGAGTCTGGAGGCTGGGTCGCCCCGGCGCACTTGGGGTGGTTTGAGGCCGAGGGCGCGGTAACCCCCTTTGACGGCGGCGCGGACGAGTGCGAGCGGGCTAGACCGGGTGCCGTGTTGGCGCAGCGCGCTCGCAACTTCGGCTTGGGGGGCGAGGGAGGGGCTCGAGCCCGACGAATCCGTCCCTATCCCCACACTTACGCCATGCTTCGCAAACAGCTCCCACACAAAGCGCCCCGACCCGAGCGCCTCGTTCGACCGAGGACAATGTACGACCGCACAGTTCGCTTGCTGGACGGTACGCACGTCGTCATCGTCGACGTAAACCATATGCACGAGTGTCGGCTCCGCCTCTAACACCCCTAACTGTGCGAGATACTGCACCGGGCTCAGTCCCGACGGCTGCCAACCGGGCAAAAAGTCGCGCATCAGCTCCATCAGCGGCCCCGTACCGTCGCGGTGCAGCGCGACCTCTCCGGCACTTTCGGCGATGTGAATCTGGAGGGGGAGGCGCGAACCCCGCGCGAGCCGCGCGAGCTGTTGCAACAGCGGCCCGCTGACGGTGTGCGGCGTGTGCGGCGACAGACCGAGCCTGACCCCGCCCGGACGCTCCCAGGCCCGAAATTTGCGCAGTGTGTCGACCGTCTCGTTAAAAATCTTCTCGGCGTCGTCCGGATTAGGGCCGAGCACCTCCCAGTAGGCGACGCCCTGCAAGGTCGGGTCGGTCAGCAGACGTTTCATCACCGCTTCGCTCGTCACGATGTCGCCGACGACGTTAACCTGATGGTTGCGAAGCTGTTGCAACCCCTCTTCGGCGGCGGCCAACCCTTCGTTCTGTCGCTGCGGGCTGTGCCGAAGCACCGCCCGGATAAAGTCTTCGTACGTGCCCGGCGTGTAGGGCATCCGGGTCAGGTCGAGGTGGGTGTGGGCGTTGACGAGGGGCGGCGAGATAGCGAAACCGACGTGTTCGACCGGGTCGTCGGGAAAGTTTTGTTGGGCGACGTCGAGGCTGTCGATAAGGACGACTTTGCGCTCGGTGCCGTCGTCCTGGACGACCACCGCGCCCCCGTCGCGAGCGGTGCCGAGACCGCTGTAGACAACGTCGGCGGTGAGGATGCGTCTCTTAAGCATCCCCTAGCGTTAAAACGCCGACAGCGTGTCGAAATCGACCTCGGGCTTGTCGGCCAAAATCGACGCCGCGTCGGGCACCCGGACGATGTTGTAGAGGCTGTCGCGCTGCTTCGGGATAAACCCGGCCTCGGTAATCTGCCGGATGATCTCGCGCTCGTTGACCTTACGGTGCTTCGCTCCCGCTTGCGACACCACGTTCTCTTCGAGCATCGTCGAGCCGTAGTCGTTGGCGCCGAAAAACAGCGCGGTCTGCGCGACCTTGTGGCCCATCGTCGGCCAGGACGCCTGAAAGTTGTCGATGTTGTCGAGAAAGAGCCGCGTCACCGCGAGGTTTTGCAGATATTCGTGCGAGCCCGCGCCCGGCGCCTTACCGTCGATACGGACCCCTTCGGTCTGGAGCGTCCAGGAGATAAAGGCGCTAAACGCGTTGCCGTAGTGCGCGAGCGAGCGGTCTTGCAGGTCGCGAATCCGCTGCATGCTCCGGACGCGCTGCGCGTGCGTTTCGCCGAAGCCGATCACCATGGTGGCGGTGGTGTAGAGGCCGAGCGACTGCGCCTCGCCCATAATCCGAATCCAGTCGTCGCTGCCGATACGCGCGGGTGACACGTGCTTGGCGTGCCGCACCTCGTCGACGAGCATCTCGCCGCCGCCGCCGGGTAGGCCGTCGAGACCCGCCTGCTGTAATTCGATCAGTACCTCGCGGCTGCTCATCCCGGTCAGTTTGGCCATCCCCTTGATCTCTTCGGGGCTAAACGCCTCGACGCGGATGTTCGGGTGCTTCTCTTTGAGGTGCTTCATCAGGTCTAGGTACCAGGAGAAGTCGAGATACGGGTTGACGCCGCCCTGCATCAGAATGCGGGTGCCGCCGACCGCTTCGAGTTCGCGAATCTTGTCGCTGATCTCTTCGAAGCTGTGGACGTAGGCGTCGTCCTGGCGGCGGGTGCGGTAGAAGCCGCAGAACGAACAGCCGACGTTGCAGACATTCGAGTAGTTGATGTTGCGGTCGATGAGGTAGGTGACGACGTCGGGGTCGGTGTGCTCGAGCCTAACCGCGTGCGCCGCACCGCCTAGCTCGAACAACGGTTGTTTGTAGAGTGCGACCGCGTCGTCTAATGTGAGTCGCGCTCCAGAAGCGGCTTTTGGTAGTAGATCCATAGTGGCGCCAGTCTAGCACCAGCACCCCATAACTACGGGGTGAGCGCTAACAGTAAGGCTGCTGTCAGGTGCCTGGTTGCCTCGGTTGCCAACGTTACTTTTGCTGTCCTAGACGCGAATCGGAACTATTCCGAGTTATCTACTCGGGTATTGACAAGACGCTAAGTGCCTGGCTAAGATACAGCTCGTAACCAATTCCGAGTGACCTGCTAGGAATTAAAGCGTTACCCGACACTTCGACCACCGTGGTATTTGTCACCAGACAGACCACGAAGAAAGGACAGTGCATGTCTAGATACATCAAAGTACTCGCGAGCCTTAGCCTCGCCCTCGCCTTCTTCGCCTCCGCCCAGGAGGTCAACGTCTACTCGTCCCGTCACTACGACACCGACATCGCCCTCTTCGAGAGCTTTACCGACCTGACCGGCATCGAAGTCAACCTTATCGAGGGCGGCTCCGACGAACTTATCGAGCGGATCGTTAGTGAGGGCGACAACAGCCCCGCCGACGTGCTCATCACTGTCGACGCTGGCCGTCTTTGGCGCGCCCAGGAAGCGGGTCTGCTCACCACTGTCGACTCGCCGGTTCTTAACGCCGCTATCCCCGAAAATCTGCGCGACAGTGACAACGAATGGTTTGCCCTGACTCGCCGGGTCCGTGCGATCGTCTACAACCCCGAAACCGTCGATCCGAGCGAACTCTCGACCTACGAAGACCTCGCGACCGACCAGTGGGAAGGCCGCGTCCTCATCCGCTCGTCGAACAACGTCTATAACCAGTCGCTCGTCGCCTCGCTCATCGCCGCTGAAGGTGTTGACGCCGAAGCGTGGGCGAACGGCATCGTCGAAAACCTCGCCCGTCCGCCGCAAGGGGGCGACACCGATCAGATTCGCGCCGTCGCTGCCGGTGAGGGTGACGTCGCCGTGGTCAACCACTACTACTACGCCCGCCTCATCGCCTCGGAAGACCCCGCCGACCAAGAGGTCGCGAACGCCGTCGACATCTTCTTTCCGAACCAGGATGGACGCGGCACCCACGTCAATGTTAGTGGTGCGGGTGTAGTCGCGACCGGCCCAAACCAGACCAACGCTATCCGCTTTATCGAGTTCCTGACCACGCCGCGAGCCCAAGAAATCTTCGCGGGCGGTAACAACGAGTTGCCGGTACTCGAAGGCGTCGAAGTGTCGGACATTGTCGAGAACTTTGGCGACTTCAAGACCGACGACTTAAACGTCTCGGCGCTCGGCGAAAACAACCCCGAAGCGGTACGGATTATGGACCGGGCGGGCTGGCGTTAGGCGCACGTACCAAACCTTATCCTCGAGCTAGAGGGCGCGGGCCGTAGGGGGTCCGCGTCCTCACCTTTTGGTCTTTCTCTTCGCTTAGAGTGCACTTACCGCGCCATCCTGCTAGACTGATAGGAACATGATCACCAGAATCGAGATCGACGGCTACAAGAGCTTTAAAGGTTTCAGCTTAGATCTTTTCCCCTTTGTAGTTATTGCCGGTTCTAACGCGGTCGGCAAGTCTAACCTCTTTGACGCCCTGCGTCATCTTTCCGGACTCGCTACAAAAACGTTGCGAGAAGCGTTCGAAACCGAGCGCGGTTCGCTGTACGATCTGTTTACCATATACCCTGACGGAAGTAGTCAGAATACGATAAAGTACGCCGTGGAGATGCTGCTACCCGCATCTATTCGAGACGAGTTTTCTGCAACGGCAGAGCTAAAGTATCGACGGCTACGCTATGAGTTACACGTCGCTAAGGACAACGAAGGCCGGCTATCGATCGTTAGCGAACGCCTGACACCAATCAAGCGCGGCGATGACACATTTCTAAAAAGTCATGAATACAGACACGTTAAAGATATGCTACCGACTCTGACGGGAGGGCGTAAGCCCTTTATCGACACGCAGGGGCAGCAGATTACCCTCTCTCAGGACGGCAATGCGGGCAACAAACGCGCATTCAGTCTTTCTGGAGCGCAGCGCAGCGTGCTGTCGAGCATTACGACCATAGAGTTTCCGCACGTATACGCGACCCAACGAATGCTCGGAGACGTCCACTTTCTCCAACTCAACCCCGCAGAGCTAAGGCAACCGTCAAAGCTCGCCGCGTCGCCCTATCTTACAGCTGAGGGTAAAAACTTGGCGGCGATGCTAGCACGGCTAAGAAAAAACGACGAGGATGTTCTCAAGATGATCTCGAACGACCTCGCAATGATCGTTCCGAGTGTTGACGGGGTGTGTTTAGAAGAGGATACGAGCCGAGAAGAGTACGTGATTAGTGTCAGGCACGTCGACGGCTATCTGGTGCGTTCACAGCTTCTTTCCGACGGTACACTACGGATTTTAGCGCTGGTCGCGATCGGCTACGACCCGGAATTTTCCGGAACGATTATCCTTGAAGAGCCCGAAAATGGTGTCTACCCGGGGCGTATCGCTGACGTCGTAGCACTTTTACGAGACACAGGCAGCTTAGGCGATACGCCCCTTGGACTGAGGCAGGTCGTTACTAACACGCACTCGACCCTCGTTCTAAGGGCAGCAGACGACCACGAGCTCGTGTTCGCAACGCTAAAAAAGATCCCTGACGCTGTGCGCGGTAGCTATACAGCCACCGAAATGGGGTACATCGACGGCGACCTGCTGTCATCACGTGGGTTGGTAGCGAGAGCAGAGGCTGAAAAGCTGTTGTCGGAGAAGCGACCTGTCGGCGCTTTATAGATGAAGCAACTCTATTTCGGGTTTTTTGGTGAGGGGCCGACAGACGAGCGTTACTTTACGGCCTTGCTGTCCAGGTATCTCACTCATACCTGCGCGGAACGAGGAATTGGTGCTGACATTCTAGAACCGACTATCATTCGTTCCAGCCAACACACTTTTCTTGACAAGCTGCGAGACATAGAAATAAAATACTCTGGGTGTCAACTCTTCTTTGTTCACATGGACGCTGATGGTAGAGCCGCACAAAAGATTTTGACTGGTAAGTGGAACCCCTGGTTAGGTGAATGTAAGGAGCCGCGTAGGTGGATTCCTGTTGTTCCGATCAAGAAGCTTGAATCATGGCTACTGGCTGACTATCAGGCGCTATCGAAAACATTTCTGATATCAGAGCCAGAAATTGCCAAGATTACAGCAAGTGCACATTCGGAAAGTATTGTAAACCCAAAAGAAAAGCTAGAAGAGATAAAACGAGCCGGAAAGCAGCGGGTCACGTCCGGTATTGAAGAACTTATAGCACAACGAACCCGTCTCTCCGAACTCGAAAAATTGCCGAGTTTTCAGGCTTTCGCACGCGATGTCGAAGAGCGCCTCGACGACCTGTTCTAGCTTTGTGTGCGGGAGTGTTCTATGCGCTTTGCCGCGACCGCGCGATCGCCACACTGAGCACGATGACCGGGATGATGCCGACCAGCACGATGGCGAGCGCCCCGCCTGACGCTTCGACGAGGCGTTCGTCCGAGGCGAGGCGGTAGACCCGCACCGCGAGGGTGTCGAAGTTAAAGGGCCGGACGATGAGTGTGGCCGGAAGCTCTTTGGTAACGTCGACGAAGACGAGCAGCGCGGCGGTGAGGAGGCTGCCGCGCAACAGCGGGACGTGGACGCGAAACAGCGTGCCGAGCGTCTTGTGGCCTAAGCTGCGGGCGGCGTCGTCCATGCTGCGGGTGATCTTGCCGAGGCTCGCCTCGACGGTGCCGAACGATACGGCCAAAAACCGCACCAGGTAGGCGAAGACGAGGCCGACGATGGTACCGCTCAGGAGCAGACCGGTCGAGATGCCGAACAGCGACTCCATCGCGGCGTCGATAGCGTTATCGATCCGACCGAGCGGCATCAGCACGCCCACGGCGATGACCGAGCCGGGCACGGCGTAGCCCATCGCCGAGATGCGGGTCGCGAACCGGGTGACGACGTTGGGTTGTAGCCGGACGCCGTAGGCGAGTACGAGGGCAATAGCGACGGCGAGCAGGGCGGTAATCGCGGCGAGGGTGAGGGTGTTGCGGGCGTAGACCCAGAAGCGCGGGTTAAGCGCGGTGTCGGCGTGGCTGAGCGTCATCTCTAGCAGGACGCCGCTCGGGACGAGAAAGCCGAGCAGGACGGGGAGGGTGCAGGCGAACAGGGCCAGCGCGGCTCGCCAGCCGCCCAGCTGATAGCGTTTGAGGGTGCGGTAGCGGCTCGAGCCCGGCTGCAAAAACGTCATCTGGCGCCGTGAGTAGCGCTCGAGCCCGATCAGTATCAGCACAAAGAGGAGCAGAAACGCCGCGAGCTGCGCCGCCGCGACCCGCTCGCCGAGCCCGAACCAGGTGCGGTAGATGCCGGTCGTAAAGGTCTGCACCCCGAAATACTCGACCGTGCCGAAGTCGCTAAGCGTCTCCATCAGCGCGAGCGCCACCCCGGCGACGATGGCGGGCCGCGCGAGCGGCAACGACACCACCCGAAAGCTCTGCCACGCGTTGCGGCCCAGACTCCGGCTCGCCTCTAGGATCGACACCGACTGCTCTAAAAACGACGCCCGCGTCAGCAGATAGACGTACGGGTAGAGTGCGAGCGTCAGCATCACCGCCGCGCCCCACAGCGAGCGGATGTTTGGAAACCAGTAGTCGCGCGGCCCCCACCCGAACACGTCGCGCAGCGTGCTCTGTACCGGCCCGGCGAACTGTAAAAAGTCGGTGTAGGCGTACGCCAAAATATAGGCCGGCACCGCCATCGGTAGGAGCAGCGCCCACTCGAACAGCCACCGGCCCGGAAAGCGGCACATCGTTACGAGCCAGGCACTGCCGACCCCGACGACCGTCACGCCCGCACCCACACCGACCATCAGGACGAGCGAGTTGCGGATGTAGTCGGGCAGCACCGTCGAGGCGAGGTGGCTCCAGACGTCACCCGAAGACGCGAACACGTTGCTAAGCACGACCAGCACCGGCGTAGCGACAAGACCGGCAATGATAAGTACGACGACGTTCCAGCCGCTAAGCTTAAACGAGCGTTTGCGCCGGTAGGCCTTGGCTGGTAACGGCGCCCCGGTCGGGCGAATGTTCTGCTTCATCGGCACGTTTCCAGAACGTCGGCGGCGCTCGGTGCGGGGGCTGGTTTCATGTCTGGCACAGGAGTGATCCTTATTCGGTGTGGGGCGAGGTACAGGGGAGAGGTGCGGGGGCGAGACAGATTTAGACTGTTAAGTTCGACTGTTAAGTTCGACCGTTAAGTTCGATCGTCAAAAATGGATGCTTGCTGGCCTGGTGCTGATCTGTGCGAGGCGGCTGCCGCGAGCGTCTGCGTGTGTAGGCCGAATGTGTAGGCCGAACAGGTCGCGGCGAACGTCGGGGTCGGTAACGCTAGACCGCACAACATCGCCCGAACACCGCCAAAACGCAGTATCGCTAGAGCGCAGTACCGCTAGAACGGTGTCACACTACTGTTGGCGTGAAACCCTACAGGTCGTCGAGGGGGCGCGTCCGCGTATGTCCGAGTGATTCTATCAGGTTTTAGGATGTGGGGCAGTTGTCGCGCTTAGCTTTTGTCATGGGAGATGCGAACCCGTCGGCGCTTAGGCTTAGAAACGTCGTCGGTGGGGGTGTCGTGCTGTTGGCGCGTAGCGGCTTTCTCCGTGGTGGTGTCGGGGTGCTGGGCTCGAGCCCCCTGCGGTGCGTCAGCCCCCTGCGGTACGGGCTTGTTTTGGGCCGACGTAGAAACCGGTCTAGGCTTTCTGGTTGCCGGTCTGGGTTTTGTGCGCGGTAACGCGACGGTTTCGGTGCGGACGATGACGATCTTGTTGCAGCTGTCATCAAACTGACCGGTCACGCTTAGGCCGTAGCCGGGCGGCGGCAGGGTGTTGAAGAGGAAGGGCTCGAGCCCCACCGACATCGTAAACGGCTTGCGGAGCGACCCGCCCGGGTTGGGGTAGATACGCAAAGCGATGTTGTGGTCTTCGCCGCGACCGACGTAGACGAGCTGACCGAGGGCGCTAAAACCGACGGCGAGATCGCTGCGTTCGGCGTCACTAAGGTCGTCGTGGTGACGGAGCAGCCGCAGGTCGGGGGCGCGCAGGGTGGCGTCCATGTTGGTGTGCGGCGAGAGTACTAAGCGGTAGCGGTCGCTCGGCTGCGTGCCGCGCTTGACGATCTGTTTGAGCATGTTCTGGTTGCTCTGCAGCGGCAACTCGGTCGCGCCGACCGCGATCGTGGCCTGATAACGGCCCTGCTCGTCTTGTTCGACCCGAACCGCAGCGTCGACGCGAAGGGTGGCGTGGTAGAAGAGGGGGTTCGCCATAGGCCCAGTGTATCAGGTCGGTGGGCGTAACGGGACGCTGTGAGCGGGGTCGGGGCTCGAGCCCTAAGCGTCGGGTTCGGCAGAGTTGCCGCGCGCCTGACGGATCGCCCGGACGATGCCGAAGGTCTGCGCTTCGACGCTCCGCTCGAGCAGGACAAGTTCGGCGACGCTCAGCGGTTGCTCGCTCACCGCGCCGCGCAAGCGCCGCACCTCGTTAAGTGCGTAGTGGTAGGCGACCGTACCGCAAACCTCGTGATAGACCGGCAGCACGTCCGCCATTGTGTCGAGTGCCCGGTGCGCCCGCGCCCGGTAGCGGCGGCGTTCGTCTCGTTCTGGGGCCGCCGCAGATGTTCGGGGTGTGTCGCTCGGAGCGTGCTGCTGCCGGATATCGTAGAGATTACAGCAGAGACTACAGACGCGTGCGTCGTCGTCGGTGTGTGCCATGGCTTTCCCCCCTGATAAGTGCACCCCAGGTACCCCGCAGAAACAACCTGACGAACCGTATCGACTGACAGACTGTATCTATTGACAGACTGTTTCGACTGACGGGCCGTATCGACTGAGGGTCGTGCCGAAGCTGCGAACGGCCTGTGCCGGGTCTGGTGTGCGGCGCTGGTTGCTGAACAGATGCTGAAGATCGTCAGTGTGTTTGTAGCCTAGCATAAGTTAGGGTGCGAGGTGCCGGTCGGTTACAACCAGAGCGTTACAACTGGAGCGCTACGACTGGGGCGCTATAACCAGAGCGTTACAGCAGGTTGTGCTCGAGCCACTGCGCTACCCCGTGCTGTTCGGGGCCGACCACGTGTTCGTCAGACACGGCGAGCACGCTGTCTAGCGGCTCGGTACCGACCGCGACCGACCGACCGGCCCACTCCAACATGCTGATGTCGTTGATGCCGTCACCAAACGCGACCGTCTCGTCGCGGCCTACGCCGAGCATCTCGGTGATAAGTGCGAGCGCCGCACCCTTGTCCGACTTGGCGCCGGTCACCTCGATAAAGTTGTCGTTCCAGAGGTAGAGCACCAGGTCAGGGTGCGAACTGCGGATGGCGTCGTGGGTTTCGCGGCTTCGGGTCTCGCAGCTCAGGACGAGCTTGTCGGCGACGAGGTCGAGGCTGCTGTCGAACGGTTTGAGGTAGCGGCTTTCGGTGTGGACCCACGACCAGCGCGTGTCGTCGGGGTCGCGGACGAACAGCGTGTCGTCCTGGATGCAGGCGTACTCGACACCGGGCCGTTCGGCGTAGCGCGTGACGATGTCGCGGACGTCTGTAGCGGTGACGACGGTCTGCTGCACGACGCTGTGGTCGGCGCGTAGCACGAGTGCGCCGTGGTTGAGGCTGTAGGGGATGTCGAGGTTGAGGTCGTCGATGTGGAGCCGTGCGGAGGCCTGGGTGCGCCCGGTCAGGACGGTGACGTGGTGGCCCGCCGCCCGCGCCGCGAAAATCGCCTCGCGGGTGCGGTTGAGGATACGGTTGTCTTGGGTGACGATGGTGTTGTCTAAATCGAAAGCGAGTAGCACGTCTGATAGCTTAGACGTTTGGCGATACCTTAACCGGCTACCGTCTTACGCGGCGTGTTGGGGGGCTCGAGCCTCCTCCTCCTTATCCCCTACTGATTCTCCTGTCGATTCTCCGGTTGACTCCACGCGCTGCCACGTCCGGGCGACCTGCGCCGCCGCCGCCCGCGACACGCGGGGCAACGCCTGCAACCAGCCCTCGGTGTTGGGGTAGTCGTAGCCGACACAGAAGAGCTGCGGATTACGGCTCGAGCGGTACCCGTCGAGCAGCGGCCAGCCCTCCTCGTCGAACGCGACCTCGTCGGCGACAAAGCCGAGCGCCGGACGGTACCCCGTCGCCAGAATCACCACGTCGTAGGCGGCCTTCTCGCCGCCCCTAAACTCGGCCTCTCGCGCGGTAAAGCTTTCGAGTGCCCGGTGCACCCGCACGTCGCCCCGCTCGACCGCCTCCGCGAGTTCGAAACCGACCACCGGAAACGTCTCGGTCGGGCGCGAGTCAGGGAGCGGCAGCCCGATGTCACGAAAGTCTTTACGGACCAGCCGGAGCAGCGCGTCACTGACCGACTGCGGCAGGTGCCGGGCCAACCAGCTCGCGAGCCGCATCGACCAGCCCGACGTTGGGTAGGGCACCATCAGCACCCCGCTTCGCACCGCGATGCCCGTCTCGACCCCTTCGTCTGCGAGTGCCGCCGTGATCTCGGCGCCGCTGTTGCCAGTACCGACCACGAGCACCTTCTGGCCCCGGTAATCCTCCGGACGCTGGTACTGCTGCGAGTGGATAACCTCGCCCTGAAACGCGTCTTCGCCTGGAAAGTGGGGCCGGTACGGATTAGGCGCGATGCCGGTCGTGGTGACGAGCAGTTCGCTCCGGTACGTCCCCCGGTTGGTGCCGAGCGTCCAGCAGCCGTCCTGAAAGGTCGCCTCTGTGACCTCCACCCCGGTCTCTATCGGCAGCTCGAAGTGCTCGGCGTAGTGTTTGAGGTAGCGCCGAAACTGCGCCGCGTCGGGAAAGGTCGGATAGTCTTCGGGCATCGGCCAGCCCGGCAGCCCCGACACCGCCTTGACCGTGTGCAGGTCGAGATGGTCGTAGTGATGATGCCACGACGCCCCGACCACTTCGCGCTCGAGAATCCGAAACGGGAGCGAGCGCTGCTGCAGATGGTAGCCGAGCGCGAGCCCGGCAGGCCCGGCACCGATAATTGTGATGAGGGGAGAAGTAGTCATGCGGCTATGGTGCCACAGAAGCGACGCGGTGTTCGTGTAAGTGGTTGACAAAGTTAAATGGTTGACAGAGTCGCCCGCAGCGGTGAACGACACAGCCGTGGGCAACAGACGCGTTGTGATAGACACTTTATGGATACACATTTACCGATCGACACTTAGCGACCTTGATGTTGTGCGAAGACACCGTCCTGAAGATCGTGGTTACGGCGTCGGCAGCAGCGCTCATTAGTGTTTACAAAAGTGTCTATAAACACCAGAACAACCGCTACTACCCGCTCCGGGTGACGTCGCTGCGAACATCGACACCGATACCGTAAATATTGACGCCATCGACATAGTTAGGGCCGACACTGCCAACATCGAATATCGACACCACCGACACCAACACCGTCAACGAACATCGTCAACATCGACACCGACACCGTCAATGAACATCATCAACACCGACACCGAATCGACATTGACGTGACGCAAACCTCTAGTCACGACCGTCCGGCTGTGGTGTAAGATGATACGTGATGAAGAATGGTCTTGCTCTCGGCGCTCGCTGCGCCGCCCTAACACCGTGCTGCTAGTGCGGCGGGTGTGCTGCCTTGTGCTGCTGCTCGGCATTCTGGTCGGTAGCGCCTACGCCCGCACCGTTGTGCTGGTCTACGACGATTCGGGCAGTATGCTGCCTGGTGGCAACGCACAGAACGAAAACCGGCACCGTTTCGCCAACTATTCGGTACAAAACCTGCTCGCACTGCTCTCGCCCCAAGACCGGCTCGAGGTGGTGCGGATGAGTGCGGTAGGCCGCAACGAAGCGCAACCGGTCGTACTGCTCCCCGACCTTAGCAAGCGCGACGCGATTAGGGCGGTGGCCGACTGGCAGGCGGGCGGTTCGACGCCGTACCGGGCGGTGCAGACCGCGATCGAACGGCTCGAGCAGGTCGCTGCGGCGCCCGACGAAGACGTCTGGTTGGTGGTGTTTAGTGACGGACAGTTTTTAGAGGACGACGGCGAGACGCCGACCGACCTTGGGCGTATCGTCACCGACGTGACGGCGCTACGCGAGCGCTACGCGGGGCGAAAGTTCGGGGTGGTGTTTTTAGGGATCGGCTCGAGCCCCGAACGCTACGCCGAGCCGTGGCAGCAGGCTGGCGCGATCACCTACACGGCAGCGAACGAGACGGCGATCTCCGAGGCGCTGTTTCAGATCGCCGCGCTCATTACCGGGCGCGACCCGGAGGCGGGCTCGAGCCGGGGCCTGCCCGCGAGCCGCCGGGCCGACGGGCGCGTCGTCGTCGAGAGTGACTTTCCGCTCCGCCGCCTCGTCCTGTTTCGTCAGGGCCAACAGCCGACCACCGTTAGTGTCGCGCGGGCCGAGCTAGAGAGTGACGGCGCCGTCACGCCGCTCGTCGCGAACGGCCCCTTCGACACCGCCCGCGAAGGGCTGTTCGGCTCGGTCACACTGCTCGAAGCCGCGACCGGACAGACCCTAAACGCGGGGCGCTACCTGGTCGATTTCGGCACCGACGTCGACCTAAACCAGGTCCGCTTTCTGCCCGAAGTCGCCCTCGACCTGTTCGTCCGGCGCGACCCGACCGACACCCTGCTCTGCGAAGGCGCCCCGATCAGCCTGCGGGCGCAGCTGTTAAGCAGTGCCGGACAGCCTATCGACCTGAGCACCCTGCCCGACCTGCGTATCGAAGCGACCCTCGACCAGAACACGGCGCAGCGCCAGCAGGCACTCCAACCCGTTTCTGCCGATACCTACGGTGCCGAGGTGATTCCGCCGCCGGGCGAGACGACGATCGCGGTGTCGGCGCGGTATCCGGGCTACTTTAACTTGCGTTCGGAGCTGTTTCGGGTCCGTACCGAGCGGTGCTTCGCGCTAGGGCTCGAGCCCCAACCCGCCCCTCCTCTCTGCGCGAACGACCCCGTCGTCGTCACCCTCCAGATCACCGAACAGAACCGGCCCGTCGACCCCGCCACCCTCGCCGACGTCCGCCGAAGCGCGACCCTGACCACCCCGACCGGCCCCGACCTCGTCACCTTCGCGCCGACCGCGACCGGCTACCGGGCGACCGTCACCCCGCAACAGGGCGAGAACCGTCTTGACGCGACCGTCCGTTTTCGTCCCGCTGGGTTAGCGGAAGAAACGCTGTCGCAGACGCTCTCGCTCCCGGCCCAACTGTGCACGACCGAGGCGGGTATTAGCGCCGATACCGGCGGTGGCACCGACTTCGAGGTACCGGCCCGCTTCGGCCCCGACCCGGTCCCGTTCGCCGAGACGACGCTGCGCATCACCACCCGCGAACCGACCGACCAGGACGAAGTGCCGCTTACGGTGACGGTCGAGGCGCCGCCGGGGGTCAGCGTCGCGCTCGGCGGCCAGACGCTGCCGGCACAGGGCGACATCGTGTTGCCCATAGACCGCGCCCTCACCCTGACCCTGTCGAGCGATAGCGCGTTTCAGCAGCCCGACGCCGAGGTTGTGGTGCGCCTTACGAGCCGCGACCCCGAACTGGTCCTCGACGACACGCTCCGCTACGGGCTGAGGCTCGAGCCGCGACAGCTCGCCCTAAGCGTGACGCCTGCCGACCCGGTCACCCTAACGCCGACCTTTAGCGACGACTTCGTCGTGTTTGGCGAACGACAAGTCCGGGTCACGAGCGACGAACCGCTGCCGGCGCTGTCCTACACGCTACGCGTCCGCGATATCCCCGAAGGGCTACAACTCCGGCTCGGCGACGCGTTGCTAGACGCCGAACGCCGCGAGGTGACGTTGCCGTTGGGCGAGGCGCCGCTACGCCTGTCGCGTAACAGCGACCTAGACTTAAGAGACGCCGAAGAGGTCGGCGCGCTGACGTTCGAGGTGGTCGAGGAGGATGCGCGGTTGTTGTGGACGACGGCGGCGGTGACGTTGCCGCTCCAACCGGAGCCGCGCGAGATCGGGCTCGAGCCCCTCACCCCCGACTGGCGCTACGCCCTAGACAGCCTCGCCGACGCCCCACCCTACGCGCTCCAAGCGACCGTCGACGGCGAGGCCGTCCCCGCCAACGAGTTCGCCCGCTGGCGGGTCCGCACCGACAGCCCCGCCCGGATCCGGGTCCGCGCGACCCGCAACGAAGAGAGCGGACAGATCGAGCTCGTCGTAAAGCCTTGGTGGCCGCTCGGCTTTACCGTCGTCGGCGACGTTGTGACCGAGGTCCGGGTGAGCACGCCGCTCGGCGAAAGCTTTAGTGCGCCGGTCACGCTCCGTATCGACGACATCCCGTTCTGGCAGAAGTTCGGCGGCATCGTGATCGCGCTGCTGCTGATAACGGCGCTGCTCGCCTGGATTATCGGCCACCTGACCAAAAGCACATTTGCCAAACAGGCCCACTTCGCTTACTATCAGGTGCGCCAACGCGGCCCGCTACCGACCGTAACGCCGCGACCCGACAACACCATCTATCTGCGCCAGCAGACGGACCGGGTGCGCTGGCTGCTACCCTTTCTGGCGCAGGAGGCGACGGTAGACGGGCTGCGGTTGCGCGCGGCGCGGCATGGGCGGGTCTGGCTTCTTAACCGGGGCGACGCGAGCGATCTCGTCGTCGACGGTGAGCCGGTCGGCGAGCGCGCGCAGGTCATGCTCAACACCAACAACACCATCGTCCGGCAGCAGGGTCGCTCGAAAGAAGAGCAGTATCAGTACCGTACCGGTTAAAGACAACGCATAGAGAGAAGCAACCATCCGCACTGTGTAGATGACGAGCATGCAAAGATGATGAACGTGTAGAGAGGAAGGCTGTTTATGGAGGTACCCACCCTACTTGTCGGGATCGGCGGGATCGGCTCGAGCATCGCTCAACAAGCCTACAACCGGATCCCCGAAGCGCAGCGCCGCCGCGTCGTGATCCACCTGGTCGACACCGACGTCAGCGACCTCAAACGCTTTGAAGCGATGGGCCACACCCGGCGCACCACCCACCTCGGCTCGGTGCATACCGTCGAAGAGCACCTACTCCACTACCCCGACATGGAGGCGTGGTTTCCGCGTCACCCGGTCGTAAGCCCCAAGGTCACCATCCAGGGCGCGGGTCAGATCCGGGCGGTGTCGCGGATGGCCTTTACCCAGCTGCTCCGCGACCCGGTCAAGGTCGAAGGGTTAGAACACGCCGTCAACGAGCTAAGCAAGCTCGACATCGACAACAACGAGGCGTTTTTGCCCCGGGTGATGCTGGTCAACTCGCTCGCGGGCGGTACCGGGGCGGGCTGCTTTATCCAGGTCGCGCTGTTTTTACGGCAGCTTATCAAGAGCCGCTTTAACCGGGCGGCGAGCCCGCTCGTGCGCGGCTTTTTCGTGCTGCCCGACGTGCTCACCCTGACCCGCGCCATCACCAACCCGCAAGAGGTCGAGCGGATCCGGGCCAACGCCCAGGCCTGCCTTAAAGAGCTTGAGGCGATCGTCGGCGCGGTCAACGGCGAGACCGAACCGCTAAAGCTCGAGTACTACACCAGCCACCAGCAGGCCCAGCCGGTGACCGGCAGCCCCGCACTCGAGTACAGCTTTCTGTTCGACTACCAGAACAGTAAGGGGCTCACCCTCGACAACCTCGGCGACTACATCGCGCAGGTCGGGCGCTGTCTGCACGCGGCGCTGTTCAGCCCGCTCGCCGAAAACCAGTACTCGCAAGAGGACAACCAGGTCTTAAACCTCGCCGGTGACACGGTGCAGGAGCGGGGCCGGGCGCGCTACGCTGGGGCGGCGACGTCGCTGCTCCGCTATCCGTTCGGCGAGATCGTCGAGTTTCTGACCCTCAAGCGGGTCGCTGAAGACATTAGCGAGGTCTGGACGCGCCCCGACCGAGACTGGCGCCGTGAGCTCGAGCTGTTCGAGCGCGACGTCGACCGGGGCATTATCCGGCCCGAACCGCGCCGCAGCGAACACTACCAGCGTTTTCTTAGAGAGATGTACGAAAGCCAGGACGCACCGCCCGCCTTTAAGCGGATCTACCCGCAGGCGTTTCGGCAGGACGAACGGGGCCGCCCCGATCTCGACCAGCGTAGCGCCGACTACTGGGTCGCGGCGATGCTCGACTTTATCGAACAGAGCATCGACCTGCCGATCAGCGACAACCTGCGGCTGAACAGCACCAACCTCCGCGACGTAAACGCGGCCTACCGCGAGGTGTCGCAGGCCGAAGAGCAGATCTTCGAGGCGCTCGAACTCGTCGAGGCCTACATCCCGCGCCACATCACCTCGCTCGCCACCCAGCTCACCACCCGCGACGCCGAAGACGACATTATTCACCAGGGATCGGGGCAGCAGCGGCTTAACTACTGGCTGTTTGACGGGCGCACCCCGCGCCACCCGCTCGCGGTCCGGCTCTTTCTGTACCAGGTCGAGGCGAGTCTCGGCGCCCAGGTCGCGCGGCTTGCGGGCGAAACCCGGACGCTGCATGAGGCGATCGACCGCTACGAAAAAGAGGCCTACAACCTGCCCGACACGACCGACTACCAGGAGACCGCCGTCGACCGGGTGCGCGCCGCGATCAACCGCCCGCTGCTGCAACGGCTGATCAGCCGCTCGCTACCTAACTTCGCCCGCACCTACGAACAGGAGAGCACCAAGCAGTACAACCGCGTCCAGCGCTACGTCGTCGCGAAGCTGCAAGAAGAGGTGCTCCGCAAGGTGCACACCAAGATCCGCGCGTTTATCCTCGAAAACGAAGGCTTTTTCGACGCGCTACAACCGCTCCGCGCGCGCCTTCTTAACCGCGCGAACCGTCTGCACGATCTGCACGACCAGCAGAGTGACGACACCGTCCAGTACGTGCTCGCCTCGGCGGCGAGCAAAGACGCGCTCCAGAACGAGTTGCGCCGCGCGAGCCGCAACGACGCCGACGAGGTGCACCGGGTGACCTACGAACAGCTCTACCGGGCGTTCGCGTCGCGCGAAGCCTCGGGTGACGTGATGGGCGCCTTTACCGACGCGGTCACCGAACAGCTGCGCGGCGAGGTGCTGGCCGCACCGAACCTTCCCAAAAATATCGGCGAAGCGCTCGAGCGCGAAGCACAGATGAACGGGGCAGAGTTAGAGGGCTACGTCCGCGACCGTTTGCAGATGCTGCCCCGGCTCGCCGCGCCGTACCTGCAGACCCGCAACTGGGCGAGCCGCGCCCCGCGCACCCTCAAGTTTTACGGCCTCCACCCGAGCGCCCGCGACACCCTGCCGCCGTCGGCGCTAAGCAGCGTGATCGGCAACCCGCGCGAGGTGTCGGGCGACCCGGCGTTTAGCGAACACGAAGTCATCTTCTACACCGTGACCTACGGCTTCGCCGCCGAAGACCTCGCCAAGTTTACCGCCGGCACCAAACAGGGGAGCGTCCAGCAGCCCGACGGCAGCTACTACACCGCCTACCAGAACTACATCGGCGCGATCGGGCAAGGGGGCGTCACGCCGCACCTCGACAAGCACTGGCACACGAGCCTGCCCGACTTTTGGACCAACAGCCACGACATCAACCGGGCGCTGTTACGCGCGGTCGCGCTCGGGGTGCTGCGGCTCGACGCGAATGCGTGGAGTTTCGACGTGCAGACACTCGCCGAAGCCGACCACCCGGGACACCTGCGCGGGCTAAGCGATAGGCTCGAGCACGACGACGACCTTCTCAACACGCTGATCGCCAAGGTCGACGACGAACTCGCCAAAGCGACCCAGTACGACCTGCGCGACCACCCCGGTAACATCGACCAGCACAGCTTTATCTCCGGTTTATACGACGTGTCGGGGGCGGGGGTCAATCTGCTCGACCTGGTTGTGGACTACGTCCACGGCAACCCGCAACTCGCCAAACAGCAGCGCGACCAGGACACTGTCGCGCTCGCCGAAACGCTCTGCGACGAGGTGCGCCGCTACGTCTACAGCTGTCTAGGCGACCCCGCTAAGGCGCAGACCGAAACCTGTCGGGTGTTGCAGCGCCTGCGCGACACCTCGGTGCATTTAGGGGCGCAGAGCGGCGTCGACCCGGTGTTACGCGGCGCGGTCGTCGACCGTCTCGAAAGTTACTGCTAGACCGGTGCACCCGGGGCGTCACACGTTGCTGCTCGTCGCGCCGCCGCTGTGGCCGTGGCTCGAGCCCGCCCAGAATCTGCTCTACACGACCGGAGGGCTCGGCGTCGATGTCGTGGTGGGCACCGACCGGGCCACGCTCAACCGCAACGTGTACGGCTGGGGCGAACGGTGGCAGGCGCTCGTGGTCGCGACCGAAGCCGACCTGCTCGGCGGTGCGGCGGCGGACTACCTAGTATCGTTGTCGCGGCTGCCCTACCCGCCACAGCGCTGCGTACTGGTCGCGGTCGAAGCGTCGGTGTCGCGGCGCTTTCAGCAGGTCGACGCCCGCTTCGCCGAAACACCCCTAAACGCCCACCTAGACGCTACTTCGGTGGTGCGCTGCACACTCGGACGCGCCGAAACCAACACCGACGTCGTGGCGTTAGCGGGGCTGCTCCGCGCCCTCGCCGAACACGGCGACGCGCTTAGGGGTGAGTACGTGCTCGAGCCCCCCCAACTCGACCACGCCTACCTTGCCGCGCTGCTCCGCCGCCAACACCAGCGCCTTCGAACGGTCTACGACGACCTTAGCGCCGCCCCGGTCTTTACCGTCGCCCTGCACGACCCCGACGTGCTACTGTCGCGGCTGACCCGAAACACCGACATCGACCTGCCGCGCAGCCTCGCGACCCTCTATGACGGCGCCGACACACTGTCCCCTGCTTCGCCCCCTGAGCCGCCCGCGTACCGCTGGCTCTGGCGCGACGACAGCGCTGACTGGCGCGACTACCGGCGCGCCTACCAAGACCGCCTGCGCGCCCTGCGCGAACGCCTCACCGACGCGACCCACGACGCACTCGGCGACAGCCTCGACGAGCTCGAGCTCATCTCTCGTCAGCGCAAGGCACCGCTCGAACTCACCCCCCGTGACCTCGCCGAACGGCGCCAGCAGCTCGAAATAGAGCGCGACCAGCTCGCGAAGATACTCTACAACACCCCGCTTCCCCAACCCTCGTTTGTGCCGCTCGACACGGCGGACGGTGCGAACACGCCTACAGGGACGGCGGACGACGCGGACAGCACCGACGTGGAGAACACCGACACGGACAGCACCGACAAGGAGGTTTTCGCACACCGTCTACACCGGACGTTGGCGAGCCGTCCGGGGACGCTCCAGGTCGCCGTAGCGCTGCTGCTCGGCTTCGTCGCGGTGCTGCCGAGCGCGCTGCTGACCACCAACCAGGTCGCGCTGCTCGCGAGCCTCGGCGGGGTTGTCGCGACCGAGGCCGTCGTTGTCGCGACCGTCCGGGGCCGTATCCGGCGGCGCCTAAGCGCCCTGCACAACGAACTCGACGACCGCTTTAGCCGTCAGTTGCGGGCGTTTGCGGACTACCGGGACGCTTTCGAGGCTCGCCTGAAACAGCGGTCGCGGCTGTGGCTGCTCGAACAGCAGCTACGCGAGGTGACGACCGTAGAGGAGCAGACCGCCCGCGAACGGTTGGCGCGGCAGTTTCACCGTGACGCGATCGCGCGTCACAAACAGCATATCGAAGAGTTGTTGTCCGACCTGCCCGACGACGCTAGCGCCGACGCCAAAGCCGACCCTGAGACCGACGCCGAGACCGACATGGTCGCGCTGATGCTGCTCGAGCCCCCCGCCGCCAACCCTCTCTACAACCCGCTCGCACTGCCGACCGCAGACGACGCCGGGGGTGTGCTGATTATTGACGGACGCGGTTACGGGCTCGAGCCCCCCACCCATCAGGGCATCCGCGAACTCCGTCTGCAAAGCGTGACGCCCGCACCGTCTACACATTCCGCAAATGACGCTACTCTCCCCCAAGACCCCGACCCGCAGGACGTGACCGATGAATCTTGACCTCTGGGCGCTCGGCCTGTTCGCCGTACTCGCCCTGTCGTTACGGCGGCGCAACTACCCCGAATCGCAGCGCTACCGGCAGTGGTGGGCGCCGCTGCTCGCGCTGCTGTTCGCCGTCGTTATGACGACGACCTGGGCGCGGCTACCGGAGTGGTCGCTAGACGACCTCGTTTTGCTGGTCGCTGAGGCTATCGGTGCGGTCGACAGTGCGGTGTCGGGTGTCGATCTGACCGACGTCGATATCGCCGAACTGTTGCGGCAGACGTGGGCGGATGTTCGCGAGTCGCAGCCCTGGTTTCGGTTCGTCGAGCCGATTCTGCTCGCGCTCGCGGTGGTGGTGCGCAACGTCCTGCGTGCCCTGCTACAAAACCTCGACCTCGCCGCGCTGCTGCTCTTCTTTCTGGCCAAAGATGTCGGGCGGACGGTCGGGCGGTGGCGCTCGCGGCGGTTGGGGGGGATGGCTCGAGCCTTCTACCGCGACAGCGACGACAGTGGTAGTGACGGTAGTAGTGACGGCAACGCGAGGCGTCAACCGCGAAGCGTCGGTCTAAAACCGCACTTTCTGCTCAGCCGCCGCCTGTTTAGCGTGCTCGCCTGGGTCGCGTTCGGTGCGACGCTCGCGCAGGTGTCGGGGCTGCTCGGCGACGCGAGCCTCGGTTTCGGGCCCGGCTACACCGCGCTGTCGTTCTTGCTGCTCGCCGAAATCGCCTGGTTTTTAGGCGGACCGCTCGCTGCCGTGCCGCTATCCCGCGAGGAGGCCGTAGCAGCATCGTCCCCCGCCGAGGCCGACGACCTCGATATCGCCGGACTCGTCGCGTACTACCGCGACACTTGGCCCGACTGGCTGCTCGCCGAGGGTCACTACGTCCACGAAGCCGCGCCGGTGCGTAGCGAACTCGGCCCCTGCGGCCTCGCCGGAGACACCCGCAGCAACGCCTGCTGCCTGATGCTCGACGAACTGCTCGCGGGCGGTAGCGTGCTGGCCGAAGACGTCTTGCCGGAGCAGGTCGCGCCCTGTCTGGCCTACTTTTTGCGCGACCGGGTCGAGCGGGGCAGTGCGCCGCTGCTGCTCGTCGAGCGCGAAGACCAGATAGACCCGACCCGGCGCTGGATTCAGCATCACCTCGGCGAGACGCTCCGGGTCAGCGACTGGCACGACGCTCTAGACGGCGACCCGCATCTGGTCGTGACGACGTTGCAACACGATGTGGTGCGGCTGCTCGGACGACCGTGGGCGACCCGCTGCGATGTGTTGGTGGTGTTCGACACGCAGGCGGTGGTGCTGTGGCGGGCTGCCGAAGCCGACGCGCTGGTGCAGGCGCTCGCCGACCGGAGCGGGCATCCGCCCCAACTGCTCGGGTTCGGCGACTGGCGGGTGAACGCCGAGGCGGCGGTGCGTAACATCTTGGGGTTGGCGGTGCGCGAGATCCAGTTCGACGCGAACGCCGACGCGCACTATCTGGTGTGGCGGCTCGAGCCCCCCCCACCATCCTCGTCCGGCCCATCGTCTGGCTCGAGCCCATCCTTTGCCGAACCGCTTCTAGGCCGCACCCAGACACCTCTCGCGCCCGACGTCATTCTCGCTCAGGTCGCGCTAGACCACGCTAGAAATCGCCTCGGCAGTGCCGACAACAACAGTGCCGATAACAGTACCGATAACAGGGCCGACAGCGTCCGCATCACCCTGACCGGCCAGCAGGCACTTCCGTGGGAAGAGTCGTTAGAAGAGGTCGACAACGTCACCCGGCTCAGGCTCGGGCGGCCCGGCGACGGTCTAGCGCGTACCGACGTGGTCGAGAGCGACTGGGCGTTTGGGCAGCAGGGCGAACAGGCGCGTCTGCTGGTCGCCCGCGACCATGCCGCAAACCTACCAGCGACGCTGCGCCGCTGGCTCGACGTCTCGACCGGGTTGGTGCAGATCGTCGTCCCGCCGTACCGGCTACGCGACCACTTCGTCGCCGAACTGCGCGATCACCTGGGCAACCGCCGCCGTTTTAGCGCTCTGGCACCGGGTTACAGCCGGAGTCGCTGGCGGCAGGTCTACGCGCTCTACCGGCGTTTAGAGCGGGGCTTTGTGTCGGTGCGCCTGATCCGCGAGACGCTCGGCGCTATCGATGTGTCGGGTGATATGGCCGGAGAGCTGCGGGCGCTGTTTCGGGACTGGCTCGAGCTCGAAACGCGCCTCGAAACCCGCCGCGTCGTCAGCTACCGCCCCGACCAAGGGAGTGTCGGCACCTTCGTCGTCGAGACCGAGTTGCGCATCCGCCCCGACCGCCGCGAACGCCGCCCCTACTGGCACCAAGTCGTCGCGGTGCGCACCGTCGAAAAAGACGCCCGCAGCCGCAAGGTCGTCGCCCGCTACTACCGGGGCGAGGTGCAGCAGCAGCTCTTGCCCGGTCAGGTCCACGCCTTCGGCGGTCAGGCCTACCGGATCGAACCCTACGATCCGGGCGACGACGCGATCACCGCCTACTGGGTCGACCTGCGCGGCGCCCACAACGACTACGAGCAGGTGCGCCGCTACAGCCTCGACTGGTCGCAGGCGGTACGCGAACCGAGCTACCAGCGGGTGCCGCTCGGCGGGGGTTGGGGGAGGCTCGAGCGGGTCGAAATCCCTATCGACGCAATCACCCTCGGCTACGTCGCAAACGCGTACGGGTCGCCCGCCCGCACAACAACCGCTACAACTGCTGCTACAACCACGCCCCCCGACTACCGCCCGCTCCCCGAACCGCTCCGGCGTCACTACCGCCACGGCAAGCTGCTCGCCCTCTACGCCGACCTGCCCGAATCGTCGTGCGAGCATCTCGCCGATTTGCTCAACGACGCTTTCGTCAGCTACTACCCCGAAGCGCACCCATTCTTACGCGCCGCCGTGACTGTCTCCGACGGTGAAAACGACGATGGGGACGACCAGAATAGCGGCCACCACAACCGTGACGACGCTCGAGGTAACGGACGAGACGACCGTGCGGTTCCGTCGTTACTGCCGCTCGTGAGCCACCGCAACTTCTCCGGCGACAACCCTCCGGGCAGTGCCGTGACCGCGCCGCCCGTACTCTGTTTTATCGCCGACACACCGTTCGACTTGGGGCTGGTCGAAAGCCTCGAAGAGAACCTGGCGTCGATACTCGGCGAACTCGGCGACGCGGTCGGGGCGCTTACAGACTAGCCGGGCGCTACGCCGCGACGACCGGCTGCGGCTTGCCTCCGCCGCGCGCGGAGCGGTAGAGCGCCTCGATAACGCTCATGTTGCGCGCGGCTTCGTGGCCGTCGTAGCGGAGCGTCGTGTTGCCGAGGACGGCGTCGCCGAAGTGTTCGGTCATCAGGCGGTACTGGTCGACGGCGTCGAAGCTCTGGGTGGTCGTGGGCTCGCCGACGGGGTGGTGCTCGAGCCCTACCTCCTCGTTCTTCGGCGCGGTAAACGCTCGCGGAATCTCTAGGTAACCCTTGTCGCCACCGACCGTGACGTGTTCGCGGCGCGGCAGCGTCAGCCCGCACACAAACTGGGCGACGACACCGTTTTCGAAACGCAACGTGCCGTAGAGCTCTTCGTCGACGTCGCTCGGGCCGAACCGGGCGAAGGCTTGGGCCTCGACGGGCTCGAGCCCTGTCAGCGTCCGACTCGCGTTGACGCAATAACAGCCGACGTCCATCAGCGCCCCGCCCCCCAAATCGGCGTCTAGGCGGATGTTGTCGCGGTCCTGAATCTGAAAGGTAAACGCGCTCCGGATAAAGCGCAGCTCGCCGACGGCGCCGCCACTGACCTGTTGTAGCGCCGCTTCGCTACGCGGATGAAAGCGGTACATAAACGCCTCCATCAGCTTGACGCCCGCTTTGTCGGCGACGGCCTGCATGTCGAGGCAGTCCTGGGCCGTGACGGCGAACGGCTTTTCGCACAGGACGTGTTTGCCCGCTTCTAAAGCCCGAATCGTCCACTCTTTGTGCAGACTGTTCGGGAGAGGGTTGTAGATAGCGTCGATGTCGGAGTCGTTTAGAAGTGCGTCGTAGCTGCCGTAGGCTCGGTCGATGCCGAGGTCGTCGGCGTAGCTGCGCGCGTCGGCTTCGGTGCGGCTCGCGACAGCGCTAACGGTGCCGTTTTGTGACGCCTGGATTGCGGGCGTGACGGCTTTGCGCCCGATGTTGGCGGTCGATAGGATTCCCCAGCGGATAGTCGACACAGTGCCTCCTCGGTGGTGGCCTAAACTCGATGGTTATGAGACTGTTCTACGGATGGATGGTTGTAGAGACGGTTGTCGTAGCTCGTAGGCGGACGACGCAGCGTTCGATGTCGGTTCGGCGTCGATATGTAGATATGCAGGGTGAGATGGGTAGGGTGATGCTACCCTAGCACGCTAGCGGTAGAGGCGGCGGTAGAGGTCGCGAAAACGCTCAAAGGCGTCGTCGAGGGCGGGGGAGGGGGTGGGCTCGAGCCGCTCCGTCACTTCCGGTTGCTTGACCTCGTCTTTAACGCCTAACCCGCGCAGCGCGAGCAGCGCCGCACCCCGCGCCGACGCGTTGGCGACCGATGTGACGTGGAGCGGTTTGTGCAAAACGTCGCTCAGAAGCTGCTGCCAGAGTGGGTAGGTGCTGCCGCCTCCGGCGAGTCGGAGGTTGGAGAGGGACTCGAGCCCTTCTATCGCCTCCGCCCCCTCGCGAACCGCGAACGCGACCCCTTCTAGCGCTGCGCGGACCATGTGGGAGGGGCTCGAGCCGAGCGACAACCCGAACCACGCCCCCCGCGCCGCCGGGTTGAGGTGCGGCGTCCGTTCGCCGCTAAGGTGGGGCAGAAAGGTGACGCCGTCCGCGCCCGCCGAAACGTCCTCTGCGAGCCGGTAAAACTCCTCCCAGTCGAGCCCGAAACAGCCGCGCACCCATTCGAGTGCGAGTCCGGCGTTCTGCATCGCCGCCATCGTGTAGTAACGCTCCGGTAGCGCCGCCCGGTAGAGGTGGAGCCCCCGTTCTGGAGCCGCTTGGGGCTCGGCGAGAGCCCGTATTAGCTGCGCACCCGTCCCGGTCGTGAGCTGCGCCGTCGGTGGTTCGGTCACGCCGCTACCGAGCGCTGCCGCTGCGGTGTCTGCCGCTCCGGCTACGACCGGAATCCCGGAGGGCAAGCCGAGGTGCTCGGCGGCGGCGGTGCTTAGCTCGCCCGCGACCGCCGCCGTGTCGATAAGGTCGGGGAGCAGTTCGCGTCGCAGTTGTAGCGCCGCGATGACGTCTTCGTCCCAAGCATCTCGGTAGAGGTCGTAGAGTAGCGTCCCCGACGCATCGGACGGTTCGCTGTAGGCGAGGCCAGTAAGTTGTAACCGAAGCCAGTCTTTGGGTTGTAGTGCGTGACGCGCTTGGTGGTAGTGTTCTGCTTCGTGTTCGCGGAGCCAGAGCAGCAGTGGCCCGGCCATACCGGCAACGAGCGGGTTGGCGAGGCGGGCTTTTTGGGAGGGCTCGAGCCCCCGGTAAGCGCCGAGTTGGGCGTCGGCGCGGCGGTCGGCCCAGAGCAGCGCCGGACGGAGGGGCTGCCCCGCGCCGTCACAGAGAACGACGCCGTGCATCTGTCCCGAAAAACCGACAGCGGCGACGTGACGCGCGGTGTCGGCGGGGGTGTCCCGAAACAGTTGCCGCGTCGCCCGCGCTGCCGCGTCCCACCACGTCTGTGGGTCGGTCTCGGCCCAGCCCGGTCGGGGCGCCTCGACCGGATAGGGTGCGCTAGCCTGTGCTAGCAGGCTCATCGTTTCGTCGTAGAGGGCGGCTTTTAGCGAGCCGGTACCGAGGTCGAGGGCGAGAACATAGCGCATACGGGTCATTCTGACCGAAAAGGCGACGTTTTGTAAACCGCGCCCGGTGTGGGCGGGGCGTGAATCGTCGAGGGGAGGACGCGGTGCTGCGGAGCGCGGTCGCGAGCGTCACCCGGCCTCACCCTGTTGTTGAGTGTTGTTGAGTCACCCTGTTGTCTGGTGGCTCTGTTGTGCCGATTCTGTTCGGCCTACCCGACATTACCGGTAATAGAACGGCACCGAGTCGATCGGACTCGGTGCCGTGAGAAGCCTGTGCTGTAACGAGCCTGCGCTGTGACGAAGCTGTGTCGGACGCGCGTCGCTAGTGATCTTCTTCAGCGGTGTCGGCGTCGGTTTTGGTGTCGTGAACCGTCCCTGGCGCGTGTTCGGGGGGCGCGTAGACGGTGTAAAGTTTGAGGTCGCTGTCGCCGGTGTTTAGAAAGTTGTGTTCGGTTCCGGCCTTGACAAAGCTCAGATCGTTCGCCTTGACCGGTGTTGTTTCGCCGTTTAGAACCGCTTCGCCGTTACCTTCGACAAAGACAAGGGTCTGGTCGATGCCGGGGTGAGTTTCGAGGCCGATCTCGCCCCCCGGCGGGATGCTCATCAGTACAACCTGACTGTGGTCGCCGGTCTTGACAACCTTGCGAAAGCGGCTGTTCTGCTTGGCGAGCATAACGATGTCGAACGTAGTTTCGGTGGTTTCTTCGGCCATATTTCCCCCTTGCGAGTGAGATGTCGGTACAAAACGCTTTACAAACGACGGTATTATTCCAACTTTACCAAAACCTAGCAAGCCTTACGCCCGAGGATATGGTGTAAGCGCACACAGTGTGAGCGTGCACGGCGGGCGAAATCGACGTTTTGGTCGCCTGTACCCGCTTCTAGCAGACTCGCCTCCGGCAAAAAGCTCCCGGCCAACAACTCCCGGCCAACAACAGAGAGAGCTACCCGTGAGTAGCCCTCGGCCAACTCTGTAAATCAACTCTGTAAATATCGTAGTGGTCGCGGCGCGTTCGCGCTCGTACGGTTCGTCTAGTACGGTTCGTTTAGTACAGTTCGTTGTAGATCGCGTAGCTAAGCATAACCTTTTGGAGGTACTCGCGCGTTTCGGTCTTGTCGATAAAGCGGTAGAACTCGTTTTTGTCCTGGTTGACCGGCGCCGCCGCGTAGAGCCGCCGGATGTAGCCCTGGCCGCCGTTGTACGACGGCACGACCCGCTCTAGGTCGCCGCCAAAGTAGTCGAGCAGCCAGCTCAGGTAGCGTACGCCGTAGCGGATGTTGTCTTCTGGGTCGAACGGGTCGCCGGGGCTCTCGCGCAGAATCTCGGCCATCCAGTCCCAGGTTGCGGGCATAAACTGCATCAGACCTTTAGCGCCGGAGCGCGACACGGCCTTGGGGTAAAACCGCGACTCTTCGCGCATGATCGCCCAGGCGAGTTCGGGGTTGACGTTCCAGCGTAGCGACGCGGCCTGGACCGTGTCCGGATAGGCGCGCGGATAGGCGAGGCGCCAGGTGTCGAGGTTGCGGCTGCCGCGGTTTAGCCAGGCCTCGGCGGCGCGCTGGCTCTGCCGAAACTCGCCGAGACGCTGCAGTTCGCTCGCGAGGGCGACGGTGGTCGCTTCGTCGGTCGCGTCGCGGAGGGCGAACTGCAATTCGCCGATCGCCGCGTCTAGGTCGCCGACACTCTCGAGCCGGTCGGCGAGGTCTAGGACTGCTGGGCGCACTGCCGGAGCGAGGGTGGTGGTTGTGGGCACCTCGAGGTCGCGCCCGAGCAGCACACTAAAGTACGAGGCGAGCGGGAGCAGCGCTTCGGCCCGTGCGGCGCTGTCGTTGTCGCCGAGGCGCCGCGCGAGGACGAGGGCACGGTAGGCGGCGTCGTCGGCGTAGCTCGTGTCGAGGGTCGCGAGCTCTAGATAGATAGGGATTGCCTCGCGGTGACGGCCCCGCGTTTCGAGGATCTCGGTCGCGAGCCAGAGGTAGCGCGGCGAGCCGCTAAGCCGGTAGAGGCGCACCGTTTCGTCGATATCGCCCCGGCGCAGCGCCAGAATCCCGCGAGCGTAGAGCGCGGCACTCCCCGAAAGATCTCTAAAGGCGGCTTCGGCCTCGTCGTTGCGGCCCAGGTAGAAGAGCGACCAGGCGCGTCCGTAGCGGGCGTCGTCGCTGTTCGGGATTTCGGCGAGCCAACGTTCGTAAGCGTCTAGAGCCTGAGCGTGTTCGCCGAGGGCGCGGTAGGCGGGCGCTTCGATCGAGGGGGCCGCGTTGCCGCCTAGGGCGCGGAGGGCGTTGCGGTACTGCCTAGCCTGGAGGTAGATATTGGCGAGGGTGTAGGGGTTGGGCTCGAGCCTGCGTAGCCCCGTAATCGCTTCGGCTTCGGGGAGTGCTGCCGTGTAGGCACGAACGGCGACCTCGGTAAGGCCCGCCGCTTCGGCGGTGCGGGCGTGCTCGAGCCAGAGGCTGCTCGTGTCGGCTCTCGCGAGCGGGTCGTCGAGCCGGACGGCCATAAGCTGCTGGTAGTAGTCGGTCCGCTGCGCCGCCGACAGGCTCGGGTAGCGCGCGAGCGCGAGCAGCGTCCGGTATTCGAGATAGCTGCCGCGCACCTCACCGAGCAGCGCTGTTAGCGTCGCCGTGTCGCCGCGTGCGAGGGCACCCCGGTAGCGTTCGTAGGGCTGTAACAGCGGTTCGCTTTCGTAGAGGCCGAGCACTACCGAGTGTGCGACCGTCTGTGAGGCTGGCTGTGAGAGCGTAGCCGGACGGTGCCAGGTCTGCGCGAGGGCGATAAAGGTTAGGCTCGCGGCGGTGAGGCCGACGATAAGAAGTGCTCTAAGCATATCGTCTAGTGTAGAGGCTACGCCGCAGACTTTGCTGAGAAATTGGCCGAATCGTGAAGCCGAGCTGTAAAGCTTCTGCATGGTTGTACCGATATACGGAATCGTTTGGTTCTGCTACCACGTACGATTCGCCCACAGCACGCAACAAACAGCAGACTTGCTTAAACAGAGCCCGCATGCTAGTATACTTAACGGATTGATTATGCAAATCCGCCCGTACAGTGTTAGCGTGCTGTAGAGATAAACAAGCGCGCAAACGTCAAGGCAGACAAGGCATCAAGACAGACAAGGCATGACCGGCATTTGCGACAACCGGACACATGTCGGTGTTTCGACTGTCAAGACTCTAAGTCTTTCAACCGTCGAGTTTTCGACCTTAAAGATTGCGTCTTCTAACCGTCAAGACCACGTCACAGTGTGTCGCGTAGCGAACCTGCCGCACGTTTTGGTGCCGAGGTTCGGACGGTAAGACACAAACGACAAGGTTCGGACGACAACAAACTGCCGCCGGGCGAAACCCAAAGCCGTCGCTAACCATTGGCCATCCACATCCGAACTCACTTTCTAAGGAGGCACAACCATGAAGAAACTAATGATTGTTTTTCTCGCTGCCGCAACGCTACTAGGCGGCCTAGCCTGGGCGCAGGAAAACCCGATCCGGGTCGGCTCTAAGCAGTTTACCGAGCAGATCGTACTCGGCAAGATGATCGTGCTCGCGCTTCGCGACGCCGGTTACGACGTCACCGACAACACCAACCTAGGCGGCACCGCCGTCAACCGCGACGCGCTCGAGCAGGGCGAAATCGATGTCTACCCGAACTACAACGGTACCGCGATCAGCAACTGGTACCGCGACATCGCGTGGGCGGAAGAGTCGATTGCCGAAAACGCTTCGGGTAACGGCTACCTCTCTTACGCGACGGTCAGCTCGCTCGACGCGGCTATTTTCGATCTGGTTTGGCTCCACCCCGCTCCGGCCAACAATACTTACGTGATTGCGGTGCGGACTGATTTCGCCGAGGAGAACGGCCTCGTCACCGCTGCCGACCTCGCCGACTACGTCAATGCGGGCAACTTCTTTAAGTTTGCGACCAACGACGAGTTTGCGAACCGTCCCGACGGTCTGCCGGCATTCGAAGAAACCTACGGTTTTAACCTTACCGAAGACCAGCTGCTCGTCATCGCCGGTGCGACGCCCGCCCAGACCGCGCAGGCGCTCGCGCAAGGTTCGAACGACGTAAACGGCGCGATGGTGTACGGTACGACCGGTTCTCTGGTCGCTTACGACTTTACACTGCTAGAAGACCCGCAGGGTGCGCAGCCAGTGTTTCAGCCGACACCCGTCTTCCGTGGTGAAGTCATCCGGGCCAACCCCGAGATCGCCGGTGTACTTAACCCGATCTTCGCGACCTTGACCAACGACATCATCCAGGGTCTTAACGCTCGTGTCGACGTCGACGGTGAAAACCCCGAAGCGGTCGCGCAGAGCTACCTCGAAGAGAACGGCTTCGTCGGCGGCAACTAGGATCGTTTTCTGGTCTTGTAGCTAAACGCTTGTTGGGGCCGGGAGAGCATCCTGGCCCTTTTTTCTGTCTGTTTTCTGGCTCTGCGTTGTGCTCGGGTCTTACCCTAGGCTTTCTGGTCCGTGTTAGGTTTGAAGGACCGCCGGGAGCAGGGTGACCGTTATCGGTCGTGCTAAACCCTACCAAACAGGGTTTGTAAACACAGGTTCGTACGAGAACCGGCGCGTCAAAAACCGTTATGATAGAGACCGGTACAATCGAGACCGGTACGTTATCGGCACATCATCGATACGTCATTGATACGTCAACGACACGAGCTTGGCGCGTCTGCCGAAACGTTTTCCGACCCGCGTTCCGCCTCGCGTTCGCTAACGTTCTACGTCCGCTTATGCGGCTCGAGCCACTTCTCGGCACCGGGCCACGGTCTATCCGTTACCCCTGTGTACCGGCTATGTACCGGCGTCGGTCGCGCCGATCGACCGGGCGAGAGAATAACGACCGACTCGGTCATCGACCGGGCAACTGCTCTTAAGTTTATAAAGGAGGTACGTCCATCGTAAACCGAATCGCTATTCTAGGAAGTCTTATCACGAGTTTCGGCTTCTTCTTCTTCCCCATCATCTCGTTTAAGCCCAACCGTATCGCGGCGGGGATACCGTTCAACCTCCTCGAATTTCAGGGTGACTACCGTTTTTTGGTCCTGTTCGCGCTCGCGATCGTGCCGTTTATCATCGCGCTGCGCAAACAGAGCGAAGCGCGCGGCTGGCTGCTCGTGGGTCTCGGCAACCTGCTGCTCATTCTCACGTTGCTCCTACCGGCGATTGCGGGTCAGCAACTTGTTAACAATCCGGGCGACTTTTTCGAGGAGAGTGTCCGGGCGAGCGACCCCAGGGTGTTGCCGTCGGCGGCGCTCGCGCTCGGCTTGCTCGGCAGCTACTTCGTGCTTTTTGCGGGTCTACGCGACCTAGAACGTGAGGGAGTGTCGGACTTCGCCCGGTCGGTGGCCACGTGGGGTGGCGGGGTTATCATCGTGCTGCTGCTGCTTAACGGCACCTTCGATGTCTACTCGATCATGATCGAGTTCTACTCGACGGGTGAGCTGCTCGGCCAGAAGTTTACCGAACACCTAGCGTTTGTCGCGATTTCGCTCGTTGTCGGTACGGTGGTCGGTATCGGCCTCGGCCTGTGGGCGTCGCGCGACGATCGGATCGCGCCGGTTATCCTCTACACCGTCGGCATTATCCAGACCATTCCGAGCCTGGCGCTGTTCGGCGTGCTGCTCGTACCGCTCGCGGCGCTCGGCAGCCAAGAGTTTTTGCCGACCCTCTACTTCTTTTTGGCGTCTCTGGGGGTCGCGGCGGTGGTCGTCGTGCTCTACGTGCTGGTCGCGGACCGGCTGCAGAGCCAGCTACGAACCGCGCTGCTGATCGTGAGCGCTATCGCGACGGCGGTACCGCTCGCGTTGTTGACGGGTGTTCTGGTCAGCGTCCTGTTTAGGGTGTCGATCATCGCCTTCACCAGCGGTGATTACGGCAACCTGGTGTCGACGCTCGTCACCCTCTTTTTAGTCGGTGTCGCGCTTTGGGCTGTAGCCCGGTGGCTGCTACGCGACGAGAGCCGAGCCGAAAAGTACACCACGTATGCGAGTTGGCTCGCCTACGCGTCGGCGTTTGTCACGCTGATCGTGCTGTTCGTACAGGCGGGGGACTCGAGCAGCTACCTAGGCCGCGTCGACAGCATCAGCACCATGACCATGCGCGACCTAGGCGTGCGCGGTATCGGCGTCACCCCCGCTCTCGTCGCGCTCACCCTCTACTCGTTGCTGCCGCTCGTGCGTAACACTTACGCCGGGCTTAACAACGTCGACAACGCCATTATCGATTCGGGGCGCGGTATGGGGATGACCCCGTCCCAGCGCTTCTTTCAGATCGAGCTACCGATCGCACTTCCGGTCATCATGGCCGGTATCCGTAATGCTGGTGTCGCCCTTGTCGGGATCGGCACAGTCGCGACGGTGATCGGCGCGGGCGGCCTCGGCGACTTTGTCATCCAGGGCATCGTCAACACCTCCGTCGACCAGATTCTGCTCGGCGCACTGCCGGCGATCGCGCTCGCCCTCGTTTTAGACGCGGGTCTGCGCGGCATCGAAAGTCTGCTGACCTCGCCCGGCATCAAACAGGTTCAGAGTTAAGGAGTTTATATGATCGAGTTTAAAGACGTCGTCAAAGAGTTTCCCGACGGCTTTCGGGCTATCAAGGAGCTAAGCTTCGAGGTGCGTCAGGGCGAGATCTGCGTTCTGATCGGGCCTTCGGGGTGTGGCAAAACCACCTCGATGCGGATGGTCAACCGGTTGTTGTCGATTACGAGCGGTAAGATTCTGGTCGACGGACGCGATAACCGCGAGATGAAGATCGAAGAGCTGCGCCGCAAGATCGGCTACGCGATCCAGCAGATCGGTCTGTTTCCGCACTTTACCGTCTACGACAACATCGCGGTCGTGCCGCGCCTGCTCGGCTGGGAAGAAGACCGGATCTACAAGCGGGCCAATATGCTGCTCGAGCTCGTCGGTTTAGATCCCGACGTCAACCGCGATAAGTACCCGCGCCAGCTCTCGGGCGGCCAGCAGCAGCGGGTCGGGGTGGCTCGAGCACTCGGCGCCGACCCACCCATCATGCTTATGGACGAACCCTTCGGCGCGATCGACCCGATCACCCGCGAGGTGTTGCAGGAAGAGTTTTTGCAGATCCAGAAAGAGATCTCCAAAACGATTATCTTCGTGACCCACGACATCGACGAGGCGATCAAGATGGGTGACCGGATCTGCTTGTTGCGTGACGGTAAGCTCGAACAGCTCGACACCCCCGACACCATTCTGGCCCACCCCAAAAACCGCTTCGTGCGCGACTTCGTCGGCTCCGACCGGCAGCTCAAACGGCTCGGCCTGGTACGGGTCCGCGAACTGATGACCTCGGACACCCCGACAGTCCGTTTCGAAGACAAGGCCGAAGAAGCGCTCGACATGATTCGTAAGCTCGACGTCCGCTCGGCGTTCGTCGTCGATTCGGACGGCCACCTCAAAGGTTGGGTCGACCGGGAGGCGCTCGAACAGAACCCCTCGTCGCTAACCGAAGCGATGCACGAAGGCGACTACCAGGAGATCGGTGTTCGCGAGAGCCAGACCGCTCGCGAAGCGCTTAGCGCGATGGTCGCCCGCGGCTTCCGCATCACGCCTGTGGTCGACGAACGCGGCAGGGTAAAAGGTAGCATCACCCTGCGCTCACTCCAAGAGCTAAGCGAGGAGGGCTGGGCCGAGTCGCGACCAGGAGCCGTGGCTCAGTGAAGGGCTGGCAGCGTTACGTCCCGCCCGCCGCACTCGTGTGGCTCGCACTCGCGGTCGGCTTGTTCGGTATCGGCGGGATCGAAATCGAACTGCAAGACCCCCGCCGGGGCGCGCCGCCCACGGCTCAGCTCGCCCCCGACCTGTGGTTGCCGACCTTTTCGTTTAGCGGCTCTACGGTTATCGACGTCGGATCGACCAACGACATGCGGGCGCTCACCTTCGGCCTGCTCGACGCTCGCACCGCCGAAAGCGGGGATGCGAGCGGAACGCCTCCTTCGGGAGCGACCCAGCCCGCTGGCGAAGGTGACAGCGACGGCGCTACGGTGATCTATCAAAGAGAAGCCTGGACGCTTTCCCTCGCCTGGTTCGCACTGTTTTTCGCGCTGCTCGAGTGGACGCTCGGCTACGCGCTGCGTAATAGCGAAGAGAAACTTACCCGACCACTTATCCGGGCGCTCGGCGTCTTCTTGGTGTTCTGGTCGTTTTACGGCCACGAACCGTTTTGGGACTTTCTGCTCAGCGCGATCTTTCCCGACAGCCCTCAGGTGATCTATCCGGCGGGGACGGTCGTGCAGCTTACCGCGCAGCACCTCGAACTCGTCATCTTTTCGTCGATCATCACGATCCTGCTCGGCCTGACGCTCGGCATCGCGGTCACGCGTCAAGACTTTCGCGAGTTTCTGCCGCTCGTGACCGACATTGTCAACGCCGGCCAGACGGTACCGACCCTTGCGATCATTGCGATTATGGCGCCGATCATCGGCTTCGGCTTCTGGCCCGCGGTTATCGCGCTCATCCTCTACGGGCTGTTGCCGGTCGTACGCAACACCATCGCCGGTTTGGAGAGTATCGACCCGGCCATGATCGATTCGGCCAAGGGGATGGGGATGACGCCGTCGCAGATCCTCTGGCAGATCGAGATCCCGAACGCGAGCAGCATTATCCTCGCCGGTATCCGTACGAGCGTCGTGATTAATGTCGGCACCGCCGCGCTCGGCGCTTACGTCGGAGCGGGCGGTCTTGGCAACCCGATCGCGAGCGGGCTCAACCAGAGCATCGACCCGTTCGTGCTGTTAGGCGCGCTCCCCGCCGCGCTGCTCGCGATTCTGATCGACTACGTGTTAGGCCGTGTCGAGTTCGTGCTGACGCCTAAGGGCTTGCAGATCGAAGGCTAGCCGTACCCGGCGACCTTGTCCCTCCGCCTCGTCGTTGCTACAATAAGGGCGTACGAGGCGAGGGCCCTTAGCTCAGTTGGTTAGAGCAGTCGACTCATAATCGATTGGTCGCTGGTTCAAGTCCAGCAGGGCCCACCACAAGATGATTCTGAGCAGCAACCGTCTAGTTCGCTAGGCGGCTCTGCTTTTGGGCGTCTTTTAGGGCGTGCCGAGTCGCCTGCTGTATACCACGTATGCTGTGTACCGCGTGCGTCACGGTAAGATTCTTAACCTTAGAGCACAGCCGATACACTATACCTATGAGTAAGCGTAATACCATCTCACCTCTAAAAGCCAATCCGCTCCGTAACCCCGGTCAGTCGGTGCAAGACGAGATCGATAAGAATCGAGAAGCCTTCGAGCACGATGCGTTTATGCTCATCTCGATCGCAGTCATCGCGGGGCTGTCACTCTACACTTGGCTGATGCAGACTCCGCCATACATGATGTTTGTGGTGTCGAGCGCCGGCTTAGTGGGGTACGCGATCTATGCGTTGCCTAAATTACGGCGGCGGGTGCGGCGGCACCAGGTGCTAAAGCAGCACCGCGACGGCAAGCGCGCTGTGGCCGAATACCTGGATCGGTTGCGCGATCATGGCTTTCGGGTGCTGCACGACGTTGTCGGGGACGGCATCTATTTAGATCATGTCCTTGTCGGTCCGCAGGGGGTCTACGTTATAGAAACCGAGACGGTCGAGAAGCCAGCGCAGGGAGACGCTAGCATCCTTTACGATGGGGTAGCTATCGACATCGCTGGGCAAACCTTTGGCGGCGACGTCGTTGCGCAGGTTACTGCAAAAGCGGCGTGGTTAGAGAGCTTTTTGCAAGAGAGTACCGACATTAGTATCAGCGTACAGCCTGTGATGGTCTTTCCCGGCTGGGAAGTCGCACAGCCCGAAGGATCAGCTAGCTTGTGGGTGATCGAACCGAAAACCCTCGAAAAGATGCTTCCAGAACAGCCCTCTGTTCTAAAAAAAGGCCAGATCGGCCTGCTTTCTAACGCTCTCAAACAGCGGATTCGTAGCGCTTAGACGTTGGTCATGCGCGCTAAAGTTTGAGTCGCGCTTGACAAGCTTGCCTAGATTCGTTAGTATCCTTTTTGCACCGACGCAGGGTGGAGCAGTTTGGTAGCTCGTCGGGCTCATAACCCGAAGGTCGCTGGTTCAAATCCAGCCCCTGCAACCAAAAACATCAGGATCCCTCCGGGGGTCCTTTTTTGTTGACCTGCTTTTTTTATTGACCTACTTTCGGTTGCTGTACAATGAAGAGGCCCGTGCGGTGTTACCTGCGGGGGTGATGGGGGGCTCGAGCCCCCCCCACAACCGAACACGACCGACCGAACCCGCAGCGATGACGACCCAATCACGACCCCGCGACAGATCGCCGTCGGCACCACCGACACCTAACAGACACCCGACGAACCCAACGCGCCGTAGTGCGCAGAATGGACACGATGAGCGACGAACCACACGCGAACGACACCGACAGCTACGACCCTCACGACAGCGAAACCGAGCACGGCGACCGGACGACCGAACAGACCCCTAGCGCCCAGCCGCACACTGAGCCGACATTAACGTTCGCGGAGCCGCATACTAAAACCTACTCGGGCTTCGTCGCGATTCTAGGTAAGCCGAATGTGGGCAAATCGACCCTGCTCAACACCCTGCTCGGCATCAAGGTCGCGCCGATCACGCCCAAACCGCAGACGACGCGGCGCGGCGTACGCGGCATCTACAGCGAGGACAACCGTCAACTCGTCTTTGTCGACACGCCGGGCGTGCACCGGGCCAAAGACGCGCTCGGCAACTACATGAACCGCGAGGCGAGCAGCGCTCTGATCGACGTCGACGCGGTTCTGTGGGTCGTCGATCTGCGCCGTCCGCCGGGTGAAGAAGACCGGGACGTCGCGCGGATGCTTAACAACCTCGAACAGGGCGCGCCGATCTATCTGATCGGTAACAAGTTAGACGCCGCCAAATATCCCGACGAGGCGCTTTCGCTCTACCGTGATCTCGTGCCCGACATCAACGAGGCGTATAGCCTAAGCTCGCTTAACGACCCCGAAGCGGTCTACGAACTACGCAACATGCTGCTCGCGCTGCTTCCCGAAGGACCGTTCTACTTTCCGCACGACATCCGGAGCGACCAGTCGCGCGAAAATTGGGTGGCCGAGCTTATCCGCGAGAGCGCGATGATCCACCTGCGCCAAGAGCTGCCCTACGCGGTCGCGGTCAACGTGATCGAGTGGCGCGATCCGGAAGAGGATGCGGCGGGTAACGTAAGTGACGAGCCGATCTATATCTTCGCCGAGATCTGGGTCGAGCGGCCTAACCACCGGATGATCGTGCTCGGTAAGGGCGGTAGTATGATCCGCGAGATCGGGCGAACGGCGCGAAAACAGCTCGAGCTGTTCCTCTCCCACAAGCTCTACCTCGATCTCGAAGTGGTCATCCGGCGTTCCTGGCGCGAAGACCGCGAAGCGCTACGCGAACTCGGCTATGAGGTCTAGCATCCGGGCCGTATAACTCCTGACAACTCTAACGAGCGAGCCCCGAGGAGGTTGTAGACGATGCCGATAACCGCGCGCTGGCGCAGCCTAGACGCCCTACCCGAGCGGCGAGGGCGCGACGCACTGCCCGGTATCTACGAACTCGCCGACGCCGACAAGCAGACCCTCTACATCGGCCAGTCGGCTACAGACGTGCCGAACCGTATCCGCCAGCATCTGCACAACACCCCCTGCATCGCCGCGGCGGTGGCCTACTGGCGTTATGCCTACAGCCGTGTCCCGCAGGCCGATGAGGCGCTCCACATCGGGCGCTACGAGGCACGCTACGGGGCGCTTCCGCCGTGCAACCAGGCTAGGCCGCGCCCACGCAACGCCGAGCGCCGCTACCGGGAGCGTAGCCGTGGCGATTAGGGCGCGCAGCAAGATCTGGCTCGAAGATGACGACGGTACTTACCTGATGGGGCCGCGCACCGCACGCCTGCTGCTCGCTATCGACGATACGGGGAGCCTGCGCCGCGCCGCCGAGAACGCCGGCTTTAGCTACCGGGCGGCCTGGGACCGGTTGCGCCGGGTCGAAGAAGCGGTCGGTTACACGCTGGTCGAGACGACGGTGGGCGGCCCGGGCGGAGGCGGTACGGTACTGTCGGCGTCAGGACGGACGCTGGTACACACCTTCTTGGACTTAGAGCAGCAGACCAAGCGGCTCGTGCACACCGCTTACGCCGACGAAACTCTCCAAGAGCTGGCCGAGCCACCGTCCGAAGTTTAAACATCGCTACAGCATCGATATAAAAATCACAAAAGATTTGGAGGAGGTTGCTTGTAGGGCGCCGCTGACTATGATATAAAGGTCTTTGGGTGAGAAGCATTTAAAAACTTCTCAAGATTTCTCAGGAGGATGATTTATGAAGACAAAGTTAGTATCGTTGCTCGCGTCACTACTGTTACTTCTCGGTACGGCGTCAGCTCAGGACGGCGGCGTTGTCGTCGTCGAAAGCGACTCTCCTTACTACGCGGGTGCCTCGTTCGGCTTCGTTTCGGCGTCGGGCTTTAGCTCGCTCACGCTCGCGGGCCACTTCGGTCTGCGCGATCTGCTGCTCGAAGACCTCGATCTTCGTCTCGACGCGACCGTGCTCACGCGGGGCGGCAACAGCTTTAGCCTCGGCGCTCTAGCGCTCTACAACCTCGACCTAAGCTCGCTTCCGGTAGACATCTACTTCGGCGGCGGCCCCGAACTGTTCTTCGGAAGCAACACGGCGTTCGGTATCGGGCTTCGTGGCGGCGCTGACTACGCGATCTCGCAGCGCGCGACGGCGTTCGGCGAATTTCGTGTCGACCCGGTTTTCGGTAACGCCAACACGACGCTGTTTGGCTTAGGCGCCGGTATCAAGTTCTCTTTCTAGGCCGAATCTACCGAGGTTTACGAAACAGCTTACATTTTTGTACGCCTCGATTGATTACTGTTCAGACAGTTTAAATCGCATTAGATAACTCGAAAGGAGTTTTACATGAAAAAGTACTTAGTTCTAGCCGTTCTACTCTTCGCCCCGATGGTATGGGCGCAGGGCGGCGTCGTAACAGCGGGCGCCGAATCTAACCTCTACGCTGGCGCTTCGCTCGGCCTAGACTTCTTCGCCGACGAAGAGTTTTCGCTCGACGGCTACTTCGGCTTTCGCGACCTTCTCGCGACCAACGTAGACCTACGCGCCAACGTCGGCATTATCCTCGGCGGCATCGACCTGACCACCCTCGGCGCGAGCGCGATCTACAACATCGACTCGGGCAGTAACGTCACGCCCTACCTCGGTGGTGGCCTGCGGGTGTTCTTTAACGGCGATACCGACCTCGGTATCGGCTTTGTCGGCGGTGCCGACATCGGTCTGAGCGACCGTTTCGACCTCTTCACCGAGTTTAAGAGCGACGTCTTCTTCGACGGTGGCTCGTACGGCGGTATTGCAGTCGGCGGTAAGTACAACTTCTAAACCTGTCGTAGCGTAACGATCGACAGTTAGAGATAGACGGGGCTCGAGCCAACCTCTCGGGCCCCTTTCCTATTGGTGATCCGCCCACTCCGCCCAAAGACGCGACATCGTCGCCGAGACTATGAAGACGATCGACCGACAGAAGACGCCCTCGGCACGTTTTCGGGGCGTATTATTTTTTTGGTACACGCAGCTACGACCATCGTCTCGGTATCTATCCTGGTGTCGGGGTGGTCTACGACTTCACAATCACCTCGGAAAGAAGGTTTTTATGCAGCGAGCTTTCGTTTTCTGGCTTCTCGGTCTACTCCTGCTCGGCGGTCTCGCCGTCGCCCAAGGCAGCGCCCAAGACGGTGCTCGAGACGGTATCACCACCCAAGGCATCCAGCCCCGCCCGACCGAACCGCTCCGGGTCACCCCGCAGACGATCCGGGTGCGCCGTGCCTCGACGGCCTACGGCGGCGTTTCGCTCGGCACCTTCTTCGCCCGGCCCGGCTTCGGCGTGCTCATCGGTAGCGACGGCCTCGGCAACACCCGGGGTCTCGGTCTGCGCGGTGACGCGGCTATCCACACCGACGGCACCTTTACGCTCGGCGCGAACATCCTCTACAAAACGACGCTGTCCGCGTCCGAAGACGGTCTTGTGCGGGGCTACCTGGGTGCCGGCCCCCGGCTCGCAGTGACCGGTAACCTGGCCGGTAACGACGGCGCGTTTTTCGGGCTCGGCGGTCTTGTCGGCGGCGAGTACGACCTCGGCACGCTCAGACCGTTCGCCGAACTCGACCTGAACAGCTACTTCGACCGTCAGGGTGCGGTGATTCTGCCGGTGTTCCGGATCGGCCTTACCATCCCCTTCTAGACCCGCACGCTCAGCCCGCGCACAAGTAGAGGATCTCGGTCAGCGCGTCGAGAATCTTTTCGGGTGAGAGGCCGCGCTTCTTGAGGCTAAAGCCGGGCGGGTAGCGGGTCGGCTCGACGGTGTAGGGGAGGTTGCGCAGCTTGCGGACGTCGTAGTCGATGTCGCTGTCGGCGAAGCTCAGCTGCACGTCGGTCATGTGTTCGTTAATGCTGACCACCCCGCGCTGCGCCGCGAGCAGCCGTAGCCGCACCAGTTCTAAAAACGCCCGGACGTCGGCGGGGGGCGGTCCGTAGTAGCCGCGTAACTCGCTCCGAATCTGGTTGATATCGCCGAGGCTGCTCGCCTCCGACAGGCGTCCGTAGTAGCCGACGCGGGCGGCGTCGTCGGCGATGTAGCTGGGGCTTAGCCGGGCGTCGATCGACAGGTCGATGGTGATCGGCGCCTTGCCTGCGTGGGTGGTCTCGCCCTTGAGTTTGGCGATCTCTTCGGCGAGCATCTCGGTGTAGACCTCGATCGAAACCGCGCTGATCTGGCCGTGCTGTTCGGGGCCTAACAGGTTACCGACGCCGCGAATCTCCATGTCTTTTTCGGCGAGCAGATGGCCGCTGCCTAAATCGTTAAGTTCGGCGATCGCGTAGAGCCGCCGCTGCGCCTGTTCGGTGAGCTTGCCCGGATAGAACAGGTAGGCCCACGCCTCGGTCTGGCGCCGCCCGACCCGTCCGCGTAGCTGATAGAGCTGGGCGAGGCCGAGCCGGTCGGCCCGCTCGACGATAAGCGTGTTGGCCGCGCCGATGTCGAGGCCCGACTCGACGATGGTGGTGCTAAGCAGCAGGTCGTAGGCGCCGTCTTCAAAGTTAAGCATCACCTCTTCGAGGTCGGCGCCGCCCATCTGGCCGTGCGCGACGCCGATGCGGGCTTCGGGGACGAGTTTTTGGAGCATGATCGCCCGGGCACCTATCGAGCCGATCCGGTCGTGGATATAGAACGCTTTACCGCCCCGCTCGAGCTCGAACATGATCGCGTCGCGGACGGTAAGCGGGTCGTAGGGTTGCAGCACGGTCTGGATCGGTTTGCGTCCGGCGGGCGGCGTCATAATCTGCGACACGTCGCGCAGCCCGACCAGGCTCATGTAGAGCGTACGCGGGATCGGCGTCGCCGACAGCGACAGGATGTCGAGGTTGGCCCGTAATGACTTCATCTTCTCTTTCTGGGCGACCCCGAAGCGGTGCTCCTCGTCGATGATCAGCAGCCCGAGGTCTTTAAACGTCACCCCTTCGGAGAGCAGCCGGTGCGTACCGACCACGATGTCGATCCGGCCCTCTTTGAGCCCCTGCAGCGTCGCCTTGGCGTCTTTGTCGCTGGTAAAGCGCGACAGCATCGCGACGGTGACCGGTAGCGCCGCGAACCGTTCGGCGAAGGTGTCGTAGTGCTGTTTGCACAGCACCGTCGTCGGGACGAGCATCGCGACCTGTTTGCCGTGACCGGCGGCGCGGTGGGCGGCGCGTAGCGCGACCTCGGTCTTGCCGAAGCCGACGTCACCCGAAATAAGCCGGTCCATCGGGACAGTCTTGGCCATGTCGTCGTAGGTCGCGGCGACCGCCTCGGCCTGGTCGTCGGTGAGGGCAAAGGGGCAGGTTTTGTCGATCTGGCTGTCCCAGTCGGGCAGTTCGGGGAGCGCGACGCCGCTGCTGACCTGCCGCGCGGCGTAGGTTTTGATCAGCTCGGCGGCGAGTTCTTGGGCGTTGACACGGGCCTTCTCACGCGCCCGCGCCCACTCGTTGGTGCCGAGCGTGGAGAGCCGGGGTGGGTCGTCGGTGGTGCCGGGGTGGCGCCGCAGCAGGGGTAGCTGTTCGACGGGCAGGTAGAGCTTGCCCTCGCCGGCGTACTGCAGGGTGAGGTAGTCGCGGGTGACGCCGACGACCTGACGGGGCTCGAGCCCCCGAAACTGTCCGATGCCGTGGTCCGGGTGGATCAGGTAGTCGCCCACAGTAAGCTGGAGCGGATCCTGGACCGACTTGCCCGGCACCTTCTTAAGCCGCCGTGCCCCCTGGTAGCCGTAGAGCAGGTCTTCGCAGAGCACCACCTCGCGCGCCGCCGGGTCGCGGTAGCCGCCCTGTGCGTGCGTGCCGACACTAAGCCCGAGCGTTCCTGCTTGCGCGACGATCTGGTTTTCCCAGCGGCTGCTGAGGTGGTCGATCACCTTGTCGCGGAGGTAACGCCCGGTGCGCTCGAAACGGAGCAGCAGGTGGACGCTGTAGCCGTCGCGCAGCCAGGTTTCGGCGTCGGCGGCGAAGTCGGCGAGCTTGCCCCGGTAGTAGCCGAGGGGCTCGAGCCCCACGCCCTGATCGGGAAGCGGCAACGGATCGCGCCCGAACGATACGACTTCGCGTCCGGCGAGTGCGCGCCACAGCGCGTCAGCCCGTTTTTCGTCACCTAACACGCCCGCAAACAGTTCGGGGTTGTCGAGAAAGACGACGCCGGGAAGCTGCTCGAGCCGCGTACTCTCCCACGTCTCCTCGTCGTCTTCTAGGCTGTCCTCGAGTCCGTCTTCGAGATCCGCGTCGGGGCGCGGGCTTAGCGTGTAGCGCGGCTGCGGCGTTTCTCGGTAACGGATACTTTCGAGTTCGTCGCCAAAAAACTCGAGTCGGAGCACGTCGTCTTCGTCCTCGTCGTCTAAATAGAGGGTGAGCGTGTCGCCCCTGACCACCACGCCGGGCATACCGTCGCGCGGGTAGCCGAAGCGCCCGAGTTGGCCGAGCAGTTCGCTGCGCGCGTAGTCGTGACCGGGGACGAGCTCGAGCCGGTACGCTGCCGGGTCGGCGGGAAAGGGGAGCAGCGCCTTTTCGACGTCTAGCACGACCTTCTCGCTCCGCTCGGGCCAGTCGGCGAGTTCCGGGTCTAAGCTGACAGAGACGCCGAACGCGGCGGCGTTGCTAAAGAGCTCGAGCCGTTCGCTCGTGGTAAGTAGCAGCGCCGGCCCTGGCTGCCGCGCGAACAGCGCGAGCCGCGCCACCGACGGAAGCCCCATCAGGCGGCGGTCGTTGTCTCGGGCGGGTTTGCTGAGCGTGGTCGTGGCGAGGACGGATTTGTTGGTCGCAGTGTCGGTCATAGTCGTCGTTCCGTGGTGGTCGTTGTTTCTGTCGTCGCTGTTGTTATCATGGTTATTGTCATAGTAGTTGTCATAGGGGTCGCCGTTATCGTTGCAGAAGCTGCTGCAGAAGTTTCGACTCGGTGCCGACTGATGACACCGCGTCCGAGCGTGGTTCTGGCTGTGGGGATGGTTTCGAGTCTAAACATTTTGTCGATATCGCTCGTCACTGTTTTACGTGTCGCTGTTTCGCTCGTCACCGTTCTGCGGTCACTCCGGTTTGTTGTCGACGTCGGCCCGCGCACCGCCCGTCTACACCGAGCGGTGCCGATACTTGTGGTGCTAATACCTACTGTGTCGATGCTTAAACCGATGCTTAGGCCGATTCGCTGTCTGTGGCTTGTAGCGATAGCTCGTAGGCGAGGTTGCGCGGGGCGCCGAAGGTGCGGAGTGCCTTTTGCAGGTCGCGGCCCGACAGCCCGGCGGCGGCGAGTTCGTGCGCTTTGGCCGCAAAGTCGGGCGTGTCGTCGTGGGGTGGTGCGGGCGAGAGCACTACGACAAATTCGCCGCGCGGCGCCTCGTCTGTAAAGTGGGCGAGCGCGTCTGTTAGCGTACCCCGGTAGGTGGTTTCGAAGCGTTTGGAGAGTTCGCGGCTGACGCTGACCGGGCGGTCCGGGCCGCAGAGCTCGAGCAATTCCGCGAGCGTCGCGCGTACCCGTTGCGGCGCCTCGTAAAACGCCACGGTCACCTCGCTCGTCGCGACGGTGTCTAGCCGTTCGCGCCGTTCGCGCCCTTTGCGCGGCAGAAACCCCTCGAAGCGGAAGCGCCCGAGCGGTAACCCCGACAGTACCAGTGCCGGAATCAGCGCTGTCGGCCCCGGCAGCACCTCGACCGTATCGCCGCGCCCTAACGCCATAGCGAGTAGTTCGGCGCCCGGGTCGGAGATGCCCGGCGTTCCGGCGTCGGTTACGAACGCGACCCGCCCGTGCTCCGCGAGGACGCCCTCGCCGCGCCGGGTGATGGTGTGGGCGTCGAGCCGTACCAGCGGCTTGTCGATGCCGAAGTGAGCGAGCAGCCGACCGCTGTGGCGCGTATCCTCAGCCGCGACAACGTCCGCCTCGCGGAGCACCGTAAGCGCCCGCAAGGTGATGTCTTCGAGGTTGCCGATCGGGGTCGGAACCAGGCTCAGGTGCGCCACCCTAAGCTAACCGGCGACGATGCCGACGTTCTGCCCGGCGGTGCGCGCTCGGCTGCGCCGCCGCAGATTACGCCGCAGGGCGCGGCGGATGCGGGCGCGTAAAAACTCGGTTTCGCCGACGGTAACGGTTACGACCATACCTTCGGGTAGGTCGACGCCCTCCGCGACGATAATCTGTCCGTTTCTGACCAATCCTTTGTACGCACGCATCTTTCGTCTCCTTCGTGTCGAGTTCGCTCGCAGGTGGGTGCCGCAACGTAGGCGTTTCGCCGGGTCTAAACCGGGGTAAAAACTGATATGAACCCGTAGTGAGGTCGTCGTACGTCGGCCTGCTGCCGGTCTAGCGACCGGGGTTCGTCGGCTCGTCGGTCGAGGCTTGCCGGCGCGCCGACCGCCCGGTCGTAGAGACGCAGCGCCGATCGCTCCGCGTATTTTACCACCACACACCTATCCTATGCTTACTACTCCTACGCTTACCACGTCGTCCCGAACCCTCTACGCTGCCTCGCGGCGCCCGCCAAGACACCTCAGCACTAAAATGCCCCGGTATCAGAACGCCTAAGCAGACGTGTGGAGATCGCGCCGCAGCCGGGCGATGATCTTGTCGACGGCGGTGGTGTCGCTACCGGCCTGTTCGCTCACCCGTTTGTAGTTTTCGAAGGCCCGCAGCGCCTCCTCGGTGCGCCCGAGCGTGAGGAGCAGGTCGCCTAGGTGGTCGCCGTGCAGGTAAAACGTTTTCGGGTCGTAGGGTCGCTCGCGTAGGCGCTCGCGGATGGCCTGGATACGCGCCTCGATCTCGTGACGACGCTGGACGCGACTACGCACCGCAATCCAGGCGAGGGCGAACACCGCCGCGGTGAGGGTGGTGACGATGCCGTACCCGCGTGGCAACCCGGCGCGCTCGGCGAGATCGACCAGAAACGGCATGGTAAAGGTGAGCGCGGCGAGCAGCGCGAGCAGCGCGGCGTAACTCATAGCTGCATCTTAAACGTTGTCTCTTGGCGGTGTCGCGGGTGCACCTCACCAAGATGCGACCGACCGAGACAACCCAACGCGTCGCGATAGCCGAGCAGGACGACGGTGTCTGCCCGGTATCTTCTGCGCCTACAGGTAGGCCGCCCATCTCTGTTCGCGGGGCAGCGCCACGAAGCGCCGTCCCGCACAACGGTGCGACGCATGTAGAACACGAGGGCCAACATCCGCCCAACCAGAGGGTCGCAGTGTCGGCTAGCAGCGCTAACCCTAGCGAGTACGACGTGCGAACGCGTACGGGCGACGGTGATGTACGCCTAACCGCAAAATATCCTGCGGGGATATTCTAAGCTAGAGGTGACGAAGCAGCGTAGCGCGCAGACGAACGACCGCCGCGGTAAAAGCTTACGCCGATAAGAGCCGCTTAAAAGCCTTATGATAGAGGCTGTTCACAAGACTGGCTATTTTACAAAGAAATCGCTCGGCCACAGACTCGGTGACAGACTCAGCAACAGATGATGAAAAGGAGTGAACCGTATGCCCCAAGTTCTAGACGAACGGCTCGAAAAGAAGACGAAGATCCTTAACCGGCTACGCCGCCTCGAGGGTCAGGTGCGCGGCCTGCACAAGATGGTCGACGAGGAGCGGAGCTGCCGCGAGATTCTGACCCTACTCGCGGGGATCCGGAGCGCGCTCGACGCGACCGGAGACGTCATCCTCGAAAACTATCTGGAAAAGTGTCAGGCCGAGTTTTCCGAAGGTCAGGGCGACGTCGGCGAGCTGCTTAAGGCGGTCAAGCTCGCGCGGGGTTAGCCGCCGCCGCGCATCGCTTTGAGGCGGATCGCGGCGGCAACGCTGTGCTCGAGCTCCTCATCTTCCCCCTCGACAGTAATCCGCAACTGCGCGATCTCGACGCTCGCGATCCGCACCGGCTCGCTGTAGCCGAAGCGCACTGTAGCGCCGCGCAACGTGTAGGTGTCTTCGCTGTTGGCACCGTCGTCGACCCGCGTCGCGCCGAGGCGGGTCATGTATTCGCGCATCAGCCACGGCGACACCCCGCCGAAGGTCAGCGTCTGCATCGTCCTCTGACAGGCTTTTCGGCGAGCCCGCCAGCGACCGGCGGAAAGACGTCGAGCACCTCGCCCTCCTTGAGTTCGGTGTCTAGCCCGTTGAGGTAGCGGATGTCGCGACCGTTGATGAAGAGCGACACGTGCCGCTGCAACTGACCTTCCGCGTCGAGAATCTCTTTGCGGAGTGCGGGGTAGTGCCGAAACATCTCGTCTAGGATGGTGGTCACCGAGCTACCTTCGGGTAGGTCGGGTTCGACCTTTTTCTGGCCGACGATAGCGCGTAGCGTGGCGTAAAAGTTTACTGTAGGCATGGTCAGACCCCTCGCGCGAATACTGTTCTGGTATGACGGAGAACCGTCACACTATCTCCCGGGTCGTGATACCCCTCGATATTCGTGATATCCCTCAATATACCGCCGCCGTGTCGGGGTGAGGCCGTAGCCGCTAACGTTTGCGGTAGGCGTCTGATGTCGGCAGTTGTGCGAGGTAGCTTTCGAGCAGCGGGCGAGACAGTTCGCCGAGGTGCCGGGCCACGATGGTGCCGTCAGCGGCGACGAAGAGGGTGGTCGGCAGGCCGCGACTACGCGACGCTGCGCCGAGGCGGCTCTGCGGGTCGAGGTAGATAAGGGTGGGCTCGAGCCCCTCCTCCTCCACATACCGCGCGACCGTCGCCGCCCCCTCCGCCTGATTGACCAGCCAGAACGCGATGTCGGGGCGCTCCGCCGCCATCTCGCTAAGCAGCGGCATCTCGCGCCGACAGGGCGGGCACCAGGTCGCCCACAGGTTGATGACGGTAGGCCGGGTAAGTGCTTCAGTGGTGTCGATGTCGGCGCCGCCGAGGGTCTGCAAGCGCACCTCGGGAATTTGCTCGACCCGCTCGTCCGCCGTCGGGGTGGTCAGCGACCACGCTCCGCCCCACATCAGCAGCGCCGCACCCGCCGGCAGCAGCGCCCAGGCGAAGTGGCGACTGCTGCGCCGAAAGTGCCAAAACGTATACGCCGCCGCCGCCGCGACCCCGATGACAGGGTCGAAACCGCCCTGCCAGATATAGAAGATGCTTAGCGGTTCGGCCAGAAAGCTACTGAGCTGCGTGCCGACAAAACCGAGCCGCGCCCCGATGACCGCGACGAGTGCGCTGTTCCAGGCCCAGCCCGACAGCGGGGTGCCGCGAAAGCGCTCGAGCCCCTCCGCGACCAGCACCAGCACCAGCAGCGCGAGCGCTACACTGAGACGCGGCGCACTCAGCACCACCGGGCCGAGCGCGATTCCTGTCATGACAATCCCGTCATAGCAACCTCGTCATAGCGACCCCATCATAAAAACCTCGTCATCATGTTTCATGGTAGCGTATTCGCCGTACACCGACCGTCACGCCCGTGTTGTGTGCCGGTGTTGTACCCCAGTGTTGTACTCCGGAGCTGCGCCGCCGCATCGCCGCAGGGGGTATCCGTAGGGTATAGTGAGACCGCTAAAATTGGACACTGACCGACCGACGCATCGTTGTGCTTGCCGCTCCTATGCGGGTTGCTGTCTCCGCCGAAAACTGTGCGGGCTCGAGCCCACCCCTGCAACACCTACGCGGTAGCCATGTTGCGACGACCGAACTTACTTCGATGACCGAATCCTGATGACCAAATCCTGATGACCGACACGACCACCACCGACCTCAACAGCATCGACCTCAACAGCGACCTCGGCGAGTCGTACGGGCGCTGGGTGCTCGGCGATGACGCGGCACTGTTCGGACTTGTGAGTTCGGCGAACATCGCCTGCGGGTTTCACGCCGGCGACCCGAGTGTGATGCAGCGAAGCATCCGGCTGGCGCTAGAAAACGACGTCGCGATTGGGGCGCACCCAGGCTACGCCGACCTGCGGGGCTTCGGAAGGGTGGGGCTCGAGCTCCCCGCCGAACAGCTCCGTAACGATATCGTCTACCAACTCGGTGCCCTCGCCGGGCTGTGCCGCGTAGAAGGGGCGACGCTGCGCTACGTCAAACCGCACGGCGCACTCTACAACCAGATGAACCGCGACGAGGCGGTCGCCCGCACCGTGGTCGCGGCGGTTGCAGCGTTTGACCCGGCGTTGCCGCTGCTCGTGTTGGCTGCGAGTGGCGCCGAACGCGTTGTTCGCGACTACGGCCACCCCTACCGGCGCGAAGCGTTTATCGACCGAGGCTACCTGCCGAACGGCCAACTCCAACCCCGCTCCGAACCGGGCAGCGTGACCACCGACCCGGTCGCCGCCGCCGACCGCGCGTTGCGGCTCGTACAGACCGGCGAGGTTAGCGCGACCGACGGTACGACGTTGCAGCTCCGGCCCGACTCGCTCTGCGTCCACGGCGACACCCCCGGCGCCCGGCAACTCGTCGGCTTAGTCCGGCAGCGGCTCACCGACGCCGGGGTGAAGGTGCGACCCTGCTGGGACACGCCGCGACCGGGAGAATCGACACCCTAAAACCGCCACTGGGAAACCGACACCCTGAAACCGACACCGGGAGAATCGACACTGTGATGGCCGATAATGGATGACGAGATAACGCCGACCAATCTACCCCCCTCGAACCTGTCTCCGCTAACGACGGACGCCGAAGCTGTTTCGGAGTTGCCGGTACGCTTTGCGGCGGCGGGAATCGCGGCGTTCTACCTCTACCTCGCCGACGAGGCTTCGCCGGGTACGTCGCGGCGGCTGCACGCGCTCCGTCACGCGCTTAGCCTAAACCCCCCGCCCGGCGTGCGCGACATCGTGGTGGGCTACACCTCGCTGCTGATCGAACACGACCCGCACGTCGCGCAGGCGGCGCTGCTCGGCTGGGTGCAGTCACGGCTAGACACCGACCCGGACGCGCCGCCGACGCGCCATCACGACATTGTGGTGCGCTACGGCGAGGCGGCGGATAGGGGGTGGCTCGAGCCCACCCTCGGCCTCGACTGGCCCGACATCGTCGCGCGGCACCAACAACCGACCTACACCGTCGCCTTTATCGGCTTTACGCCCGGCTTTCCGTACCTGCTCGGCCTTCCAGACGCGCTCCGCACCGCCCGCCGCGACACCCCGCGACAAGACATTCCGGCGGGCGCCGTCGCCATCGCTGGCTCGCAGACCGGCATCTATCCCGCCCCGAGCCCGGGCGGCTGGTGGGTGCTCGGGCGCACCGACGCGGCGCTCTACCACCCCGACCGAGATCCGCCGACGCTGCTCCAACCGGGCGACACCGTACGCTTCGTCGACGCCGCAACCATCCAGACGTCCGACGGATCTATTCGCGACAGCAACAGCAAGAATGACAACGATAACGACAAGAACAGTGGCGACAACGATGATGGTGACAGCAATGACGACAGCGACGAGGCCGTCGAGGTCGTCGATACCTGGCCGAACAGCGCGTCGTTGCAGAGCGGACCGCGCTGGGGATTCGCGCACTACGGGCTGGCCCAGAGCGGGGTGCTCGACCCGGTCGCGTTCGAGGTAGGCAACGCGCTGGTGGGCAACGCGCCCGACGCCGTCGCGCTCGAGGTGATGGTCCATCCGCAGGAGTTTGTCGCCCGCCGAGACTGCCGTGTGTGCCTGACCGGCGGCGGGTTTCGGGCCTGGCTCGGCGGTAAGGCGGTCGCGGGCTGGCGGGCGTTCGACTGGCGGCAGGGCGAGAGGCTCGAGCTCAGCCCCGACCGCGACACCGGCCTGACGGGCTACCTCTGCGTCGCTGGCGGCTTCGCGGCACGTCACGACCACGGCTCCGCCTCGACCGACGCGCGGGGCCGGCTCGGCGGTAAGGACGGGCGCTACCTGCAACGGGGTGACCGGCTAAGCCGTGCCACCACTACCGCTACAAACCGCGAACAGCCCTACCCCGGCACGGTGCGCTACCCAGAACGGATCGAGGTGCGGATCTATCCAGGACCGCAGTACGACGAGGCGGCGTTTGGGAGGTTGCTGGGCTCGAGCTACCACCTTAGCGGCCTTAACCGGATGGGCGCCCGGCTGAGCGGCCCGCCCCTTACCCTGCCGGACTACGATGTGCTAAGCGAGGGGAGCCCGTGGGGCGCGGTTCAAATACCCGCAGACGGCCAGCCGATCGTGCTCCTAAGCGACCGGGGCCGTACCGGCGGCTACCCCAAACCGGCAGTGTGCGACGTCCACGACCTCTGGCAGCTCGCGCAGGCCAAGGTGGGCACCGAGGTCTGGTTCGTGCTCGGCACGGCGCAGCGCTAAGCTGCTTGGGTCGCCAAGACCAGATCGCCAAGACCAGGTTGCCAAGACTGGGTCGACGAGACCAGGTCGATGAAGACCGGGCTGACGCGCCTGGCTGGTCATTGCGGGGCCGCTGCAAGACGAGGGCGGCACGTCTGTGACGGTGCCGCACCAGTGAACGGCAAATGCGTTACACTACGAGCATGAAAGCTGTTGCCCTTATCGCGCACGACAAAAAGAAGCTCGACCTCGCCCTGTTCGCCAAAGACCACGCCGACGTGCTAGGCCGCTACCCGCTTATCGCGACGAGTACGACCGGAAGCATCTTACAGAGCAAGGCCCAGCTCAACGTCGAACTGTTTCAGTCAGGGCCGCAGGGTGGCGATATGCAGGTCGGCGCTCGGATCGCCGAAAACCGGGTGCTCGCGGTGATCTTCTTTCGTGACCCGCTTACCTCGCAGCCGCACGAACCCGACATCTCGGCACTGCTCCGGGTCTGCGACGTCCACAACATCCCGCTCGCGACCAACCTCGGCAGCGCCGAAGCGGTCATCGCCTGGCTCGACAAAGCGTCGTCACAGGCCGCCACCGACGGCGACTTTAACCGGGGCAACAACTAACCGATGAGCAAGCGGATGATCGAGCAGTTTTTAGAGGAGATGCGCGAACGCCATGGCGACGATATTCGCGGCATCACGCTGCCCGACGGCAGCCGCGACTACGTCCGCGAACGCTCGCAACAGGGTGACGTCGACACGCTGATGTTTATGATCCAGCTCGCCTACCTGATGGGTTTGCAGACCGGCTACGCGGTCGGCGACCTAGACGACAACGACGACGACGCGGCCCCCCACACGTCGGGACCGCTCCAGGCGTAGCGGTTGCGCCACGTCCTTCGTATCACGTCAGGAGCCACAACCCGGTAGGCTCAGTAGGGTGCGCCATGCGCACCGATTGGTCTACACCACCCTTCTACCGACAGAAAGACGTACCTCACGCCTGTCGTAGTGTGCGCCCTGACGCACCGAACGGCAACGTGTGGTTGCCGCGCGGGGCGGAGCCTCCTCTAACCCTTAGGTCGCCCGAAGGCGCTGCGCGGAGAGCTCGAGTAACCGCGCCTGCATGTCGAGCCGCTTCTGACCCGGTTTGCGTGTGGCGGCGGTGTAGCTGCCGTCGGGCTGAAGCTCGCGGGCTTTTTCGTTGTCGCGCAGGGCGAGGTCGAAGACGTGCATCACCTTCTGCTTGAGCTTAGGGTCTTCGACCGGAAACACCGCCTCGACACGCCGGTTAAGGTTGCGCTGCATCCAGTCCGCCGAGCCGAGATAGAGGTCTTCGGCGCCGTCGTTTAGAAAGTAGAACGCCCGCGAGTGCTCTAAAAACCGCCCCACGATGCTGCGGACGTGGATCGTCTCGCTTATCCCCGGCACACCCGGACGCAGACAGCAGATGCCCCGCACGATCAGGTCGATGTCGACCCCCGCCCGCGACGCCCGGTAGAGAGCCCGGATCGATTCGGGGTCGACGAGCGAGTTCATCTTGGCGATAATCTTGGCCGGACGACCAGCCCGGGCGTGTTCGCTCTCGCGTTCGATAGCGGCGAGCAGGTGTTCGCGTAGCGTCTCCGGTGCGACCCAGATCTTGCGCCACGCGCTCTGCTTAGAAAAGCCGGTCAGGTAGTTAAACAGCTCCGAGACGTCGGCGGCGAGGCTCGCGTCGCACGACAGCAGCGCGAAATCGGTGTAGATGGTGCTCGTGCCGGGGTTGTAGTTGCCGGTACCCAAATGGACGTAGCGGCGGATCTCGTCGCCTTCGCGCCGCACGATCAGCAGCGCCTTGCAGTGCGTCTTGAGCCCCACAAAGCCGTAGACCACGTGCACACCGGCCCGCTCTAGCTCGCGCGCCCAGATGATGTTGTTCTCCTCGTCGAAACGCGCCTTGAGCTCGACGAGCGCGGTAACGAGCTTGCCGTTACCGGCGGCCCGCGCGAGTGCGGCGACGACCGGCGAGCGGCTCCCGACCCGGTAGAGCGTCTGTTTGATGGCGAGCACGTTAGGGTCGTCGGCGGCCTGTTCGATCATGTTGAGCACCGCGTCGAACGAGTGAAACGGATGGTGGATCAGCACGTCCTGTTTGCGTACGGTCGCGAACACGTCGGCCTCGCCGAGGTACTCGGTCGGTAGGCGGGTGCTAAACGGTCGGTCGCGCAGTTCGGGGATGTCGAGCACGGCCATCTCTATAAAGTCGCCGACGTTGAGGTGGTTGGGGATCTCGTAGACGTCGTCGTCGTCGAGGCGGTGGGTGTTGCGCAGGTAGGTGCGCCACGTGTCGGGCATGTCGGAGGTGAGCTCGAGCCTAACCGCGTCTCCCCAGCGCCGCTTCCGCACCTCGTCCTCGATGACCTGTAGCAGATCGTCCGCCTCGTCCTCGGCGATTTCGATATCGGCGTTGCGGGTCAGCCGAAACGCGTGTCGCCGCCGCACCTCGTGGCCCGGAAAGAGCGCCTCGACCTTGGCCTTGATAATCTCTTCGGACAGCACAAACCGGTGCCCCTCGCCCGGCAGCCGCAAAAAGCGCGGCAGAACGCTCGGCACCTGCACCACCGCCGTCTTGGTGGCGCTGCTCGTAGGGTCGAAAAGCTCTAACAGCAGCGAAAAGCTTAGGTTCGGCAACCTCGGAAACGGATGCCCCGAATCGACTGCCAGGGGTGTAAGGACCGGAAACAGTTCGCGGCCAAAGTAGTCGTCGACGACCCGCTGGTCTTCGCCACTAAGCGCTTCGATCGGTACGATCACGACGCCGTGCTCGGCGAGGGTCGGCAGCACGTCTTCACGCAGCACCTTGCGGTGTTTGATTACCATCGGGTGCAACACCTCGGCGACCGCTTTGATCTGCTGCTGCGGCGTCATACCGTCCGGGGTAAGCTTGACGATTCCGGCGGCGACCTGCTCTTTAAGGCCCGCGTAGCGGATCATAATAAACTCGTCTAGGTTGGTACTAAAGATGGCGAGAAACTTCAGCCGCTCTAACGGCGGATGACGCTCGTCCATCGCTTCTTCGAGTACCCGCTCGTTAAACTGCAACCAGGACAGTTCGCGGTTAAAGTAGTATTTCGGATCACGGAGGTTGACCTCGGCGTCCTTCTTCGTGTTTTCGGCTTTAGCCGTCTTTTCTACTTCGGACATAGTGCCTACAGCCTAGCAGACGCGCCCCGGCAGCGACCGTTCGGGTCGTAGAGAGTCTAAGCTATATCGTCGCTACCGAGCGGGCGCCGGCCAGAATGTACGGTCAAAACGGTAACGCTATCTTTGCGGACGCGGTAGATAATGCGGTAGTGTCCCAAAATCAACTCGCGCAGATCCCGGCGGCCCACCTCTGGTACGATTCGCCCGCTCTCGGGAAAGTCAGCGATCTGCCCGACCCGGTCGAATACTTGTGCCACCCAGCGTTTAGCCGCCGCCCGGTCATCACGAGCGATATAGGTAGCGGTGTCTGTAAGCCGCCGCATGGCCAGAGGAGACCACGTTATAGTCACGGCTCGAGCTCATCCAACACCTGCTTTCGTGCCTCATCATGAGCGACGCCCCGCCCCTCGCCGATCTGCTGCTCTGCAAGCTGGATATCCCGCAAAATCTCTAACTCGTCTAAAAGACGCTCGTACTCTTCGACGTCTAGTACGACCGCAGCGCTGCTTCCGTGCTGCGTCAGTACGAGCGCCCGTTTGGTCTCGCGCAACTGTTCGATAAGCGCCGCCGCATTCGCCCGAAACTCGGTCACCGACTTGATATCCTGGGCCAGATCGATCCGTTTCATAATACCTCCAAAGAACAGAATAACGTACTTTTTAACGTACCGCTAACTGTACGCCACAACCGCGCTCGTGTCGTACAACACTGCCTATCGTCTAAATCTGCCGTCTGCCGCTCGTTGGTAAGGTACGATAAGAGACCATGACATTGCAGCAGACGCTTTCCGACATCATCACGAATCTTCCCGACTGGTCGGCGCGGCAGCTTAACGAGGCGCAGACGTCGCAAGCCGTCGTTTTGCGGGTCTTGCAGGCACTCGGCTACGACATCTGGAACCCGTTTGAGGTCATCCCCGAAGAGACCGCTGACAGCGGCAACAAACCCGACTTCATCGTCGCAATCGACAGCAAACCCCGCTTTGTCGTCGAGGTAAAACGCTTAGGCAGAGATCTCGACAACCGAGCGAAGATTCAGGCTGTGAACTACGCGAACAACAAGGGGATTCGGTGGGCGGTGCTGACCGACGGGTCGTCGTGGCTGCTGTTCGACAGCTTTATGCAGAGACCGGCCCAAGACCGGCTGATTCTGACGCTCGCGCTTCACAAGCAGAGTGTGCAGGTACTCGCAAACGCGCTCGGACGACTGCTGCACGCCGAGGTGTGGGACCAGGATGACGTCGACACCTACATCGACCGCACGGCACGCGACATTCAGAACAATCTGCATCTGTCTGCACAGCTAGAACCGCTCGCCGAAACGTTGCAAGCGTTTATGGACGAGATGACGATTCAAGAACCGGAAAAAGGCATCGAACTCGCCTATCGGCTCGAAAAGTGGCGCGGAGAAGACTACCAGCTTGTAGAGGACAACAAAAAGCTGTTTCTAAACATCTTCGAGAGCCTGCGCGACGAAGATAAGAGTCAAGAGGGTCGGGAGCAGGTTGCAGAACGCGACGACGCCACATCAAAAACGCCAGACGCTCGTATCCCGGTCGTCTCGGTCGAAAACGCCGATCTAGCCCAGGTGTTGCGTAGGGGTGTAGAGCAGACCATCGCCCAGGAACCTAGTTCCAGGTCTTCTCCGATAGACGTATGGATAGGTGGTGAGCCTATCAAAGTCCGTAACTGGCGTGACGTCTACGGCGGTATTGCGGAAGCCTATCTTTTACTCGGCCAAGCAGAGGATCTAGAAGTGACCTCGGAAATCTATGAGAGTATGGAGCAAGGGCGTCGTAAGGGTAGTGGGGAAGTGTACCCTCCCTCTTCTTATCGGCGGCTAAGCAATGGAAAGCACCTTTATGCGAACCACAGTGCCATCGCTACTGCTGCAAAGAGCCAAGATCTGCTTCGAGGACTAAACGCGCCCTCGGGAATGATCAGGGTGATCTACAAGGATGAAGAACAACAGTTGCCCTAATCTGTTTCGGGCAGCGTATACACAAAGCCCGGCCCGCCCCGGTACATCCCGCCGTCGACGTTGACGCACAGACCGTTGTTATAGACGAACGCTTCGGTGATGTCGGGCGAGTCCTGGTCGGTGGTTTTTTCGATAGGGCTGTGACCGTGGACGATGCGGCTGCCGCCGAACGTGTCGAGCAGGGTCTTGGCGTTTTGCGGCTCGCCGACCCCCTCGACAAAGCCCCGGTGTTCTCCGAACGCCTCGATGAGCGCGTCAAACGCTTCTTGGTCGTCACCACTTACCACCTTGTAAAACGCTTCGTTGACCGCGTCGATGGTGTCGCCGTAGTTTAGGTAGAGTTTAGCGTCGGCGTGCATAAAGAGGGTGCTGTGCGCGCGTCGTAGTGCCGGAAGCCGCATCAGCCAGGCGAGGTGTCGGTCGGTTAGCCCGGCGAGATCGTCTGCGACACCGCCGATAGTCTGCCAGTAGTCGTAATAGCCGCCACCAAAGCGTTTGGCCGCGATCATCAGCACGTCGTGGTTGCCGATCAGGGCGTGTACTGCGCCGCCCGCGTCGGCGGCTTCGAGTTGGAGCTTTATGGTGAGCTCGAGCGCCTGCAACCCTTCCGGCCCTCGGTCGAAAAAGTCCCCCATCACCCACAGATGATCGCTGCCGCCGCGCCACGACAGCGTATCGCTCGCCAAGCCGTGCGCGATCAGGTGGCGGGTGTATTTGTCGTACTCGCCGTGAATGTCGCCGATAACGTAGTGTGCCATAGAGGCGAGTCTAGCGTAGCGAGCGCGGGCGGTCTGCGGCTAGGCGCTGACTTCTTGTTCGTGGGTCAGTTCGACGCTAAAGCTGATCTCGGCCTTGAGGCTCGCGGCGACCGAGCAGTACTTGTTCATCCCCAAATCGACAAAGCGTTCGGCGGTCTTCTGGTCGAGGCCGGGCACGTCGAACACGTGCTTGGCGCGGATGTGGGTGTAGTAGGCGGGGGTGCCGTCGGCGCGGTCGCCTTCGAGCTCGATATGGTAGCCGCGCACCTCTAGGCGGCGCTTGTTAAGCATCTCGACGATGTCGTACGCGGAGCAGGCGCCGACCGCGTTAAGGACGAGCTCCATCGGGCGCATGCCGGTCGGGGCGTGGTCTTCGCCGTCGATCATCAGGCGCTGCTCGCCGGTAATGCCGACGAAGCGTTTGTCGACGAGGTGGTGGACGGTGGTGGTTTTGGTGTTGTCAGCCATAGCTGTAGTATGGCGCGGCGAGCGAAACGGGGCTGTCGGCGGTGTCACAGGGTAAGTTTGTGGGGTGAGGGTCTGTATTAGAGTGACGGGTATGGACCAGAACATGTCTTCGGAGATGCCGACCTTACAAGACGACAAAACGACCTGGCGCGACTGGGCGAAGCGGCGCCGGGCGGAGGTGGTCAGCGACACGCTCAGCCGTCAGGTGGTGGCGCAGATACGTGGTTGGGAGCGTTACGCGCGGGCACAGGTGGTGCTGGTGTATATGGGGTTTGGCAGCGAGGTCGATCTGTCGTCGTTACTCGAGCTAGACGGGGATAATGAAGACAAGACGTTTGTGACGACGCGGACGGGGGAGGGGAAGGAGCTTACGGTTCATCTGATCGAGGAGGGGGGGCTCGAGCCCCACCCCCACGGCTACCAGCAACCGACCGTCGACAGCCCCGAGATCGCCCCAAGCGCGATCGACTTAGCCCTCGTCCCCGGCCTAGCCTTTACCACCAACGGCGTCCGCTTAGGCTACGGCGGGGGCTACTACGACCGGCTCCTCCCCCAACTAAACCGCAGCACCCCCCGCGTCGGCGTCGTGCCCGAAGCGCTCATCGTGCCCGCCCTGCCGCACACCCTCACCGATATGCCGATGACCCACCTCGCGAGCGAGGTTGACGTGCGCGCCTGCGTCCGGGGCGGCGAAAACGCGCTGGTCTGAGGGTTACGGCGTCTAACCTTTGGTGCCGGTCAGCACCACACCCTCGATGATCTGCTTCTGAAAGATGATAAAAACGAGCAACACCGGAATGATCGCGAGCCCCGACGCGGTCATGATCAGGTTCCAGGCCGTCGACGCTTCGCCCGAAAAGAGCGAAATTCCGACCGGTACGGTGCGCATCGTCGGCTGCTGCGCGACGATCAGTGGCCACAGGTAGGCGTTCCAGTTGCCGATAAAGCTAAAGATTCCGAGCGCCGCCAGGCCGGGCCGCACCAGCGGCAGCCCGATAAACCAGAACACGCCGAATTCGTGCATCCCGTCGATCCGCGCCGCGTCGAACAGGTCGGTCGGTAGCGTCGCGAAAAACTGTCGCATCAGAAACACGCCGAAGCCGGTAATCAGGCCCGGAAAGGCGATCCCCCAGTAGCTGTTGATCCAGCCGTAGTCCGCCGACATCACAAACCACGGGATGACCAGCATCTCGGTCGGCACCATCAGCGTCGATAAGATCAGGACAAAGACGACGTTTTTGCCGCGAAAGCGGAGCGTCGCGAGCGTGTAGCCGACCAGCGAACAGAAGAAGAGCACCGACACGGTGGTCGCGACCGCGACGATCAGGCTGTTGAGAAACCAGCGCGGAAAGGCGGTGCCGAATAGCACCTCGCGGTAGTTGGCGAGCGTCCACTCTTGTGGCCAGATGGTGAGCGCGAAGATCTCGCGGATGTCTTTAAACGAGGTAAGCAGCATCCATAAAAACGGGAAGACCATCACCACCGCGCCGAGCGTCAGGAGCAGGTAGCTAAGCACCACGACGGGCCGAACCCGCCTCGGGCGCTGCTGACGGGGCGTGTCTCGGTTTTGCGTGTCTCGTACGATCGGCCTCGCCATCAGTAATCGATCCTCCGGCTAAAGAAACGGAGCTGGACGAGCGTGACGATCAGGATAAGGACGAACAGCACCACCGTCACTGCCGCCGCGTAGCCGAGTCGCGAACGTCCGAACGCTTCTTGGTACATGTAGAGCGCGATGGTCAGGGTGCTGCTGAGCGGCCCGCCCTGGTCGGTAAAGTTGATGTTGACGACCTGGTCGAACAGCTGTAACGACGCGATCGTCGAAATGACCACCGAAAACACCATGACCGGGTTGAGCAGCGGCAGGGTGATGTGCCGAAACAGCTGCCAGCCGCTCGCACCGTCGATCTTGGCAGCGTCGTAAAATATTCTCGGAATGCTCTGCAGCCCCGCCAAGAAGATCACCACCTGGAAGCCGAGCTGTTGCCAGATAACCACTGCCGCGACCGCGTAGAGCGCCTGGTCGGGGCTGGTCAGAAACGGCTGCGGCTCGAAGTTGAGCCAGCCCAAGCCCCACGACTCGGCGAGGATGTCGAGCTCGATCAGCATGGTGTTAAGGATGCCGAAGTTAACCGAATACATCCAGCCCCACACCCACGCGATCGCGACCGCCGGGGTGATAAAGGGCGCGAAGTAGATAGCGCGAAACAGCCCCTTAAACGCCCGGACGTTGTTAAGCAGCGACGCGATGACGAGCCCGAGCACGAGCTGTACCGGCACGATTACGAGCGTGTACTGCAAGGTGTTGACGAGCGCCTGACGAAACTTGGGTGTCTGCAGCATCTCTAGGTAGTAGCGGGCGCCGACAAAGTCGCGCTCGGCGGGGCTGACGTGCCAGGTAAAGAGCGACAGCCAGAACGACTGAAACGCGGGCCAGATACGTAAATACAGAAAGAACGCGAGCGGCACCGCTAAAAAGATATAGGCCCAGAGCGCTTCGCGCCGAGCCAGGCTTAGCCACGGACGAGACGCTTCTGGCGCCTCTGACGCGGTCTGTTGTGACGTTTTTCGGGGGACAGCCACCCCATCACCTCCTTGGAGAAACCTGAAACCTGCGCGGTGCCCGACCGGATAGTAGGGGTCGACAGCGGCGGGTTCTCGTGACCTCTCTTGTCGATTTTATCGGGATTAGGCGGGATAAGTCGTGTTAGACAACTTGGACAGACAGCTCAGATAGACAGCTTAGACAAACGGCGTGGTGGCGTTGACTCACATCACGGTGTTGTTGCTCTAGCGTCACTCCGTCGTTAAATCTGGCGTCATGCGGACGTTGCGAAGGATGACGAGCGTTTTTTGGCCTGTATTTGTCGGTAGATGACGGTGCTTTGGTCTATGCGGTGCGCACGGCGCACTCTACTGAGCCATCTATCCTAAAACAGTGCGCGAACGGAAGGTTGCGGGGCCAAAAGGCGGTGCGCACGGCGCACCCTACGAAATCGGAGTTCGCCCGTAGGGTGCGCCATTGCGCACCTAACGTTTAAAAGACATTTCGAGATGTCGGGGCGGCGTGGTTCGTGCACCATTTTAGAGTAGCTAAGTCACTACGATTTGGGGTGCTGGTGCTGTTTGAGTGGTGAGGTGAGTTGGGGCGATTTAAAGAAGAGCCGAGCAGGACGGTTGTGCTCCCGCTCGGCAGTGGCTAGCGTCTTCTGTACAGTCTTCTGTACAAAGGAGTGCTTGGTTACTCGCCGTCGATAGCGGCGTCGATGATGGCCTGGTCTTGGGCGGCGGCGGCAGACCACGCCTCGGCAGGATCGACGTCTTGGAGGAGGACGCGGTTGACGGCGTCGACGATCACCTCGCGCTGGGCGGCTTCGTCGTAGAAGAAGGTCGCTTCGGCGTAGGCGAGGCTGGCGATGAAGGGGCCAAACACCGGGTCTTCGGCGAGGGCGGGGTCGGCAATCAGTTCGCTACGGGCGGGCAGTTCGCCGACCACCTCGAGCCAGAGGCGCATCGCGTCGGGACGGGTCACGAACTCTAAAAACCGCGCGGACGCTTCGAGGGTCGCCTCGTCGGCCATCGCGTTGGGGGTTAGGGCGTTCATCCAGAACGAGCCGAAGTTGGCTTCGATGCCGCCTTCTTCGAGCAGCGGAATCTCGGCGACGCCCCAGTCGAACTCGGCCTGGTCGCGCACCGCGCCGATCGCGAACGAACCGTCGATAATCATGGCGATGTTTTCCTGGAGGCGGAAGCCTTCGCGGTAGCCGTTGTTGCCGGGGATAAACTCGGTCACGCCGATCTGGTTTTCGGTCTGCCAGCTGGTGTAGAACTCGAACGCGGCGAGACCGGCCTCGTTGTCGTAGAGCACCTCGGTGTGGTCTTCGCTGTAGGGCGGGGTGCCGAACTGCCGGGTCAGAATCTCGCGGATCAGGTGGTGGTCTTGGCCGGCGGGCGCGACGCCGTAGCCGATCTGGGTAAAGCGGGGGCCGCGCTGGACGGTCAGCGCTTGGGCGATCTCGATAAACTCGTCCCAGGTTGCGGGCGGCTCGTCATAACCGGCTTCGGTCAGCTTATCGCGGTTGTAGAACAGCGCCAGGCTGCGCACGGCGGTCGGGAGGCCGTAGTAGGTGCCGTCGACTTTGGCGGCCTGCACCATCGGTACGAACTCGGCGTCGAGCGCTTCGGCGTCGAAATACTCGCTCGGCAGTGCCTCGACGTAGCCGGAGCGGACGTAGGTCGGAAGCCAGCCGTAGAAAAGCTGCATGACGTCGGGGCCTTCACCCGCCGGAAGCGAGGCGGCGATGCGCTGCTGGTAGGCGTCGTACGGGAAGGTCTCCTGGACCACGTCGATGTCGGGGTTTTCGGCCTCGAACTGTTCGATAAGCTGGTTCATAGCGTCGACGCGACCGGCGAAGTCGTACTGCCAGTAGGTGATGGTCACCGGCTCTTGCGCGGCGACGAGCGTGGTTAGAAAAAGGGTGACGAGGAGGGCGAGTGTTCTCATACCAAGTCCTTTCGGGGCGTACGCAGCTGCGTTTGCGCCCGGGTGAGGTGGTGCTGCTGGTGCTCGAGCCACCCCCTGCTGTGCTCGAGCCGTTCTCTAGCCGCCACAAGATGCTCGGAGACAACCTCCGGAGCCGGCCCCCCCAACCCGCGCCGCCGCCGCACGAACGCGTGGGGCTCGAGCGCCTCTTTAAGCACCGCGTCGCTAAGTTGTGGCCCGCCTAGCACTAGCATATCTGCTGGGGTCGCGTCTTGTAAACGTCGGCCTTCGTTTGTCATCTTTTCGACGAGCGCCGCGCTAAGTTTGTGTGCCTGCGGAAAGCTAAGCCCCGCCTGCCGGACGAGTTCGTCGGCGAGTTCGGTCGCGGTGGTGTCGGTCGCCCGGGCCATCGCTTCGAGCGTGTCCCGCACAAACGTCCCCTCACCCACACACGCATTTAAAAGCGCCAAACCGCCGCCGAGCTGCACCGACAGCGCCTGAAACGCGCCCTGGATGTCCGGCCCGAAGTCGTTTAGGTCGCCGTACGGGATGTTGTGGCTCGAATAGAGGATCGACTGGGCGCTGCCGACCGCTCGCGACAGCTTGGTGCGGGCGTGTTCTAACGCGACCGGGTTGCGCTTCTGGGGCATAATCGACGAGCCCTGCACCAGCGAATCGGGCAGCGCGAACAGCCCCTGCGACGACCACTGGATAAGGTCACAAACGAAGCGCGACAGCCCTAACGCGCCGTTTTGCGCCACGCCGACCAGTTCGACCTGCCAGTCTGACGAAGCGACCGCGTCGTAGGTGTTGTCGACCGGCCCGTCGAAGCCGAGTTGCTGCGCGGTGTAGCTCCGGTCGAGCGGATGCGAACTGCCCGCGAGCGCCGCCGCGCCGAGCGGACAGCGGTTAAGCCGCCGGTACGCCTCGGTCATCCGTTCGAATTCGCGCGACAGGGTGTTGTCGACCGCCGCGAGGTAGTGGGCGACGGTGGTCGGTTGGCCCGGCTGGTGGTGGGTGTAGGCGACCAGAATCGTCTCGACGTGGGCCTCAGCCTGCTGCAACACCGCGCTCCGCAGGTCGAGGAGTGACGCTGCGAGTTGGAGCAGAAAGCGCCGCGCCCGCATCTTGTAGACCGTCATGTCGAGGTCGTTTCGGCTCAGCCCCAACCGCAAAAAGCCGACCGCCTGCTCGCCGACCTCGGCTTCGAGTTTGCGGTTAAACATAAAGTAGAGGTCGGGGACGTCGGCGTTGTAGCTCGGCAGCGGGGTGTCGTGGAGGGCGATGAGGGCGTGCTCGAGCCCCTCGATCTCCCGCTGATGTGTCTGCACCACCCTATCCGGTAGCCGCGCCACAGTGCGCACGTGCGCGGTCATCGCGTCTAAAAAGTGTTCGGCCAAGTGCTGCGACGCGAAGCGGTAGTCGGGCCAGAGAACGTGTTGACAGTAGCTGTCATGCCAGGACATGTCCTAGTGTACGCGATTGTGACGCACGGCGCAGCCTGCCGGGCGGGTCGGTGGTTGCGTAATAGACAAATCATGCCGACCCGATCGACCTAGACGAGAACGTTCGTGCTGCGTGTTGTGCAGGCGTGCTGTGCGTGCTATCTAAGTCAACAGCGCTTTTATTCTGCTGACAACAACGATCCGTAACGCCTTCATCCGGCGAAAAAAGTGCACTTCATCAGGCTTGTCACGGTTTGTGGTTGTAGGGCGACACAACAGCGTCAGCCTCATATCGGTTTGAGATTTTCCGTTTCGGAGATCGCCGTGTGTGAAGCAGGCCGCCATAGGTGCTAAAAAAGCCGCACCCCCGAAGGAGCGCGGTCTTTGGCTATGGGTTTTGCTGAGGGTTTTAGCGGGGCGTTATTCGAGGTCGATCGGCACAACCTCACCAAACTCGGCGAGCGAGCCGTCAAACCCTTCGGCGTTGCCGACCACCATGATAAGCATCTGGTCGGGGTTTAGCTCTTGGGCCATGATGGCGCGGACATCTTCGACGGTGACGTCTTGGACGCGTTCGATGTAGCGGTTGTAGTAGCCGGGCTCGAGCCCCAACAGCTCGTTCGCCCGCGCCGTACGCTGCACCGCTGCCGCCGCCGACGTCTCCCGAAACACCGCACTGTTGACGATGCTACTGCGCTGAATTTCTAACTCTTCGGGGCTGACCGTCTCTTGCTGCATGGTCCGAATCTCTTCGAGGATGAGCGACAGCACCTGCGTGGTCGCGTCGGTGCGGGTGATGCCGAAGGCGAGGAAGGTGCCGGGGTACTCGAAGCCTTGGCCGAGCTGGCTGCCGGTCGCGTAGGCGAGGCCGCGCCTCGTGCGGATTTCGGTAAAGAGCCGGCTGCTAAACCCGCCGCCGCCAAGCACTTCGTTTGCGACGCTCAGGTCGTTGTAGGCGGGCGTGTAGGCGTAGACGCTCGGCTGCCCGATGATGATGACGCTCTGTTCTTGGTCGCGCTGCGCGAGGTAGACCTGCGGCTCCGGGGTCGGGTCGTATTCGGGGAGGTCGGGGTAGCTCACCTCGCCCGTCTCCCAGTCGCTAAACACCTCTTCTAGAGTCGCGAGCATGGTATCGGTGTCGAAGTCGCCGCTAATCGCCATCACCGAAATGTTGGGCTTGTAGTACGTCTCGTAAAACGACACGATGTCGTCGCGGCTAATCGCGTTGACGGTGTCGGCGGTCGGATAGTAGCCCGCCGGGTGGCCTGCGGCGAGACGGCTGTTAAACTCGCGCACCGCGATCTGGACGGGGTTGTCGTTTTGGCGGCGGATCGCTTCTAGGGTGCGGCCCCGTGCGACTTCGAGCCGCCGGGCGTCGAAACCGGGGCTGCTCAGCACATCGGCGTAGAGGCCGAGCACCTCGTCGATGTTGTCCGACAGCGACGAGAAGCTGACCGAGGTGAGGCTGGTACTCGCCGACGCTTCGATAGACGCCGCTAAAAATTCGAGCCGTTCGTCGAGTTCGGCAGGTGCAAGGTCCTGGGTGCCGCCCTCGCGCAGCAGTGTGGCGGTCAGGCTCGCGAGCGAGACCTGGTCGGCGGGGTCATAGAGGCTGCCGACGTCGAGGTAGGTCACGCCCTCGACGAGTGGGAGTGAGGGGTCTTCGAGCAGGTAGACGATGATGCCGTTGCTAAGCACGTGGCGGGTGGGCTCGAGCTGCGCGAATTCGATATCCTCGAAGGTCAGCGCGGTCGGGTCGAGCCACTCTTCGGGGATTCCGGTCGGCACGCCGTTAGAGCCGGTCTGCTGTGCGAACGTTATGCCTAGCAGCAGCGCGAGCGTGGTGGCGAACAAGAAAAACGAGCGGTTAAGACGTCGGATCATCGCTATTCTCCCTCCGGCGCTTGCGCCGCGCTTTCTTCGGGCATGAGCGTCGCGACGGTGCGGCCCTCTTCGACAAAGTAGCGCTCGGCGACCGCCATGATGTCTTCGGCGGTGACGCTGTCGTAGATTTCGAGGTCGTCGATAAGCCGTTCCCAACCGCCTAAAAACAGTTCGTGATAGGCGAGGTTCGAGGCGAGGCTGCTGCCCGACTGGAGCGCCCGGATCGTGTTCGCCCGAAGCTGGTTTTTCGCTTTGGTCAGCTCCGACTCGCTGATCGGCTCGGTCGCGAGACGTTCTAACTCTTCGTAGATCACCGCTTCGAGTTCGGCGGGCGTGGTCGGTGCTTGGGGCTGAGCGATAATCACGAACTGGTTCGGAAAGCGCGTGCCCGGAAACGACGAACTCGTCGATACGCTTAGCGCGGCCTGTTCTTCGGTTACGAGCCGGTCAAACAGCCGCGAGGTGCGTCCGTTGCTAAGCACGTAGTCCACCACGTCCATGACGTAGGCGTCGCGCTCCGGGACGGTTGGCTTGCGGTAGCCGATCAGCAGTTGCGGTTCGGCGTCGAACGTGACCTCGACGCGGCGCTCGGCGGTCTGGGCGGGCTCTTCGGGGATCTCTGGGCGGACTTCGGGGCCGCGCGGCCAGGTGCCGAAGTAGCGCTCTAACATCTCGATGTCGCGCTCCGGTTCGACGTCGCCGACGATCACGAGCACAGCCCGGTTCGGGTGATAGAAGAGGTCGAAGATCGCTTCGGCTTCGGTCGCGAGGTAGCCTTCGATCTCGTCGGGCGGGCCGATCAGCGGTACGCCGTAGGGGTGAACCCGAAACGCTTCGGCTAAAAACGCTTCGAACAGGACGCCTTGCGGGCTGTCTTCGCTCCGCTGACGGCGCTCTTCGCGCACCACGTCGCGCTCTTCGTAGAAGCCGCGAAACACGGTGTTTTGCATCACGTCGGCGTAGACGCGGGCGTAGAGCTCGAGCCTGTTGGCCGGTAGCGAAATCCGGTAGTCGGTGCGGTCGTAGCCGGTGCTGGCGTTTAGGCCGACCCCACCGTTCGCGCTAAACAGATTGTCGAGCGCGTTCGGGCTGGCGAGTGACTGGGCGCGTTCGCGGGCGGCGGCGAAGCGCTCTTCAAAGGCGGCAAGCGTCGCGTCGTCGATGTCGGCACCCTCGGCGTATTCGAGCGCTTTGGCAGCGACTTCTAGCTCTTCGAGTGCGGCGAGTTCGGCGGCGACATCGAAGCTGCCGATGGTGCGCGTCCCCTTAAACGCCATGTGTTCGACCATATGGGCGATGCCGCCTAGTCCGGGCGGCTCGTCGACGCCGCCGACGTCGAACATCAGGTTGATGCTCACAACCGGCGCGAAGTCCTGCTCGACCATAATGATGCGCAACCCGTTGTCGAGCGTGTATTCGCTGACCCGTTCGGCGAGGTCTTGGGCGTAGCCCGCCGTGACGAAAAGCGTAAACAGCAGCCCGACGGCGATTCGTCCTATCCGTACGTTCATGTTCACCTCGGTTCTAAAGTCTGGTTCTAAAGTTTCGGTTTTAGAGTTGTAGTGCTCTATTGTCCGGGCCTGGTAACAGATTCGGACAACCACAGTCTGACAGGGTTACAGATGAAAAAGAGTAGATCGAAGTGACTAAACATCCACCTAACAGCATGACCCGGTGCGGCGACATCTCCTGAAACGCGACGATGTCGGGCTGACGCTCGGCGACAAGCGCGACCTGCGATTTGTAGGCGACGCGGCGCTGGACGTTCCAGGTTAGCAGTTTGACGGCTCGAGCCCCCCCTCTCCCCCTCGCCTAACGGATCGCCTCTAAAAACTCCTGCCGGGTCTTGGGGTCGTCTTTAAACACGCCGCGCATCGCCGAGGCTTGGGTCGAGGAGCCCTGCTTTTCGACGCCGCGCATCATCATGCAGAGGTGGTTAGCTTCGGTGACGACGGCGACGCCCTGGGGCTCGAGCACCTCCACCAACGTATCCGCGATCTGCCGGGTCATCCGCTCCTGCACCTGCATCCGCCTTGCAAACACGTCGACGAGCCGCGCGAACTTGCTAAGCCCCAAAATCGACGTGCCGGGGATGTAGGCGATATGCGCCTTGCCGAAAAAGGGCAGCATGTGGTGTTCGCACAGCGAGTAGAACTCGATGTCTTTAACCACCACGAGGTCGTCGGCCCCCTCGGCGTCGAACAGTGCCCCGTTCACCACGGCGCCGATATCGGTGCTGTAACCACTCGTTAAAAACCGGAGCGAACGCTCGACGCGGTGCGGCGTCTTGACGAGCCCTTCGCGGCTGACGTCTTCGCCGAGGCCGGTGATCAGGTCGGCGATGAGGTGGTCGAGGTACGCTTCGCCGACTTCGTCGAATTCGGGGTCGGCGGGGTTAGGGACGGCGTTCGTGCTCGGGGTTTTGGTCATGAGACACCTTCTCTACGACTTCTCTACGATGTGTGGTGCGGGTAGGGGGCGAACAGCAAGAGGGTGGATAAGGGGCTCGAGCCGCACCGAGACATTCGGCGCTACCGGCTGACGATGCGGCGTGTTCGTGCGGGGTTATCGGTCGTAGATGCAAGTTTAGATGACGTGCTCCTACACTTCCGTAAGCCGTTTGACGGTCCGACTACCGGGTTGGTGTACACGCACGGTCGTCTTCGTGCTTGGTCTTGTACTTGACGGAAAACTTTGTGGGAATGCTTCACACTCGGCGACAACGCTACCTGTAGAGAGGAGGATCTTTTCGTCGATCGGGCCCGATCATACCTGATCTCGTGCCCGATCTGCTGTGGGTTTTGTAGTCGCTAGGGCGCGTCGCTAGACGTTTTTGTGAGCCTTACCCTTACGTACCTTTGTAGACGTCGCTCCTGTCACGCATCACTATCCTGCGTCATAGTGACTGTATAGCCCACAACGTGCCAGGCCGTTCGCAACCTATCGCCCGCGCACCACCGGAGGTTTTATGACAGGTTTTATGACCAAACATCTACTGACCGTCCTCACCACGATCGCCGTCCTGATGATCGGCGGCGTGAGCGTGTTCGCCCAAGACGGCGACGACATGAATGTCGAAGCGCTGACCGAAGAGTTCTGGACCTTTTTGCAGGACAGCAACTACGAGTACAACTGGGCCTACGAACCCGGCGTCACCCAGGGCTTCTACGAGGGCCAGGAACCGCACGGCCTGCGCCTTAAAAGCTTCGCCAACCCGATCGCCGTAAACGCCGCCGGTAGCGGCCTCGACACCTTTCCGCTCGGCTCGTTTCTGGTTAAGGAGAACTACACTCCCGAACTAGAACTCGCTTCCTACACCATCATGGTCAAGATGCAGGAGGGCTACGCGCCAGACAGCAATAACTGGTTCTGGGCCAAGTACCAGCCCGACGGCACCGTCGACGCGTCGGGGCAGGTGTCGGGCTGCATCGGTTGCCACGGCCAGGCCGAAGACAACGATTACGTCTTTAACGCGTCGCTAAGCTCTGGAAACTGATGTAAGCGGCTTAGAACAGCGAGAAGATAGCGGAGGTGGGCTCGAGCCTGCCTCCGCTTTTGTGATCAATGTTGTGGATTGGGTGCGTCCCAAGATTGGTGCCTGATAAATAGCACTTCCAGATGATGCTGCAACAATCACATTGGACGGGTGTCGACGGTGACGCTTCATAGGGAGCAACGTTTCGTGGAACTGCTAACGATATCGCCCGAAGATAACCTCCCCACAGAGAACGTCTTGCTTCTGCAGGGAGGTCACGAGGGTCATTGGCGATGCGATGACCCGAACGTCAGCCTAGACGCGAGCCGATACCGTACTGTTCGCGGACGAAGGGTTGTAGCCCCGCCGCTCTAGGGGTTAGAGAACCGCATTGTCGTCGACCTGGTCGGCCCACACCTTCATGCCGCGCATCTGGGTGCCGCCGTAGAAGGTCGCAAACGAGACGTCGACGGCGTCGCGTCCGTAGGCGCTCAGGACGCGGCCTGTGCGGTGCTGGTCGTGGCGCGGGTCGAAGGCGTACCAGCCGCCCTCGAGATAGACTTCGGTCCAGGCGTGAAAGTCCATCGGGCCGGGTGTCGGGGTGAAGTCGATGTCGGGCAGGTAGCCGCTGACGTAGCGGGCGGGTAAGTTGAGGGCGCGGCAGAAGGCGACAGCGGTGTGGGCGAAGTCGCGGCAGACGCCGCTGCCACTCTGGTAGGCGGTGTGGGCGGCGGTAAAGGCGTCGCTGCTCGCTTCGTAGCGGAGGCTTTGGTGGACGTGGCTGCAGACCGCCTGAGCCTGCTCCCAGCCGCCCCTGATCGCACCGAAACGGTCCCAGGCTTCGTCGATAAACTGGTCGATGTGGCAGTAGCGGCTCGGCAGGGTGTAGATGAGCACGTCGTCGGGCAGTTCGGCGACCGGCACTTTGGCGAGGCCCGGTTTGACCGGGTCGCCTTCGGGCGGGACGTCGGCGAGCGCGTCGTAGTGGACGCGCAAGGGGCCTTCGGGGGTGAGCAAGCGCCACACGGTGTTGCCGAAGCGGTCGGTGTAGTGGTGGGAGGGGGGGGTGGGCTCGAGCCCCCCCACGTCCCGGACCAGCCGGTGATAACCGCTCTGCTGCCTAGCCTCGACCATGATCAGTGCGGGGGTCGGCGCGTTCGAATGATAAGTAAGTTCGCACCCTATTCTAACGCGCATTCTAGGTCAACACCTGAACCTGGCGTTGGTTCTGGTCGGGGTCGTTGCGAAAGTAGGCGGCGTAGATCGCGTTCGAGATGCCGGCGAGGTCGTCGATGAGCATTTCGAGGCTCGGGTCTTCGTGTTCGATAACAGCAGTAGCGTCGCGCATATACTCCATTCTAGCCGACAGCCAGCCGGCGCGGTGCGTCGCGTCGTTGCGGGTTTCGGGGCTGCGGAGCTGGATCTGTTCGAGCATTGCGGACAGCTGCCGGACACTAAAGCGGACGCTGCGCGGAAATTCGGGCTCGAGCAGCAGAAACGCGGCGACGCGGTAGGGCTCGAGCGAGGTGTGGTGCCGCTTCCGAAACGCCTCGTAGGCGCTAATAGATTTGAGCAGCGCGATGCTGCGGTGGCTTTCGACGCCGCGCTGGACCGGCTCTTGGCCGCGGTACTGCCGGTAACGGACCATCAGGGTGCGCATCACGTTGTCGGCGCGCTCTAAGTACTGGCCCGCTTTGAGAAAGTACCAGCCTTCGTTGCGGGGCAGGGTCGCGTCGGCGATGCCGAAAAAGAGGTGGCTGGTCTCGCGGGCGTCGACGCAGTAGTCGTGGAGCGTTTCGTCCTCGAAGCTGTTGCTGACCCCCTGAGCGAGCCGGAGATAGGCGCGGTTGATCGACTCCCACATCTCGAGGCTGATGCGGTCGCGCAGCGTCCGGGCGTTTTCGCGGGCGCGGGTCACGCTGCTGCGGATGCTGCTCGGGTTGTTGGCGTGAAACGCGAGCCAGCTCGGCACGCTGGTGCGGTCGGCCCGTTCGAAGTGCTGCCGAAAGCCGACCTCGTCGCCGATAATGCTGATCAGCGGTGCCCACTGCTCGACCACGAGTTCGCGCGCACCCGGCACGAGTGGCGCCTCGACGATCGCGTGATAGTTGACGTCCAGGAGCCGCGCGGTGTTTTCGGCCCGTTCGACGTAGCGCCCCATCCAGAACAGGTTTTCGGCGATGCGGCTAAGCATGGTTGCTCACCTCGTCGTCGTCTGCTAACACCCAGGTGTCTTTCGAGCCGCCGCCCTGCGACGAGTTTACCACCAGCGAGCCCCGTTTGAGCGCGACGCGGGTCAGTCCGCCCGGAATCACGGTAATGTCTTCGCCGACCAGAATGTAGGGCCGGAGGTCGACGTGGCAGGGCTCGAAGCTGTGGCTGTCGGGGTAGTAGGTTGGGTGGCAGGAGAGCTTGATGATTGGCTGGGCGATGTAGTTGCCCGGATCCTCCTTGACCTTGTCGAGAAAGCGCTGCTGCTCTTCGGGGCTGCTCTGCGAGCCGATCAGCATGCCGTACCCGCCCGCGCCGCCGACCTCTTTGATGACGAGGTCGCCGGGGTGCTCGAGCATCATCGCGAGCCCCTCGTCGGTCGCACCTAGATACGTCTCGACGTTCGGAATCAGCGGCTCTTCGCCTAGGTAGTAGCGGATCATGGCGGGTACGAAGGCGTAGAGCGCCTTGTCGTCGGCGACGCCGGTACCGATCGCGTTGGCGAGCGCGACCCGGCCCTCGCGGTAGACGTTGACGAGCCCCGGCACGCCGAGCGAGGAGTCTTCGCGAAAGGTGAGCGGGTCTAAAAAGTCGTCGTCGATGCGGCGGTAGATCACATCGACCTGCTGCCGCCCCTGCGTGGTGCGCATCCAGACCCGTCCGTCGTCGACGAACAGATCGCGCCCCTCGACCAACTCGATCCCCATCTGCTGGGCCAGAAAAGAGTGTTCGAAGTAGGCGCTGTTGTACTGTCCTGGTGTCAGCAGCACAATGGTCGGATCGTCGACCTCGCGCGGGCTCAGGCTGCGCAGCGTTTCGAGCAGCGCGATGGTGTAGTCCTGGATCGGCCTGACCTGCTGTTCGGACATCAGTTTGGGAAAGCTGCGCGCCATCACCATCCGGTTGGCGAGCATGTAGGACACGCCGCTCGGGTTGCGGAGGTTGTCTTCGAGCACCCGGTAGGTGCCCTCGTCGTCGCGGATTAGGTCGCAGCCGACGATGTGGGTGTAGGCGTTGTGCGGCAGGTCGATGTCGTGGACGGCGCGGCGAAAGTTGGCGTTGTTGAGGACGAGCGACCGGGGGACGATCTCGTCGTCGAGGATCGCCTGGTCGTGGTAGATGTCGTGCAGAAACAGGTTGAGTGCCCGCACCCGCTGGGTCAGACCCCGTTCGAGGTGCGCCCACTCGGCGGCGGGGATCACGCGCGGTAGCGGGTCGAACGGAAAGGTCCGCTCGGTGCCCTGCTGGTCGCCGTAGACGGTAAAGGTGATGCCCTGGTTGCGAAAGGTCATGTCGATAAGGGCGCGGCGCCGGTCGAACTCGCGAGCGCCGTACGCTTCGAACCCTTCGATAATGCGGCGGTAGTGGTCGCGCACCGCTTCGGGTGCCCGAAACGCTTCGTCGTAGAAGGTCTGGACTCTGTATTCGTCGAACATATCGGCCATAAAGCCCCCTTCAGAGGCGAATGCTGCTCGGCTGCTGCGCGAGGTCGCTGTACGAGTTTGTCACAACTAGCGTGTTGTCACAAAAACTGTTGTCACGAAAACTGTTGTCACAGAGTTGCCACAAAGATTGCTATCACAACAGATTACTGTGACAGGTCACTGCACAAGGTCACTGCACGAGGTCACTGCGCGAAGCCGACGCACGAGGTCGCCGGAGCGATCGGTTGTCGTGTCTAGGTCGTTGTCGCTGCCGACAACGGGTCTGATGAATGATCATACTATCTTACAAAGGCTACATTATGCGCCAACGCTCGGCCAGAAACGGGTAGGGTGGTGATGACCCGATGAATGCTGTTCCGGCGCTGTTTCTGTGATGGGTGGGGAGGGCTCGAGCCCCCCGTTACCCTCACGGCTCTACGCCATTATATCAGAACGTTTTTTTATGCGCTTTGCCGCTACTGCGAGCGCACGTCCGCCGCGTCGCGGAGCGCGTCACCGACGAAGTTAAACGCGAGCACCGACACCACGATCAGCAACCCCGGCGACAGCAGCCACGGATACGAGCGGAGCGCCTCGAAGCTCTGCGCGTCTTTAAGCAGCAAGCCCCACGAGGTCATCGGCTCCTTAATCCCTAACCCCAAAAACGACAGCGCACTCTCACCCAAGATATAGCTCGGCAGCGCCACCGTCGCCGCGACCAGCAGGTACGAGGTGAGGTTAGGCAGGATGTGCCGCAGGATAATCCGCAGATTACCTAGCCCCATCGCCCGCGCCGCCTGCACGTAGTCGATCTCTCGCGCGGCGAGTACCTGGCCGCGCACCACCCGCGCCAGACTCGCCCAGCCGATCAGCGACAGCACCGCCACAATCCCGACGTAGACCCAGGTCGACGGCCACGAACTCGGAATGATGGTCGCGAGCGCGAGCAGGATCGGTAGCCGCGGAAAGGAGAGCATCACCTCGATCAGCCGTTGCAACAGCGTGTCGACCACGCCGCCGTAGTAGCCGCTCACCCCGCCGACCACGATGCCGATACTAAACGAGATAAGGATGCCGATAACCCCGACCGACAGCGACACCTGCGCCCCGACCAGCGTCCGGCTTAGCAGATCGCGCCCGAAGCGGTCGGTGCCGAGCGGAAAGAAGAAGCCCTCGTCGACGCCGAACAGGTGCCGGTCACTCTCCCACGTCCCGAAAAAACGGTACGGCTCGCCCCGAACCAGAAATCGTATCGGCACAGGGTTGTCGGTGTCGGGCGCGTAGATCCGCTGAAAGGTGACCGGGTCGCGCTCCTGGGTCATCGGGTAGACGAACGGACGGCGCAGCGACCCCTCGTAAAAGATATGCACCTGTTGCGGCGGCTGATACACGTAGCGGCTGTGCTGCACGGTGATGCTGTAGGGCGACAGAAAGGGGGCGAACAGCGCGACGAGGTAGAGGAGGATAAGGATGACGGCGCCGATAAGGCCGAGGCTCGAGCCCCGAAACCGCCGCCACGCCATCCGGAGCGGCGTCGCCCGTTCTCTCGGCACTGTCTTGGACGACGGCTTCTTTGACGACGGCTTAGTCATAGCGGATTCTCGGATCGACCCACGCGAGCGCGACGTCCGCGATCAGGTTGCCGACCATCAGCACCAGGCTCGTCATCAGCAGCAGCGTCATCGCGACGTACTGGTCTTGGGCGAGCAGCGAGTCGTAGAGGAGCCGCCCGATCGCCGGTAGGTTAAGCACGATAGAGACGATAATGGTGCCGTTGATCAGGTCGGGTAGGCTGAGCCCCGCGATGGTGACGAGCGGGTTGATAGCGTTACGCACCGCGTGCCGGTTGATGACCACCCCTTCGCGCAGACCCTTGGCTCTAGCCGTGCGCACGTAGTCCGCGCCTAACACGTCGAGCAGGTTAGCCCGCATCTGCCGCATAATCACCGCGACGCCCGACGTGCCGACCGCCAAGACCGGAATCCACATATGGTTCAGAAAGCTTAAAAACTTGCTTACGTCCCACGGAGCGCCGATATATTCGGGCGCGTAGAGCCCGCCGACCTGCCGACCGCCGAGGGCGAGCACGAGCGCGACCAAAAGCAGCGCGACCAGAAAGTCCGGCACCGCCAGACCGATATAGCCCACAAAGCTCGTCACCCCGTCGAAGACGCCGCGCCGCCGCACCGCCGCCAAGATGCCTAGCGGCACCGCGACCAGCCAGGTAAAGACCATCGTCATCGACGCGATCACCACCGTCCAGAACAGCTGTTCGCCCACTAGGCTAGACACCGGACGGTTCGCGAAAAACGAAAAGCCGAAGTCGCCCCGCGTGACGATACCCCACACCCAGCGTCCGTACTGCTCGTAGGCCGGTCGGTCGAGGCCGAGCTGTTGCTCGAGCCGCGCCACTGTCTCCGCACTCATCCGGGGGTCTTCGAGGTAGCGGTCGGTAAAGCTGCCGGGCTGGAGCTGGATCACCACAAAGCAGAGGATAGACACCAGAAACAGCGTCGGAACCATGAGCAGTAGCCGCCGCAGCATGTAGATAAACAGAGACATCTTTTTGGGCAGGGCTCCTTTCGGTAGGCTCTTATCGGGAGGCTCTTATCATCAAGCTCTTAGGCGGAGTCACGAGAGCGAACACTCGTCTAAAACAGTAGCTTAAAACAGTCGCGTCCGTGTCGGGGCGGATCGGCGTCCGGGTGTCGGGGTAGATCGATGTGTAGGAACGCGGTTGTAGCGCTCGGCGATAACTCCGCGCACGACGATGTTTTCGCGTCATCGGAGACTGTGTTCTGAGCCGTTTTGCAGGGCTCCGTAGCGATCCCGCGATGATCCTGTTTGTCACCGTACCGACCGAGTACTGACCGACACGACCGTGCTAATCTAAGGTTATGACCAAGCACATCCCTGCCGTCCAGGCCCGCCAACGTTTAGGAGCGCTTCTAGATGACGTTCGTTTGCGCGGTGCCGAGTACGTCATCGAGCGCGACGGCGAACCCGCTGCGGCGGTGATCTCTGTCGAGGCGTACGCGCGCTTTCAGCAGGCCCGCACCGATGCGTTTGGCCGGATCGAGACACTACGCGACCACCTATCCGAAAACGTCTCGGTCGCCGATCTCGAAAACCTTATCGACGACTCTGCTGCCGAGGTGCGTGCTAAACGCTAGCGTCGTGTGCGGGTTATCTTAGACACCAACATCCTCGTCAGTATGGCGCTTGTGAAGAGGGGGCGGCTCGAGCCCTCCCCAAACCTACAAAACAAGCCTAAAAACAGCATCTATCCCCGTACCAGCCAAACAATCCAAACCCTAAAATCGTAGTGAGCCGTCCAGCCTAAAATGGTGCACGAGTATGATTCAGTGCCAATGCGTTTTCGCTTCTCAGGCGAATATCCTGCGATTCTAAGATGACGTCTGCGATGCACTGTTTTAGCGTGGTCGCGCCAGTAGGGTGCGCCATGCGCACCGCCCTTATCATCACCTACGTGCCAATTCCGATACGTGCCAATCTCGACGACAAACGTCCCCACAAAAAAGAACCCGCGTCCTAACCTAACCGGACGGGGTTCTCTAAAATCGAACGCTAACCTTACTCGGCGCCGCTCAGGAAATAGTGCGGTACTGGGTTGTAGCCCGGAATCACGCCCAGGCTGTAGACGAAGTTCTGCACCTCGTTCCGCACCACCGCGACGTTGGCGGGCTTGGCGATCATGATGACGGGGACGTTTTCGGCGTTAAGCCGCTGCCACTCCTGGTAGAGCGCGACCCGCTCGGCCTGGTCGGTCGTGACCGAGCCCTGGTCGAAGATGTCGTAGATCCGCTGTTCCCAGTCGGCCATGACGTCAAAGTTGGGGGTGCCGCCCGGCTCGGCGGGTTGGCTGGCGGGGTGCCAGTAGTAGAGGGCGCCGCCCGGCTGCCAGATCGGCTTGCGCAGTTCGGGGTCGGGCTGGTTGCCGAAACCGATGGTGAGCACTTCAAAGTCGCCGCTTAGTGCCGTGCCGAACAGCGAACTGCCCTGCACGCCGACCAGATCGACCCGGATGCCGACCCGACCGAAGTCGTTTTGCAGGATAGTGGCGATGTCGGTGTAGGTCGCCGAGTCGACGTTGTAGGTCAGGCCGAACGCGACGTTGCCGCCGCCCGGCGCGTTGCGGACGCCGTCGCCGTCGGTATCGACCACGTCGAGCGCGTCTAGAGCGCTCATCGCGGCGTCAATGTCGAACATGTTCATTAGGTCGGTGGTATCGGTGTAGAAGGTGCCGTCGGCGGGCGCGGTCGGCGTGCCGGGGAGCTGGGCGAGGCCGTTATAGACGTCGTCGATAATGCGCTGGCGGTCGACGGCGTACTCCATCGCGCGGCGGAACGCGACCTGCGAGAAGAGCGCGGCGAGCGTGTCGTCTGCGGCGTTAAAGTTAAACGCGAGGTGAGGCGGCGAGCCGAACAGGGCGTCGCTCTGTACGACGCGGAAATCGGCCCCGGCGACCTCTTGGGCCTTAAAGGTCGGAAACTGGGCGCCGCTAATGTTGAGCTGGTCGAGGTTGCCGGCCTGAAACTGGGCGATTTCGGCCTCGCTACCGCGCACGACCAGGTATTCGAGCGTGTCGATGTAGGGGAGCTGGGTGCCGGCACTATCGACCTTCCAGTAGTCCGGGTTGCGCGTAAGGCGCACCGCCTGACCGGGGGTGTAGGCGCTAAACACGTAGGGGCCGGTACCGACCACCTGCGACAGCTCGACGTCGGTCGGCCAGGCGTCGTTGATGTCGGCGGGTGCGGCACCCCCTTCGACGCTAAAGGGCAGCAGGATGTGGCGCGGCATGATGAAAAAGCGCTGCTGGAGCAAGAACGCGGGCGCGGCGGTCGGTAGCGTCATCCGCACGGTCATATCGTCGACCGCTTCGAAGGTCACGCGCTGCTCTTCGCCGTCTACGGTAAAGGTGAACTGGGCGGCGTCTCCGGCTCGAGCCTCCGGATTCGTAATAATCTGCTCGTACGTAAAGATGACGTCGGCAGCCGTAAAGGGCGTGCCGTCGTGCCAGGTCACCCCTTCGCGCAAGTTAAAGGTGTAGATGGTGCCGTCGTCGGACACCTCCCACGAGGCGGCGAGGGCGGGCTCGAGCGCGTACGTCTCTAAATTAAACTCGACCAGGCTGTCGAACACCTGCTGGCTTAGCGTCTGCGAGACCGAGCTAATCTCGCCGTAGTAGAAAAAGCGGGGCGGGGCGTCGCTAAGCGATAGGGTCAGGGTGCCGCCGATAGTGCCGGGCTCGAGCCCCAACCCCTCGTACGCGGGCACCGTCTTCGGCTGCGCGAACGCCACCCCCACTAGCAACAGCACCGCGAGCGCGAAGCAGCCCAAGCGCGAAACAGAACCAATACGTCGACCATGTCGGGTCATAACTTTCCTCCTGAACGTTAAATTGTGTCAGCCTACCACGACCGTGCGCCGCTATGGTGATGGCGTATGAAGATGTGAAGAACGCAGAAGCGCTGTTGGTCACGCAATCAGCCACGCGAAGCGTGCTAGGCTCGCGCTGTGTCGTCCGCCAACGCGCTCACTGTCCGCCGCTACCGAGACACCGACGCGAAGGCCGTCGTCGACCTCTGGAACGCCCATCTCGGCCTGCTCCATCCCCTAACCCCGGCGCTATTCGCGCAGTCTACGGGGCGCTACGTCGACCCGGCGTGGTTTCTCGTCGCGGAGCGGGCGGGCGCGGTGTGCGGCTTTGTGTGGGCGAAACCGGCGGTGTGGTCTACGGCATTCGGGGCGCACCTGGGCGGGTTCGCGGTCGCGCCGGTATTCGAGGGACAGGGTATCGGCTCGCGGTTGTGGACGGAACTCACCGACACGCTAAAAGACGCGGGGGTGACGCGGTTACGGCTCGGCGGCGAACCGCGTCAGCTGCTGCCGGGGGTTCCGCAGGGCGCGAGTCTGGCGACGTGGCGGTTTTTGCGGGCGCGAGGGGCGACGTTCGGGAGGTTAGAGCACGACCTGCACGTCGATTTGGTGCAGCTGCCGTCGTTCGAGAGGCTAGACGCGCGGTTGCCAGCGGGGTATCGGTGTGTGGCGGTGACGGAGGGGGATGCGCTCGCGGAGGAGCTGATAGCGTTTGTCGATAAGGCGTTTCCGGGGCGGTGGGCGGCGGAGGTGAGGGAGAGGCTCGAGCCCACCCACCTCCTCGCTCTGATAGACCCCCAAAACCGCATCATCGGCTTCGCGTCGACGTTCTACCAGAACAGCTACATCGGCCCGAGCCTTAACTGGGTCACCTCACTCCCCGACCACATTGCCGCGACGAGCGCGGGTCTCGGCCCTATCGGTCTCGCCGTCGACGTGCGCGGCCAGGGCTTAGGACTCGCCTTCCTCGTCGCCTGCGCGAACAATCTACGCGACCGGGGCGCCCGGCATCTGTTTATCGACTGGACCGACCTCGTCGACTTCTACGCCCGCATCGGCGCCCACGTGTGGCGCACCTACCAGTCGGCCTACGTCGACCTGTAACGAGCCAGATTGGAAGACAGATTGGCGGTTAAATCCTTGTCGCTAGGCCGGTCGTGACGTAGTTTAGACGCTATGCGCATCGATATCGACACGGTCCAGAACCCCCAACAGCTCGCCGACCAGCTCCCCGGCTTTTTTCGAGGTGACCTGCACGTTTCTACGGCCTATACCCCGTCGCTAAGCGCGGCGCGGCAGCAGCTCGCCGACTTTCACCCCAAAGGCTACGCGAGCACCCGCAACCACGTCGAGGGCAACGTCAGCCGTCTCAACCCGTACATCACCTGGGGCGTGTTGACGCTCGCCGAGGTGCAGGACGATATGAAGGCGAAGACGAACGGCGGACAGGGCAAGGACTATCAGAAATTCGTCAACGAACTGGCCTGGAAGCAGTACTTTCGCGAAGGGTACATGGCGTTAGGCGGACGGGTGTACGAGTCGCTCGAGCCCTACAAGTACCCCACCAAAGGCAAGAAGAACGCGCTCCCCGACGACATCGAAAACGCGACGACCGGCCTCGAGTGCATCGACAGCATCGTCCGCACCCTCAAACAGACGGGCTACCTGCACAATCACAAGCGGATGTGGTTCGCGTCGTACCTGGTCCACTTTGCGGGCGTCGAGTGGTGGCACGGCGAAGAGCTGTTCTACCGCTACCTGCTCGACGGCGAGCCGGGCCCGAACGCACTGTCGTGGCAGTGGGTGGCGTCGACCTTTTCGAACAAGCCCTACGTGTTTAACAACGACAACATGAAGAAAAACGGTCACGACCCCTGTAGCAGAGACGTACCGTTCGCCGCGAGCTACACCGACATCGACCGCGACTACTTCGGCGGGTACAGCCGAGGCGGTTACGACAAGCGCCCCCAAGAGCAGCCTTACAGCACCGGCGAGTGGCCTTATCCGGGTCTGGTCCGTCCGGTCGGCGAGCAGCCGCTGGTAGTCCTGCACGCCGAACGCCTGTCCGAGCGAGCCGCCGTGCTAGAGGCCGCGCCGAGTGACGCGCCGGTGGTGGTTTATTTAGACGCGGAGCGGTTCGAGGCCGAACAGCCGAGCTTTATGCGGCTCCACTTTGCCGTCAATCTCGCTGCCGACCTGGTGCGCACGCTCCGCGAACAGGGGCGCGACGCCGAACTGCTCTTTCCGAAAACGCCCGACGCGCTCGTCGTCTACGCCCGCGACAAGGGCTGCCGGAGCCTCGCCACGCCCGATTCGTGGCACCCCGACACCTGGGAGGTGCTCCGCGAGCTAGACGAGCAGCTTCCGGTGTCGGTTGTCGAAGACGCGGTGTTCGCCAAGACGGCGGCGTCGTTGCGGTCGTTTAGCAGCTTCTGGAAAAAAGCTGAAAAAGAGGTGATGCGGCGCTAGGTAGACGTTGTTGGTGTGTGTGTTCGTCGTGTCGTGGCCATGACCTCATTGCTATACCGTCCTGACTTGCCGATGTTACCCTACGAGCCAGTACCATTCATCTGAATCGTAGGGTGCGCCGTGCGCACCGCACTGCTACCATCACCCGTATTCGCCACAACGAATGCGCCGCGCAGTGGCTTTCTACCCAGCAGAATCAACGTGACATATAGAAGTCAGCTTAGTATTATGACCTCATGGTGACGTTGCAGTCGTATTCTTAGCGGGTATACTCGACACCTTATGCGGATTAAGATTTGTGGTCTGACCCGTCCCGAAGACGCCGTCGCCGCCGAAGCTGCTGGAGCCGACGCGCTCGGGCTAATTTTTGCCGAACGCTCCAAACGCTACGTGACCCCGGACCGGGCCAAAGAGATTAGCGACGCGGTAGGCCCGTTCGTGACGCGGGTGGGGGTGTTTGTCGATGCGCCCCTAGACACCGTACGGGAGGCGGTGGGGACGGTGCGCCTAGACGCGGTGCAGCTGCACGGCTCCGAAGACGACGACTATATGGTGGCGCTGCGGCCCGAGGTGCGGGTGATTAAGGCGCTCTCTTTTACGCCAGGGCTGACGCCGGAAGTGTTAGACGCGTTGCCCGTCGACGGGGTGCTGCTCGACGGACTGGTTCCGGGGAGTGGCTCGAGCTTCGACTGGTCGCAAGCGGTCGCGCTGCGGGGTCTGCCTAACCTCATCCTGGCGGGCGGCCTTGATGCGGCGAACGTGGCAGCGGGCATCCGCGCACTCCGGCCCTACGGCGTCGATGTCGCGTCGGGCGTAGAGGCCGCGCCGGGTGTCAAACACGCCGAAAAGATGCGGGCGTTCGTGCGGGCGGCGCGGGCCGCCGAGTTGTCCACAACCCCCTAGACTTATCCACAGCCCTGTGGATAACTTAAAAAATCCCTACGGACACGTGAAAAATCATCTTAACAACCTACGGTTAGCGTCTAGGACGTGGCTTGTCGGGTTTTAGAAAAGAATTAGACACTACCAGAAACGTCATCTGTTTGTCAAGAACCCCCCAACATAGACAGGTTATCCACAGGCAAACCGGACTTATCCACAGCTGTTTTAGACCTGTAGATAACGCTGTTCGCCCGCCTAAAAGCGCCTAAACCGCGCCTCGACAACCTCTTACGGCGACGCCATGGCGGGGTACACGACAGGGTACGGTCGCCGACGCGCAAAAAATGGCTCGAGCCCCCGCCGTTATGCGCTCTCGTGTCGGGGCTAGCCAAAACCGGTCTATCGAACCGCCTCGTCATCTTGACAAAAAGCGTTTCCGACGAGTGGTCGGTAAGGGTTCGCCTCGCTAGATTTGCGGACCGTGGACGACCAACCACCGCCCCGCCTGCACCACCGCGTAGACCATGACGCCGAAGCCGATACCGCCCGCCATCAGGTCGAGTCGCCGACTGTTCGGCAGACCCTGCCGGACAAAGCCCCACAGCAGCCCACCAATAAGCCCGCCGACGTGGCCCCACAGCGACACGTTCGGGATGGCGAGCGAAAAGATGACGATAATCGCGACCCACTGCAGCAGCGCCCGGGTCAGGTGGCGGTCGTGGGGGAGGTTGCTCCGCCAGGTGTCGGCGAGGAGCGCCCCCGCAACGCCGAGCACGCCGCCCGACGCCCCGACCAGCACGAGTTGGTCGTTGCCCTGCGCGACGACGGTCAGGTAGGCGCCCATGCCGGTACCGAACACGAACGACATCAGCAGGTTGCCCCAGTGCCGGCGCCGCTCGTAGAGCTGCCCGATGTCGTAGAGCACCCAGCAGTTAAAGCCGATGTGCAAGAGGTTGCCGTGGACGAAAGCGTAGGAGATGTAGCGCCAGCTGTCGTCAGCCTGCGGGACGCCGGGGACGTTGAGCAGGAATCCGGCGACTATCGAACCGACTCTGGGGCCGTAGCGCTGGTCGATAAGAAGTTGCACGCCGTACGCCGCGACGAGCACCGCCACAAAGGACAGCGTCGCGATACTCAGCCGGGTGGCGGCCCGCTCGACTTCGGGCAGGGGTTGGCCGTAGCGCTCTAGGATGCGGGCGTAGCGGTCCCGTTGCGCTTCGGGGGCGAGGGTGTAGGTCTGCTGGTAGAGTTTGAGTGCGGCGTCGTGCTGGCCGGCGTTGGCGGCGGCGTCGGCGAGAATCGCAGCGACCTGATAGGTGGGCGCGCCGGGTAGCGGCTGCTGAAACTGCTCGCGTACCATTCCAACATTGCCGCGTGCGGCGTCTAGCCGGGCTTGGCTGAGCTGGATGCTGCGGTAGCCGAGTGGCCCCTGACCCTGCTGCTGCCAGCGGTCGCGCATGGTGCCGAGCAGGTCGCCGGCGTCGTCTAGCCGTCCGAGGCCGATTAACGCCTGGATTTGGGCGGCGAGGGCCAGAAAGGTGTTGTCGCCGCTGCCGGGGAGCTCGAGCCCCAACACCTCCTCCCAACGCTCTTGTAGCGCGTACGCCTGCGCCCGCAACACGTTCGCGTCGGCGTCTTTTAGATCGTCCGGGAGCAGCGCCAGAACTTCGTCAGCGTCGGCCTTCTGCAGCGCGACCTGGGCGAGTATGCGGCGGCTACCGGTCTGGCCGTCGTCAGTCCAGTAGAGGAGCGAAGCGAGCAGCCGGGCCAGGCGGTACTGGTCGGCCCTCGCGACCCCCACAAGCAGCAGCGGCCCGGCCACGAACACCACCCCCAACACGATGATACTCACCCGCGCCGTAAGCGGAAGCGGCGTCGTAAACGCGGCGACCACCCCGAACCCGCAGAGCAGCGTTGCGGCCCCGGTCTTGAGCGGCATTTCGCTCGTAAGGGGTGCGAGCCGCGCACTCCAGCGGGTGCTGTAGATGCCGACGACCGCCAATATAACCATAAGTAACACGTCTTGGGGCATGCCCTCTAGCGTATCGTGTTCGCCGCCCTAGCGCGCGGGCGCAGCTTGCCTTGTCGTCTCGGCGCGTTCGCTCGCTGCGGACATGTCGCTGTAGGCATCATTGCGGGCATGACGGGGGACAGCGATCGTGCTCAGCGGGTTGTTGTAGTCAGCGGGTTGTGCTCGCGCGGGTCGTCGTCACATTGTGGTCAAAGGTGAGGGGGTGCGTTATACTCGACATCTCATCACCCGATTCGGAATTGGCGAAGTACACGGTATCCGGGCCGATTTAGGACGTGCTACGCTAACGTTACTTAGTGCGAATGTCAGTACGAATAACGGCGCAGAATGATTCTGTCGCCTCATCTATCGCTACACCCAGGGAGTGTTAAGGCATGATCGCGCTCATCTGCATACTTGTCGGCTACTTGCTCGGAAGCATTCCGAGCGGCTACCTTATGGCCAAGGCCTACGGCGTCAACATCCAGAAGGTCGGTTCGGGCAACATCGGTGCGACCAACGTGCTACGCACCATCGGGCTCGTTCCGGCACTGGTCGTCGTCGTCTCGGATCCACTTAAAGGGCTGCTCGCCGTGCTGATCGCCAAGTGGGCGGGGCTCGAGCCGTGGCTGGTCGTCCTGACCGCGCTGGTGACGATTCTGGGCAACAACTTTAATATCTTCTTGCGCCTCAAAGGCGGTAAGGGGGTCGCGACGAGTCTCGGCGTGTTTCTGGGCGTCGCGCCCGCAGCGGCGATCGCCGGCGCCGTGATCGGTCTGGTGACGATGTATTTGGGGCGCTACGTGTCGCTCGGATCGCTGGTCGGTCTGTTTAGCGCGCCGCTCGTACTCGCCCTGCGCACCAACGACCCGCCCGCCCTCGTCATGGGCGTCGCGATCTTTCTGCTCGCACTCTACCGGCACCGCGAAAACGTCCGCCGTCTCGCCGAGGGCACCGAGCGCCGCATCGGCGACAAAAAGAAGAAACTCTCGGTCGACGAAACCGTCCGTAACCCGAGCGCCCCGACCGACACGCTCGCGAGCGGCGCCGACGCCACGCCGCCGGTGCAACCCGACCCCGCCGACACTAGAAGCCACACCGACGCTGCTGATGCTAGCGACAACACCGTCAACAACGACGCTAATAACAACGACACCAATAACGATACCGACGACGAGGCTAACGACGACGCCAACAGCACCACTACAAAGGAGACCGAGGCGAATGCTTGACCTGCTGGTGATCGGCCCGCACCCCGACGACGCCGAACTCGGCATGGGCGGCAGCCTCGCCAAAGCGAAGGGGCTCGGCTGCACGACCGGCGTGATCGACCTGACGCGCGGCGAATCGGCGACTAAGGGCACCCCCGAAATCCGCGCCGAAGAGGCCGCCGCTGCCGCGCGCGTGCTCGGGCTAGACGTGCGGCAGAACATGGGCTGGCCCGACTCGCGGATTATGGACAGCGAAGACCGGCGCTTGCAGCTAGGCCGCGCCATCCGCGAACTGCGCCCCCGCGTCGTCGCCGCGCCGCACGGCAACGACCGCCACCCCGACCACGTCGCCGCCGCGCATATCGTTCCGGCGGCGGTGCACCTCGCTGGCCTTAAAAACAGCCCGCTTAGCGGCGAGCCGTTTAAGCCGACCCACCTGTTTCACTACATGGGTAACTACCCGTTTACGCCGACACTCATCGTCGACACGAGCGACTATATCGACGTGTGGGAGGAGGCGGTGCGCTGCTACGGCAGTCAGTTTACCGGCGAGTCGGCGTCGGAGACGGTCACGCCCGACGTGTTTCGGAGACGGAGGGCTCGAGCCGGTTACTGGGGCACCTTCATCGACGCCCAATACGGCGAACCGCTCTGGGCGCCCGCCCCGATCGCCTTTACGCCCTTCTAGTGTGATCCTTGTACTAACGTGATCCTTGTAACCGGTGCGTCGGGCAACGTCGGTAGCGCCGTGTTGGAACAGCTTCTCGCCCGCGACCTGCCCGTCCGTATCGGCGCGCGCAGACCCGAGACGGTCGCCGAGCGCTACGGTGCCGAGGTCGCCCGCTTCGATTTTCTCGACCCTAAAACTTACCCCGCCGCCGAGGGCTGTGAGGCGGTGTTTCTGCTGCGCCCACCTGCAATCGCGAACACTGCAGAGACGCTTAACGTGTTCGTCGACGTCGCGCGGGGTTTAGGCGTGTCGCAGATCGTGTTTGTGTCGGTCGCTGGCGCGGGCGACAACCCTATCGTGCCGCACCACGCCGTAGAGAAGAAGTTGGGTGAGGGCCCGGCCTGCTGGACGATTCTCAGACCGGGCTTTTTCGCTCAGAACATCGGCGACGCCTACCGAGACGATATCGTCCGCGACGACCGCATCTTGGTGCCGGCGGGCTCGAGCCGTGTCGCTTTCATAGACGTCCGCGACGTTGCCGAGGTCGCCGTCGCGGCGCTGACCGACCCCGACACACATCACGGCCAAATTTACACCCTGACCGGCCCCGAAGCGCTCACCTTTTCCGAAGTCGCCCAGACCCTGACCGAGACGCTAGGCCGCCCCGTCGCGTACCGCCCTGCGACCATCCTGGGCTACGCTTACCACCTCTACCGCCGCCGTTCGTTACCGCTCGCCCAGAGCGTGGTGCAGACCGTGCTCCACGTCGGCCTCCGCTTCGGACAGGCCGAAACCGTCGACAAAACACTCGCGACCTTGCTAGGGCGCCGCCCCCGCACCGTCCGCGACTACGTCCGCGACCACCAAGACCTGTGGCGCTGACCCCGTCCCGCTCGGATCACCCGACGGACAGGTGCCACATTAAAACGTTCGCTACATTGTCACGTCGTCACGTTCGCCTCGACCTCCAACGACCGAGCTTCGACCGATACCCCCGACGCGGTCGCCGCTACGATCGCGCCCCGGCGACCTGCCGCGGTAGCCGTTGCTGCGCCCGCTTCGCCCGGTTCACCATCACAATGCCGACGATCGCGACCGCGCCGCCGAACACCGTCAGTAGGCTCGGCACCTCGCCTAACAGCAGCCACGACAGCAGCAGGCTAAAGATCGGCACCGTGTAGAGGTAGGCCGTAACGAGCGTGACCGGTGCCTGCGAGAGTGCGTACGAAAAGAGCGTGTAGGCGACCGCCGACGGAAACACACCGATGTAGATCGTCGCGAGCAGCGGCGGCGCGGCCACTTCGGCGAGCGCGCTCGGAAAGCCGGGCAGAAAGAGCAGCATCGGCAGCGTTCCGGCCCAGGTCGCGAACGCGGTGACCTCGACCGCTTTGTAGCGGCTAAACATCCGCTTCTGCAGCGTAAAGTAGAACGCGGTCGACACCGCAGAGAGCAGGATCAGCAGCGCGAACGGGTCGAAGCGAATACCGCGACTATCCCCCCACACGATCAGCAACACGCCGACAAACGAGGTGCCGATCCCGGCCCAGCCGAGCTTAGGAAGCCGTTCGTCGATCAGAAAGAAGGCGACGATCGCGGTCAGGGCGGGCGCCGTCGCGATAATCAGGCTCGTCGCTCCGGCGCTAACGCGCTGCTCGCCGTAGTTAAGGCCGAGGTGGTAGATGGTGATGCCGCAGACGCCGAGCAGCAGAAAGTAGCCGAGGTCGCGCCGTTCGGGCCAGATCCGCCGCCCGGTCAGCAGCAGAAAGGGCACAAAACAGGCCGACGCTACGAGGTGCCGCGCGAGCGTGAGGTGGGGCGGAGAAAAGCCTTCCAGGCCGATTTTGATAACCGGAAAGGCCGAGCCCCAGAGCACCGCCAGGATAGATAGACCGATTAGTACACGCGCCGTCATCGTCGCCTCCATAAGAACTTGTAGAAATCTGTACGGCTTCGTAACCGAACAGCTGTCTGTATACCCGCAGAGAGAATCGTGCGGCTAGGGTACGAGAACCCTAACCGCCGGGGGTGGTACGTGGTTGGTTAGCCTAGCACGGGGCTAAGCAGGCCGCGCCAGAGAGATGATGTCGGTGATCAGGCCGGGAGCGCGACCGGACGACCGCAGGCGCAGCGCTCTTCTTCGCGGACCATGGTGGCCTGGCCTTCGCGGTGCCAGAGGGTGCCGCAGTCGGGGCAGCGGACTTCGTTGCGGGAGATGCTGCGGATCTGTTCGGGGGTGATCCAGCGCTGTTCGTTACACCAGTGACAGACCGCTTCGGCGCCGCCGTCTTCGGCGATCATCTGTTCGCGTTCGTCGGGCGGAAAGTAGGCGAGCGCGTCGACGGCTTTTTCGTCAGAGCAGCGGCACGCGAAAGAGAGGGGCAGGGCGTCGGGGGTGAGGATGTCGAGCTCGAGCCCCCAACACAGCTCTTCTAGGAGCTCGATCAACGACATCCGCTGCATCGCATCGGTAAGCTGCCCGAACGCCTTGAGGTTCGCCTCTAACAGCGCGAGCGCGCCCTCTTCGGCACCCGGTAGGGCCTGCAAGATCACGCCGCCCGACTGCTTGACCACGCCCCCCTCGAGGTAGACCCCGAGCAGCACCGCCGAGTGGACCTGTTCGGACTGCGCCAGAAACACCGCGATGTCTTCGGCGATCTCGCCCGACACCAGTTCGGTACTGCTCCGGTACGGCTCGCCGTAGGGCGCGTGCGAACGGATGACCTGGATATCGCCACCCGGCCCGCCTAGTGCGCCGCCCACGTCGAGCTTGCCGTCGGGCCGGGGCGGCAGCACCACGTCCGGGTTGGTCACGTAGCCGCGCACGGTGCCGTCTAGCCCCGCCTCCGCGATCACCCCGCCGAGCGGCCCGTCGCCGCGTAACCGCAGGGTCACGCGGTCTTGCGGGTTTTTAAGCAGCACGTGAGAGAGGAGCAGCGCGCCGCTAAGGGTGCGCCCGAGCGCCGCGCTCGCGGTCGGGGTGGTGTGGTGACGCCGGGTCGCTTCGGCGACGAGGTCGGTGGTGTCTACTGCGATGACGCGGATACCGCCGTTCGCCGCGATACCACGAAGAAGGTAAGACATGGTCGATCCTTTCAGAACTTTAGAATTCAGCATTTAGAACATCAGCATTTAGAACATCAGCATTTAGAATAAGGGTGGAGAAAGAACAGGGTGGGGGAGAAGAGGCCCGCGACGCGCGAACGCCGAGCAGCGCTACCCGAACGGCTTCGGTCTGTAGCGAGGGCTCGAGCCACTGCCTAACGCGTCGGTTGTAAGGAGATCAGGGGCAGAAAAAAATCTCGCTGTGCGGGCTGCCGAGATATTCGGACACATTAAATACACAAAAAAGTATACAATCTTCTGGACCTTTTACGCGTAGGGTCTGCGACGCGGGTCGCACGAGGTTCGAGCGCCGTCTCGGGTCGCCCCGTCCTCGGAAAAGGCTGTCTGTTCTGCAGGCTCGCTCTACGGTCTCGTCCGGCTTAAAACAGCGAGTCTAAAACAGGGTGCGAACCCGATGTGTGACGACACGTTTTTTGTCGTGCTCAACAAGCGTCTTGTAAATCTAAGCTGACGTCTTTGCTGCCCCGTCGCAACGTAGACGGCTCACGACGAGCGCCCTAAGAACTGCTCTCGCTTAGCTCGGCCCGGGTCGCGTCGAACTTTCCGCCGAGCGCTTCGAGGCTCGCCTTCGGAACGAGCTTGGTAACGTCGGCGCCGTACTTGGCGATCTCTTTGACCCGCGTACTCGACACGTACGACCAGCGCGTCGCGGTCATGATAAAGGTGGTTTCGACGTTTGGGTTGAGCTGCCGGTTGAGGTGCGCCATCTGCAACTCGTACTCGAAGTCCGAGATCGCCCGCAGACTCTTGACGATGACCCGCGCCTCGACCTCCTGCATGTAGTCGACGAGCAGCCCCTCGAACTTCGCGACCGACACGTTCGGGATGTCGCGCACCGTGTCGCCGATAATCGCGACGCGCTCCTCGATGGTAAAGAGCTTGTTGCTTTTGAGCGGGTTGTTAAGCACCGACACCGTAAGCCGGTCGTAGATGCTGCTCGCGCGCCGAATAATGTCTAGATGGCCGTTGTGAAGAGGGTCGAAGCTTCCGGGATAGACTGCGTGAACCATAGCGCCTAGTGTAACCCTTCGGGTTTGGAGGCGTCCGTTGTACCCTCGGCAGCCTCACCGCTGTTACCCGACGTCGTGAGCGTAGACCAGAGGTGCTCGAGCGCTTCGTTCGGTGACAGCTCGCCCCGCAAGATCGCGTCGACCAGAACGTCTTCGCGTTCGCTAAGCTGCCGCCGTAACTGCGCCCCAAGCAGCGCCGCGAGTTCGGCCCGAATCCGCGCTTTACGCCGCCGCGTTAGCTCGCCTTTGCTGCTTAGATGCTCGTGGTGGGCGTCTAGCGCCTCGACTACCGCGTCGATACCCTCTCCCTGCGAGGCGATCGTTTCGACAATCGGCGTCGACCAGCCCGCGTCGCTCGGATGGGCCAAGTCTAGCGCCGCCCGAATCTCTCGCTTGAGCCTCGGTCCACCCGGCTGGTCGAACTTGTTGATCACAAACGCGTCCGCGATCTCCATAATGCCCGCCTTAAACGCCTGCACCCCGTCGCCCTGTCCCGGCGTCAGCACGAGCAGCGTGGTGTCGGACACGCGAATAATCTCGACCTCGGACTGCCCGACCCCGACCGTCTCGACCAGAATATCGTCGAAGCCGTACGCGTCTAGCAGCGCCACGACCTGCAACGTCGCCGCCGCCAACCCGCCCAAGTGCCCCCGCGTCGCCATCGAACGGATGTACACGCCCGGGTCTTGGTGCCAGCGCATCATACGGATACGGTCGCCTAGAATCGCGCCGCCGCTGTAGGGGCTCGTAGGGTCGACCGCGATGACCGCAACCCGCCGCTCGCGCGCTCTCGCCGCCCCGATCAGCCGGTCGACAAGCGTACTCTTCCCGCTTCCCGGCGACCCCGTAACCCCCACAATCCGCGCCCGCCCCGCATGAGGCCGCACCTTTTTAAGCAACGTCTGCCCGTTCGCGTCGCCCGCCTCGATCAGGCTAATCGCCCGCGCGAGTGCCCGTTCGTTGCCGTCTAGAAACCGCTCGGTGAGGGTCGGTTTGCTCTGCGCTGTAGTCTGCTCGTCCACGTCGTCCCCAGCATAACGTATCGGCAACCCCGCCGTCAGCCGCTACCCGCGAGGCCGAGCCCCACGAACCCTGCTCTAAATGCGCCAAGCTTCGTTATTCCTCTGGCAGACTCGCTCCATTAAAGACTCATGTCCATCTATTCCTTATTCCTCCAGGCCCCCCGGCGGATTAGGGAGCGGCGGGTCTGCTTTTATTAAAAACCCTCTTTTAGTAGAAAATCTTATGCTGCTTACTGTAGAATCAAAGTGTTATGTTCCCAAAATATAAGGAAATTGAGCTACCCTTACTCTTTGAGCTTATGTTGCGTGGAGGTAGCGCAAAACCATCAGATAAAGATGATCACAGTCGCACTGTCTATGATGCACTTGCTGATTACTTTGACCTATCTGCAGAGGCTAGAGAAACATTGATTTATGAAAAAGACGGTACCCCTCGCAAAAAATGGCACAACATGGTTCGGTGGGCGCGTAGAGAGCTAAAAGATCAAGAACTTCTTGTATCACCTCGTCGTGGCGTCTGGCAAATAACGCAGTTAGGCGTGGAATTCGCAAGCAAGCTAGAGGATGAAGCTATCGCTTCGGGGCTTATTCGCGGAAGAAGAAAGATTGACCTTGAAACTTTTAGGAAGATGCAGCAGCAAAAAATTGAGATAGGAGAAGAAGGCGAGCATCATGTTCTTGAATACGAAAAGGAGCGGCTTTGCAAGGCTGGCCGGAAAGATCTGGCTGATAAGGTTTTTCAAGTTTCTGCGCAGGATGTAACTGCAGGTTATGACATAGAATCTTTTGAAACAAGTGGTGAAAAAAAGTTTATTGAAGTTAAAGCGAGTCTAGCGTTTTCCTATAGCTTCGAGTTGAGTAGAAACGAGTTAGCGGTTGCTCAAGAACTACGAGAAAGCTATTGGATATACAAGGTAATGGGCCTTAGAACGTCCCATCCCAATATTCACGAGCTGAGAGATCCTGCTTCAATGCTTTCCGCTGGTCAGCTTATTCTTACACCTCTAAGTTATAGAGTTAATTTGGCAGAAACATAGAAATTGATTGACTTTCAGGTGCCTTGCTCAAGCTGAGCGCCGTCCTGCACGTTTCATCGTCGATAACTTTAGCGCCAACAACTGAACTAACTATTGATAGTGCTTCTGACCCATCCAAGATGATCTAGGTGTTCCCAAGCAATTTTAATGTGATCTTCGCGAAACATACTTGCTTTGCGGTCATTCCATTGCCTTAGCGCCCGCAGCGCTTCGCTAGCAGTTTGGACGTTTTCTTGTGCAGCTAGCCAGTGCAACGACGCGAGCAGTTCCATTCCGTAGGGTGTTTCAAAGCCTTCAATTAAGTCCTTGACGCGGGCGAGGCGCTTCTGGATTTCCGGGGTGGCAGCGAGCTTGTCTTCTGCTTGCTCGACAACACCGGGCAGCACTTGAATCTCTGACCGATCACTGCGGTCGCCGTAACCAACAATATAGTGTCCTTCTAAGGCCTGAAGAACATGGTTGAGTGCGTCGGCGTAGGGGCCGTAGATGTGCTTGACGAAGTTCAGCTTCAAGTCTTGTCCGGCTGCTTGCAAAAAGTACGCTAGCTTCTGGGCTTCAAGTCTGCCCAAAGAATATCCCGGTCTCTGGTAGAGATCGATAAGCGTAATCATGAGTGCTCGGCCTATCGTGAGGTTCGGCATCTTTGTTTGCGGTCTTAAAGGCTTTGGCACATCAGCAGTTAGCGGCTCGTAGACGATGGCTCTTAACTTAGAGACTTCGCTAAGCGCTGTCGTGATAAGCGGCTTAACATCCTGCCAATCGAGACCACCGTTGCTACAGCCTAGAGCGGGCAGTGCGATGGACTGAATCTCTAAGCGTCTTATTTCCGAAACAAGATCGGCGAGACCAGCTTCAATGTAGTCGAGTTTCGAGGGACTACGCCAGTGTTTTTTGGTTGGAAAGTTGATGATAAATCTTGGCTTACTTAAAACGCCACGGTCAAATACGAACATCTCACCGATGTTAACCTCATCGGCTTTGCAGGCTCTGGCATAGGCTTTAAAGTTGTCGGGGTATCGTCGCTTAAGCCGCAAGCGCGTAGTGCCTGTGCCGACCGCATAACGCCAACTGCGTTGAACAGCATCGTACAAGTGCGTCAACGTCGGCGTCAAAAAGATTGCCCTGCTTAAGCTCGATTTTAGCCATTTCGACTCTAAAGCCTCCTCTGCACACTTTACCACCCTAGGTCAGTAATACCAAGGAGGCCGGAGCAAAATGGGTTTTGGCGGTGCGGACGGATGCCGAACAAAAACGTTTTGGACACGTTCGTACACAGCCTTGTTCTGGACGGCTACAGCCATAACGCAGTCCCAAGGGAAAAAGCGGTGGACTAAAAACTCGGCCTGTTTTCTGCGTTTGCGGTCTGGATGCTCTGGATTATCGTGCCACCAGCGATTTGCGATGACCTGCCAATCGATGTGCGCGAGATCATCAATCGCCTTGTAAAACTGTGTGAAGGAGACAATGGCGTGTCCGTCGGTGAAGACAAAGTCTAGGCTATGGTCGATAACGTTTTGCACCGTCGAGGCGAGGTAGATGATGTCGGCTTGACTGCCCTGAAAGGTAGAGACATTGCCCTTGGCAATCGTGTAGAGCATCGGAGACCGAGTGCTGAAGTAGAAAGGGACGTAGTCGTGTAGGGTGCCTTTGGGGTCCAAAAGGATGGCGCGGGCCGAGCGACGCTTTTGGATATTTTCGTAGGCAATACTGACGGTTTCAGTCCCGCTGCTGTCGCTTTTACAGCGTAATCCGCCTGCCGCTAAGATATTTGGCAGATTATCGATATGAGTGATGTGATAGATAGGGGTGGGACGAGGATAGGTCACGAGATGTCGATGTTATGCGCGCAATACTGATGCAGGCAAGCCTGTAAACATCAGAGCAACTATCGGCGGTTTGACTGGGAATGTTTGGCCGTCGACAGCTTTAGCGCTAACGACTCTAACGCCCAGTCACCGTCTTTGCCCGACTTAACGGCGACGTCGGCATCGAGAATCGTCCGCAACGTCTCGCGGAGGGTGGTCTCGTTGTGTTTGGCGGCGATGCCTAAGGCTTTTTTGGCGACGAACGGCTTGACCTTGAGGGTTTGGGCGACGGCACCGGCGTCGATACGGCCTCGGGCGTCACGGAGGCCGACGCAGCGGGCGACGAGGCTGTACTGCCAGATGACGGCACCTAACACGCGGGCGGGGGCTTCGCCTTGGGCGACGAGGCTGCGGCAGATGGTGAGGGCGGCTTTGGCGTCGCCGTTGGCGCTCGCCTCTATGAAGTCGAAGGCGTCGCGATTGGCGAGGCGGTTGGCGAGGGCGATGACGCGGTCGCTGGTTAGGGTTTCGTCGAGGACGGCGAGCTTCTGGATTTCGGCGGCGATGCTCGGCAGGTCTTCACCGAACAGGTCGGCGAGGGTCTGGGGGACGTCGTTCTGGACCTTGACGCCGTGGTCGCGTAGCTCTTGGCGTACCCAACCGACGAGCTTGTCGAAGCGGGGGGTGGGGTGGTGGTGGTGTTCGCCGAGCTTCTGGTAGGTCTTTTGGCGCGACGCGCTCGCGTTTAGGTCGATGACCACGACGAGGGTGTCTTCGGGGGTGGTTTCGAGGATGCGCAACACTTCGTTGCGGGGTTTGACGCCGGCCTGGCCCTTAAAGGCGGCGTCGAAGTCGAGCCAGAGGGTCTGCTGGCCGAACAGGCCGGACTGGGCGACGAGGGTGGCGACGTCGGCGGGCTCGAGCCCATCCCCTAACTCCACCATCTGTTCGCGGTCGGCGCCGCGCTGTTTGAGCGTCTGGCGGGCGGCGCGCACCGCGAGGAAAGGGTCGCCGCTGTAGGCGAGCAGCACCTTAGGACGCCTCGGGGTCGGTGCTTGGCCCGGTGCTTAGTTCGGTGGTGGCGACGACGTGGCGCAACGCGGCGAGCATGTCGCGGGCGCTCGCGAAGCGGGCGTCGGGGTCGGGCGAGAGGGCGGTGGCGATGATGGAGGCGAGCGGGGCGGCGTCGGGGGGGAGGGGCTCGAGCCCTATCGTGGTGTCGCCGGCGAGCACGTAGAGCACCCGGTTGCCGTAGGGCGGGCTGCCGGTCGCGACGTGGTAGAGCATCGCGCCGACGGCGTAGAGGTCGCTGCGCGGGTCGCTCCGGTCGCCGCGAAACTGTTCGGGCGCCATGTAGTTCGGCGTGCCGAGCCGCATCCCCTGGCTCGTAATGCTCGCGAGGGCGAGGTCTTTGGCGAAGCCGAAATCGCTAAGCAGCGCCCGGTCGGCGTGCAAGATAACGTTGGCGGGTTTGACGTCGCAGTGGATAACGCCGTGCTGGTGGGCGTATTCGAGTGCCTGCAAGACGTCGTCGATCACGCTTAGGGTGCGCGCCTCGCACACCCCCCAAGTGTCGACCTTGTCACTAAAGGGCACCCCGTCGGCGTAGGCGTAGATGAGGGTCGTCCCGTCACTCGCCAAAAGCGGCAGAATGTTGTGGTGGTCGAGCTTTTTGACGACCTCGGCTTCGCGCTGCAACCGTTCGGCGAACAGCGGCGAGATCCCGAAAAGGTGCTTGACCACCACAAGCCGACCCTGCCAGCGGGCGAGTTCGACGCGTACCGGCCCCTGCTCGGACAGAACGCGTACCGGCGTGTACGACGTGGCCACCATTGTTAGAACTTTAACATAAGCCCGCCGCGCGACTCACCCCCGGATGGACCAGCCTAGACCTTCGGGCGTTCCGGCTCTAGCAGCGGTTCGACGAAGCGGCGCGACTGCGGCGGGACGTCTTTAAGTTCGACCTTGAGACCGGCGTCGCGGGTGTCGCCTAAAAACCGGGCGAGGACGAACGCGCCGCTGATGTCGATCCGGCCTAGACCTTCGAAGTGCATCACGAGCGTCTGCGCTTCGGGAAAGTCGGCGAGGACCCGGAGCATGTCTTCTTCGAGCTTAGAAGCCGACGCGAACCAGAGCACGCCGCGCGGGGTGAGGTGGAGGGTAAAGGTCTGGGGGTCGTAGCGGCTGTCGAGATCTAGGCTAATTTCGCGCCAGAGGTGGACACCTAACGCGAGCATGACGCCGGTGATGATCGCCCAGTCGACGCGGGGGGCGAGCAAGATCGAGAGGCCGAAGGTAACGACCGCGACCGCGAACTGCGGGCGAGAGTAGCGCCACAGTCGTAACAGCGGTTTGGGCTGGATGAGGCTCGTCACCGCGCCGATGATAATCGCGCCCAAGATGGTGCGGGGGAGGGGCTCGAGCCATCCCACCAGCGGCAACGCCGCTAACACCATTACGCCCGTAATCGCTCCACTCCACCTAGAGGTCGAGCCCGCCTGCCGGTTGATCGCGCTCCGCGAAAACGACCCCCCGACCGGAAAACCGTTGACGAGCGCCGACGCGACGTTCGCCATGCCCTGGCTTACGAACTCGCGGTTGGGGCTCCAGTGGTCGCGGTCTTCGGTCGCGTAGTTTCGCGAGATCGACGCCGCTTCGGCGAACCCCACAATCGCGATTACCGTCCCCGCCACAAACAGCTGGGGCAGCGCCTGCCACGGAAAGTCGAACGATACTTGCGGAAACCCTCCCGGCACCGCGCCGAGGACCGGCCCGTCAAACCCGACGAAGCGGCTGTACACCACGCCGAGCACCACCGCGACGAGCACCCCCGGAAAGAGCGGGTGGATACGCACACTAAGCTGCATCAGTGCGAGCGTCCCCGCCCCTAAGAGGATCGCGATCACGCTCCACTCGTTAGGATGCGATAGCGTCCACAGCGCCGCCGCGATGACGTCGCCACTCGGCGCGCTGACCCCCGTCACCGTCGGCAACTGCGACGCTAGGATCAGCACTCCCGCCGCCGACGTAAAGCCCATCACGACCGGCTCCGACATCAGGTAGGCGATCTCGCCGAGGCGCAACACGCCGAGCACGATGCGCACCACGCCGACGATAAGTGCGAGCAGCCCCGCGAGCGTGATGTAGTTCGCCTCGCCCGGCGTCGCGAAGGTCGCGAGCACCCCGAAGGTGAGCAGCGAGGTCAGCGCGGTCGGGCCGGTCTGTAGGTAGCGGCTCGACGCGAAAAACGCCGCCACAATCGCTGGCAGCGCCGCCGCGTAGAGCCCGTGATGGGGCGGCATTCCGGCGAGTTCGGCGTAGGCGAGCGCCTGCGGTAGCAGCACAAACGTCACCCCTAACCCCGCTACCGCGTCGCTTAACGAAATTCCCCGCTTGCGTGTGCTCGTCGGCTCCGAAACATCGCTCATAAGCCTTAGTCTAACGCGACGTTATCGACGAGCAAAAGGCATCCTTAAACGAGCGTCTAGGGGCGTTATCGGTCGCGCGGGCTGTCTTGGCGCTGTAGTGCTGTCTCGTAGGACTCTCGTAGGACTCGTGTGGGGCGAGAGATCTATATCTTGTCAGAATTTTAAAAAATATGTTTCTACACCTACAGCTAAGCGTCCGCAGAACTCGCTAGGCTAGAACTACGTTTCGGACCGACGTCGCGGTGCGTTGAGGTTATTGCCCATGAACGTCGTCACTGTTTAGGCAACTTATGCGGGGGGTGCTATGGAGAAACGACCGAGAAGACACACCGAGAGCTATGCACATCGGTTGATGAAATCGCCACGAGAAGAAGAGGTGATCCAATGTCGTTAGAGATTATGGTCGTGTTCGCGCTGCTGCTGCTCGCCCTCGTGCTGTTCGCGCTCGAATTTGTCCGCGTCGACGTGACCGCGATTATCGTGATGGCGGTTTTGCTGCTAAGCGGTATCTTGACACCCGAAGAGGGTCTGCGCGGCTTTAGCAACGTCGCGACCGTAACGGTCGGAGCGATGTTTGTGCTAAGTGCGGGGCTTAGGCAGACAGGCGCCCTAAGCGGGGTCGGCAACCTGTTTCGGCGACTCGGCCAGCGCAACTACGTGCTCGCGCTCGTCGTGATGATGCTGATGATCGGTGTAGTGTCGGCGTTTATCAACAACACCGCCGCGGTCGCCATCTTTATCCCGATCGTGCTAAGCGTGTCGGGCGACCTCAAGGTGAGCCCGTCGAAGCTGCTTATTCCGCTGTCGTTCGCGTCGATGTTCGGCGGCGTCTGTACGCTGATCGGCACCTCGACCAACCTGCTCGTCAGCTCTATCGCCCAAAACAACGGTATCCGCCCGTTCGGGGTGTTCGAGTTCGCGCCCTTAGGCGTCGTCTTCTTCGTGGTCGGCTTTATCTATCTGTACTTCGGAATGAAGCTTGTTCCGGCGCGGCGCAAGGTCGAGACGCTAACCGAATCGTTCGAGATGAAAGATTTTCTAACCGACGTCGTAATCGGCGACGACGCGCCCTACGTCGGCGAACAGCTCTCCGAAACCACCCTTAGCAGCGACCTCGACCTCGACATTCTCGAAGTCTACCGGGGCGACGAGTCGTTTGCGGGCATCAACCCGCAGGTGCGGCTCCGGGCCGGCGACCGGCTGCGGGTGCGCGGTAGCGTGACCGAAATCGGCAAGCTGCTCACCATCGCCGGAATCACCCTAAGCCCGACCGGCACCATCGCCGACACCGACGTAAGCACCGAACGCGACACGCTGATCGAGGTCGTGATCGGCCCCGAGTCCGAGCTAATCCAGAAAACGGTCGGCGAGGTCGACTTTCCGCAGCGTTTTGGCGCGCAGGTGCTCGCCCTGCGCCAGCACGGGCAGTTGCAGCAAGAAGACCTTAAAAAGGTAACCCTGCAGGGCGGCAACGCGCTGCTTCTAAAGATCGACCGCGAGCGCCTCGCCCAGTTGCGTCAGGAACAAGACTTTGTGATCGCGTCGGAGGAGAGCATCCCCGAAGTGCGCGAAAACAAGATACCGATCGCGGTCGCGACCATTGTCGGGGTCGTCGGGCTCGCGGTGCTCGGCGTGGTGCCGATCGTGGTAAGCGCTATCGCCGGGTGTCTGGTGATGGTGTTAAGCGGCTGTTTGAGCGTCAACGAGGCGTACCGGGCGATCCAGTGGAAGGTGATGTTTCTGCTCGCGGGCATTCTGTCGCTCGGGGTGGCGATGGAGAAGACCGGGGCGGCGCAGCTATTGTCGGATGTGGTGGTGGGGGGGCTCGAGCCCTTCGGTCCCGTCGCCATCCTGTCGGCCTTCTTCCTCCTCTCCCAACTCCTCACCGAAATCATCTCGAACAACGCGACCGCCGCCCTGCTCGCCCCGATCGCCATCGCGACTGCCGACTCGCTCGGCCTAGACGCCCGCCCCTTCCTGTTCGCGGTCACCTTCGCTGCCTCGCTTAGCTTTATGACCCCGATCGGCTACCAGACCAACACCCTCGTCTACGGCCCCGGTCAGTACCGCTTTACCGACTTTACCCGCGTCGGTGCGCCCCTCAACATCATCTTCTGGATTCTCGGCACCCTGCTTATCCCGCGTATCTGGTCGTTTTAGCGAGCCGCACTAGATGTGCAGCGCACAGTCGCGCCCGCCGCCTCGAACCGCGCGGCACGGGTGCATCACAAACCATAGTTGCCGCGACGTAAAAGCAATCGTCGCTACGTATGTTTTTGAGGCGTGTTCACTATACTCGGGAGTGGCCAGCGCGTAGAGGCTAAAAACCTCCCTATTGACGTCTTAAACAGGTAGAAACAGCATGGTTTCCTAGCAGACACAAGAAAACCGCTGTTTGGCCAGAGCATGAATTCACAGAGTGTGAGGCTATGCCGAGGCTTCTCCGGTACGTATGTATACAGTTTGGATGTGTATACAGCCTAGAAAGGATATCTTATGGTGCTCGTCGATTTTTTAGGCCGCTTTGTCTATCAGCTAGGCTCGCCTACGATGGCGTTTCTGATCGGCGGCATCGCGATCGCCGCTCTCGGGACGAGGCTGACGATTCCGGACGCTATCTACAAATTCATCGTGTTTCTGCTGCTTATGACCGTAGGCCTCGAAGGAGGCTTAGCCGTTCGCGAAGCAGACCTTGCCGCGATGCTCCTACCCGCACTCTTCGCCGCCTTGTTGGGGGTCGGTATCGTGTTGATCGGGCTCGTGTCGCTGCTGCGGTTTCCTGGGGTGCGTACCGAAGACGGCATCGCGACCGTAGGCCTCTTCGGCGCGGTCAGCGGTTCGACGCTCGCGGCCACGCTGTCAGTACTGCGTGAAGAGGGGATCTTCTACGAAGCGTGGGCGCCCGCGCTCTATCCGTTTATGGACATTCCCGCACTCGTTGTGGCGATCGTACTGGCGAACTTTATGATTTCGAAACGCGACGGTCAGCGGCAGCGCAGCAAAATCCTCCCTATCGTTACCGAAAGCCTGCGCGGCTCGGCACTATCGGCGATGTTGCTCGGCTTTACGCTCGGCCTCGTCGCCCGTACCGATGCCCTACTCGCAGAGTTTTACGCCCCGCTGTTTGGCGGCATGCTCTCCATCCTTATGTTGGTGATGGGGATGGAAGCGTACCGGCGACTGCACGAATTGCGCGCGGTCGCCCACTGGTACGCCGTCTACGCGGTGATCGCGCCGCTCGTACACGGCTTACTCGGCTTCGGGCTCGGTTACATCGCGCACATCACGACCGGGTTCAGCCCCGGCGGCGTGGTGGTACTAGCGGTTATTGCGGGCTCGAGCTCGGACATCTCCGGCCCGCCCACACTGCGTGCGGGCATCCCCGGTGCCAACCCGTCTGCCTACCTCGCGTCGTCTACCGGAATCGGCACGCCCGTCGCGATCGCTATCGGCATACCGCTCTATATCAGCTTGGCGCAGGCTGTGTTTCCAATGTAGCTATGTCCACACCAAAACGTGCCGACGTTCGGGGGCGTCCGCGTTTAGCTCGTTACAATAGCTCTGCGACACCTCGTGCTGTGGGTCTGGTTTTAGTCCGACGAGGCTAGTCGAGCGGTAGCCGCACCGCGCCGTGCCGAAACGTTTCGTAGATGGTCGCCCCCGCCGCTTCGAACCGCGCCACGACCTCACGGTTGGGGTGGCCGTAGTTGTTGCGTCCGTACGAAAAGATAGCGTAGGCGGGCGTGGTCGCCGCGATGAGTTCGGGCGAACTCGAATAACGCGAGCCGTGGTGTCCGGCCATGACGATGTCGAGGTTGGGAAAGGCCAGACTTTTTTCGATCTCGGTCGACAGGTCGCCTAAAAACAGTGCTTTTGGAACGTTCTGGTAGTTCAGCACAAACGCGACCGAGTTTTCGTTTTCGTCCTCGAAGGAGCGATTGGCCGGGTGGAGGATGTCGAGCCGCGCCGCGCCGATAGAGAGCGACTGGCCGCGCAAGACCGGCACGATCGGGACGTTGCGGGCCTCGGCGGTAGCTTGCAGCCGCGTGTAGAGCGGATTGTCCGGGTTCGGGATGCCGACGACGAGCTGCTGGACCGGCATCTGCTCGAGCACACTCACGAGCCCCTCCATATGGTCGGTGTCGGCGTGGGTCGCGATGACGAGCTCGAGCTCGTCCACCCCTAACGCCCGCAACGCCGGCACCACCGTCCGCGCCCCGATGTCGAAGTCCGAAAAGGGCGTCCCGCCGCCGTCGACCAGGATCTCGACCCGCCCCGGCAGTCGGATCAGCGCACTGTCGCCCTGTCCGACGTCTAAGTAGACGATTTCGGGCGGACGCTCGGACGGCGCACTAAGCATCGAGCAGAGGATCGCGACGCTAAGCACGAGCAGCCCGCGCCACGGACGGAGCAGCCCCCGCACCACGAGGACGAGCGCGGTGACGCCGACGGCGTAGTAGAGGTAGCCGAGCGGTTCGATCTCGCCCCAGGGCAGGCTCGGCAGCGCCGCGCCCCATTCGGCGACTTGGATGAGCAACCCCGTCAGCCCGTTCGTCACGATATTGATAAGCCGGGACAGCGGGAGCGCGACGAGGCCGACGACACCCGACAGAAAGCCTAACGGCACCACAAGCCCGGTCAGCAGAATCGCGACGAGGTTGACGAACGGGTTGAGGAGCGACACGCTGCCGAAGGTGCTAAGCACGAGCGGCAGGCTCAGCGCTTGCGCGGCGACGCTAACGATCAGGCTGCCGACAACCAGCACGCGCCAGTGGTACCTAGGCAAGCTGCCGACGCTCTATTTTCACCCAGCGCTCGGCGAGCGGCGGCGTGATCAGCAAGATCCCCGCTACGGCGAGGTAGGAGAGCTGAAACGAGAGGTCGAACAGATAGGCCGGATAGAACAGCAGTGTGGCCACCGCCGCGAGCCCGAGCGTCGACCACGCCTCGATCGAGCCGCCGCCGATCCATACGAACAGGAGCGCCGCGACCGCCATCGCGACCGCCCGCATGATGCTCGGGGTAAGCCCGACCAGAAACGCGAAGCCGACGAGCAGCACCATAATGACCGGATAACGCCACCTCCCCAGACCTTTAAACACCAAGGTGAGCGCGGCGGCGAGGATGCCGACGTGGAGGCCCGACAGGGCGAGTAGGTGCGCGAGACCCGAGCGAGAGAAGGTGTCGCGCAGGTCGCCCAAATCGTCGCGGATGCCTAACGTCATCGCCTGAAGTAACGCGGCCTGTTCGGCGCCGAGGCCGACGGTGACGCCGCGCTGAAGCCGGCTTTTAAGTGAGAAGACGGGTGGACGCTGGCTGACTACGTCGGTGACGTAAAACTGTCCGTCGACGCCGCGCCGTTCGAGGTAGGTCTGGTAGTCGAAACCGCCGGGGTTGCGTTTGGTGGTGGGCTCGAGCCACCGCCCCTCTACCGTCACCCGCCCCGGCCCTACCACCCCCTGCGGCGACAGCACCACCCGCATCCCCGAGGGCGCATCGAGCCGCAGATAGCGCCCGTCCGTCGTCCCCGACAGCGTCTCCGTCTGTCCGACGCGCCCCGCAAACGGGTCGGGCTGCCCCGCCCACACGGTGTAGCGAAAAAAGCCGAGCGGCACCAGCAACGACAGCGCCGCGATCACCCAGAGCGCCCCGCGGTACCAGACGACGAGTGTGACCACGAACGGGACGAACAGGGCGAGCAACCAGGAGAGCTCGAGCCCCGCCAGTGCGATCCCCACCGCCAAAAAGAGCGCCGCCGCGAGCGGCCAGGGCCGAAACGACCCGGTCACCATCGTTTCTGTCGTCGTTTCTGCCGTTTCTGTTGTTTCGGTGTCGACCGCCGAAAAGATAAGGTTCCGGTCCATCGCGCCTACAGCTTGACCAGCGGACGGAGCCGCTCGAGCGTGGCCGGGCCGATCCCCGAAATCCGCTGCAGGTCGTTGACGCTCGCGTAGGGCCGCCCCGCGATAATCCGCGCCGAGAGCGCCGGCCCGATCCCCGGCAACGACTCGAGATCCGCGACGCTGCCCGAATTGATGCTGATCCGTTCGTCGCCCCCGTCGCGGAGCGCGAACGGCACGTAGACCGTACTCCCCTCGTCGAGCGGTTCGGCCCGGTTGACCAGGCTCGACTCGGCCCCGGTGCTAAGCCCGCCCGCCCGCTCGATCAGGTCGCCGACGCGCGCACCCCACGGCAGCGTGTAGACGCCCGGATTCCGAACCGCCCCATCGACCGATACGGTCACGTCGGGCTGTGTCAGGGTGATCTCGACCTGCCGCACGCTAAGCCGCGGGGCGAGGTTGACGAGCGCGAGGCCGACGCAGAAGACGATCAGGCTGTAGGTGAGGTAGGCTTCGGTCTTGGGGCTCATAGAACTTATTCTAAAGGTCTTGTCGCTCTATAGAGTGAGCGCCGCCACCACACGCAAAAAACAAGTAGCTAATACTCGCGTCCTGCAGCGCGCCATCCGGCGAGGGCTGCGACTGGAAAAGCGATGCCGTTATAGAAGAAGGTAAAATCGACAAGATTTAGTAGTAGAACGAAGATAAGAAGAGTTATGTACGAAGAATCTCGCTTCTTTATCGCTTCAAGCGTGAGACCTAACAATAACGACAGTAACCCTAAAAATCCAACTAAGCCACCCTCGAAGGCGTACTGGAGAAAAAGGTTGTGGCTATGCGTAGGAATATCTCCAGAACTACCGCTCTGTGGGAGGTTCAGGCGATAATAAGACGGAAAGGAGTCTATACCCCAGCCCAAGAGAGGCCGCTCTAGAAACCCTCCCCAAGCCGCTCGGTAGTACGCAACTCTGGCGATCCGTTGAA
>JAXHMC010000051.1:0-23840 GCA_034521635.1 Trueperaceae bacterium | reverse complement strand
GAGCGAACTAACCCGCGAGCAGCGGCGCGAGTTCGAGGCGGACGCGGACAATCTCAAGAGTACATACAGCGCGCCAGACGGGGATGTAAATTGGCGTTTGGCTTACAGGTCATCGGCAGGCGCATCACTCGTTCAGGTCGTATGACCCTTCGGTCTCACCTCGTGTTTTCCGTAGAAGCGAGACGGCTATCAACCGGCTCAGGATTTAGCGACGACGGACGTTGTCACGGCGGACGCGGTAAGACAGATCGTTAAGACGGATGTAGTGAGACGGATGAGGGGGGGCTCGAGCCCTCCCTTTTTCTATACGCCCAAAACGGTCAACTCGCAGCACCTCAGTCGATGACCCTATTGGTCGACGACTCGGTCTCCTTCCGTCTGCACCGGTATCTACACCGACGCCACAATCTTTCTGGCGATAGGGTTTTCTACCACTAGCGCGAACGCTGTATTGCGCTCGACCCTAGCAGTATAGATATACTGTAGATGTGGCTTGTTCGGCACGACGCGGGCGCGCCCCCGGAGCGCCGTCGTTGCAGCACTAGACGTGCACACGGGCGTGTTCGCCGCTTAAAACTTTCGAGGAGGTAAGGCCGTGGCCAAAAAGATTTTATACACGCCGATCAGCCGGAGACAGTTTCTCAAGTACGGCATCGCGACCGGCTCCGCCGCGTTTTTCGCCGCGCAGGGGATGCACGCCTTCGCCCAGGAGGGCGGCACCATGGTGTGGCTCGGCCACCAAGAGGTGTCGGGGCTCGGGCCGGACGATATCGGGCCAACCATACACGAGGCGGTTATCTACAACATCCTTAACCCGCTGTTTCACATTAACTATCTGACGGAGCTCGAGCCCGTCCTCGCCGAATCGTACGAGGTCTCGCCGGACGGCCTGCAGTACACCTTTAATATCCGCCAGGGCGTGCTGTTTCACGACGGCACCGAGCTTACCTCCGAAGACGTCAAGTACACCTTCGACTACTACCGCGACCCTGCTAACGCGACGTCTATCGCCAACAACTTTCTCAACGTCGAATCGGTCGACACCCCCGACGACTACACCGTGGTGGTCAACATGTCGGCGGTCAACGCGGCCTTCTTGTCGAACGCGGGCGAAGTCCCTATCGTTCCGGCGGCCTATCACCGCGAGGTGGGTGAATCAACCTTTCGTACCCAGCCGATCGGCACCGGCGGTTTCCGGCTCCGCGAGTGGCGGGCGGCAGAGTTTACCGAACTCGAAGCGTTCGACGATCACTTTCGGGGCCGCCCGAGCGTCGATATCTTGCGCCTAGAGGTCGTTCCCGAAGCCTCGGTACGCTACATCGCACTGCTTACCGGCGAGGCGCAGTCGTCGGTGTGGCCGCTGCTGGTCGAAGACAGTGTCAGCCTCGAAGGCGACCCCGGCTTTCGGGTGATCCGTACGCTCGCCAACTCGGTCAAGCACTTTCCGCTTAACAACCAACTGCCGCAGCTCTCCGACAAGCGGGTGCGTCAGGCGATGATGCACGCCATCGACCGGCAGCGGATTATCGAAGACCTCTGGAACGACGCTGCCGAGATCGCCCACTCGAACCTGGCGCCCAAAAACGCCTTCTACTACAACAATAACCTCAAGCGCTACGACTACAACCCCGCCACCGCGATGGCCATGCTCGACGAAGCGGGCTGGCTGATGGGCGACGACGGCATCCGCGCAAAGGACGGCCTCAAACTCTCGTTTACCTGCACCACCATTACCGGCGACCAGGCCCGCCGCCCGATCGCCGAGATCACCCAACAGTTTTTCCGCGAGGTCGGCATCGACATGCAGCTCGCCGAAGCGCCGGTCGCCTCGGTACTCGAAGGGATGCGTAACGGCACCATGGACGCCGCGCTCTTTAACTGGACGTACGGCACCACGCCCGAGCCCGATCCCTCGCAGAACCTCCGTTCGGACGGCGGCAACAACTTCTGCTCGTATAACAACCCCGAGATGGACGCGCTGATCGACGAAGGTCTCACGGTTGTTGACCCCGAAGCGCGCAAGCCGATCTACGACCGGATCCAGGAGATCTTCGTCGAGGACGTGCCGGCGCTCTACCTGCAGTTCGACCAGTGGATTAACGTGTTTAGCACCGACGTCGAAGGTCTGCCCGAAGACGTGTTAAGCGGCGACCCGCTCTACTACCAGGGCCACGAGTACGGTCGCGGTTAGTCGTCCGCTCGCGGCGACGTAACGCTCGTAGGGCTAGCCGAGGAGCTCGTGGCGACATTTAGCGCTCGCCCCTCGGCTTAGGCTTAGCGAGGGAGGCGTGGCGACCGGGTGACGCATTCGCGACCCGCGAGACGGAGTGTTCCCCGTGACAACCCCACCGTTATGACCACCATCTTGTCGGTAAGTGCTCTCGGCTGGGCGATGATCCTAGCCGGAGCCCTCCTCGCCTACCACGACGATCATCCGGCGTCGCCCGACCGAGAGCGGTTTCTGCTAGGTCGGTTTTTGCAGGTGCCTAGTATTCTGGTCGGTGTCGCCGCGTACGCACTGCCCCTGTTCGGGCTGCTCTACCTGATCGAGAACCTGTCGATCGAGAACCGGCCCGACAGCGAACGGGTAGAAACGGTCGCTGCGTACCTCGCTATCGTCCTGTTCTTCGCGCTGTTTTTGGGCGTGGTGTGGTTATCGTCGCGCTTTACGCCGCATCTGCTCGGACAACAGCGGTTGCTGATCGACCGTGAAGGGTTACGGATTACCGGTATCGGTCTCGGGCAGTCCCGACCCCATTTCGAGCTTTATTGGGACGGGCCGTATCGGCACGATGTTAGCTACCATCTCTACAAAGAGCGACGCCCCGAGCGCGGGCAGGTCGTCCACTACTACTACGCGAACCATCATTTTTCCTACGGAGGACGTACCGTAACGATTCAGATTCGTGCCGAATCGTCTAAGACCCGCCACCGAGCGACCGAGCGACCTCCGGTCGATCCCGTTTACCGTATCTATCACGAAAGCGACCAACGCCGATTTAAAAAAGTGCTCGCAGACGTTACGGCAAACGCGACGACAGAGACATAGAGCGAGGCGTCCGTAGCGCGGTGACGGGTATGTTTCACGTGCGCTCGGGGCCGGAGACGATCGCTGTTGGCGATACCCGCCGACCATCGTGGTCGCGATTTATACTTGGATCTCGCACATAAGAGATCGCACAGATAAGAGATCTCACACATAAGTTTCGGAGTCGATACGATTTTGCGACACCTTTATCTGTTTTATCGGTACTCGAAAGATAACCACACCGGGCCGACACCGGGCCGCGCTGCTGGTGAGAGGGTGACCCCCATCGGCCTGTTCGGGGTAGGGCCGTGACGCGCTACCTCGTCGCTCGGATCTTCAAGGGGGCGCTGGTCGTCTTCATTATCAGCGTGGTGACCTTTGTCATTATGCGGCTCATGCCCGGCGATCCGGTCTACCTGCTGCTCGGCGAAGGGCAGATCCAGATCACCCAGGCACAGATCGACGCGATCCACGCCAAGTGGGGTCTAGACCGGCCCTATCACGAACAGTATTTTGTCTGGGCGGCGAACCTGTTACAGGGCGACTTTGGCGAGTCGTTGACCCGTAGCGGGGTGCCGGTGCGGCAGATGATCTTCGAAGCGCTGCCGGTGACGGCGCTGCTCAATCTCTACGCGCTCGCGCTCGCCATCGTCGTGTCGCTTCCGCTCGGCATCTTGTCGGCGCTACGGCGCAACTCGGCGCTCGACTACGCGACCTCGGTCGGCTCGGCGCTCGGCATCGCGACGCCTAACTTCTGGCTCGCGCTCGTGCTGATCATTATCTTCTCGCTAGAATTGCGCCTGCTGCCGCCCTTCGGCCTCCGTTCCTGGCAGGGCTACATCTTGCCGGTCGTCGTCTTAGCGACCGAACAGATGGCGGTGCTGACCCGGATCACCCGGGGTTCGGTCATCGAGATCGTCCAGCAGGACTATGTCCGCACCGCCCGCAGCAAGGGTCTCGCGTTTTACGGCGGCACTATGCGCCACATCGTCGCGAACGCGCTGCTACCGGTCGTGACGGTGATCGGTTTTCGGATCGCGTTTCTGCTGAGCGGCACCATCATCGTCGAGACGGTGTTTGCGTTGCCGGGGATCGGGCGGCTCTTTACCGACTCGGTGTTTCGGCTCGACTACCAGGTGGTGCAGTCGCTTGTGGTGCTGTTCGCGGTGCTCGTCGTGGTGATTAACCTACTTACCGACCTTCTCTACGCGGCGATCGACCCGCGCATCCGAATCGGCTAGGGAGACGCTTGTGGTAGAGATGTTTACAACAGAAACGTTCGCAACGGAGATATTCGCGACAGGGACGCTCGAAACAAAGACGTTCGCAACGGAGACGCCCGAGACGGATGTGGGGGGTACCGCATGGCGAAAGTAGGCGGTACGCCGCTCACCCTCTCCCCGCAACCGGCGCGGCGCCGCTCGGGGTCGAAAGCGTGGCGGCGCTTTGTAGCGAACAAGATGGCGCTCGTCGGTGGGGTGGTCATCGTCCTGCTCTGCCTGATGGCAGTCTTCGCGAACTACCTCGCACCGCATCACCCTATCCAGGACATCTTTCGGGGGATGCGCGGGGTCGGGCCGTCGTGGGAGCACCCGCTCGGCTTTGACCACTTGGGGCGCGACCTGCTAAGCCGTATTATCTACGGATCGCGTGTCGCGCTGCTCGTCGGGGTGGTGTCGTCGGCGATCGCGGTGGTGATCGGCGTGACGATCGGGGCGGCGGCGGGTTACTTCGGCGGTTGGGTTGACGAGGTCCTCTCGCTACTCATCGACGCGCTGATGGCGTTTCCGCTGATCGCGCTGCTGATCGTGCTCGCGGCGGTGATCGGGCCGAGCCTCCCGACCACGATTATCGTGATCGGGGCGACGGTGTGGGCGCGTTACGCGCGGGTGGTGCGGGCCGAGGTGCTTAGCCTCCGCGAACGCGACTTTGTGATGGCGGCGCAGGCGCTCGGCGCGAACGACCGCCGGGTGATCGGGCGTCACGTCATTCCGAATGTGCTCGGGCCCGTCATCGTGCTCGCGTCGTTGCAGGTCGGTAGCATCATCATTCTAGAAGCGGCGTTGTCGTTTTTAGGGCTCGGCGTGCGTCCGCCGACGCCGAGTTGGGGCGGGATTCTGGCCGACGGTCGCGCCTACATCATCCGCTACCCGCACATCGCGATCTTTCCGGGCATTATGATCGTTATCACCGTGCTCGCGTTTAACTTTTTAGGGGACGGCCTGCGCGACGCTCTCGACCCTCGCGACCAGTCGCGGCGGTAGCGTCTTCGTCTAGACACGCCGCTCTCACACCACTCTGACATCATAAGAAAGACCTGACACCACAAGAACGGAGACGACCCACGTTATGAAGATCGTTATCGGCGAAGTGTCTCACGAAACCAACACCTTTTCGAACGTTCCGACCGACGAGGCGCTGTTTCGGTTGCGAGAGTGGTCGCACGGAGACGCCATCATAGACGAGCACCGAGGGGTGCGCGATTCGCTCGGTGGGATGGTCGACCGGGCCGAAGCGCTCGGCATCGAGGTGGTCGGGTCGTTTGCAGCGACGGCGGCCCCGGCAGGTACCATCCCCCGTAAGACGTTCGAGACGTTGCGCGACGAACTCGTCTCGGGGATTGCGGCAGCGGGCGAGGTCGATGCGGTCTGTTTGTCGCTGCACGGGGCGGGCGTCGCGGAAGGCGTCGACGACCTAGAAGGCGCGATTCTAGAGGCGGTGCGGGCGCAAGTAGGGGGGACGCCGATCGTGGTTACGCTAGACCTACACGCCAACATGACGCCGCAGATGGTGGACTTAGCCGACGCGATGTTCGGCAACCATCTCTATCCGCATACCGATTCGTACGAGCGAGGGGTCGAAGCGGTCGACACGGCGCGGCGGATCGTCCAGGACGGGCTACGACCGACGCTGTCGCTCGTGCGGTTGCCGCTGATGATTCCGACCTCGACGACGAACCTCGACCCGGCCAAGACGGTGAACGCGCGGTGTTACGAACAGGAGGCGGTGCCGGGCGTCATCGACTGTACGTTCTACCACGGCTTTCCGCATACGGACACGCCGCACGTCGCGACGTCGGTGCTCGTCACGACCGAGGGGGATAGAGAACAGGCCGAACGGGTGGCGAACGAGATTGCGGGGTTGGTGTGGGCGCAGCGGGAAGGGTTTACGCCTACGTCGGTGACGCCGGAGGATGGGGTGGCTCGAGCCCTCCGTCACCCCACCCACCCCATCGTCATCAACGAAACCTCCGACAACCCCGGTGGCGGCACCCCCGGCGACGGCACCCACCTGCTCCGCGAACTGCTCGCTCACCCCTTAGGCGGCGCGAAAACCTGCTTCGGCTTCATCTACGACCCCGACGTCGCTAACCAAGCTCACGAGGCGGGTGTCGGCACTACGCTAAACCTCCGCCTCGGCGGCAAGACCGACACGCTCCACGGCGCGCCGCTAGACGTCACGGCCTACGTCAAAACCCTAACCGACGGGCGCTTCGTGCTGACCTCGCCGATGGGCCGAGGACGCCGCGTCGATCTCGGAAAGTCGGTGCGGCTTCAGATCGAGGGTGCGGGCGGGGTGGTCGACGTGCTGGTCTGTTCGGTCAAGTCGCAGGTACTCGACGCGCAGGTCTTTGTGCTGCACGGCATAAACGTCACGGACTACAAGATCGTGGCCCTAAAATCGAGCCAGCACTTTCGGGCGGGCTTTGGTCCGATCGCGGCGGAGATTATCACCGTCGATTCGCCGGGGCTGAGCAGCTTGCAGCTCAGCACCTTTACCTACCAGCGGATTCGGAGGCCGATCTACCCGCTCGAGCCCGCCACCTTCGGATGAGCTGAGCCGTGTCCGACCCTCCCGAAGCGGTCATCTTTATCGGCATCCAGGCGACCGGCAAGTCGACCTTCTACAAACGCCGTTTCGTCGACAGCCACATCCGCCTCAACCTCGACATGCTTAACACGCGCCACCGCGAAACGGTGCTGTTCGGCGCGTGTCTCGACGTCCGGCAGTCGTTCGTTATCGACAACACCAACCCGACCCCGGACGACCGGGCGCGCTACATTCCCCGGAGCAAGGAGGCCAGGTTTCGCGTGTGCGGCTACTACTTTAGCTCCGAGCCGGAGGCGGCGCTCGCACGTAACGCGGCTCGAGCCAAAGCCGAACAGATTCCGAAAGCGGGCGTGCTCGGCACCCTCGGCAAGCTAGAGCGCCCGAGCTACGACGAGGGGTTCGACGACCTCTACTACGTCACGATCGAAGACGGCGAGTTTCGGGTCGAGGCGTGGCGAGATAACGATTAGGGTGCGGCACTCGCGGTGAGACCGAGCACGGGCGTCCGAGTTTAGACCGCGTGATTCGGTTTCGGTAACCTCTGCCCCACCGGCGCTGTCGGTGCTACGCTTACGGTTCTAAATAACGGCGTCGGTCGGTAGCAGGGAGCAGCCTCGCCTCCCGCACAGCACCGGTTCGGGGGCTGCTCAAGTCACCGCCTGACGGACCCGAGCCGATACCCACTCGCTAAAAAGCACGAGCAGAAAGATGGCGACGAAGATCACACCCGCGCGCGACCACTGCAGGCTGTTAATCGCCGAGTTAAGCTGTAAGCCGATCCCGCCCGCACCGACCAGGCCCAGAAACGTCGCCTCGCGGATGTTGATGTCCCAACGAAACGCGGCGACCCCGGCAAAGGTCGGCATGACCTGCGGGACGACGCCGTAGAGAAGCACCTGCAAGCCGCTCGCCCCGGTCGCGCGGATCGCCTCGATCTGTTTGGCGTCGGTCTCTTCGACCGCCTCGTAGAGAAGCTTGGCGACAAACCCGACCGACCGCAAGCTGATCGCGACCACCCCGGCAAACACGCCCGGCCCGACCAGGTAGACAATAAACAGCGCCCAGATAAGCGAGTGCACGCTCCGCGACGTGACGATAAGCAGCACCGCCAGGGCGCGTAGTGCGGGGTGGGGGGTGGTGTTACGAGCCGCTAAAAAGATAAGCGGCAGCGCGAGCAGGGTCGCAAACAGGGTGCCGAGGGTCGCGATATTAATTGTGTCCCAGAGAGGCCGGACGAGAGACGGAGCGTACTCCCAGCGGGGCGGAATCATCCGCCCGAACAGGTCACGAGCTTGGGTGGGCGCGTCGCGGACGAAACCCCAGTTGGTCTGCGCGGTAATAAGCTGCCAGCACAGCACGACGAGTGCCAAGCCGAGCAGCCAGCCGAGCGCACCGAGTAGCCGCGCTCGGGGTGTGCGCCGCCGCCAGATCTGCTGCTGTTCGCTCTGGTAGACGGGCACTACTGTAACCGCTTTCGGAGGTAGCTCGAGCCGTACTCGAGCACCAACACGATGCCGATGATGATGATCAGAATCGCGCCGGCACTGCTAAAGTCGTAACGCGCCATCGCGGTGTTAAGCGTCGCACCGATTCCGCCCGCCCCGACAATCCCTAAGATGGTCGATTCGCGAAAGTTGATGTCTAGCCGGTACACCGACAGCCCGATAAAGCGGGGCATGACCTGCGGGACGACCGCGTAGAGCACCACCTGCGCCCACGACGCGCCGGTCGCGCGGATCGCTTCGAGCTGACGGCCATCGACCGATTCGATCTCTTCAGCCATCAGCTTGGCGATAAAGCCGGTCGTCGCGAGGGTAAGCGTCAGAAACCCCGCAAAGGGCCCGAAGCCCATCATCACCACAAAGACGATGCCGATAATGATTTCGGGAAAGGTGCGCACCACTGTAATGTAGCCCCGGCAGAGCAGATAGACCGGCGTTGCAGCGAGGGTGCGGGCCGCGCCGAGGCTGGTCGGTAGTGCGAGCAACACGCCGACCGCGGTCGACACGACCGTCATGGTGAGGCTTTCGAGGATGCCGATGCGGATGTCGCGCCAGCGCGAGGTAAAGTCGGGCTGTAAAAACTCGCCGAAGAGCCGGCCACTCCGTTCGAACCCGCGCAGAATACGCGCCCCGTCGACCGGGACGGTGATCAGAGCGAGTGCCAGGTAGCCTATAACCGCGAACAGGGCGAGCCAGCGCAACCAGCGCCGCGCGATCAGCGGTCGGGGTGACCAGGTTTTGCGCGTCTGTTCGGGTGTGGTGCCGCTCACGAGGTGACCTGCTGAGGCGCGTTGGGGGCGTGCTCGGAGGTCTGTTCTGGGGAGGTCTGTTCTGGGCTCGAGCCCAACGCTTTAGACCAGTCTTCGGCGCCGTAGATGTCGGTAAGCCGTTCGGCGCTTAGCGCGTCGGGGCTGTCGTCGTACACGACCCGACCGGCACGTAAGCCGATGATGCGCGGCACGAACTGCTTGGCGAGTGCGACGTCGTGGATGTTGATGATGGCGCTAAGCCCGCGCTCGCCCGCAAGTTCGGTAATGAGCCGCATGATCTGACGACTGGTTTTGGGGTCTAGGCTCGCGGTCGGTTCGTCGACGAGGAGCAGGGTCGGTTCCTGGATCAGCGCCCGGGCGATTCCGACCCGCTGGCGCTGCCCGCCCGAAAGGGCGTCGGCGCGGCTGTCGACATAGTCTTCGAGCCCGACCCGCGCCAACAGATCGAAGGCGTGGTCGATGTCGTGTTGCGGAAAGCGGCGCAACGCACTCCGCCAAAACCCGACGTAGCCGAGCCGGCCCGACAACACGTTTTCCATCACACTAAGGCGTTCGACGAGGGCGTACTCCTGAAAGATCATCCCGATCTTGCGCCGCACCCGCCGCAGTTCTCGGTTGCCGACCCGAGTTAAATCTTGGCCGTCGAGCGTGATCCGCCCCGCACTCGGCTCGATCAAGCGGTTGATGCAGCGGATAAGGCTGCTTTTGCCCGCCCCCGACGGCCCGATAAGTGCGGCGACCTGGCCGCTCGGCAGTTCGAGTGTGACGTCGGCAAGCGCCTGCTCGCCGCTCGGGTAGCGTTTGCTAAGTTGGTCGATAGATAACACGAAGCCTCCTCGGTTTGGGGGCGGACGCTGTGAGATAGCGGTTGTTTATTGTGTTGCGGGTGTTTGTAGAGTTTTGTCATAAGGTGCGGGGGTGCTGACTCGGCTAGGGACGAGCTACACGCGAAAACAGACCGGGCCGGGTGGACAGACCGAGTCTGTGGTGTGAGGGCTCGAGCCCTTCTGGTGCGGCTCGAGCCCTTTATCTCGCCAGTATACCGATTTACTTACCGGCCTGTCTACTGAGCGGTGTAGTCGACGCCGTTTGCCTCGTCGATCTGGCGAATCACGCGCCAGCGGTCTTCGTAGGTGATTTCGATGAACTGGTCTTCGCCGCTCTGGCCGAACTCTTCGGCGAGTAGGGTGCCTTCCCAGTCGTAGCTAAAAAACGCTTCGCGGACGAGCGCGGCGAGTTCGGGGTCGAGGTTGTAGACGTGGCCGTAGCCGGTGGTCGGAAAGGTCTGAGACTGGTAGATCGTGCGGATGTCGCTTTCGTCGATGACACCCCGAGAGATCATCCGGCCCATGACCGAGTTCGCGATCGCGGCGGCGGCGTAGTCGTCGTTGGCGACCCCTAAGATCGACACGTCGTGACCGCCGGAAAACCTCGTGTCGACGTCTTCACCGACAACAAGGTCAAACTCGCCCTGCAAGATCGCACTCGGCGCCTTAAAGCCCGAATTCGAGGTCTGTTCGGTAAAGGTTAGCGTTCTGCCGCGCAGGTCTTCGACGGTCGTGATGTCGCTTTCGGCGGGTACGATAATCTCCATCTCGTAGCCGAAGCTGCCGTCTTCGGCGGCCATCATCGCGAACGGCACAAAACCGGCTACATTGACGGCGAGCGGAACGCTGCCGGAGTTAAAGCCCGCGACGTGCAGGCGGCCTGCCCGCATCGCTTCGAGCTGGGCGGCGTTCGAATCGACGGCGAAGAACTGGACGCGCTTGCCGGTCGCCGCTTCGAGGTGGCGTAAAAAGTCGTCCCAGACTTCGCGATAGACCGCCGGGTCTTCGACGGGCGTGTAGGCGAACACGAGGGTGTCCGGGTCGAGCAGGCCGTCTTCGGGGGTGTCGGCGACGAGGTCACCGTTGCGGTCGCAGAAGTCGTCGTCGAGCTGGCCGCGCGGACACTCTTCCTGGGCGAACGCGGCACCCAAAACGAGCAGCAGGGTGGCGGCGAGCAGGGCGCGTAGGGCGACGCGGTAGCCGGTCGCGGGCGTGCGGGTGGTTGGTGTGCTTACAGTCGGCATGGTTGATCCTTTCGTAACCGAATGGTCGTGGCGGAATAGGTCGTCGGGCTGTTTCGTCCGGCGCCAGAGCGGTGTTTCGAGCAGGGCTCGAGCCCCTCATCAAGCGCCTCGGGCAAGGTGGCTGTTAGGCACCACACTGAAATCTACCGGCCACGTGTCAGCAGCGTGTCATAACCGGTGCGGGTCGGTGCGGATACGCAGATCGCTTGGGCCGAACCGACCGGGCGCAAGCGGACGGCGCGAACGGCGACCGACAGAGTGCGAGGCCGACTGCGGCTGCTCGGCGGTTTGTGCAGTTCGTCGGGCGCGGTCGCCTACCAGGTTGTGGCGGTGTTGAGGGGGGCTCGAGCCCAAAAAAACCCCCGCAAGATAGCGGGGGTGAGGTCTTTGTAGAGCGGGTCTTTGCAGCGGCGGCAGGCTAGGGGCGTCCTGGCTCTATTAAAACGGTGCTGCTAAAACGGTTAGGCGTCGATAACGTCGTCCTGTTTGGCGGTCGACACGGTTTCGCCCTGCGGATACCGAAACCCGAACGCTTTAGCGTCGTCTTCGTGCGGCTCGACCACGACGCTGCCGCCCTCTCGGAGCCGACCGAACAGCAACTCGTCGGCGAGCGGCTTCTTTATCTTGTCCTGGATGACCCGGGCGAGCGGACGGGCGCCGTAGAGCGGGTCGAAACCGAGTTCGGCGAGCCGGTCGCGAGCGGCGTCGGTCACCTCTAGCTCGACTTTGCTGTCGCGCAACTGGAGCTGCAGCTCGCGGACGAACTTGGCGACGATGTCGCGCATCACGGCGGGTGCTAACGGCGCGAACTGCACCACCGCGTCGAGGCGGTTGCGAAACTCGGGCGTAAAGAGCCGCTTGATCGCCTCCATGCTCTCGGCGGCCTTGGTGCCGCCACTAAAGCCGACCGCCTGCTGGCTCGCCTCGCTCGCGCCGGCGTTGGTGGTCATGACGAGCACCACGCTGCGAAAGTCGACGACCTTGCCGTTGTGGTCGGTTAGCTTGCCGTAGTCCATGACCTGAAGCAGGATGTTGTAGAGGTCGGGGTGGGCCTTTTCGATCTCGTCGAGGAGCAGCACCGCGTGCGGCTGTTGGGTGATGGCGTCGGTGAGCAGGCCGCCCTGGTCGAAACCGACGTAGCCCGGAGGCGCGCCGATCAGCCGCGACACGGTGTGTTTCTCCATATATTCCGACATATCGAAACGGACCAGCGGTACGCCGAGCTGGACGCTTAGCTGACGGCACAGCTCGGTCTTGCCGACCCCGGTCGGGCCGGCGAACAGAAAGCTGCCCATCGGCTTTTGCGGGTCGCGCAGCCCCGAGCGGGCGAGTTTGATCGCGCTGGTGACCTCGGCGACGGCGGCCTGCTGACCGAACACGGCGCGGGCGAGGTTGTGCTCGAGCCCCGCCAAGCGCTCGCGGTCGTCGCTCGACACCGACTTGGGCGGAATCCGCGCCATGCTCGCGATGGTCGCTTCGATCTGCGGCTTGCCGACGGTCGCCGCGCGCTCCTGTTCGGGTTTGAGGGTCTCGGCGGCACCCGCTTCGTCGAGCACGTCGATGGCCGAGTCGGGCAGGCGGCGGTCGCCGAGGTGCCGGGCGGCGAGCGCGACGGCGCTCTCTAACGCCTCGTCGGTGTAGCTAAGGTCGTGGTGCGTCTCGAAGTGGGATTTTAGGCCGGCCAGGATAGCGACGGCGTCGGGGTGGGTGGGCTCGAGCACATCGATCTTCTGAAAGCGCCGCGACAGCGCCCGGTCCTTTTCGAAGCTCTTGTACTCCTGAAAGGTGGTCGCCCCGATACAGCGCAGGTTGCGCGTCAGCGCCGGTTTGAGCAGGTTCGACGCGTCCATCGTCCCGCCCGACGTGGCGCCCGCCCCGACGATGGTGTGAATCTCGTCGATAAAGATAAGCGCGTTGTCTTCGTCTTCTAGCGCTCCGAGCACCGCCTTGATCCGCTCCTCGAAGTCGCCCCGGTAGCGCGTTCCGGCGAGCAGGCTCCCCATGTCGAGCGCGTAGAGCGCCGCGCCGCGAAGCGCGTCCGGGACGTCGCCGCTGACGATCCGTTGGGCGAGCCCCTCGACAAGCGCGGTCTTGCCGACGCCGGGGTCGCCGACGAGGATCGGGTTGTTCTTGTTGCGCCGCGCGAGCACCTGCAGCGTCCGGGCGAGTTCGGTGTCGCGTCCGATAAGCGGGTCGAAGCGGCCCGCGCGCGCGCCCTCGGTGAGGTTCTGGCAGTAGGCGTCGAGTGGGCTGTCGGCGACGCCCTCGTCGTCGTCGTCGAACGGGGCGATCATGTCGCGGGCGTCGTCGTCGCTGATCGTGTAGCTGTCACGGCCCTGACCGCGTACCGGCCCGCGCTGGGCGAGGTAGCGGGTGACGTCGAGCTTGCGCAGACCGTGCGCTTCGAGCAGCAGGTAGGCCTGCGAGTCCGGCTCGTCGAAGATCGATACGAGCACGTTGGCGCCGCTCGCCTCGTCGCGTCCGGCGGCGTGCATCGCGTAGGCGGCCCGCTGGATGACCCGTTCGAAGGTTGCGGTCGGTACGACGTCGCGCTCTAACTCGCTCGGCACGGTGTCGTAGCTGCCGAGGATCTCTTCGAGGTCGTCGCGGAGGTCGTCGAGGTCGACGTCGGCGTTTTCGAGGGCGGGCGCGGCGTCGGCGTCGTCGAGCAGCGCGAGCAGGAGGTGTTCGAGCGTCGCGTATTCGTGGTCGTAGGCCTCGGCAATTCTGATTGCGAGGCGGGCGGTTCGTCGTAGCTGTTCGGAGATCATACCGTCGCCATCACTTTCTATTCCGGTTCTAGGGTGCAGCGCAACGGGTGTCCGGCCTCGTACGCGGCGCGGGTCACCTGGTTGACTTTGGTTTCGGCGATTTCGAAGCTGTACACGCCGCACACGCCGACGCCCTGTTCGTGGACGGCGAGCATCACGCGGGTCGCTTCGTCGATACTCTTGTGAAAGAAGCGTACGAGCACCGCGATCACGAAGTCCATGGGGGTGTAGTCGTCGTTAAGGAGCAGAACCTTGTAGCGGGGCGGAGGTCTGTCGGGCTCGGTCTAGGCTGCGGTTTGAGACGTTCGGTTGGAGTCAGGGTCTCCGACTGGACTCGTATCTCTGGACTGATGGTGGCACGGGTTGAGCGCGGACTCGGGCTGCTGTCGGCGGCGTGCTTGGCGCGGCGGAGGTGCTGCGGCGTCGGGTACCTGCAACGTAGCGAAGCCGAACTGCGCGACATGAGCCACGACGAGTTGGTGCGGCGGGTGCTCGAGCTCCAGGACCTGCTCCGCGAAGGCTTGGCGGTGCGCGACTCGCTCCACGCCGTGCTCAACCGTCTGCTCAAGGCCAAAGAGGACGAGATCGCCTACTACGCCCAAACGCCCGACGAACGCCTCTCGCCCGACGAGGTCGCGCTCAAGCGGGCCTGGGCGCGGGCGCGGCACGCCGTGTCGAACCCGCGTGGGGTGGTGGGGGCGGGGCCGGGCAAGACGTAGCGGCGCTAGCGGCTAGCGCCAGAGGTCTAGGTAGGGCTCGAGCCTCTCCTCATCCACCTCCGTTAGCAGGCTCACCACCACGATCACCACCGTCCCGACCAGCACCGACGGAATGACCGGAATCCAGCCGAGCGCCCACGCGCCCGGTAGCAGCCCCGACAAAAACCCGACCGTCAGCCCCATCGACACGAGCGTCCCGGCGACCGCCCCGGCGCGGGTACAGCGCCGCCAGTAGAGCCCCGCAACCAGCGTAGGAAAGAGCATCGCACTGCCCTGAAAGCTCCACGTCGCGATTTCGGCGATCACCCCCGGCGGGTTGACCGCGATCACGAACGAGACAATCGCGATGACCGCGACACTTATCCGCCCGACCACCCCCTCCCGTGCGGGCGTGATGTCGGGGTTGACGTAGCGGGCGTAGACGTCGCGCGTAAAGAGCGAACTCGTGGTCAGCAGTTGCGAGTCCGCCGTCGACATCAGCGCCGCGATGGTCGCGGTAATAACGATCGCCGCGACCGCGCCCGGCAGGACCTCGCCGAGCATCAGCGGCATGATCTGGTCGGCGTTGGCGAGGTCGGGAAAGAACGCTCGGCCCCACACCCCGATAAGCACCGCCGGAAAGAAGAGCAGCAGCACCAGCAGCGGCCACACCACCATCATCTTCTTAAACACCGCCGGGCTTTTGGCCGTGTAGAAGCGCTGAAACACCTGCGGAAAGAGCGGCACCGCCATAAAGATAAGCAGCTGATACCCCACCAGCCCCTGCCACGTCCAGCGCCCGGTCGGGCCGGGCAGCGCGAACCAGGCGCTCAGGTCGGTACCCGCCGGCGCGATCGCGCCGAGGCCGCCCCGGCTCGTAATCGTGAGCGCTGTTAGCACGAACGCGATCAGAATACCGACGAGCATAAGGATCCCCTGCAAGGTGTCGGTCCAGGCGACCGCCTGCATCCCGCCGAACAGCACGTATACCAAAATAACGCTCGCCATCACAATCGCCGCCGGCAGATACGGAATCGCCCCGTCACTAAGCGTCTCTATAAGACGCCCGCCGCCGATAATCTGGATGCTGATATAGGGCGCGGTAAAAAGGAGCGCGCTAAGCGAGTAGAGCAGCGCGAGCAGCGGGCTGTTAAAGCGGTGCCCGAAAAACTCCGACGGGGTGACGAAGCCGAAGCGGTGCGCCGCCTGCCAGAGCCGGTACCCGAAGTAGAAAAACAGCACCGAGATAAACGCGTCGGTCACGCCGACACCCAAAAAGATGCCGAGGCCGTGGGTGTAGGCGTCCGCCGGAACACCCAGAAAGGTAAACGCGCTTAGCAGCGTCGCGAGCAGCGTAAAGGTCAGCACCAGCGTGCCGAGCCCCCGTTCGGCCAGAAAGTAGCTGACCGGGTCACGACCGGTGCGGCGGTAGGTGTAGGCGCCGATCCCCGCCAGTACCCCGAGGTAGAGGACGATAACGCCGACCTGGACGGTGAGTTCGGACATTATCTATCCACCTCCTGTTGGGCGGAAGTCGCTGAGATTTCGCCCCCTCCGCCCCGTAACGACGGCCCTTGCAAAGGCTCTTCGCTCGGCCAGCAGTACCGTACGAACCAGACGTTTAACGCGACGAGCAGCACCAGCACCGACCCCGCCCACAGATACCAGGCCGGGATACCCCACAGCCTCGGCTCGCCCTGGCCGACGCCGATAAGGGTCAGCACGTAGAGGCCGATATAGAGCGCGACCGTCCAGCGGCGGCGCCGGGCACGGTTAGATTGAGAGGCCATAGGCTTCCTTTCTAGAAAACGGATGACGGTATAGACCGTCGTGCGAACCGAGCGTGATGGTCTGGTAATTCCAGACGATGCTGCAACAATCACATCCGACGGATACCGACGGTGACGCTTTGTGTGATTATGTGAAGCAACGTTTCGTGGACCTGCTAGTCGTACCGAGCGGCGCTCGTGCCGCAAAGCTAACGTACAGGACGTGTCTTAAAAAAGATGACGTGCGAGAGCGCGATGCACCGGGGTTATCCTACCAAGCCGCCCAGGACGCCTTCGTAACGGATCACGACAGTTATAAGGGTGGTTAGAGCTGGGCGACGCTGCCGGCGCACGACGTCATTCTCGCGGGGTGACGTGATTCTCGCGGGGTGACGTGTCGCGAAATGCTGTTGGCACGTTCGGCAGGCTGCAGAGCGCGTCCGTTCTACCCGTCGGGGGCTTCGGAATGCTATAACTAGAGCGTATCGTCACAGGTAGTAGAAGACGGGCACAGCGACGATGCTTCGGTTGCGGTAGCCTGCGAGATGTATGGCCGGTCGTATCGCCGCTCGTCGGGTCGGGAAAGCTAGCACTCCGAGCGCCGGGCGAGACAGAACGAGACAGAACAGAACGAGACAGAGAAGATTGCGAAAACAGAGATAGAGAGAAGACAGAGCGGGGGAGAGACGATGCGAAACGTATGGATAACGGTTGTGGGGCTGCTGCTGTGCGCGGCCTACGCGCAGACCGACGTGCTGTTTGACGCGGCGCGGGTCGGCGGTGTGGCCGAGGTACGCGCGGCGTTCGCGGGCGGGGCGAATCTCGAGGCTCGTAATGACGAAGGCTTGACGCCTCTACTCGTCGCTGTTCGGGACAACGACCCGGACGTGGTGCGGGTGCTGCTAAACAACCTGTCCGACCCTAACGAGGCGGCGTTTCTAAACACCCGGACCGACGAGACCATCTTCGCCCTCGCCGTCGACAACCCTAACCGAGACCGCATCTACCGGCTGCTGTTAGAGCGCGGCGTGAGCGTCCGGCTCGGTGACGGCCCGAGAACGGGCGCGACGCAGCTCGCGGGCCCGCCGCTACCGTCGTTCTAACGTCCCCCTTCGGTTGTATAAAGAGCGGTTCTGTGGTGGCCGAGCGGTACGTATCGCTCTATCCTTACGGCGCTAAACGCGATACACTAGTCGGCGTGTTACCGACAGTCGCGTTCCGAGTTATGCCGGTGTTCGTTTACCGGCACCTGTTTAAGGGAGCCTAGCCATGGTTCAGCATCCGGTCTGCTCTTTCCGGTCTACCGTTCGCGCATTACGACGCGCTCGTCCGCTACGATGCCGTTAACGGTACCGCACAGCCTCTATCTGTTAGACCACCTCACCGATGACGGTTTTGCGGTGCTCGAAAGCGAGCAGGGGCAGTTGTTGCAGGTGCCGACCGCCTGGTTACCGAGAAACGCGCAGGGGGGAGACGTGCTTAGGCTCGAGCTCCTCCCGAACACCGAGAGCTCGAGCCTCTCCTTCACCGTCCACAAAAACAAAGCCGAAGAAGCCATCGAACGCTCGCTGATGCAGTCGGGCGCCCCGCCCCTGTTCGAATAACGCTGTTTGAATAACTCTGTTCGAATAACGCCATCTTTAACAACACTGTTCTGTCTCCGTGACTAAACCATCACCACCCCACAACTCACGCCGTCTCGGTGCCGATGTAGTGCTGCAAGACGGGCGTGTGCCACGTCGCGACACCGCACCCGAAGAAGTCTCTGCCCTCTGTCCAGATACCGGCGTCGATGGTCAGGGCTAAAGCGATACTCGGCCAGTCGTTCAGGTCTTGGGGAACACGACCCTCGGCAACCTCTTTCGCGTCCGCGTAGAGCGATTCGTGAACGACCCTGATGCTGCGACCGATAATGCGTAGCGACTTAGCGAGAAGTGCCTCGGCAGCGTCGTCCGACAGACCACGGTAGTTCGCGAAACTGTAGACCCGTTTGGGAAGTTCGTGGCTCGTCTCGCTCCAAGTTTCGGACGCCATGTAGAGCTCGAGCCTTTTGTCTTTTAGGAGCACCCGACCCCTCTGGCGTAGAATTTCGGCGACGAGCGCGCTCGCGTCAACGACTAACTTCAACGACGTCCTCGGCGTTTGTCTCGCGCTCGCTCTTGCTTTCCTTGTTTTCCCAATCCTTCATGATTTCGGCGACGAACTCGTCTTCGCTCATCCCTAGCTGCCCTAAAATGCCCTCCATAAGCGCGTCCATACTGTCGACGGCTTCCTTCAGGTCAGGATGACTCTTGTCTTTAGGCTTGAGCGGGACGTAGACGCCGACCGGCTTGCCGTACTTCTCGACGACGACCGTCTCTTCTGCGGCGATTAACGCCGTCACGCTGTTCTTAAACTCTCGCACACCGACGCGTTTTACGCTTTGTTTCACACTCGCCTCCCTAGGTGGCTACTATCGTAGCTGTTTCTTCTCGTTGCTTGGTGAGGCCTCGGCGGACGTCGCGAGACAACATCGACAAACGTCTTCTATCCCGATAGGATAAGTCATGCTCGCTAAAGTTATCTCCGCCGCCGTGCTCGGCGTCGACGCCTACGAAGTCCAGATCGAAGTCGATATCTCCGGAGGGCTGCCGAGCGTGATGGTGGTCGGGTTGCCGGACGCTGCCGTGCAGGAGTCGCGCGAACGGGTCCGCTCGGCGATCCGCAACGTGGGACTGCCCTTTCCGTCGAGCCGGATCGTCGTCAACCTCGCTCCCGCCGACGTCCGTAAGGAGGGGCCGGCCTTCGACCTGCCGATCGCGGTCGCGATTCTGGTCGCGCAGGGGGTGGTGTCGCAGGAGGCGGTCGCCGACACGGTGTTTAGCGGCGAACTCGCGCTCGACGGCCAGCTAAGGCCGCTGAGGGGCGCGATCAACATCAGCTTGTACGCGGCGCAGGCGGGCGTGCCGAAGGTGGTGGTGCCGCCCGAAAACGCGGCGGAGGCGGCGGTCGTAGACGGGGTCGCGGTCTACGCGCCGAAGACGCTCGCGGAGCTGACCGAGTTTTTACAGGGCCGGCGCGACCTAACCCCTGCCGAGCCGGTCGAGGTCGACGAACCCGAAACGCTCTTAGACCTGCAAGACGTACGCGGCCAGGCGGCGGCGAAACGGGCCCTCGAAATCGCGGCGGCGGGGAGCCACAACCTGCTGATGACCGGGCCGCCGGGGTCGGGCAAGACGATGTTGGCGCGGCGGCTGCCGAGTATTTTGCCGCCTTTAGAGCAGGACGCGGCGATCGAGGTGACGCGGATCCACTCGACGGCGGGGACGCTGCAGCGGAGCGGGCTGATTCGGCACGCGCCCTTTCGGAGCCCGCACCACACCGTGTCGGACGCGGGGCTTATCGGCGGCGGCAACATTCCGCGACCGGGCGAGGTCAGCCTCGCGCACCGGGGGGTGCTGTTTATGGACGAGTTTCCGGAGTTTAACCGGCGGGTGTTAGAGGTGTTGCGGCAGCCGCTCGAAGACGGGATGGTGACGATCAGTAGGGCTCGAGCCGCCCTCACCTTCCCGGCTCGCTTTATGCTCGTCGCGAGCCAGAACCCCTGCCCGTGTGGTCACTACGGCGACCCGAAAAAGGCCTGCACCTGTAGCCCGGTCATGCGGCAGCGCTACAAAGAGCGTATTAGCGGCCCGCTCGCCGACCGGATCGACCTCCGCTTTAGCGTCCCCCGTTTAAGCGCCGAAGAGCTGCTCCACGCCCCAGCAGGGGAGGCGAGTGAGGCGGTGCGGCAGCGGGTTACGGCGGCGCGGCGCAAGGCGCTCGAGCGCCAAGACGTTGCCAACGCCGAGTTGGCGGGCCGAGCACTGCAAAAACACGCGGCGCTTACCGGCGGCTCCGAAGCGTTTCTGCGTTCGGTCATCCGGCAACTCGCCCTCACCGCGCGCAGCTACGACCGGCTCCGCCGCGTCGCCCGGACCATCGCCGATTTAGCCGGCGACGACGTCATCCGCGAAGCGCACCTCGCCGAAGCGGTCAGCTACCGCGAGACGGTGTAGACGAGCATTCAGACGAGCCTGTAGACGCGTCTGTAGACCAATCTGTACGTGATACTCGGTAGTACGACGTCCTCGTAGACGCAAACTTCGTAGACGAGCCGTGTAGACTGACAAGCGATGAAAAGAACCCGCTCGGCACTCGGTATTATCGCCCTTATCGCGCTCGGTGCGGGGCTCGGCGTCTTTTACATGCTGCTGCGTACCGGACCGCTCGTTCCGGAGCAGGACGCGGTCGTAGCGTCCGTTTCTGCCGATACGGTGCGGGTGGCCTTATTAGAGGAGAACGGTCGGGCTGTCGAGGTCGTGCCGACCGAGGTTGCGGCCAGGACGCAGTTTGTCTTCTATCCGGGCGGTCTGGTTCGTCCGCAGGCATACACGTGGTTGGGGGTCGCGCTCGCGCCGCTAGGGGTGCGGACGGTGATTGTAGAGATGCCGTTCGACCTCGCGGTATTGGCGCCGGGGCGGGCGCAGGGGTGGCTCGAGCCCTCCCTCCCCACCGTCATCGGCGGCCACTCGCTTGGCGGCGCAATGGCGGCACGCTACGCTCTAAACCACCCTCAGGACGTTGTCGGCCTCGTCCTGCTCGCTTCTTATCCCGCCGAAAGTGACGATTTATCGACGTTAGGTTTCGACACGCTCGTCCTCGCCGCCGAACACGACGGCCTCGCGACGCTAAACGAGGTGCGCGCGGGTCTGGCGCGGCTGCCTAATCCCGAATTCGTGCAGATAGACGGTGCGGTGCACAGCTTTTTCGGTCGTTATGGCCCGCAGCAGGGCGACGGCGTGCCGACGGTGACGCGGGCCGAGGCCGAGACCGCTATCGTCGCGGCGTTGCGGGCGTATTTCGGCAGGTTCTGAGGCTGTTTTTTACAGCGCTGCGGCGGGTTCTGGCGTAAACTTAACAGAGAGCCGTTTCGTTCGCCCGATCCGTTCACCACGTTTCCGGACTATCCGAACGTACCCGAACGTACCGGTGCGGGCCGATAAGATAGCAGCACGACGCCTAGACACTAGCACGAGACACCAGAACGAGACACCAGAACAACGACGACCTAGCGATTAAGGGGAACTGAAACCATGGCGTGGCGAAACTGGCTAGCACAGTTGCGAAACATATGGCACGAATCGAGTCCGACTGCGCAGTGGGTCGCGCGGGGTGTGCTGGTCGTTGTGGTGCTCGCGGTCGGGTTTCAGACCGTCCGGTGGGCGCTGACCGGGCGCGAGGTAAGCCAGGACGAACTGCGGCAGCTCGAGTTTTACGCCGAAAGCGTCCATAACGTAGCGATCTTTAGCCGCTCGCGGGAGGGCTCGAGCCCTGTCCCGACCGGTAACTGCCTGTCGGGTTACACGACCTCGACCACAACCGTCGAACCCGACGACGCGCTGCGGCGCTATATGGCGAGCTGCCAGGTCAGCCTCGACAACAACGGCCTTCCCGTCGTGACCGTCACCCACGAACGCGGCGTCTCGGTGCGCGTCCCCTAAAGCGCCCACCACCCTCCTCGGGGCGCGCGTCGTTCGCGGTCATGGTAGCCTAGCTTACGCAGCTCGGAATCTGTATGGTAGGCTACATCCTGAAACGTGATACGACGTATCGACCAACGTTCTAGAGGAGGAAACGTGTCTTGGACGAAATCGCTCCGCATCGGGGCCGTTGTCCTGCTGTCGCTGCTCGGCGGCTGCGCCTTTACCGACCCGCAATCGACGCTCGACGTCGCCGGGCCGATCGCCCGCTCGCAGCTGAGGCTCTTTAACCTGACCCTGTGGCTCGGTGCAGGGGTCTTTCTGATTGTCGCGGTCGCCCTTATCTACGCGGTCTGGCGTTACCGGGCGCGTAGTGACGACACCGAACTGCCCCCGCAGATACACGGCCACGCGTTGCTCGAAACCGCCTGGACCATCGCGCCGGCGCTGCTTATCGTTATTATCGCGCTCGCGACAGTGCCGGTCATCTGGGAAAACGAACGGATCAGCCGACCCGGCGACGGCGACATTCTCGAGGTTAACGTCACGGGCTATCAGTGGTGGTGGGAGTTCGAGTATCCGTCGCTCGGCATTACCACCGCGAACGAGCTGCATATTCCGGTCGGTCAGCGCGTCCGCCTTAATCTGACCTCGGACGACGTGATCCATAGCTTCTGGGTGCCTAAACTGGCCGGTAAAAAAGACCTGATCCCTAACCAGAACAACGTGATGTGGATGATGGCCGACGCCGACAAGCCGGGCGTCTACTTCGGTCAGTGCGCCGAGTTCTGCCTGACCGCTCACGCCCACATGCGCTTTCGCGTCGTCGCCGACACCGAAGACGATTTCGGCGCGTGGGTGAGCGCGTTTCAGAACGCCGCGAATCAGCAGGTCGTCGCCGAGCCGCAGATCCAGCAGGGTGCCGAGCTGTTTATGCGTAAAGGCTGCGCGGGTTGTCACGCGGTCCGGGGTGTCGCCCAGGGCCAGGCTGGCCCCGACCTGACCAACTTCGGCCAGCGCCTGACGGTCGGAGCGGGCATCCTAGACAACACGCCCGAAGATCTCGCCCGCTGGCTTCGCGATCCGCAACAGGTCAAACCAGGTAACTATATGCCCGTCTTGTGGGACGAAAACGACACCAACGCCGAGGCAGAAATCGCGGCACTCGTCGCCTATCTGCAGAGCCTCGGCACCGCGCCCGCGCAAAGCGCGCAGGCTCACCCCTAGGAGGTTTGTATGGCTATCGGTAGACGCCCCGTCTCACCTCCCGCAACGTCCGCTTCCGGCGGTCTACTCCAGCGCCCGAACGCCAAGACCGGTCTGGTGAGCTGGCTGACCACTATCGATCACAAGCGGATCGGTATCATGTACTTTGTTGCGGGCTTTATCTTTTTCGTGGTCGGCGGCCTAGAAGCGCTCGTCATCCGCGCCCAGCTCGCCGCGCCCAACCAGACCCTGGTCAGCCCCGAACTCTATAACCAGCTCTTTACGATGCACGGCACCACCATGATCTTTTTGGGGATCATGCCGCTGTCGGCGGCGTTTTTTAACTACATGATCCCGCTGATGATCGGCGCGCGCGACGTAGCCTTTCCGCGTCTTAACGCGTTTAGTCTGTGGACCTTTATCGCGGGCGGCCTGCTTATCAACACGAGCTGGTTTTTAGGAGGCGCCCCCAACGCCGGCTGGTTCGGCTACGCGCCGATGACGAGTACGACCTACAATCCCGGCCTCGGTATCGACTTCTGGGTGCTCGGCTTGCAGGTGCTCGGGGTCGCGTCACTTGTCGCGGGCTTTAACTTTATCGTCACCATTATCAACATGCGCGCTCCCGGCATGAGTATGATGCGGCTTCCGCTCTTCGTGTGGATGACGCTGGTGGTACAGTTTCTGGTTATT
>JAXHMC010000050.1:0-228408 GCA_034521635.1 Trueperaceae bacterium | reverse complement strand
CACACGGGTCGTGCAGCGGGCCTTCGGGTTTGGCGACAAACGCTTCGGCGTACGCGTTGCAGTGAGAAGTCGGGCGTATCGGCAACAAAGTGCGCCTGCCCGCATTGTCGATGTCAGCGGAATCTGCGGCAACCCGTCCGGACCGATCTATCCCACTGGTGGGTGAGGTTGAGGCCGCACATCCGTAGCGTCGCGCCACTTTCGAACACCACCCGCGCCGCTTCGGGGTCGCGCCCAGATATTAAACTCCGCGCTCGGCGTCACGTTGCCGACGTCCGCCCCGCCGCCCGTGATCGAAATTCCCGCGAGTTTCCGGGCGCCACGTCCGCCGGGCCTGCCGCCAACGCGGAGCGCGACGTTGGTCAGCGGCCCCGCCCCGCCGCGCCGCCACCCGGACGTCGTTGTCGTTGGCCCGCACCGTATCGACGATAAAGCTCACCGCGTCGCGCGCGCTCGCGACAGTTCGCGCTGACGTTCGGGCAGGGTCGGCGGGCCGCCGAGGCCGGTTTCGCCGTGGATAAATTCGGCGTGTCGCGCCTTCGCAACGAGCGGACGCTCGACGCCCGCGTGAACCGGTACGTCGAGGTCTAAAATCTGCGTGGTGATAAGGGCGTTGTGGCTGGTCAGCTCTAACGGAACGTTACCGCTTACCGGCGTTACGCCGAGAATGTCGCAGCGGTGTCCGGCGAGCAGCAGCGCGATGGCGTCGTCGTGGCCGGGGTCGCAGTCGAGGATGATGCGGGGTTTGGTCATGGGGCTCCTTTAGGGGTGATATTTAATGTTTCAGGAATAGCGCGATAGAGTTTCGCCCGACACGACACGGCGTGACACGACGAGCGACGTAAGCGACATCACACGTACGCTATCAGAAAACAGGCTTCAACTCGCGCGTCTAGCGACGCTGTTAGGAGCGTTTTAAACACGTTCGCGCTCGAAGATAAAGACGCCCCCGGTCATGCTTCAGTCACTCTAAGGCTGCTACGTTAAAACCATAAACTATCTCCGAGGCTAAACGTCGCCGACCGACGCCTCGGTACAGGAGCTTTCGATAAGCACCCTTAGCCTTAACGACATCATCATCCGACCCGCGACCGAGCGCGTCGTAGTCGCGCTCGCGGCGCTGCACAACCGTGTCTATCCGACCATGGCGTTTGACGCGGACGAGATGCGCCGCGAAGACGCCGTTCGCGACCCGAAGTGTAAGTTCGCGCTCTACGTCGCCGAACGAGACGGCCACACGGTCGGGGTCGGCGGCCACGACCAGCCGATTAGCTCGTACAACCCGCGTCTTTTTTACCTCAACCTCTACGTCGATCCGGACGCTCGGGGTCGCGGGGTCGGCACGGCGCTCTACCAGCATGTCCACGAGGCCGTTTCGGAGTATCGGCCCGCTATCTTGCGTAACACGGCGCTCGTAAAAGAGGGCGACGAAGCGAGTTCGCGGTTCGCGAAGGTGCGGGGGTTTCGGGAGGATAAGCAGATTTTCGAGTCGCATCTCGACGTTGCGAACTTCGATCCGACGCCGTACGAGGGGCTCGAGCCCTCCCTCACCGCCCAAGGCATCACCTTCACCTCCCTAAAAGACCTGCGCGACCACGACCCGCACGGCGACCGCAAGTTCTACGACCTCTTCGCCGAAGTCCGCCGAGACGTCCCCCGTACCGAACCGGCCACCGACATTCCCTTCGAGCGCTTCGTCGACCTCGCCTATAACGACGACGACTTTTTGCAGGAATACACCCTCGTCGCGATGGACGGCGACGCTTGCGTCGGGCTAAGCGGTGTCTATCAGAACGAGATTCGGGGCGGCTGGGACAACGGCCTGACTGGCGTGCGCCGCGAGTACCGGGGACGCGGCATCGCGCTCGCGCTCAAGGTCAAAAGCATCACCACAGCGAAAGCGTTAGGCGTACCGCTGCTCGTCACCGACAACGATTCGACTAACGCGCCGATGTTGCGGGTCAACACCAAACTAGGGTTCGTGCGGCAACCGGCGTGGTTGAGCGTGGTGTGGAGATTAGAGCCCGCCGCATAACGCCAGCGGCACGTTAAGCTATACTCGCTTTGGTGATACCGATGGATTCAGTCTCGACCTCCGAAACAGCCCACGAACTCTTCAGAGAGGCCCTTATCGAGGTGTTCGAAGATAGTCGGGCCACCTCGCGCGTCGATCTTTTAGTCCAGACCTTGCTAGACGAAGGGCTGGGGCCGCAAACCACAAAACAGCTTTGTAAAGATGCGCTAGCCGAGATCATCGCGGAAGACGAGCTTATGCTCCAACTCCTCTTTACGAAGCTGATTAAAAGCGTCGATCACAAACTCGATGCCCTCGAAGATGCGGGCCTGCTCGAGGCCATGCAAGAGGCGCGAGACTCGGAATCTCATACCGTCTCGATGGACGAAGTCTTTGCAGCCCTTAACCAGGACGAGTGAAAATCTATGCCGCCAAAAGCTTCGTACGTGACCTTAACAAGCTTAAAGATGCCAGACTGCGCAAGCGCATCGACACTGCCCTCCGCACGTTGGCAGCAGCCGAATCTTTAAGTAACCTCACAAACGTCAAGGCGATGGAGGGTGCGTCTGACGCTTATCGGATGCGTGTCGGTGACTACCGGCTCGGCTTCACGCTTCAAAATGGTGAAATAACGCTGCTTCGCTGCCTGCACCGCCGCGACATCTACCGGCGCTTTCCGTAGCTAACCACCTTAGAAGCGGGAGGCCGAAACCTCCCTAACGCGTCTCTACCCAACGAGGTCGTCAGGTCGATCGGGGGCTAACGGTCTCGCGACAGAGTAAGGCGGCGCAGCACAGACCTATCCCCAGAGACGCGACGGTAAGCCCTAGCACACCGTTCCAGCCGTAGCGGGGCCAGAGCAGACCCGGCAGGAACGCGCCGAGGCTGCCGCCGACGTAGTAGAAGAACAGATATAGGCTGGTCGCCCCGCCACGGTCTCGAGCCGCCTGGGTCGGAACGTAGCTCGTCGCGACACCCTGCGCGGTAAAGTTTCCGAAGGTCAGTATCAGCAGCGCGGCGATAAGCCAGCGGGTGTCCGGTATGAGGGTGAGCAGGTTCGCCGCGATTACGATCGCGAGCCCGATCCGCATCACCGAGGGGCGGCCAAACCGTTTCGCGATGATCCCCGCTAAAGGCGAGGAGACGATCCCCGCCGCGTACACCACGTAGATAAGGCCGATCTGGAGGGGGCTAAAGTCGAAGGGGGGGCGTTCTAGGTAGAAGGGCAGGTAGGTAAACACCGCGATAAACGCGAAGAAGAGCGAGAAGCCGACCAGAAACCCCCCGATCAGCCGAGAGTTTTGGAGGTGACGGAGCATGCCCCGAAACGCGTCGGTCAGTTTAGCGCTCGCCGCAAAGCGCCGCGACGGGGGGAGGTAGCGCAGCAGCAGCACCCCCATCACCAGCACGACCGCCGCACTGATCACGAACGCCCAGCGCCACCCGAACAGTTCGGTAACCGCACCGGACAGCACCCGGCTGAGCAGCCCCCCGGCGACGGTCGCCGCGATATATCCGCCGAGCAGCGTGCTGACGCGCTCCGCAGGAAACTCTTCGGCGATATAGACCACGCTTACCGCAGTAAGGCCGGGGAGCAGCAGCCCCTGCAGAAAGCGGAAGAGCAGCAGCGTGCTCATGGTCGGGGCGAGCGCGCAGAGCAGGGAGGGGATGACCAGCAGCAGCGTGCAGCCGGCGATGACCGGTTTGCGTCCCCAGCGGTCGGAGAGCGGGCCGATCAGCAGCGACGCGACCGCTAAACTGACGATAAGCGCCGAGATGCTGAGACTCGCCGTACTCGCCGCGACCCCGAACTCTCGTGACAGCACGGGCAGGATCGGCTGGGGGAGGTACATGGCGACAAAGCCCGCCCCGACCGTCAGGTACAGGAGGGCGGCGGTCCGCCAGGTCGGAGCTGTCTCTGCTAAGGAAGATGTCTCTGATGAAGATGCCGAAACAGATGATCTTTTCACAGGTCTTTTCACAGGTCTTTTCCCGAGGGTCTGATACCGATTCCGATCGATTTGGCTGCGGTAGCGGATCGATCCGAGTGAGATGCGGAGAGTAAAGGTACGGACGCGGCAGAACGAAACATCGCCGAGGGTTGTCTCGACGATGTAGATGTGGGGTTTAGCGAAATCTTTATGGGCCGGTTTAGCGGCGAAGCACGCCGTTGTCGTCCGAGCGGGTTTAGTCGTCGCCGCGCTGCGAAGCGCCCATCGTGGTGCTTGCGGGTTCGGCTCGAGCCCCCCCCTTGTCTCGTTCGGGTTCGGTAAGGCCGTACCGCTGCTGATAGAAGTAGAGCGCCACAACGATACCGACCCCGATAGCGTCGGTCAGCACGCCCCCGGCGATCAGGGTGAGCGCCGCGAACAGCATCACCGCTCTAGGCGCGAACCGCATCCGCCGTACAAACCAGCCCTGGACCGCGGAGGCGAGAAGGTACACGCCGACCAGCGCGGTCGCCGTGTTCAGAACGATCACGACCGGAGTGCCGATGAGCAGCAGGCCGGGGCTGTAGAAAAAGGCGAACGGCACCAGGTAGGCCGCGAGCCCGAGCCTAAACGACTCGAACGAGGTCGATATCGGGTCGGTATTAGCGATGCTCGACGTCGCGTAGGCCGCAAGCGCGACCGGCGGCGTGATCGCGGAGACGACCGCGTAGTAAAACACGAACATATGCGCGACGAGCGGCACGATGTCCATCCGCACCAGTCCCGGCGCGACCACCGACGCGGCAACCGCGTACGCCGCCGTGGTCGGCATCCCCATCCCCAAAATGATCGCGATGAGCATCGCGAAGAGCAGGGCCAGAAACTGGCTGTTCTGGGCGACCGAAAAGAGCAGCGCGGAGAAACGCCCCCCGATCCCGGTCAGCGAGATCATCCCCACCACGATGCCAGCACTCGCACAGACCGCGACCAGGCCGATCACGTTGCGCGTACCGATAAACATAGCGTCGGCGACCGCTTTGGGGCCCATCTTGTAGTCCTTGGTAAACCAGGACGCCACCAGGGTGCTCGCGAGTGCCAGCGTACCCGCCCGGATGATCGAGTAGCCCATCAGGATAGACACCACGAGCACGACGACCGGGATAAACAGGTAGGAATCTCGCAAGACACTTTTGAGGCTGGGGATCTCCGAGCGGGGCAGCCCCTGGAGGTTCTCCTTGACCGCCTCTAAGTCGACCATGAAGTAGACCGACACGAAGTAGAGCAGGGCCGGAATAATCGCGGCCAGGATGAGCTGCGAGTAGGGGATGCCGGTAATCTCGGCCATGATGAACGCGCCCGCCCCCATGATCGGTGGCAGGATCTGGCCGCCGGTCGACGCGGTCGCTTCGACCGCCGCCGCAAAGCGCGGTTTGTAGCCGACCCGGCGCATCAGGGGGATGGTCAGGCTGCCGGTCGCGACCGCGTTGCCTGCCGAGGTGCCGTTCATGGTGCCCATAAGCGCACTCGCGAAGACCGCGACCTTGGCGGGGCCGCCCCGGAGGTGTCCGGCGGCGGCAAAAGCGGCCCGGATAAAGTACTCGCCTACCCCGGACACCTGCAAGAAGGCCGCGAACACCACGAAGATGACCAGATAGGTCGCCGACACCTGCGTGGTCACGCCGAACACGCCGTTAAGGCTGTACACGTAGGTAAACAGCCGTTCGGGGCTGTAGCCTCGGTGCTCGAGCACCCCCGGAAGATAAGGCCCCAGAAAGCCGTAGGCGATAAAGATAAGGGCCAGCACCGGCAGCGCCCAACCGAGCGTGCGGCGGGTTAGCTCTAGGATCAGCATAATCCCTAGCACCGCGACGACAAAGTCTTGGGTTTCGGGAATTACCCCGACCCGAAACAGCAGCTGGTTGAGGTTCGTAGCGATATAATAGGTGCAGTACAGGCTCGCGGCGATCAGAAACCAGTCGATGATCGGGACGCGGCGGGCCTGTTCGGCGCGTTTCCAGCCCGCAAACAGCGCAAAGCCAAACGCCGACCCTAGCGCGATATGGACGCTCCTAAACACCCAGGGGTCCATCGGGCGAAAATTAAGAATATAGATGTGAAATCCGACAAAAATAATCGCGAGCGCGTAAAACAGATGGTACTGCCAGCCCGTCAGCAGACGCTCGCCGGGCAGCCGTCCCTCTACAGGGCCCGCATCGGTCGCGGAGTGCATGTCCTGCGCCGGCTCGGCGTTTCGGGGGGGCAGATCGTTTTTCGACTTGGACACGAAAGGGGTCTCCTCGTGATGACCTCGGTTACGGTGCGGACAGAGGCGCTAAGCGCTGCCCCCGTCCGAACGCACGTCTTATCTGGTGCTTGTCTTGCCTTTTACCGACCGCTCGCTACCGACAGCTTTCCGAACGGCGTTGGTGCGGGTCGCCCTATGTTTCGGAGCGTTCCGCTCGGTAGGGTAACGGCGCTACGGGTGGTGTCTAGTTGCCCGCTTCGTATTCGGGGGGGTAGAGGTTTTCGGGGATCTCTAGGCCGATCTCGTTGTAGTAGCGGATCGCACCCGGGTGGAAGGGCAGAAACTCGTTCTTGACGATGTTAGCGGGAATGGTGTCGCGCGCGGACTGGTGGGTCTGAACCATAAAGTCGATGTTCTCAAAGAGCGCCTTGACCATCTCGTAGACGAAGTCTTCGGGCAGGTCGCGGTGGCCGATCGCGAAGTTATACATGCCTACCGTCTCGAGATCCTCGTCGAGGCTCTGGTAGACGCCCGCCGGAATCGTGCTCCGCGACGCGAAGGGGAACTGCTCGAGCAGAGTCTCGATCTCTTGTTCGGTAAACGCGAAGATCACCACGTTACGCTGGGCTTCGACTTCTAAAAACGCGGAGATAGGCACACCCGCCGCAAAGGCGAACACGTCGATCTGGCCGTCCATCAGCAGCGAGGCGAGGTCCGACGCGCCCGCGAGCCGGTCGGTGCGCTCGACACCTAGCGCGTCGAGGAAGCGGGGGTTGTAGGTTCCTGGCGTTCCGCCTGCTGGGCCGACCCCGATGCTGCGACCGTTAATGTCTTGCACGCTGCTAATCCCGTCACGCTCGAGCGCGACAAAGTGAAAAGGGGTGTCGTACATCGGAAACAGTGCCCGAACGTCTTGCATCTGCATGCCACCGGTCCAGTCACCCTGGCCGGTAAAGCCCTCGAACGCCGGCCCTAAGGTCACCATGCCGAGTTCGACATTGCGGTTTTGAACCAGGATCATGTTCTGGTTGGGGCCGCCGGTCACCTCGGTGCTGGTGGTCACGCCGAGCTGCTGCTGGATCAGGTTGGCCCAGCCCCCGCCGTAGATAAAGTAGGTGCCCCCGACCGACGCGGTGCCGACGGTGAGCGAGTTAGGCCAATCTTCGCGCTGCGCGAAGGCGGCGCTGCCTATGATGAGAAGGGCGAGTGTGGCGACGAAAAATCTGCGTGTGTTCATAAAAAGCCTCTCTGTTGTGCGTGTTGTAAAGCTTTCGGCTCGGTTACGTCTCGTCCCGATTACAGAGGTGCGACCCCAAACAAAGGCGCCGTCTAACCGACGAGTACAGGGCGAACCGAACGCGGTGCGGTGTCTTACGACTAAGGTCTTACGACTATCATCGTACGAGCGTGAAGCTCCTAAGGCACAGATTGAATGGCTATACCAACCGACCACCTCTTTTTGTTTATAGAAATTATTTCCAAGGGAGTGTAACACGGCATGAAAACGGCTACGAACGCGTCCGTTACACGAACCGATACAGCTTTAGCGCGATGCCCGGTCGTCGAGAATCGGTCGTTAGGACAGGGTCGCGCTAACCGTTCGCACCACGGCGTCCGCACCTTCTGGTTCGCGATGTTCGGGGCGATTTGCGAACCGACCGAAATCGGTGTCGACACGCTTTTCGTAGCAGGGGTCGATAAAAAAGGGAGGCCTAAGCCTCCCCGGTTTCTTCAGACAACAGGGTTATCCAGACAAGAAAGTTGTCCGAACAAGAAGGTTAGTTAAGCGGGCTCGTCGCCGCCTTCTCTTCGATCACCTTATCGAGCTCTTCCTCGGCGAGCATCACGATCGCCGACACGACCCGGTCGCCGTCGCCGAGGCGCATGATGGTCACGCCCTGCGACGACCGTCCGTAGCTGCTGATCTCGCTGACGCGGGTGCGGATCAGCACGCCGCCCTCGGACATGACGAGTAGCTCTTCGTTGCCGGTCACGAGGCAGAGCCGGACGAGGTTGCCGGTCTTGTCGGTCACCTTTATGGTGATAACGCCCTGACCGCCTCGGCCTTGACGTGAATACTCTTCGAGGTCGGTCCGTTTGCCGTAACCGTATTCGGACACGGCGAGCAGCTGGGCCTGGTCGCGCTCGGCGGCCTTGACCACTTCGAGGCTGACCACCACGTCGTCTTTTTTGAGCTTGATGCCGCGCACACCCTGGGTCGCGCGGCCCGTGTCGCGCACGTCGTCTTCGTGAAAGCGGATCGCCTGACCGCCCCGCGTCGCGAGGACGATGTCGGCGTCTCCTTCGGCGGTGCGCACCGCGACGAGTTCGTCACCGTCGACGAGGTTGATGGCGATAAGGCCCGACGCGTACATGTTGGCGTACTCGCGAATCGCGGTCTTTTTGATCAGACCCTGGCGCGTCGCGAACACGAACGAGCCGTCGATGTCGAAGTCTTTGACCGACAACACGGTTTCGACCCGCTCTTCGCCCTCGAGCGGCAAGATGTTGCGCAGGTGCGAGCCGCGTGCGGCCCGTTCGGCTTCGGGCAGGTCGTAGATCTTTTCGCGGTAGACGCGGCCCCGGTCGGTAAAGAAGAGCAGGTAGTCGTGGGTGCTGCCGACGATCAGCAGCGAGTTGACGTCGTCTTCTTTCTGTCGCTGGGCGCTTACACCCCGCCCGCCGCGCGCCTGGGCGCGGTAACTCGTCAGTACGGTCCGTTTGATGTAACCGCCCCGGGTCAGCGTGACGACCATGTCTTCTTGGGCGATCAGGTCTTCTTTGCTGATGTCGCCTTCGAGGTCGCTGATTTGGGTGCGGCGCTCGTCACCGAAGTTCTTTTTGATCTCGCGCAGCTCGCTACGGATGACCTTGTTAAGCTCCGTCTCGTCGCCGAGGATGGTTTCGAGGCGGGCGATCTCCTGCTGGAGTTCGTCGTACTCGCCCTGGAGCTTTTCGCGCTCTAGGCCGGTCAGCCGCTGCAGACGCATGTCGAGCACCGCTTGGGCTTGCGTCTCGCTAAATTCGTAGGTTTCGACGAGTCCGGCTCGAGCCGCAGGCCCGTCTTGTGAGGCCCGAATCAGCACGATCACCTCGTCGAGAATGTCGAGCGCTTTGAGGTAACCCTCGACCACGTGGGCGCGCTCTTTAGCCTTACGAAGCTCGTAGACGCTCCGGCGGCGCACCACGTCGCGGCGGTGCTCTAAAAACAGCGACAGCGTTTCGCGGAGCGACAGCACCTTGGGTGACCGCCCGACGATGGCGAGGTTGTTGACGCTAAAGGTCGTCTGGAGCGTCGTGTATTTGTAGAGCTGATTGAGGACGAGTTCGGGGTGAGCGCCGCGCTTGAGTTCAAACACGATCCGCATCCCCTGCCGGTCGGACTCGTCGCGGATGTTAGAGATGTCTTCGATCTTTTTGTTGCGTACCAGACTCGCCGCGTTCTGGATGAGCGAGGTCTTGTTGATCTGATAGGGGATCTCGGTCACTACGATCATCTCGCGGTTGTTGCGCTCCTCGAAACGGACCTTGGCCTGGAGCTTGATGCTGCCCCGTCCGGTCTCGAACGCCTTACGGATACCGACCCGGCTCATCACGCCGCCGGTCGGAAAGTCGGGGCCTTTGATGTAGCGCATCAGCCCGTCGAGGTCGATGTCGGGGTTGTCGACCATCGCGACGAGCCCGTCGACGACTTCGGAGAGGTTGTGCGGGGCGATGTTGGTCGCCATCCCGACCGCGATACCGGCGGCGCCGTTAATCAGCATGTTCGGTAGCGCCGACGGCAACACTTCGGGCTCTTCGGTGGTGCCGTCGTAGTTTTCTTTAAAGTCGACGGTCTCTTTTTCGATATCGACCAGCATCGCTTCGGCGGCGCTCGTCAGGCGCGCTTCGGTGTAGCGGTAGGCCGCTGCCGGGTCGCCGTCGATAGAGCCGAAGTTACCCTGTCCGTCGACGAGGGTGTAGCGCAGGTTCCAGGGTTGCGCCATCCGCACCATCGCGTCGTAGACGGCCATGTCGCCGTGCGGGTGATACTTCTTGATAACCTCGCCGACCACACCGGCAGACTTGGAGTGTTTGCGGTTACTCGCCAAACCTTCTTGGTGCATGGCATAGAGAATACGGCGCTGCACCGGCTTGAGGCCGTCACGAACGTCGGGGAGCGCGCGGTCGACGATGACCGACATCGCGTAGTTGATAAAGCTCGATTTAATCTCGTCGGTAATGGTTACCGGAACGACTTGGCCCTCGTTCAAAGGAGCCTCCTTCATAGTCTCGGCTAAGCGTCATAACAAGCAGCTAAATAGCGTCGTAAACGTCTAAACAAGCTATTATAACACTATTTGCCAAACACTTGGCGCCTTGCCTAAACGTCGCGCCGAGCGGCGTCTGCCGGAACGCCCGTCCGGCACCCCTTGACAAGCCTCTAAAAGCGCGATAGTCTTACTTCTGCCTTGCCGAGGTGGCGGAATAGGTAGACGCGCTAGCTTGAGGGGCTAGTGACCGCTGAGGTCGTGTGGGTTCAAGTCCCATCCTCGGCACCACAAAAAGGTAGCAGTGCAAGATGTACAGTGAGAAACATAGCGAGCCGACCCGACAAAGGTCGGCTTTCTTCTTGGTTAGCGACATGCTTAGTTCGTACGTCGTTAGCGACGATCTAGCTACCGAGGCGTAACACTAGGCTGACTTTTGTATATCGCGTTAGATCCTGCTAGATAGAAAGCTACTGCGCGGCGCACTCGTTGTGGTGAATACGGGTGCTGGTGGCAGTGCGGTGCGCATGGCGCACCCTACGATTCGGATGAATGGTACTTGCTCACTTGGTGAGATAGGCAGGTCGGGATAGTATAACCAAGACCGACAGCCACCGATTCGAGATCATAAAAAAACACGCCCTGTTCGACGTGGCGACTACTGCACGCTGTTTGTGAAAGGATTGGGTTTATAAGACGGTCGAGGACGGTGTTAGAGGGCTCGAGCCCCTCACCTCGCCTTCGGTGTACCGGCTAGCCTCCGCGCGGCTCGAGCCTAACCTGCGCTGCCGGATAGACTTCACTAAGCCGGCTCCGGAGCCTGTTCGCCTGGTCGTGCTCGCCCGCGACGCGGACAATGGTGTGCTCGTCGTCGTAGGCGATAGCCTGTAGCTCGAGCTCTGCAGCATCGGTGTAGAAGTTTAGAAAGGTGCGGAGCTTGCCGAGTGCTTGCGTGTCGAAGTTACCGATTTGTAGCGTCCAGCTCGACGCGCGCGGCTTCGGCTGCGCCGCGCTGTTCCGATCGACCGACGTTACAGCCTGCCGCGACATCGTGTCGACACGGCGTTCTCGGTCGGTGTTGTTCGAGTTGTAGGAGTGTTGCAAATCTTTTTCCATACATTTAGCGTAGCACCCTATCGATTTAGCGATATAGACGCGAACGTACCTCATAATTAGATACAGATGTACTTTGTGATTATTCGTACATAAGCTTGGAGAGTGCCGGGGATAGCTGTTCACGCCGTTCGCGTTAACGACGTGCTAGGCTGTGTTTGTGCAGACTTTTCCGTACGCGCACTACCGGCCCGGACAGCGCGAAGCTATCGAGGCGGCTCAGGCGGCGTTCGAGCGGGGCAAACGCTTTGTCGTCATCGAGGCGCCGACCGGTGCGGGTAAGTCGGCGATGGCGGTTACGCTCGCCCGCGAAGCGACCGACGCCTACATCCTGACCGCCCAAAAGGTGCTGCAGAGCCAGTACGTCCGCGACTTTCGCGACCTAAGCGAGATTCGGGGGCGGAGCAACTATGTCTGTAACGTCGACCCGCACACCCACGCGGCGGCGGCACCCTGTCATATCCGAAACTGGCACGAGGCGTGTCAGCAGTGCCACTACTTTTCGACCAAAGAGCGGGCCATGGCGACGCCGCGCACACTGATGAACTACGCCTACCACCTCGCAGAGCGAGCCTACGCGGGCGGCTTCGCGCCCCGTCAACTGCTCGTACTCGACGAGGCGCACCAGATAGAGGCGATGCTCGACAACTTTCTGAGCGTCGAACTAAGCGAGTTAGAGCTACGCCGCTTCGGGATTGTCGACTGCGACCCGCCCGCGTTTGTCGGCGAGGAGGCGGAGTACGTCGACTTTGCCGAGGACGTCTACCACCGGCTGCGGGGGCAACGGCGGGGGCTCGAGCACGTCCCGACCCAAGACACGATGAACGCCGAGTTCGGAGCGCGGCGCAGCTGGCTAGACGGCAAGATTACCCAGCTCGAGCGGCTGCTAGAGAGCTACGACCACACCGAGTGGAGCGTCGAGTTTAAGCACGACGCCCGCTGGTCGCTGGTCATGAAGCCGATTATGGTCGCGCCGTTCGCCGAAGAGGTGCTGTTTAGCAGCGCCGAGCGGGTGCTGATGCTGTCGGCGACCATTCTAGACGTGCCGACCTTTTTGCGGGGGGTGGGGCTCGAGCCCAGCCAGGTCGAGGTGATTCGGGTGGGCTCGAGCTTCCCCCCCGAAAACCGCCCCCTCGTCGCGCGGCCCGTCGCCAAGCTTACCTACCACCAGCGCGAACGCGACCTCCCCAAACTCGCCGCCGCCGTCGCCGACATTATCGCCGCACACCCCGACGACAAGGGCATCATCCACACCCACACCTACAACATCGCTCGTTACCTCGCCGAAAACCTGCCCGCGAGCGCCCAGAACCGGCTCATCACCCACACCACCGGCGACCGCGAAGCGGCGCTCGACGACCACCTGCACAACTTTCTGCCGACCATCCTGCTCACCCCGAGCATGACCGAAGGGGTCGACTTCGCCGACGACCGCGCCCGCTGGCAGATTATCTGCAAACTCCCCTACCCCTACCTCGGCGACCCCCAAATCGCCCGTCGCCGCGAACGCGACCCCGACTGGTACGGCTGGCGCACCTGTCTCAGCCTGGTCCAGACCTACGGACGCACCGTCCGGAGTGCCGAAGATTTCGCCGTGACCTACGTGTTAGACGCCGACTTCGGGCGGTTTGTCAAGCGCGAACGCAAACGGCTGCCCGAGTGGTTTTTAGAGGCGCTGACCGAACCATCAGCCTCGACCTAGCCAGCCTCGACCTAATCAGCCTAAACCTGGACGCTCTACGAAATTTCGCTCCGCGTCAAGCATCACCGCCGAGGTCTAGCGGTCGATATCCGTCAAACGCAACGGTCGTGGTGACGCCAAACATAGTCAGCGCTAAAAACAGTCGACGCTAAAACGGCTATCGCTAGAAGTAGTCTCCGTACGACATGAACGGCGTACGTCCGCCCGAGAGCGCCGCGAGCGTTTCGGCGTGCCTCGTCTCCCCTGCTACCAGACCGGCCTGTACCGCCGCCGCCGCACTTAACGAGCCGGTCAGCAGCAGGGTCAGCGTGCGCACGTCGAGCGATAGGTCGGGCGTGTCGGGCGTGTCGTCTACGTTTAGAGTCGCGCCGTCCGTATCGACCCTAAACCGGGCGTCGTTCCAGTCACAAAAATCGTCACGCACGTCGAGGACGAAGCTGGGCGCGGCGGGGCTCGCGAACGCCGCCAGCGCGGCGCGGACGTCGACCACGCGGGCCTGCAACACGTGCGGGCTCGGCTGGAGAAAGGTGGCGAAGTCGAACAGCCACGGGTCGTCGTCGGGGAGGCGGAGCCGTACCTGGGTCGCCTGACCGTAAAAGCTGCCCCAGAAGCGGCGCAGCGCGGTGCGACCGGTCGGCGAGGTGTAGGCGTAGTCGCGGACGTCGAGGCGGAGGTGGTGGTCGGTGGGCTCGAGCCCAAACACACAGTAGGCGTCTTCGAGCCGGTAGATACTCTCCCCGTCGCTGCTCAGCCGCGACCAGACGGGCCGAGGATGACCTTCTCGCACCATCGCGAGGTTGTGCTGCGCGGCCCACGTCTCGTAGAGCGGCGCTAGTTCGCGTTCGGCGTCGGAAGGGCTTACAGGATAGGTATCGACAGGGTGGATATCGATAGGGTAAGCGTCGGGCGAGCCGCCCCGAAACAGCCGTTCGGTCGGCAATTCTAATGTCGCCCCGTGCGGCACGCTCTGCCAGCCGTAACGGGCGTAGAAGTAGGGGTCGAAAGGATATTCGAGCGACCAGCCAACGCCCTCGTCGTGCAGCCGCGTCAACGTGTCTGCGAGCAGCTGCCGGACGAAACCGCGCCGCCGAAATTCGGGCACCGACAGCACCGCAGCTAGCCCGCCCATCGGCACCCGCGTACCGGCCAGGTAGATGTCGAACGGGTAGGTCACGGCGGCGCTCGTCAGGCGACCGTCTAAAAAGTGACCCCGGGTGAGCTCGAGCCTCCCCTTTACCATCTCGCGTAGTCCCGGGTCGTTCGGGTCGCTTAAAAAGGTGAGCTTTCGCGCCGCGAGCAGCGCGTCCAAGTCGTCTTCGGTCAGGGTGCGGACGGTGCCCGGTACAGTGTCGGGCACAGTGCCCGGCAGTGGGTTGTCGTCACTCACCGTTCTGTCTCCTCGGTAGGGGCACGGTCGATCTCGAAGGGGAGGTGTACCGGGCGCTCTAGGTTGGTGCGCAAGATGATGGTGGTCTGGGTCCGCTCGATCCCCTCGAGCAGCCACAGCCGGTCGAGAAAGCCGTCTAGCTCCTGCGTACTCTGCACCCGCACCTTCGCGACGTAGCCGTACTCGCCCGCGACGCCGTGCAGCTCTTCGAGTTCGGGCAGTTGCAACAGGTTATCGACGAGCGTCGCGACCTGGCTGCGGGGTTGCGGGGCGATGGCGACAAAGGCCGCGATGTTGAGTCCGAGCGCTTCCGGGCTGAGCACCGCCTGGTAGCCCTGGATGACACCCGCCTGTTCTAGTTTGCGGATCCGTTCGCCGACCGCCGGTGCCGACAGCCCGACCTGCTTCGCGATCATCGCGTGGCTCGCCCGTCCGTCTTCGCGCAAAATGCTTAAAATCTTCTGGTCTACCTCGTCAAACGTCATGGTGGTGCAGCTTATCACGCCAGGCTAGGCCGAGGTTTGGGCGCGGTTTGGGCGCAGTTCTCGTGAGGTGCGTCGGCGTCGCTCGTTTGGGGTGATGTTGCCTCTGGTGGGAAGGGCTCTCCCCGGCACATCCAGGCGGCAATCATGTCGGACCGAACCATGTCGGCGTGTACAATGTCGGCATGGACGTACAGATTTTCGGCACCAACAAATCGAACGAGACCCGCAAGGCGCAGCGTTTCTTTAAGGAGCGCGGCATCGAGCCGCAGTTCGTCGACCTCAAAAAGAAGAAGACCAAACCGAGCCCCGGCGAACTCAAGCGCTTCGTGCAGAAGTTCGGCCTGAACGCCCTCGTCGACACCGAAGCCAAAGCGTACGAGGAGAGCGGCCTGGCCTACATGCGAATGGGTGACGAGCAGCTTCTAGAGCGGATCGTCGACGAGCCCAAGATGTTGGTGCAGCCCCTGGTGCGGAGTGGTAACGCGATGACGGTCGGGTGGGACGAAGACTACTGGCGAGACTGGTACGAGGCGCAAAAGTCGTCGTAGCGAGGTCCGGTCGGGTGGCCGGAAGGCACCGCTGTAGACAGGTAACGTAGACCAATCATGCAGACAGATAACAGTGTTGTCAATGGGCAACAGCGGCGGGGTGTACCGGTAACGTTCGCCGGTCGGGAACGTGATAAGGTAAGCACAGCGTTCGGGGTGAATGCTCGGGGCGAGTGTTCGGGGCGGCGCGTCCGTCTCGGCCCGCATCTGTGCCGTATACCTTTAATCGCTTTAACCGTATGTCTTTAACTGTAAGTCTCTAACCGTATCTATAATCAGACCATTCGTAAGTGCGACGCGGCAGCGCGTCTTAGTTAAGGTGACATGTGCGCGTTCTTTTTATCGGCGACATCTTTAGCAAACCGGGCCTAAAGGTGGTCCAGCAGTTTGTTCCCAAGCACCGCGACAGCTACGACTTTATCATCGCTAACGGCGAAAACGCCGCCGGGGGCTTCGGGCTGACCCGGCGCCACTTCAAGCAGCTTACCGACCTCGGCGTCGATGTCGTCACGATGGGCAACCACACCTGGGACCGCGACGACGTGACGAGCATCGTCGAGGAGACGCCCCGGCTGATCCGTCCGCTAAACTATCCGCCCGGCACGCCGGGGCTCGGCGCGGCGAGTTTCGAGGCGCACAACGGCGAGCGGATTACCGTCGCGCAGGCGCTCGGGCAGGTCTATATGAATGCGGTCGACTGTCCGTTTCGGGCGCTCGACACGGTCGCGAACGAACTACCTAAGGGCGAGACGCTCGTCGTCGATTTTCACGCCGAAGCGACCTCGGAGAAGAAGAGTATGGGCTACCATCTGCGCGGCAGGGCCACGGCGGTGATCGGGACACACACCCACGTCCAGACCGCCGACGCGGCGATTTCGCAGGGCACCGCGACCATTACCGACGTCGGGATGACCGGCGTGCAAGACTCGGCGATCGGAATGGATCACCGGGCGGTGCACCAGCGCTTTGTGACCAAGATGCCGATCCGCTTTAAGCCCGCCGAACAGGAGGGGACGCTCTGCGCGGTCGTGATCGAGACCGAAAACGGCAGGGCGACCAGCATCGAGCGGATCCAGTGGCGGGCGGGCGAGGACGACTAGGCTCGAGCCCCCCAACTGCCGCAACGTGCGGATCAGGGCGAACGCAGATAGTTGCATGATAATGTATGAAGATGAGGGAGGGCTCGAGCCCTCCCCTTACCCCAGCTTCCGAGCCCACCTCTGCTAGGCATCTCCTAACTGTCACCAAAACTGTAACGGCGCCTGTCCTCACCCGGCAGCCTCGTGTGGCCGTGTCCTGGTTTGCAGCCTCTCTACAATCCATTTTTTAATCTATCTTTTCCAGAATCTGTCTTGCCTATTCCAGTCCGTCTCACATTTCTTCTCAAGTTAAGAGGAACCGTATGTCCCAACACTCCTTCGACGTCAAACCTCACGACATCGCCGCGCGCAGCCAAGACATCACCGACCGCGCCTTCACGCAGCTCCGTAACGACGTCGACTTTTTAGGGAGCGCCCTCGGCCAGATCCTTAAAGAGCTCGAAGGCGAACGCTTCTTTAACCTCGTCGAAGAGGTTCGGCACCTGACCAAAGAGCTGCGCCAGGATCCGGACAACCGCGCCGCCCGAAACGAGCTCGACACGCTGCTCGCAGGCCTAAGCCTTAGCGAGGCCGAACGGCTCGTCCGGGCGTTTACCGTCTACTTTCAGCTTATTAACTCCGCTGAAGAGATCCACCGCGTCCGGATCAACCGGCTCCGCGAAGCCACCGCGACCGCCGAAGCGCCCCGTAACGAGTCGGTCGGTGCGGCGATCAAGGCGCTCCGCGACCAGGGGCTGTCGTATCAGGCCGCGCGGCGCTTTATCGAAGACCTCGACATCCAGCTCACCCTGACCGCCCACCCGACCGAGGTCAAACGCTACACAGTGCGGCTCAAGCTCGAGCGCATCACCACCAATCTGCGCCAGCTCGGCGAACGCGAACTCGCACCGCAGACGCGGCAGACGCTCGAACAGGAGATCTACGCCGAGATCTCGATCCTGTGGCAGACCCGCGAACTGTTTACGGAAAAGCCGAGCGTGCTCGACGAGGTCAAGTCGGCGCTGTACTACTTTCGGCGCACCCTGCTCGACGTTATACCGCGGCTGATGCTCGACATCGAACACGCACTGTCGCTCTACTACGGCACCCAAGCCAGTCAGCGCCCGATCCTGCCGCCGGTCATCAAGTTTCGGTCCTGGATCGGCGGCGACCGCGACGGCAACCCGTTCGTGACCCCAGACATAACCCGCGAAGCGTACCGGCTCCAGTCCGAGGTGGTGCTCGAGCGGCACCTCGGCGACCTCGACGAGATGGTGCAGCGGTTTTCGCAGTGGGACGAGCGGATCACGCTAACCAAAGCGTTTCGCGACAACCTGCAGGCACTCGAAGCCCGACAGGGCAGGCCGAGCCGCTTTTTCGAGGAGCCCTACCGCCAGAAGCTGCTCCAGGTCAACCGGATCTTGCGGGCCGAGCTTAACCAGCTCACCGGCGAAGACAACGAATCATCCGCGACAATCTACGACGAACGCGCCCAAGGCTACATCCGCGACCTGCTGCTAATCGAAGATGCGCTCCGGCAGGGCCAAGACCAGCGCGCCGCCGACGCCTTTATCCGCCCGAGCCTGTACCGCGCCTCGGCGTTTCGCTTTCACCTCGCCTCGCTCGATTTGCGCGAACACTCCGGCGTCCACGAAGCCGCCGTCGCCGACCTGCTGCGCTACGCCGGGGTCTGCGACGACTACGCCCAACGCCCCGAAGAAGAGCGTGTAGCGATGTTAAGCCGCGAACTGATCTCGCGGCGCCCGCTCGCGCCCCCCAACGCCGACCTAGAAGACGACACCCGCCGCGCGCTCGCCTTCTTGCAGGTCTTTTACGACACGCAGCAGAGCCACGGCAAAGAGGCGACCGGCAGCTACGTGGTGTCGATGACCGAGGGCGTGTCCGACGTATTAGAGGTGCTGATCCTGGCCAAGCAGGCGGGGGTGCGCGAGATCGACGCGACGCCGCTGTTCGAAACCGTCGCCGACCTAGAACGGGCGCCCCGCGTCCTCCGCGAACTGTTTCGTATCGCCCCCTACCGCAAACACGTCGACTACCGGGGCGTCCAGGAGGTGATGATCGGCTACTCCGACTCGAACAAGGACGCGGGCTTTTTAGCCGCCAACTGGGCGCTCTACCAGGCTCAGGAGGGGGTTGCGGACGTGTGCCGCGAGGCCGGGATTCCGCTACGGATCTTTCACGGACGCGGCACCAGCATCGGGCGCGGTGGCGGCCCTGCCGGACGGGCGATTTTGGCCCAGCCACCCGGTTCGCTCGGCGGTCGGATGCGGCTTACCGAGCAGGGCGAAGCGATGTCGGACCGCTACGCCGACGCCGACCTCGCACACCGGCACCTAGAGCAGGTCACCCACGCCTTTATCCTATCGTCGGCGCGCGACGCCAAACCCGACATGCCGCAGGTGCCCGAAAGCTACCGCGACGCGATCGACCAGGCGGCTCGAGCCTCTAAAGCTCGCTACCGGGCCTTTCTGGAGGCACCCGGCTTTCTCGACTTCTACCACACCGTCACGCCGATCGAAGAGATTAGCCGCCTTAACGTCGGGTCGCGCCCTGCCCGGCGCAAGGGGCAGCGCTCGCTTAGCAACCTGCGGGCGATTCCGTGGGTGTTTTCGTGGACGCAGTGCCGCGCCAACCTGCCTGGCTGGTACGGCCTCGGTAGCGGCCTCCGGGATCTAGACGACGACCTGCTCGCCGATATGTACAACACCTGGCCCTTCTTTCAGACGCTGATCGACTTCGCGCAGATGAGCATGGCCAAAGCCGATATGGGCATCTTCGAAACCTACCTCGCGCTCGTACCCCAGGAGCTGCGCGACACCTTCTGGCCGCTTATCCGCGAAGAGTACGCGCTCAGCCGCGAAGCGGTGCGCCGCACGACCGGCAGCGACCTGCTCGACCAGGATCCGACCCTCGCCCGCGCTATCGAGCTTCGCAACCCCTACGTCGACCCGATCTCGTTTCTGCAGGTCGAACTGCTCAAACGGCTCCGCCCCCTAGAAGAAGACGCGCACGGCAAAGACGACCTCGACTACGCCGTCCTCGTCAGTCTGCTCGGGGTCGCCGCCGGGATGCGTAACACCGGCTAGACAGAAACCAAACAGAGACTAGACAGGGACTAAACCGACGTGCTCGCCCGTCTCGTCGCCTCTGTCGCATCAGGCTCGTCCTACAACGCATATCTTTCGCGACCAGCCCGCCGCCGCGCCGACAGCTCGACGAAGCAGCTCGAGGAGACGGTAAAGGTCGGTGGTGAAGTGTGCATCCTGTTCTCAGGATGTTTTGGGGTAGAGTGATGAGGTGACCAGAGGCTCGTGTGTGGTACGGGGGCCGACCCTCTACCTACTACACACGCGTCGGCGCGGGCCTTATCGCTCGTTGCGCAGCCGACGCCGCACGGCGGAAGTGCGCACAATAGCCGCGTCCAACATTTCAGCAAGCAGACGCAGCAAGCAGACGTCACCTACGGCGTCACGTCGTAACAGACGCGCAAACGAACACGTAACTAACTATGACGTCTACATCCACGAAACGCCAAGCAGTACCGCTTCCCGCTCGTCCGAACCATTCGTCACACCTTTTCTGTAGAGGATAAAGAAGCTTATGTCGTTATTACTTAGTGGTGGCCCAGTCCTTATCGTTATCGTACTCGCGTCGTTGTACGGGCTCTATCTGTTTCTAGAGCGCTCGTTTAGCTTGTCGCGCGAACGAGTCGAGGCCGACCGGCTCATGGTGCAGGTCAACCGGGCGGTTCACGACCGCGACTTAGAGAGCGCGCTTATCGCCTGTGAAGACCACGGCGGGCCGGTCGCGCGGGTGTTGGGAGCGGCGCTGTCGCGCTTACCCTACGGACGGGGCGCGGTCGAAGCGGCGTTTCAGGAAGCATCGATCCAAGAGGAACAGTCGCTAACGCGCGGACTCAAGCCGCTCGCCACCATCGCCCAGGTCACCCCACTACTCGGGCTGCTCGGCACCGTGACCGGGATGATTATCGCGTTTGCCGAAATCTCTAGTCAGGGTACCGGCAACCCCGCCGCCCTCGCCGACGGTATCGGGCAGGCGCTCGTCACGACCGCCGCCGGGCTTGTCGTCGCGATTCCGACGCTGATCGGCCACAACTACCTCGCGGGCCGCGTCGACAACATTCTGGTCGAGATCGAACGCCGCCGCGAAGAGCTGATGGGTAATGTGGTGCAGGTGGTCGCCAACCGCCGCGAGCAGCGCCGCGATCAGCCGAGCGAAGACCTAGACGGCGGTGCAGATAACGACGCCGACGTCGATATCGAGTTAAGCAAAGAGGAAGAAGCGGTCTATGAGGCGCAGTAGCCGCCGAAGCAGGGTGAGGCTCGAGCCCACCCTCGACCTCACCCCGATGGTCGACGTGGTGTTTCTGCTCATTATCTTCTTTATGGTCTCGACCACCTTCATCACCTTCGAGTCGGGCCTGCCCGTCGACCTCCCGCAGGCCCAGAGCGCCCAGGCCCAAGCCAGCGACCTGCCGACCGTCACCATCACCCGCGACCAGGAGATCTTCGTGTCGGGGGTGCAAGTTAGCGAGGCGCAGCTTAGCGGCGCGGTCCAGCGCGCCCTGAACAGCAACCCGAGTAGCGGCGTGGTCGTGCTCCGAGCTGATCAGAGCGTCCCACACGGCATGACTGTACGGGTCATGGACCAGATCCGCCAGGGCGGCGCCCAGCGCATCGCGATCGCGACCGGAGGCTAGGCGTGCTCGCACCATCTCGGCACGATCCTCGTGCTAGCAGACCAACCGGGCTAACACGTCCAGCTACGTCACCGATTCGGTAAATCAGGTTAAACATGTCAGAAAACTCGGAAAACACACGCTACGAAACGATTCGTAAAAAAGACAAACGACGCGCGCTGCTGCTGTCGCTGATGGTTCACGCGACGCTTCTGCTCGTGCTGCTGCTGATTCCGAATGAACGCCCGCCCGAAGAGCAGTTCGTCGTAATCGATATCGGCACGCCCTCCCTCGCCGACGTCGTGACCGAAGCGCCGACCGTCGACGCGCCCGCCCCCCAGGCGCCGGATGCCCAGACCGCCGACGTCCAGGCCGGAACGCCCCAGTCGAGCGCGACCGACGCGACCAGCACCCCGAACCCGGCCCCGAGCGAACCCCCGGTCGCCGCCGCGCCGAGCGAGCCTACGCCCGCCGAACCGACTCCGGCCCCGCCACCCCCTCCTCCCGCCGAGGCCGCTACCCCTAGCGAACCCGCAACCAGCGCTCCGAGTTCGGTCGCCAGCGAACCCGACATCGACCAGGTCGAAATCGACACAACCGAGCAGCCTCTCCCCCGACCCGACATCCGGCCCGAGGTCCAGGCCGAGGTGACGCCCGAACAGCCCGTCGAGGTGACGCCGCAGGTCGAGGTCGCACCCGAACAGACAATCCCGCAACCCGAAGTCCAGGCCGAGGTGACGCCCGAACAGCCCGTCGAGATTACTCCGCAGGTCGAGGTCACGCCCGAACAGGCAATCCCACAACCCGAGGTCCAGGCCGAGGTCGCACCCGAACAGCCCGTCGAGGTGACGCCGCAAGTCGAAGTCGCGCCCGAACAGACGATCCCGCAACCCGACGTTCAAGCCGAGGTGACGCCCGAACAGCCGGTCGAGGTGACGCCACAAGTCGAGGTCGCACCCGAACAGACGATCCCGCAGCCCGACGTCCAGGCCGAGATCGCCCCGGAGGAGGTCTTGCCGCAGCCGCAAGTGCGGGCCGAGATCGCACCCGAACAGCCGGTCGAGATTGCGCCCCAGGTCAGCGTCGTGCCTGCCGAACCGCTCCCGATCCCCGACGTCCGGGCCGAGGTGACACGGCTCGAGCCCGAACCCGAGGTGCAAGAGTTAAGGCCGAGCCCTCAAGACGCCGAAGCCGATCTGTTGCCCACACCGGAAGGCGTCGACAGCGCCGACAGCGCCGTTCCGAGCAGCCGCGATTCTAACCGTCCCGCCGGAGCCGACGCCGCACAGAGCGGCCAAGACCGCGACCAGGCCGACGCAAGCACCGACAACCTCGGCGCCGCCGCAAGCCCCGACGGTTCGCTCGCGCCGACCGGTGCCCCGATCACGAGGCGCGAACGCTTTAGCGCTAGCCTCGACCGCCCGCTCGCCGTGATGATCGACAACGTCCGGGGCTATCCGCAGATGGGGTTGCGCGAAGCCTCGATCGTCGTCGAGATGCCGGTCGAAGGGGGTCTGACACGGCTGATGAGCGTCTACGACCGGAGCTATCCGGCGAACGTCGGGCCGATTCGCAGCGCCCGCGACTACTTTCACACGCTCGCCCAAAACATGGAGGGGATTCTCGTCCACGACGGCGGCTCTCCGGCGGCGCTCGACGCGATCGCACGGAGTTCGCTACCGACCTTTAACTCCTACAGCAGCGGCGACCTGTTCGCCCGGCAGGACGGACGGAGCGCGCCCTACAACCTCTACTCGAACGGTAATGCGCTACGCGACGCCATCAACCGCTTGCGGCTGCAGCGTCCGCGCCTCGTAAGCGGCACCGAATACCGCGCCGACCCGAGTGCACCACCCGCAACGACCGTTACCGTGCGCTATTCGGGCGGGTACAGCAGCGGTTTTGGCTACCGCCCCGAAACCGACCAGTACCGCTGGCTCCGCAACGCCCAACCCGCTTCGGACGCGACCGGCGAAGCGGTCTTGGTAGACGCGGTCGTCGTCGCCGATATCGTCGCTCAGCCCATCCCCGGCGACGAGGCCGGACGGCTCTACATCCCGCTCAGTGGCGGTACGGCGACGCTCTACGTCAACGGGCGCGCGGTGCCGGGCCGCTGGAACCCGAGCGGCGGCTTTCAGTTTATCGCCGAGGGCGGCGAGATGGTCGATCTGGCGGCGTTTAAGTATTGGGTGCTGTTCGCGCCGCAGAACGCGGCGGTGAGCGCTGAATAGAACGATATCCGGCGTCGGAGCGAGGTCGGACCGAGAAGTCACGCGGCGCTGGAAATTGGTGACCGGATAAGGCCCGGTTGTAGTGTCTCTGTCGGGGTATATAACAGTGAAGTGTTGGGATGATGTGTTGGGGTGATGTATAGCGGTAGCCGTTCTGGGTGACGCTGAAACAGTCGCGTTTGACCGATGGCGGCGGTGACGCTTCGCGTAGCGCGATGTTTTGCGGAGGTGTTGCAAAAGGGAGGGCTCGAGCCCTCCCCCACTCACCACCCCCCTACGCTCTCGGCACCTCGACCCAGAACGTACTCCCCTCGCCTTCCGCACTCTCGAAGCCGATATCGCCGCCCATCAGCCGCATCATGCGCCGCGCGAGTGCGAGGCCGATCCCGACCCCTTCGACCGCTCCCTTGGTCGTACTAGCCCGAAAAAACGGGTCGAAAAGCTGCTGCTGTTCTGCTTTGGGGATGCCGTAACCGTCGTCGCGAATGTAGATGCGTAGCCGATCCGGGGTGGGCGCGTCACAAAACACCCGCACGTCGCCGCCCGTTTCGTTGTACTTGATGGCGTTCGACACGAGGTTAAACACGACCTGCCGCAGCCGCTTGCTATCGGCGGACACCGTACCGTGGCACTCTTCGACCTGTAGCGCGATCCCCTGGTCTGCAGCAGACTTGGCGAAGAAATGGCTGACGTCTTCGAGCAGATCGCCGACCTCTACCGTCTCCTTTTCGACGCTGATGTTACCGCTGCTAATGGTCGCGAGGTCGAGCACATCTTCGACGAGGCCGAGCAGGTGCTGACCCGCCGTAAGGATATGACCGACACTTTCGCGCTGCTCTTCGGCTAGGTCTACGTCCATGTCGAGCAGCTGCGCGAAGCCGAGCATCGCGTTAAGCGGGGTGCGCAGTTCGTGGCTCATCTGCGATAGAAACTGGTCTTTGGCGTTGTTGGCGCGGGTCGCTTCGTCCTTGGCGGCCTGCAGCGCACGGGCCTGGTCGGAGCGGGCCGTAATGTCGCGGCTTATGCCGACGATGCCGAGCACCGCGCCGTTCGGGTTCCGGTACGGAAACTTGGTGGTGAGAAAGACGCGCCGCTCGCCGCCGAGGTTGGGCACATCTTCGCCGACGTGGGGCTCGCCCGTACGGATCACCTGCTGGTCGATAGCTTTAAGGGTCGCACCGTATTCGGCGCCGAAGATGTCGACGTCGTCCTGCCCGACCACCTCGTCGGCGGGGATGCCGAGGGCTCGAGCCGTTGCCGGGTTGGCCATCAGGTAGCGCCCGTCGGTGTCCTTGACGTAGATAAGGTCGGTGGTGTGGTCGACGATCGCCCGGAGCCGCGCCTCGCTCTCGTGCAGCGCGGCGAGCGTCACCTCCCGGAGGATAGACTGCCGGGCGGCGTAGTCGGCGACGCGGCGCAGTTCGAGCTCGTCCATAACGATGTCGGCGAAGTCTTGCAGCGCGTCAAGCCATTCCGCACTCGGCCTCTCGCGCGGTTCGGTGTCGAGCACGCAGAGCGTACCGAGCCGGTATCCATCCGGCGTGACGAGGTTAGCGCTCGTGTAGAACCGGAAGTAGGGTTCGCCGCTTACGAGCGGGTTGTCCTGAAAGCGCGGATCGGCTCGCAGATCTTCGACAATCGTTAGCCCCTCTTCGCGGATCGCTTCGGCACAAAACGAGATGTCGCGCGGCAGCCATTCACCCTCGCTGTCGCTGCCGTAGATCGCTTTGGTCCACTGCTGCCTGGCGTCGATAAAGTGGACGGCGGCGACCGGCACGTCCAGAAACCGAGCCGCTAACCGGGTCAGGCGGTTAAAGGCCTGTTCGGGCGGCGTGTCTAGGACCCTGTAGCGGGCGAGCGCTGCTAGCCGCGCCGCTTCTAGCTGTTCGGGGCTGCTCTGGTCGGCGAGAAGGTCGCTCCGGGTGGGCGCTTGCCAGGTGGACCCAGGGGCACCCTGCGAAGCCGCCGCTGTCTCTTCGTACCTACAGGTCAGCGCTTCGAGCAGGCTTACGCCAGAACGCTCGTCACGGTCGTCGTGGTCGCGGTTCTCGTTTTGCCACGCGGCGTGCTCGTCGCTGCGCTCGTCAGACTTGTTCATACGATCCCCCAGGATCTCTCTCTTGTACAAAAATATGGTTAGAGATGCCACGAGATCGCTCTCGCCTCGTGCGTCTGTAGACTTTTAGCATCGTGGTTGACAAGCAGGCTCCGAACATCAGCAGCCGTGTAGAATTTGCCAGATTTGTGTCTTCGTCGGTGCTCGGTTGTTTTGTCTATTTTTAGCAGCGTAGAACAAACGGGCGGGGACTTCAGTAGCCACAGCGAACAGTTTGATGTAGCGTCCTATTCTAAATTTTGTTGTGTATACAGAAACGCGTATGGCCCGCATTATCATCCGCAACCTGCTATGTCATTTGCAACCTGCTACCCGCAGACAACGTGTTTCGAGTGCTTAGCGCAGTACGATGCCTTACGAACAAAATTATAGCAGCCGTAATCATAAAAAGGAGCGATAGTAAACGACAATGCGAACTTGGTGGTACCGATGCACAGCGTTAGCGCTGATCGTGCTCGCGGTCGGGGTGGTGGGGGTGAAAGGGTGGCTCGAGCTCTCCGGCCCCTATCTCGAAGCACTGCCCGACTATCCGTTTTGCCGGCAGGCCGAAGCGGCCCTCGCCCAAGACCGGGTCGCGGAGGGGCTCGAGCTCGCCGAAGCGGGCGGGTGCAGCGACACGCTCGCCGAGGCTAGGCAGCGCTCGCAGCAGCTAGAAGCGAACCTAGAACGCTGTTTCGAGGGGGCGTGGCGGGGCCGGGGCGACAGTAACGCCGGGCTCGGCTGTGCGGTCGCGACCGACCTGTTTGTCGTCGGTGACGTGCGTGACCTGACCCGGCAGGGGCTGCGCTGGTGGCGCGGCGACGCGACCGACCCGGTACTCGTCGCGCTGTCGGCGGCGGGCATCGCCCTGACCGTCACCCCGCAGATCGGTGCGGGATCGTCGCTGTTTAAGTTCGCCCGCAAGGCCGGCACGCTTAGCGACGAGCTCGCCCAGAGCGTCGTCCGGCTGACGCAGCAGCGGGCCTGGCGACCCTTAGGCGATCTGCTCCGAGACGGCGGACAGCTTAGTGCCCGGTTGGGGCCGGTCGGGGCGGCTCGAGCCCTCCGCTACGCCGACACCCCCACCGACCTCGCGAACCTGCGCCGTTTCGCCGACCGACCGCACGCCCTGCTCGCCCTCCGCTGGGGCGGCAAGACGGTGACCCGTATCGACGACCCGGCGCTCTACCGCGTCGCCCTGCACAAAGGCCCGGACGGCCTCGCCCTCGCGACCCGGCGCGGCACAGCAGCCTCGCTCGCGACCGCCCCGGTCGTCTGGCGCGGCGCCAAAATCGTCTACAAAAACCCCGACACCCTCGTCCGCGCCGCACGGCAGATCGCCGAACGGTTGCTGCGGACGCTAAGCTGGCCCGTCGTACTCTGGCTCGCGCTCGTGAGCGCGCTGACCGGGCTGCTGCGCTGGTTTAGGGCGGCACCGTCTGCGTCTACATCCACATCGACCTCCTCGACCTCTACGTCCTCGGTCTCCGTATCGACCCAGAAATCGACACAGAAAGCGACCTCGTCCGAAAAGATGTCGGTTACAGGGAAGCCGACCGGGTCGTCTCGTAGTCTCGGAGACCGTCCCAGACGGCGGAGCGTACTGATCACGGTGCTTAGTGTGAGCGTCGGGTTGGCGTGGGTCGGGCTTGTCGGGTTCTGGCTGTGGCCGAGCCCCGCCGAGGCGCGCACCGCGAACACGGTCGACCTGTTACCACTAAACGAAACCGTGACCGGAACGCTGCTAAGCTCCGGCGAAACGGTCCGGTACCCGTTCGAGGCTGATGCGGGCACCGAGGTACGGCTCGAGCAACACTTTTTAAGCGGCGGACGCACCCGCTTCGACCTGATCGCCCCCGACGGTTCGGTGCTGTTTAGCGCGAGCGGACGGAACCGCCTCCTGCCGGCCCAGCCCGACCCGGTCGTCCTGCCGACGAGCGGACGCTACACCCTCGTCGTCGACCCGTACGACGCGAACACGCCGACCTGGTCGTTCGTCCTGCACGCCTACGACGCAACACCGGAGCCGACCCCGTGACCGACTCCGACACCGAGAGCACCAACAACACCGGCACCGACACTCCGAACGACGCCCCCGACGACACCGTAAATGTCGTCGCGACCGACCTCGAAGGGACGCTAACCGAAGGATCGACCTGGCGCGGTATGCGCGGCTATCTGCTCGTACACGGGCGGCGCGGCGCCTACTATCGGTTTTTCGCGCGGCACCTGCCGTCGCTGCTGCTGACCTATCTAGGCTGGCGCGAGGAGCGGGTATTTAAAGACGCGTTTATTAGCGGCCTGATGACGCTGTTTGCGGGCTTTAGCCGCGCGGAGTTTGGCAGGGTCGCGGCGTACGTGGTCGATACCGAACTGTGGCCGCAGCGCCACATACGGGTGGTCGCCGAGTTGCAGGCCCAGCAGGCGCTCGGCAACACCGTGGTCGTCGCGTCGGGGGTGTTTCAGCCGATCGCCGAACACTTCGCCGCCCGGCTCGGCGCGGAAGCGCTCGGCACACCTATCGAGATGCGGGGCGACACGCTTAGCGGGCGTCTCGCGGGGCCGATCAACGTCGGGGAGGTGAAGGGGCGGCGCTTGCAGGCGTGGCTCGAGCCCCGCCCCCTCCTACGCGCGTACGGCGACACCATCGACGACCTCGCGATGCTAGAGCAGAGCCTAGAACCGGTCGTCGTCGCGCCCGACAACAATCTCGGCGAACTCGCCGCAGTGCGGGGCTGGCGTGTTATCTCCGCCGGTCAGCTAGACGCGGACCGGCAGCTCGCTAAAGACGGATAGTTTAGAGACGGGTCACTAAAGACGGATAAACTGCCCGGCGATCCCGAACACCCGGACGTCTTCGTCGGGCGTGGTGATGGTGTAGACGCTCGCGATCAGGTAGTTGCTCCGCGAGGTCTCCTGTTCGATCGCCTGCGCGATCACGCCCCGGCCCAGATCGCTAAGCAGGTCGCCGCCCGCACCGCCTAGACCGAGGTCGCTCGCGAGGTCCTGGCTGATTTCGCTCGCGTAGGTCTGGGCGAAGGTTTCGGTGTCGGGGTTGGTGATGAACAGCACGGCGATGAGCAGCACGGCGAGGAAGGTGACGACAAAACTCTTCATGAGCGTCAGCTTAGCACGTCTCGGTCGGCCTAAAGTTTGGCGTAGAGCGCGGTCGGTTTCGGGTGACAGCTTTTCGGCGACAGCTTTTCAGCGACAGCTTTTCGGGCGACGATCTGTACGTGTCTCGGCGCGGCGGAGCGGCTAGAGTAGGGCTATGCGACTTCTTAGCGACGACACCGTTCGTAACCGGCTCGACTGGCCCCGCGTGCTCGCGGCGCTCGAAGCGGGCTTTCGCACCATCGACGACTTTACCGTGCCCGAGCGGGTAGTGATGGCGGGGGTGGGGGGCTCGAGCCACCTCACCATGCCCTGCAACGATGCCGAAGGCTGGTTCGGCGTCAAACAGGTCGCCGTGGTCCCCGACAACGCCGCGCGCGACAAACCGACCGTCCAGGCCCACTACACCCTGTTCGCCCCCGACGGCACCCCGACACTATCGCTCGCCGCAACCGTCCTGACCCGCTTGCGCACCGCCGCCGCGTCCGCCGTCGCCGCCCGCTACCTCGCCTCCGAAACGCCGCAGACCCTGCTCGTGGTCGGTACCGGCTCACTCGCCCCTTGGCTCGCCGAAGCCCACCTTCAGGTTCGGCCCTACCAACACGTCATCGTCTGGGGGCGCGACCCCGACAAGGCTCGAGCCTGCGCCGCCGACATCGAAGCCCGCTTCGCCGCCGCCAAGGTCCGCCCGAGTATCACGACCGCCGACGTCCTGGGCGACGCCGTAAGCGAAGCCGACGTGATCAGCGTCGCGACCACCGCCACCGAGCCGATCGTCCGCGGCAACGCGCTCCAGCCCGGCCAGCACCTCGATCTCGTCGGTGCGTTTAACGCCGACATGGCCGAAGCCGACCCCACCGCCGTCCGGCGCTCGCGGGTCTTCGTCGATACGATGGCCGGCTGCCGCGCCGAAGCCGGCGACCTTATCCAGGCCGCGCAGCACGGCTGGTCGTTTGACGACGTGCAGGGGACGCTCTCCGATATCGTCCGGGGCGACGTCACCCGAGAAGCGGACGACCTCACCCTGTTTAAGTCGGTCGGAACGGCGCTCGAAGATCTGGTCGTGGCCCGGCTACTCGTCTAGACCACCGATCTACACTCGCCCGGTCGGGCACATCTCTGCCGGACAATCTGCCAGACGGAGCGTTCATCTTGCGGATAGAGAGTCATCTCCCGAACGGACAAACATCTTCGCAACAGCTCGCAACGGCTGATGTCTCTCCCGAACGGCTGTGTCAGCCCCGGATAGGCGCGTTTCGGATGCGCCAGACACCCCCGACCAGAGCCGACGTGGTAGCGTGCCTAACATGATCGAACGTTACACACCTGACGATATGCGCGACCTGTGGAGCGAGGTTAGCAAGTACCGGGCCTGGCTCGAGGTCGAACTCGCGGCGACCGCCGCCTGGGAACGGCTCGGCGAGGTGCCGGGCGGAACGACCGAACGGTTGCGGGCGGCCTTTGCCGAGCGGCCTATCGACCAGGCCTTTGTCGACCGCGTCACCGAGATCGAGGCGCACACCCGGCACGACATCGTAGCGTTTACGCGGGCGATTAGCGAGCGGGTCGGCGAGGACGGGCGCTTTGTCCACTTGGGTCTGACGAGTACCGACGTGGTCGACACCGCTCAGAACCTGCTGCTCGTGCGCGCATTAGACGTGGTTCTCGGCGCGGTGACAGAGCTGCGCGACGCGCTACTCGCCAAGGCGATGCGCTACAAACACACGCCCTGTATCGGGCGCACCCACGGCATCCACGCCGAACCGATGACCTTCGGGCTCAAGTTTCTGAACTTTTACGCGACCACCCTGCGCGACATCGGCAGGCTCGAGCACGCCCAGCAGACCGTCGGCGTCGCGATGCTGTCGGGCTCGGTCGGCACCTACGCCCACGTCCCGCCCGAAGTCGAAGCCGACGTCGCCGAGCAGTTAAACCTTAGCGTCGACCCGGTCACCAACCAGACGGTCGCCCGCGACCGGCACGCCGAACTGATGAGCGCGTTAGCGATTGTCGGGACCACGCTAGAAAAGATTTCGGTCGAGATCCGCCATCTGCAACGGACCGAAGTCCGCGAGGCGCAAGAGGGCTTCGCCAAGGGACAGACCGGGTCGTCGTCGATGCCGCACAAGAAAAACCCGATCGCCAGCGAAAACATCTCCGGCTTGGCGCGGCTTATGCGGAGCAACCTTTCGGCGGCGTTCGACAACGTGGCGCTGTGGCACGAACGCGACATCAGCCACTCGAGCGTCGAGCGGGTCATCCTGCCCGACACCACCACCCTCGCGGTCTACGCGACGCGGCGGCTGAGCAACGTGGTGAGCAACCTCGTGGTCTACCCCGAAGCGATGCAGGACAACCTCGATCTGCTGCGCGGCCTCGTCTACTCGCAGCGGGTGCTGCACAAGCTTATCGAGCGGGGGATGTCGCGCGAAGACGCCTATGCGCTCGTGCAGCGGCACAGCCTGCGGGCCTGGGAGAGTGACGTGCCGCTACGCGAACTGCTAAGCCAGGACGCCGCCAACCCGCTCGACGACGCGACGCTCCAGGACGCGTTCGACCCGAACTGGTATCTGCGGCACATCGACGCGATCTACGCCCGGTTCGGCGTGTAGTGGTGGATCACTTTTCTACACATAGGAGACTTCTAACGCAAGGAGAGCTGTGCAGCAGTCGAGTGAACGGTGGCGTAACGATGATGGGCTCACCCTCTACAGCCAGTCGTGGTGGCCCGAAGGCGGGGCCAGGGCTCTGGTGCTGATCGTCCACGGCTTCGCCGAACACTCGTCGCGCTACGACCACGTCGCTCGGACGCTCGTCGGGCAGGGTTACGGCGTCTACGCCCTCGACCAGCGGGGCCACGGGCGGAGCGAGGGACCGCGGGCTAACCTGCACGTGTTTGACGAGCTCGTCGCCGACCTGCGGCGCTACAGCGAGATGCTCTACGAACGGCATCCGGCCCTGCCCCGTTTCGTGTTCGGACACAGCATGGGCGGCGCGGTCACGCTGCAGTTAGGGCTCGAGCACCCCCACCCCTTCGCCGGACTGGTACTGAGCGCCCCCTACCTCCGCGGCCCGGCCCCGCTACCGGCCCCGCTCGAACCGCTCCTAGACTGGCTTAGCCGCCGCGTTCCCGACCTGCGGACGAGCCCGCTCGACGTCGGGGCGATTTCACGCGACCCCGCCGAAGTGCAGGCCTACCGCGACGACCCGCTCGTCTACACCGGGCGGATCAAGCTCCGGATGGGGCTCGAGCTCCTCCGCGCCGGCCCCCGGCTGCTACCGCTTGCCCCTCGGGTGAGCTTACCGACCCTGATCCTGCACGGCAGCAGCGACCGCCTCGCCGACGTTCGCGGTAGCGAACAGCTGTTTAGACAGCTCGGCAGTACCGACAAAACGCTGCGCGTCTACGACGGGGGCTATCACGAACTGTTTAACGACGTGGTCCGCGACGAGGTGTTTGACGATCTGATCGGGTGGCTCGAGCCCCGCGTCGCGGCGTTGTCGTAAGCTTAGGTCTTAGGCTCAGGTCGCATGCATAGCCCCCGAACCACGCACCGCCCCCGAACGCATCCGCTTGTCCCGCTCCAAACGTGTTAAACTTGACGCAGTGAACGCTATCCGTTACACCGATACGGCCTTGTTGCGGCGGATCGTCCGGGAGGTCGCCCGGTCCCTTTCCGCCGCTCGTCGCGGCACCCGTCGTCTTAGCTGTCGCCCTACCCGTCGTCTTCAACACGCGGAGACGGTCGACCGACCCGAGCGTAGCAGCGACAACACCCGTAAACGCGGCTCCCTCCTACTTACCGACCCTCTTCTCTACGTTACGACGCGACCGCGAAAGAGCAGATCATGGCTATTTTTGGTGCGCTAAACGAACTTCCCATCCCCGAAATCCTGACGATGCTCGGGCGCCGGAGCGGCAAGCTCAAGCTCTGGAACCTCGAAAACAAGCACCGTTACGAGTTGCACATGCACGAGGCCAAACTCAAAGCGCTCTACATCGACCAGCAGACCGTTAACGACATTATGTTCGTCCGCGAAACGATGATCGAGCTTATCGACGCCGAACAGGGTAGCTTCGAGTTCGAACGGCACCCCCCCGACGCGCTCACGCAGCACCTCGACATTCCAGTCGAACAGCTGCTGCTGAGCACCGCGACCGCGATCGACGAGATGAAGGCGTACCGCCAACGCTTCGCCGACCAGCGCACACGGTTTCGTAGTGTCGGGCCGGTCGACGTCTGGCTCGACGACAACCTCTATATGTTCTGGCAGTACAGCTCGCACCTGCTCGAAAACGGCAGTAGCGCCGAGGAGGTCGCCGAACACCTCAACATGCAGCTCGACCAGGTCCAACTCAACCTCTACAAGCTCCGCTCGCTCGGCAAGATCGCGCCGGTTCGGGCCTATCAGGAAAGCCACGTCGGTCGGCAGAGCCGCAAGATCGAAGCGGCTAGCGACATTATCGACTGGGACGGCAGCGCCCAACCCACAGCAGCAGAAACGACCCCGAAACAGAAGCCGCAGGAAGAAGCGAAACAGGAAGAAGCGAAAGAAGAGAAAAAAGACAAGGGTCTGGTCAACCGTCTCCTTAAAGCGTTGTCATTCGGGAGGCGCTCGTGAACGAAGTCTCCGATCTACCCCTCAAACTCGTTATCTCCGGGCCGGTCGGTGCCGGCAAGACCACCTTCGTGCAGAGCCTGTCCGAAACCGAGGTCGTCGAAACCGACGAGGTCGCCTCCGAAGATATCGGCAAAGAGAAGACCACCGTCGCCCTCGACTTCGGCACGCTAACACTCGACGGCGTCCCGATCTACCTGTTCGGCACGCCCGGCCAAGACCGCTTCGACTTTATGTGGGAAATTTTGTGTGAGGGTGCGCTCGGCATGATCCTGCTCGTCGCCGGCGACAAACCGAGCGACTTTCCGCACGCGCGCCGCATCCTCGAGTACGTGACGAGCCGACTGCCGGTGCCCTTCGTTATCGGCGTGACTCGCCAGGATTTCGACCGCGTCTGGGAGCCCGAAGACGTCGCGGACTACTTCGACATGGATCCGCGCCAAGTCATCGGCCTAAACGCGACCAGTCCGACCAGTTCGGTGCTCGCGCTGATCGCGCTGCTCAAGTACATCCAGCGCTACGAGTAGTGCCGCATGCCGCCTCCGGAAACGCGTTTGGATCATAAGCCGCACTTCATATCGCCGCGTCAGTATGGTGCGTAACCGCCCCGAGACGTGACCGAGACCGATCGCCAAAGCGTATGCCGACGCCACACTACTGTAAAATATCCACGACACGCGAGCTCTAGAAGCGTCAAGATAACAGGGCAAAGGCACGCTAGCTTACAGAAGCTCGGCAGTGATACACTGCGTAGCGTTACGAGTCAGCCAACCTCTATCACGTCTCGTTTAAAGGAGGACGACATGTCGAAACAGGAAGACCTCAAGAAAGTGATCGACAATCTCCGCAACGCCGTACCCGAAGTTCGGGGCGCGATCGTCGCCTCGAGTGACGGCCTCGCGATCGCCCACTCGCTGTCGAGCGGAGACCCTAACCGCGTCGCCGCGATGGCCGCGACCGCGCTCGGTCTCGGTAAACGGATCACCGACACGCTCGGTGCCGGCACCCTCACCGAAACGACGGTGTCGGGTAACGAAGGCCAGATCTTTCTCTACTCGGCGGGCAACAAGGGCGTGCTCGCCCTGATCGCGAGCAGCGGTGCCAACGTCGGTCTTATCAACCTAGAGGCGCGCGACGCCGCCCAGGCGATTACCGACCTGCTCTAAGCCGAACGCGAACGTGGGGGGGGCAGACACAACACCCCCCACACCGACCCCTACACCGACCCCCAACCCGCCGGGCCTCTCCCCTATCGTGGACCACGTCCTATCTAGGCGTTCAGTGAGAGCTTAGACTGACACAACCGATAAGATTACGCGTCTGTGTCTCTGTCTGTGTTCGCGTATCTAGAGGAGGGTTTAGGGCGTCCGCGCAGCGCCACATCTATTTTGATACCCGTTTTCGGCGCCGATCTAGAGCCGGAACCGTTTCGGACAGAACCTACCTTGTGAGCGCTACACCGCGTACGCCGCACGGTCCGCACGACCCGAAACCGGCAACGTCACTCGCAACATACATAATTAAGGAGTAACACTATGTCTGACAACACGACTGAAGGTAGCTACGGCGATCCGGCACAGAGCCGCGCGAGCTGGGCCGTCAAAGACGAGGCGATCCTCGACGAGCTGATCGAGCTGCTAAGCCTTTCCGACAAAGAGAAGGCGCTGCTTGCCAGTATGCAAGAAGAGGCTCGAGCCGGTTCAGGTGCGATGGTCAAAGCGTTTTACGACCGTCTGTTCGCCCACGAAAACACCAAGGAGTACTTCGCCGAAGCGAGCATGGAGCGTCTGCAGAGCATGATCGCCGACTGGTTCGTACAGCTCTTTAGCGGCACCTACGACCGCGACTACGCGAGCCACCGCCTGCTGATCGGCAAGATTCACGTCAAGATCGGCCTGCCGGTACGCTACCCACTCGCCATGCTCGACATTATCGGCGAACACGGCGCCAAGATCGCCGAAGCGAACGCCGAAAACCCCGACGCCGCCAAAGAAGCGTTTCGTAAGGTGCTCGCACTCGACGTCGCGATTTTTAACCAGGCCTACGAAGACAACCAGCTCAAGCACCTCTCCGAGCTCGTCGGCGGCGAACGGCTCGCCCGTCTGCTGCTGTCCGGCGCGGGCTAGATCGTACTGCGCGCTCGGTTCTAGTACGGCTACAACTAGCACGGCTACAAATAGCAGTTCCACGAAACGTTGCTCCACACAAGGCGTCACCACCGATATCCGTCGGATGTGATTGTTGCAGCATCATCTGGAATTGCTAAAACAAAACAGACAGGGGCGGTCACAGAGCCGCCCTTGTTTATGGTTTAGCAGGTTGTACGTACTAGCAGTTCTACGAATCATCGCCACATCTCCTACTCTCGTCACGGGCGATCTAGACGGCTCGCCGTGCAGAACAGACCAGAATCGTCATGGGGTCGTCGGGCAGCCGTAACGACAGATGTGCTGATCGGTAGGCGCTACATCGACAGATAGGCCGCCTGGACGTCCGGATCGCGGAGCAGACTCTGGCCCGTGCCCGACTTTTTGATAGCGCCGTTTTCGAGCACGTAGGCGCGGTCGGCGAGCTTGAGCGACTGCCGGACGTTCTGCTCGACGAGTACGACCGTCACCCCTTCGTCGTTAATTTGGCGCAAGGCCCGAAACACCGTCTGCGTGAGCGCCGGGGCGAGGCCGAGCGAGGGTTCGTCGACGAGGAGCAGGGTCGGTTTGCTCATCAGCGCCCGGCCTATCGCGACCATCTGACGCTCGCCCCCCGACAGCGTTCCGGCGAGCTGATGGCGGCGTTCGGCGAGACGAGGAAAGAGCTCGAACACGAAGTCGCGGCTCTGCTTGGCCACTTTTCGGGCCGCAGGCAGATAATCCGCACCGCTGTCGAGGTTTTCGAGCACGCTCATCAGCGCAAAGAGCTGGCGTCCTTCGGGGACGTGGCCGACGCCGTGACGGACGATCTGCGCGGCGGACAGCGTGGTGAGCGGGCGTCCGAGTGCGGTGATCTCGCCGCCGCTCGCCCGAATCAAACCGGAGATGGTGCGAAGCAGCGTCGTCTTGCCGGCACCGTTCGCGCCGATAATGGTCACGAATTCGCCCGCGGCGACGTCGAGGCTCAGCCCCCACAACACCTGAATCTTGCCGTACCCCGCGTCTAGGTCGCGAACCGTTAGGATGCTCATCGGACGTCCTCCTGACCGGGCGATGTGTGGCGCGACGGCTCTCGGCTCGAGCTGTCGTCGTTATCGGCACTGTTCGTATCGACACTGTTCGTGTCGACACTATTCGTGTCGGTACTGTTTGTGCGAGCGTCCGCGTCGGGTTCGGCGTCACGCGCCGCGTCATCCGGGTTTTCGGCTAGGTCTTCAACCGAGTCTTCAGCCGGGTCTTCGTCGTCGCTCGAGCCCAGATACGCTTCGATCACCTGCGGGTTACGGGTCACGTCGTAGTAGCTCCCTTCGGCGATCTTGGTGCCGTAGTCGACCACCACCACCCGGTCGGCGAGGTCGCGAACGACCGGCATCACGTGTTCGATAAAGATAACGGTGACCCCGCTACGGCGGATCGTCTCGATAAGGGTAACCGCCTGACGCGACTCGGCGGGGCGCAGACCGGCCATCACTTCGTCGAGCAGCAGGATTTTGGGCCGGGTTGCGAGCGCCCGGGCGATTTCGAGCCGTTTTTCCTGCATAAGCGTTAGCGATTCGGCGGGGGTGTCTCGGAGGTGGGCGAGTTGGGTGAGCTCGAGCACCTCCTCGGTGAGCGCTTCGGCCTGCTGCTGCGAGGTCTGCGCCGTTCCGAACAACGCGCCGACCGACACGTTTTCCGCGACCGTCATCTCCGGAAAGGGCTGCACCACCTGAAACGCCCGCCCGAGCCCGAGGTGACAGCGCGCCGCCGGCAGGTCGCGGGTGATGTCGCGGCCTGCAAGGTAGATATGGCCGCCGCTGACCGGGAGCAGCCCCGACAGCATGTTGAGGATGGTGGTTTTACCGGCGCCGTTCGGGCCGATAATCGCGAGGATCTCGCCCGCTTCGGCGCCGAAGCTTATTTCGTTGACGGCGACGAGGCCGCCGAAGCGTTTGGTAAGGTTTTCGACCTGGAGTAGGCTCACGGGGCCTCCTTAGAGGGTGGGCGGCGTTTGAGGCGGGGCTCGAGCCACCCCCACAACCCCATCAGACCGCGCGGCATAAACAGAATCGCGAGGACGAGCACCGCGCCGTAGCCGATCAGGTAGCCCGACCCGAAGGTGCGTCGCAACGTCTCCTCGAGCCCGGCCAGCACCCCCGCCCCGAGGATCGGCCCGAGCGTCGTGTAGAGCCCGCCAAAGATCGGCGTGACGAGGGCGAACACCGTCGTCTGGATTCCGAACGTCTCGTACGGGTTGACCGACCCGACCCGGTGCGCGTCGATCGCGCCGAGCAGCCCGACCATCAGGCTCGACAGCATAAACGCGAGCACCTTGTAGCGCGCCGAGCGCACCCCCATCACCGCCGCGACCTCCTCGTTGGTGCGGATCGCCGTAAAGGCCGGTTTGAGCCGCGAACGCTGCACGTAGATGCTCGCCAGGACGGTGAGCACGAGCAGCCCCGCGTAGAGCCAGAAGTAGCTTTCGTTACGCAAAAACGCGATCTCCCAGCGCTCCATCTCGCCCGGCACAAACTCCGGACGAAACAGCGGCGCGACGTTGATCCCCGCCGCCCCACCCGCAACGCGGGTCGGTAACTGCTGCACGACGGCCCGCAACACCTCGGTAAAGGCGAGCGTGGCGATCGCGAAGTAGATCCCCTGGAGCCGCAGCGTCACCACGCCGAGCAGCAGCGCGAGCAGTACCGCGACCACACCCGCCGCCGGCAGCCCGACCCAGAGCGGCACGTCGGCGAGCCGGAGCAGCACCGCCGTAGTGTAGGCCCCCGCCCCGTAAAACGCCGCGTGCGCCAGCGAGAGCTGTCCGGTCCGCGCCAGGATGTCCCACGACAGCGCTAAAATCGCGAGCGTGACCGCGTTGGTCAGCAGCGATAGGTAGCTGACCGAGGCCCGACCGTAGGCGTTGCGGAGCAGGTCGGGGAGAAAGAAGAGAATCACCGCGAAGACCGCGAGAGCGATCAGATCGAAACGGGCGCGCTTCATGCGGGCCTCCGGCTGTTGGCGATTAGCACGACGAAGATGATGGCGAAAAAGACCGCGTTGCGCAGCGTGTCGCCGTTAGGCAGCAGCGTCGCGACGAGCGACTCGGCGACCGCGACGATCAGGCTCGCCCACAGCACCCCGCGAATGTTGCCGAGGCCCGCGAGCACCACGATGGCGAACGCCTTAAGCGTAAACGCGAAGCCCACGACCGGCGTCGGCGACTGGATCACCGCGATCATCACCCCCCCTAGACCCGCGAGCGCCGCCGAGAGCGCGAAGGCGATCAGGTAGATCCGGTTCACTTCTAGGCCGACGAGCGCCGCCCCGGTCCGGTTCTGAGCGACCGCCCGCATCGCCTTGCCGATCGGGGTTTTGATAAGCACGTAGTAGAGACCGCCGACCAGCAGCGCCGAGACCAGGAAGCTCGCGAGCGGAACCGCGCCGAAACTAATACCGGCGACCTGAAAGCCGAGCGCCCGGTACGGTACGTCGCCGATCGAGCGCGGGTCGCCGCCCCAGATAAGGAGGGCCAGGTTCTGTAAAATAATCGCGAGGCCGAAGGTCAGCAGCATCTGGTTGAGTTCGGGCGCCTTGAGCACGTACTGGATGGTCGCCCGGTAGATCACCGCGCCGAGCAGAAACAGCAGCGGCGCGACGAGCAGCAGCGACAGCGCCGGGTCGAGACCGAAGCTAACTGAGAGCTGAAAGGTCAGAAACGCCCCGACCATCAGAAACTCGCCGTGCGCGAAGTTGACGATCCCGATCACGCCGATCGCGAGGGCGAGCCCGACCGACACCAGAGCGTAGAGCCCCGCCGCGAGCACCCCCGACACGAGCGCCTGCACAATAAGTGAGATATCCATAAAATAGAGAGAGGGGGCGCGGCGAACCACGCCCCCAAGAGCCTAGCGGCAGCTCTGCAGCGGCGCCGTCGCCCGCTCGAGCGGCCAGACAATTTCGCGAACGCCGTCTTGGTACTGAAACACGAGCCAGAGATCAGCCCCGAAGCCCTGGTGGTCGGTAAGCTCCGAGCTCGTAAACGCCCACTCGCCCATCGGCGACCGGAAGGTGCCCGCTTCGAGCGCTTCGATCACCGCGCTCTGCTCGGTCGTACCCGCCGCGTTGATGGCGTCGGCGTAGGCCCACAGCTGCGCGTAGGCGAGGGCGGCCATGTAGTTGTCCGGCTCGTTACCGTGCAGGTCGCGGTAGGCCTCGGTAAAGGCCTGCGCTTCGGTCGTCGGCAGGTTCGGCAGAAAGCCGATCAGACCGGTCACGCACTCCGCTTCGCGGGCATCGGCAAACTCGCTCGGCCAGCCCGGTGGGGTGCCGAAGATGTACTGCGGCGTGTAGCCCCGCTCGCGAATCTGCGAGATCATCGGCACCACGTCGCTGTCGTAACCGATCCAGTACACCATATCGGCGTCGGTCGCGGCGGCCTTGCTGATGGTAGCGCGAAAATCGCCGGTACCGCCGAAGAGCGTCGAGGTAAACGCCTCGCGGATGGTGACCTCGATACCTTCAGCTTCGATCAGCGCCTCGGCACCCGCAGCGCCCGGGCCGCCGAACGCCGAGTCTTCGTGGAGCAGCGCGACAGAATCGACGCCGGTCGACACGACGAACGCGGTCGCCGCTTCGACGTTGTGGTAGTCCCAGGGGTGGATGTGAAAGAACCAGTCTTCTTCGCCGAGCAGCTCTTCGATGCCGTCGAAGCCGTCGATGCCGACCCCCGACACCGCCCCGCCGATCCAGGTCACGACCGGCTGAAAGGTGCGAAACGACTCGACGAGGGCAAGGGTGACGCCGCTCGAATAGCCACCGGCGATAAACTCGACGCCGTCTTCGGTCATCAGCTTTTCGAACGCGGCGAGGGCGACCGGGGCGGCGGCCTGGGTGTCTTCGATAATGATTTCGAGCGGCTCGCCTAACACGCCGCCCGCCGCGTTAATCTCTTGCAGGGCGAGCTCGAACCCGGCCTGCTGCGCGAGACCGGTTCCAGCAGCACCGCCCGTAAGCGGGCTTAGCACGCCGATCTGGACCGGCTGCGCGAATACGAACGTGACGAGTAGCGACGTCACAAGGGCTAACAACGTTTTCATAAAACCTCTCCTTCTTTCGGGCCGAAGCTGCCTGGTCTACGCCGGTTCGGGCAGAGCCCGCGCGCCACCGCACGACACACGCCACACGTTCGGAGCTCGGTCACCGTAGCGACCAGCGCTTCACCCAAAGATGACAACTGATTCAGGTGTCAAAAGCCTATGCTTAGCGGGGTCTGTTTGTCAAGACCGGGAGTCGAGACCGGTGGTCAAAATCACGTCAGTTATGAAGAGCTAGCCAGGGGATAAGGGCGCTACACTACCGTCATGACGCAACTCCGGGTCGTGTTTAGCAGCCACGGCAACGCATTTGCCGGGCCCGCACTGCAACGTCTGGTGAGGCACAGCAGCCGAGCCGATAACGAGACGCCGCACTACCGGGTGGTCGGGGTGGTCGAGTACACCCAGCGCGTGCCGGCGGCACCGAGCAGCTTTGCGGCGTTTGCGGCCAAGCATCGGCTTCCTTATCAGGCGGTCGTGTTAGGCGCTACGTCGCGGCTTAGCGATCCGGACGCAGTCGGGCGGCTAGAGGCGTTTTTGGGAGGGCTCGAGCCCGACCTCGGCTGCGTCGTGTCCGGCCCGCTCCTGCCCGCCGCCATCTTCGAACGGCCCCGCCTCGGCTTTATCAACGTCCACCCCGCCCTGCTGCCGCACTACCGGGGCATCAACCCGTTTGTCTGGCCGCTCGTCCATGGCCGCGCCGAAACCGGCGTCACCGTCCACCAGATTAGCAAGGGCATCGACACCGGCGCGATCTACAAACAAGCCGCCGTCCCGATCGGCACCGACGGCATCGCACTGCTCAAACAGCTTGCCGACACGTCTGCGGCGCTGCTGCACGACACGCTTTTAGACATCGCGTCAGGCCGCGCCGACCCGCAACCCCAACCGTCTGCAGAAGGTCTTTTTTACGCCCGCAGCGTCAAGCCGGGCGAGAAGCTCGTCGACTGGGAGGGGTGGAGTGCCAAACGGGTCTACCGGTTTTTACGGGCGAGTTACGGCATCCATAGCGAGTTGACGCCGCGCTTCGGGTTCGTGTGGAAGGCGACGGGGCTCGAGCCCTCCCCCACCCGTCACCTGTCCGGACGTCTCTACCTCACCCCGCGCGGCTTCTACGTCAACGCTAAAGACGGGCGCATCGCCCTCAAACCGGTCTTCGTGCCGCGCCGCTTTCGCAAAAACCTGACCGACCTCGCCGCGCAGCTTCGGCGCCGCCTCCCCTTCTAGTACTACGGCGTACGCTTCCGAACCCGGTATGCTAGCGTTGTGACTGTCGCTCGATACCAAAAAATTATGCACGTGCTCAGGCGGCGCCAACCCGACCTCACCGTCCTGGCCGAACGTATCTACAAACCCCACAACCTCTCAGCGATGATCCGCACCTGCGACGCGGTCGGTATCGGCACCGTCCACGCCGTCAACCCTACCGGCGGCGTGCCGACCTACAACGCCACGAGTGCGAGCGCCGACAAGTGGGTCGAGCTCGTCGTTCACCGGTCGCTCGCCGAGGTTCGCACGCACCTTCACGATCAGGGGATGCAGCTCCTCGCCGCGCACCTCTCCGAACAGGCCTGCGACTACCGCGACGTCGACTACACCCGCCCGACCTGCATCCTGTTCGGTAACGAAAAAGAGGGCATCTCCGCCGAGGCTGCCGAGGCCGCCGACCGCCACATCGTCATCCCGATGTACGGCATGGTGCAGTCGCTTAACGTGTCGGTCGCGACCGCCGTGATTCTGTTTGAAGCGCAGCGGCAACGGCGCGACGCTGGGCTGTACGACGCGCCGCGGCTAAGCGAACGGGCGATGAACGAGCAGGCGTTCGTGTGGCTCTATCCGCGTCAGGCAGAGCTGTTACGGGCGACGGGCGAGCCGTTTCCGGCGCTAGACGAGTGGGGCGAGCCGGCCCCGGCGGTACGGGGCGACCGCTAGGCGCGGCGGACGGCAGCCTTGCAGGACACCACGCACCGCGAGTTCGGCGGCGCTATCGGCTCCGGGCCATTCCGACGACGCTTCGGGCCGGGCTCTCGCACCTAGAGAGCGACAAAGATCCGCTACCGCTGCCCGAAAAACTTTTTTTCTGTACCACCTGTTGCGGCCTATCCGAGCGGTATTTCAGCAGGTGTGGCGCAGGCTCGAGCCCCCGCACTAACCTTCAGGACGTCGGGGTTCGGGCTGTCAGGAACGCACCGTAGCCCGCAGCGCTTGACCTCCGGGCGGCAAAGAACTACCGTATATAGCTGTGGATACCGACGTTACCCCCGCTCCCGCAACGCTAGACACTAGCCAGGCGCACTGGCTCCGCCACGACCTCATCGCTTGGGATCTCGATCCCGCCGAGCTAAAAAACGCCGAGGTGGTGCTCTTTTCGTCTTCGGACGCTACGCTAGACGGCGGGCTAGGCGCGTTGACAGCGGAGGACGGGGTGAGGCTCGAGCCTCTAGACAACCAGCTCCCTACCGACCTAGGCCAGCAGGTTCCGCACCTGGCGCACTATCAGGCGTTTCGGCTTCCCAACGCCGAACGCGGTCAGGTCTCCGAACTACTACGCCAACAGCTCGCGGTCGGGCTGTTTCGTAAGGGAACGCTCTACGCCGTTACCGGCCTCCAGCTGCCGGGCGTCCTCGACGACCTCTACCCCTACGACGGGCCGCTCGGTATCACGTGGGCGGACGACGTGCCGACACTGCGGGTCTGGGCGCCGACGGCGCGCTCGGTGTCGCTGCTCCTGTTCGACACGGCTAGCGTCGACGACACCGACAGCAACGACACCGAACAGGCCGAGCCGAGCGAGCGGCTACCGATGACCCGAGACGACGACACCGGCGTGTGGCAGCGCTCCGGCGACGCCGACTGGCGCGGGCGCTACTACCTCTACGAGGTCGAGGTCTACGCGCCGAGCACCCAGCAGGTCGAAACCAACCGCGTCACCGACCCGTACTCGCTTAGCCTCGCACGCAACAGCACCCACAGCCAGATCGTCGACCTAGACGACCCGGCACTCAAACCGGACGGGTGGGACACGTTAGAAAAGCCGCCGCTCGCCCGGCCCGAAGACATCACCATCTACGAGCTACACGTCCGCGACTTTAGCAGCAACGACGACACCGTCCCCGAAGCGCAGCGCGGCACCTACCTAGCGTTCGCGCTCGAAGACTCGCAGGGCGTCCGGCATCTCGCACGGCTCGCCGAGGCGGGGCTTAGCCACCTCCATCTGCTACCGACCATGGACTTTACCAGCGTCGACGAAAACAAGCAGAACTGGCTGAGGATCAACGAGGACCTCGCCGCGTACCCCGGCGACTCGCCCGAACCGCAGCGCCTTATAGACGAGGTTCGCGACCAGAACGGCTACAACTGGGGATACGACCCGTATCACTACGCAGTGCCCGAAGGAAGCTACGCGACCAACCCGCAGGGCAGTGCGCGGATTGTCGAGTACCGCAACATGGTGCAACGGCTTAGCCGCCTCGGTCTCCGGCTCGTGACGGACGTGGTCTACAACCACACCTTCGCGAGCGGCCAGGACGAGGAGTCCGTCCTCGACAAGATCGTACCCGGCTACTACTACCGGCTCAACCACGACGGCTTCGTCGAGACGAGTAGCTGCTGCCCCAACACCGCGACCGAACACCACATGATGGAGCGGCTCATGGTCGACTCGCTGCTGGTGTGGGCCAAGCACTACAAGGTCGACGGCTTTCGCTTCGACCTGATGGGCCACCACATGGTGCGCAACATGGAGGCGGTGCAGCGGGCGCTCGGGGCGTTAACGCTCGAGGAGGACGGGGTGGAGGGCTCGAGCCTCTACCTCTACGGCGAAGGTTGGGACTTCGGCGAGGTCGCCCACGGTGCCCGGGGCCACAACGCGAGCCAGATCAATATCAGCGGACGGGGGATCGGCACCTTTAACGACCGGCTCCGCGACGCGGCGCGGGGTGGGGGGCCGTTTGGCGGGTGGCTCGAGCAGGGCTTCGTGACCGGCCTCTACACCGACGCGAACAACATGGGCGACCAGGGTACGCCGCACGAACAGCACGAACTGCTGCTCGCCTACACCGACCGAATCCGGATCGGGCTCGCCGCGACCCTCGCCGACTACCGCTTCGAAAACCAGCACGGTCACGTGTTGCGCGGCGCCGACATCCGCTACGGAGGCGCCCCGGCAGGCTACGCCAAATCACCGCGTGAGGTCGTTAACTACGTCTCGAAACACGACAACGAAACGCTGTTCGACGCTATCCAGGCCAAAGCGCCGCGCGCCCTCGCCCTGACCGAGCGGGTGCGGATGCAAAACCTCGCCCTTAGCCTCGTGCTGCTCGCCCAGGGCATCCCTTTCTTGCACGCCGGGAGCGACCTGCTCCGCTCGAAGTCGCTCGACCGCAACAGCTATAACTCCGGCGACTGGTTTAACAAGCTCGACTTTAGCTATCAGCACAACAACTGGGCGGTCGGGCTGCCGCCGGCCTGGAGCAACGAGGAGAACTGGCCGCTGATGCAGCCGCTGCTCGCCACGCCGGGCCTCACCCCGCAGCCGAGCGATATCCTCCGGGCCCACGACCACTTTCGCGAAATGTTGTCGATCCGCCGCAGCTCGCCGCTGTTTCGGCTCGGTAGCGCCGCGCAGATCCAGAGGCGGCTCCGCTTTCTCAACACCGGACCCGCTCAGCTGCCCGGCGTGATCGTGATGCGGCTTAGCGACACTGGCGACGGCGACGTGCTCGACCCTAACTACCAGCAGATCGCGGTCATGATCAACGCCTCACCTAAGACCCAAGTCTTCAACCACGAGGCGCTTATCGACGTCGCCTTCGAGCTGCACCCGGTCCAGCAGGCGTCGAGCGATCCGCGACTCCGCGAAGTCCGCGTCGATGCCACGACTGGCCAGCTAAGCGTGCCCGGTCGCACCACCGCCGTCTTCGTCGCACCGCGCGCGTCCTAGCGTCCCCCGCCTAGTGACCTCTAACGACAGCGCTAACGACGACGCGGTAGACGCTACGACGAACCGTACGGCAGACCGCGACACGAACCGTACACCCGGCACCGAGCCGACACGGTCCGGGCGAGTGTTTGTGACCCGAGCCATCCCCGACGTCGGCCTAGACATTTTAGACGCGGCGGGCCTAGACGTCGAGGTTTATTCCGGCGAACTCGCTCCGGACCGAGCCACGCTGCTAGAACGCGTTCGGGGCTGCGTCGGTCTGCTCACCCTGGTTACCGACCGGGTCGACGCCGAACTGTTAGACGCGGCGGGCCCGCAGCTGCGCGTGGTCGCTAACTACGCCGTCGGTTACGACAACATCGACGTAGACGCCTGCACCGCCCGCAACGTGGCCGTCACCAACACCCCCGACGTGCTCACCGAAGCGACCGCCGACCACGCCTTCGCGCTGCTGCTCGCCGTCGCCCGAAGAGTTTTAGAGGGCGACGCACTCGTGCGCGAAGATCGCTGGCGCGGCTGGGGACCGAAGCAGCTGCTAGGACGCGACATCGGCGGACAGACGCTCGGCATCGTCGGTTTAGGGCGGATCGGTACGGCGGTCGCTCGGCGGGCGCGCGGTTTCGGAATGACGGTGCTCTACCACAACCGCTCGCGCGACGACGAGGCCGAAGCCCGGCTCGGAGTGCGTTACGCCCCCGACCTGCACGACCTGCTCGCCCGGAGCGACGCGATCAGCATCCACGTCCCGCTAAGCGAGCAGACCCGACACCTGATCGGCGCCGAAGCGCTTAAAGCGATGCCGCCGCACGCGATTCTGGTCAACACTGCACGGGGGCCGATTGTCGACGAGAAGGCGTTGGTGAGGGGACTCGAGCACCACCACCTCTGGGGCGCCGGCCTAGACGTGTTCGAACGCGAACCCGAGGTCGAAGCCGGCCTACGGCGTCTTCCCAACGTCGTCCTCGCCCCGCACACCGGCTCGGCCACCCACGGCGCCCGCAACGCGATGGCCGACCTCGCCGCGACCAGCATCGTGCAGGTCTTACGCGGCGAGCGTCCTAGCAACATTCTCAATCCGACGTCGGTTTAAACGCATCTGTTTAAACGCATCTGTTTAAGCGCGTCTGTCTAAGCGCGTCTAAAGGCGCGTCCGGAAAGCGCCTCCTACGGACGCAACTCGATCACCGGGCTGTCGAGCGGTACTCCGACCACGTTACTAGCCTGCCCCCCCGACACCGCGTCGACGGAGGTCAGCGTCGCCCGATACGGTAGCGGCGATTGAGGAGGGTCTCCGTTTCCATCGTCACCCCCACCGTTACAGCCTACAAACAGCGCGAGGACGAGCAGGAGACTTAACCCGCCAACGCGGTAGCGAGGCCGCCGCCAGAGCAGACTAAGCGGGAGCAGTGCGAGCAGCGCCCCTCCGACAAGCGCCGCACTGCTCGTCCCGCTCGTAAACGTCACGCTAAAAAGTAGCGGTGTCTCGTCGGAGAATGTCAGCGGGTTAGACGGTACGAGGGACGCGACCCCGCGATTAAGGGGGGCACTCGCGAGCAGGGCTTCGCCGCTGTCGCGCTGGCCGTTGCGGTTGTCGTCTCGGAATAGGCTGACCTGGGTGATCGCCGTGAGACCTTGGAGGTTGAGGGGCTCGAGCTCGAGCTTAGCCTCACGCACCGTGACCGGCTCCGCACCGCTTCCTGTCGGCGGGTAAAACACCGTCGACAACACCCCGACCGTATCTCCTAGACCCGCCACCACCGGATCGCCTAAGGAGGTACCGACGTCAACAACCAAGCTGTTCCGACTGCTCGCGATCGCTCTGTCGGCCTGCAGCAAACCCGGCCCAGTCGCCCGGTCGAAGCCGGTGTCGAAGCTCGGCGTGTAGGGGTTGTCGGCGTCGAGCGCGGTGCTCCGCAGCAGAGCGTAGAGCTGGGCGGGTGCGAGGTCGGGCGCGTATTCGAGCAGCAGCGCCGCGACCGCCGCCGCGTGCGGTGCCGCCGCCGAGGTGCCGAAAAAGTTTGGAAAGCCGTCGTTTTCGGCGTCGTTGTTTAAGAAAAATGTGGTGTTGGTGCCGTCGGGCGCGGTGATGTCCGGCTTGGCCCGCACGACCGGGATAGCGAGCCGGCCACCGTCAGCGCCGAACAGGATCGGCACTCCGCCGAGCGACGAAAAGTCTTCGGCGACGGGCGGCGTCGTGCCGAAAGCGGGCGTGTCCCCGTAGAATGCCGCCCCGACCGACATCGCGCCGCGAGCGTTGGCATGACCGAAGCTCGTCGCGCTACCGGTCGCGTATTCGGCGCTGACGCCGCCCCCGAGGTAGACGTATTTAAGCAACCCCGGCGCGGCACCTTCAAATAGCTCGATTGCGAGGTTGAAGGTGGTGTCGGGCTGGCCGTCGCCGTCGCTGTCGAGGGTGCCGTCGTTACGGTAGCTAAGGATCTCGATCGGGTCGACGCCGACGTTGCGGTTGTCGGCGTCGGCGAAGCTGATCCGGGCGCTGGTTTTGGTATAGAGAAACAGGTCGAGGTCGTTGCTCGAGCCGTTGTTGTTCGCGCCACCCGCGCTAAAGTAGGGCTCGTCCCAGTTTAGAATCACAACCAGCGTCTGGTCGACCGGCAGCGTGATCTGTTGGCGGATGTCGACGCCACTGCCCGGATTAAAGTCGTGCAGGTCGCCGTTACCCGGCCCCGACTGGCCCGACGACCGGAACACGCTCTGGTAAGACTGATTACCCGAATTGCCCGCCGACGAAAAGTAGGCCGCACCGCGCCCGACCGCCTGGTCGACCGCTTGAGCGATAATGCCGTCCTGAAACATCGGTTCGGCGAAGTAGAGGATGTCGTCGACGATGACCTCGGCGCCCGCAGCTTGCAGGTCGAGGATGCCGGTCGCGAAGTTGGCGGTGCCGCGAAAGGCGGTGTGGAAGGACTGGCTCGAGCCCGGCGCGACATCGTGCACGAGCTGCATCATCGCCCGGCCCTCGTCGATAAGCTCGCCCGGTCGGTTGGGGTCGTCCGGCGCGTTGTCGTCGAGGATGTTTAGCCGGCTGCGGGGCGGCAGGTCGCCGCTCGTAATGTCGTCCTGGGCGGTCGTTCGCGGGTTGCTGTCGGAGCGGTCGAAGCTGTCCGACAACGTCCCGACCGTCACACCCGACCCCGAAACGCCGAACTGGCTTCGGGCCGCCGGGACGTTCATGGCGCGGCCTCCCTGACTCGTCACCCGTCCGGCGAAGCTAAGTGCCTGAGAGGCTCGAGCCCCCCGCAAACTCTCGACCCGCGCCGCCGCCGCCAACGCCGTGACCGGCAACTCGCCCGACACCACCCGGCCAAACACCGCCCCGTTTTGCAGCCCGAGCGCTTCTAGGTCGGCGAGCAGCGTCGCCGCGTCCGTCTCGGCGACCGCGTCGATCACCACCAGCCCGTCACGCTGGCGGACGAACGGCAGCGCCACCCCACCGGCCTGCCCGAACAGCTGCGTGCCCCGGTAGAGCCGGACGAGTGTCGGGTCTAGCTTGGCGAGGTCGCCGTCTTTCTCGGCCCGGTCGTCGCCGTAGAGGTCTTGCTGGACCTGGGCGGCGAGGGTCTGCTGCTGCGCCGCCGAAAGGGTCGACAGGTCGGTCTGGGCGCTACCCCACACCGCACCGAGTAATACTAGTGCGAACAGGTATCGTGCGAACGTCATAAAGCCTCCTAGTTGGCGAGAGCGGCTCGAGCCGACCTCAACGTGTCGAGCCCGGCGATATCGTCGATCGCCATAATCGGAAGCAGCCCCGACACCACCCGTCCGAAACTGCTCGCTTCGATCAGGCCGTGACGCTCTAGCTCGGCTCGCAGCACCGACGCGCTTCCGTCGGCGACCGCGTCGATCAACACGTAGCCGTTCTCGACCGGAATCATCGGGTCGTGCGGACGAAAGGCGGTCTGGGGGGTCTGCTGTTCGTGGCGCTGATACTGCCGGTAGAGCAGCGCGAGGTCGGCGCCGACCTTGGCGAGCGGGCCGTCCTTACCTTCGAGGTCGTCGCCGGCCATGTCGCGCCGCACCTGCTCCGCCGGACTCATGTCGTCATCTGCTGCGCCGTCTGCGTCGTCCGAATCGCCTACGGCCTCCGCGCGGGCGAGCTGTTCTTCGAGACGGGCGACCTGCTGCTGTAACGCCTCGATCTGCTGCTGCATCTGCTCGAGCCGCACGCGCATCTCCTCCGGGGTGTCCGGTGAAGTGTCTGGTTGAGCGAGAGCGCCGCTTAACGACACGGCGAATATCAGACAGACGCCGATTGTTGTGCCTAATCTGCCGATTCTGTTTGTCTGTTGCGTTATCTTCTGTGTCATTGTCTTAGTCGAGCACCTCGCTTCGTGTGATAGGTCGGTTAGGCGGACGGGCGTCTCCATACAATCTTAATAGATGACTCGGTAGATGAGACAGACCCGGTCGACGAGACGGCAGAAGGCTCCGAACACAGCGCTTCGGTCGGGCGGAAGTCTCGGTACGTTCTGCGAGACCGACACAGCCGTAGAGGACGCCGGAAACGATCCTGCCTCATCTGCGTAGACCAAGGCCCACGTGTCCGTCCGTAACGTCGCCATCACAGCACCTCAGCACATCACTTCAGAGTGACGACTTAGCATGACGGACTTGGCATAACAGAACAGACTTGGTACAACGACGTGACCTCTACCAGCCGTGCCGACACCGAGCGCCCCGACACAAAAACACCCCCGACGCATGGAGCGTGGGGGCGTGACACGGCGACGAAAGATAGTCCGAATCGTTTAGATATCGAGTTCGGCGAGGTGGGCGTTTTCTTCGATAAACTCGCGGCGCGGCGGTACTTCGGTGCCCATCAGCATCTCGAACGCGTCACTCGTGTCGAGCACGTCTTCGATCGTGACCCGCTTGAGTACCCGCGTTTCGGGGTTCATGGTCGTCTCCCAGAGCTGTTCGGGGTTCATCTCGCCGAGACCCTTAAAGCGCTGCACCTCGTACTTCCGGCCCTTGTTTTCGCGGAGCAGACGCTGCAACGCCTGATCGCTAAAGACGTAGTTGAGGTCTTTTTCGCGTCCGAACCGGACACCGAACAGCGGCGGCTGGGCGATAAACAGGTAGCCCGCGTCGATCAGGGGGCGCATGTAGCGGTAGAAGAAGGTCAGCAGCAGCGTGCGGATGTGGCTCCCGTCGACGTCGGCGTCGGTCATGATGATGATGCGGTGATAGCGGACGTCGTCGAGCCGAAAGTGCTCGCTGTCGCCGGTCCCTTCTAAGCCCGCGCCGATCGCGGCGACCATCGCCCGGATCTCGGTGTTTTTAAGGATTCTACCGATCTGCGCCTTTTCGACGTTGAGGATCTTACCGCGCAGCGGCAGAATCGCCTGAAAGCGGCGCTCGCGGCCCTGTTTGGCGCTGCCCCCCGCCGAATCTCCCTCGACGATGTAGATCTCGCTGACCGAGGCGTCTTCGGACTGACAGTCGGCGAGCTTGCCGGGCAGTTCGTCGTTGTCGATAGGGTTGGCCCGCCGGACGAGGTCGCGCGCCTTACGGGCGGCTTCGCGCGCCTTGGCGGCGTTGACCGCCTTGTCGATAATCGCCTTGGCGATACGCGGGTTCTCTTCGAGGACGTCGTTTAGCTTTTCGTAGACGACCGACTGCACCGCGCTCTGCGCTTCGGGGTTGAGCAGCTTGACCTTGGCCTGCGACTCGAACTGCGGGTCGCCGAGCTTGACCGAGATCACGCAGGAGATCCCCTCGAGAAAGTCTTCGCCGGTCGGCGCCGGGTCACCCTTCTTGACAAGGTTTTTAGCCTTAGCGTGGTTGTTAAGCACGCGCGTGTAGGCGGTCTTGAAGCCGGTCAGGTGGGTACCGCCGTCGCGGTTGGTAATCATATTAGCGTAGGTCAGGATCGTCTGTCCGAAGCTGCTCGCGTGCAAAAAGCCGACCTCGACCTCGATATCGTCGCTAAGCCCGCTAATAAGTACTGGCTCGTCGTAAAGACGCTTGCCGTCGGTAACGAGGTCTTCGGCGAAGGCCGCGACACCGCCCTGCTCCTGGAACACCTCGCGCTTGGTCTCCTCTTTACGCTTGTCTTCGAGGACGATCTTGACGCCGCCGGTCAGGTAGGCGAGTTCGCGCAGACGCCGCCGAATTCGTCCGTAGTCGAAGTTGCCGACGTCTTTAAAGATTTCGTGGTCGGGCAGGAAGCTGACCCGCGAACCGGTGTTGCTCTTTTTAGTGGTGCCGATCTCGCGAACCGGCTCGGTAACCTCACCCCGGTCGAAGCGGATCTTGTAGATCTTGCCGTCTTGGTAGACTTCGGCCTCTAAGAAGACCGACAGCGCGTTGACGACCGAGCTACCGACCCCGTGCAGACCGCCCGACACCTTGTAGGCGTCCGAGTCGAACTTACCGCCCGCGTGAAGCTCGGTAAAGATAACCTCGATCGCGGGCCGACCCTCTTTCTGCATAGTGCCGACCGGGATACCGCGCCCGTTGTCGGTCACGGTCGCCGAGCCGTCGGCGTTTAGGATAACCTCGACGGTGTCGGCGTGACCGGCGAGCGCCTCGTCGATGGCGTTGTCGATGATTTCGGTAAGGAGCTGGTGGTAACCGTCAACACCGGTACCCCCCTGTACGTACATGGCCGGGCGCTTACGGACGCCCTCGAGCCCTCGTAAGACTTTGATGCTGTCTGCACTATAGGTACTCAATGCTGTTTCCTCCGTGTGGTGCGGCAAGACGTCATGATGATGGGTGCCGCCGTACTGTTCACGCGCGGTCGCCGAAGTCGTTTAGCAACGTTGTTGCTGACCAGGCGCCGTTCTGATAAATCCGAGCAATCGTCTCGCGGCAACGCGCCAAACTAGGATTGTTGCGGCCCATGTCGGCGAGCCTCGGCGGCGGCGTTAGATATGCCGTTAGGTATTCTCATCACCCCACATCGCTTTACCGTGTCAGCAGTGACCGTGTCAGCAACTCGTCTCGCGCGCCTAGGCCGAACAGATATCGGCGACGCGACGAGAGGATTGCTTGTCAAAGAGCTAAACGGTGCGATGAAGGGCGCTAGCAGCCTCTCTGTAGAGACTCACAAGTATATTATTGTACCCTGTTTTTAGTGTCCCGGTCAAGCAGAAACAAACGTCAGAGACGCAATTTTGCAGCGTTTACGGGGCGCTATACGGGGCGCCGTAAAGAGCCGACACCAACCCTAGAGACGCCGCAAGCGGGCGATCCGCTCTTCAATCGGCGGATGGGTCGCGAACCAGTTTCGGGCGTTAAGTTTTTTGGTCGGGTTGGTAAAGAAGAGGTGCTTGACGCTTTCGGAAACCTTGAGTTCGGGAGCGTGGTGCGTGGCGATCTTTTCGAGGGCGCTCGCCAACCCCTCCGGGTTCCGGGTGATGTACGCGCCGGTCACGTCCGCGAGATACTCGCGCCGCCGACTGACCGCGAAGTGGATCAGCGTCGCTAAGATCGGCGTGATAATGAGCAACACCAGCAGCACGATCGTGACGACCCCTTGCCCCTTGCTGTTACCGCTACTGCTCCCCCGGCGCCCGTAGCGCATAGAGTGGAGCACGAGATCGCGGAGCAGAATCAGGGCGCCGAGCGTCGCGCCGACGAGGGTGGTAAAGAGCATGTCGTAATTTTTGATGTGGGCGAGTTCGTGAGCGACGACCCCTTCGAGCTCCTGCCGGTCGAGCTTGTCGATCAGGCCGGTGGTTACGGCGACAGCGGCGTGTTCGGGGGTGCGCCCGGTCGCGAAGGCGTTGAGGGCGGGCGAATCGATGACGTAGAGCTTAGGTGCCGGAATGCCCGCGCCGATAGCGACCGCCTCGGTGATGTTGACGAGGTAGCGGTGTTCGTCCGTGGTCGCTTCGCGGGCGTTGGCGACGCGGAGCATCAGCCGGTCGCTAAACCAGTAAGCGCCGACGTTTTGCAGCAGCGCGACACTCGCGGCGATCGCGACCCCGACAACAGCGAGGGCAGGGTCGTAGGCTCGAGCCACCCCATACCCCAGCGCCGCGAGCAGCCCGAACGTCACGATCATCAGCACCCACGACGCCCGGATGTTGTGCGCCTTGTAGTCAAGCAGATTGATCCGCCGCCCCGTTCCGTCGGTAATGACGTCGGGCAGCCGCGTGTTGTTCGCGCTCGTCGTGCTCATCGTCTCCCCGCGCCTAGCTAAACGACACCTGCGGTGCCTGCCGCTCGGTTTCGGGGATCTCTAAATAGACCTGTTCGCGCTTGTTTAGCAGGCTCGCGACCAGCACGCCCGGAAAGGTCTCGATGGCGTTGTTGTACTGGAGCACCGCGTCGTTGTAGAACTGCCGCGCGTAGGCAATTTTCGACTCGATCGCCGAAAGCTCTTCTTGCAGCACCCGAAAGTTTTCGCTCGCCTTAAGGTCGGGATAGTTTTCCGCGATCGCGAACACGCTCCGCAGCGCCGAGGTCATCTCGTTAGCCGCTTCGGCCCGCTCCGGAACGTTGCCCGCCTGCAACATCTTTTCGCGCGACTTCGCGACCCGGTCAAACACCTCTTTTTCGTGGCTCGCGTAGCCCTTGACGGTCTCGACAAGGTTCGGAATCAAGTCGTTACGCTTTTTGAGCTGCACATCGATCTGGCTCCAGGCGTTTTCGAAACGGTTTTCTAGGGTCAGGATGCGGTTGTAGAGCGATACCGCCACGACCGCGAGAACGATCAGGATGATCAGGATAATCCAAGACATAGTGTCTAGTCTAACGCATCGCGCCGTCGCCCGGTGCGCTTGTTCGCCCGCTCTACACCGACAGGCCAGCCCACCCCGGCGGGTCAACATGAACAAGTCGACATAGACAAGTCAACATGGAGCAGTCGACATGGGCACGACGTCGCGCTACGCCGCTACCGACCCTTTTCGGGCTAATTTCGGGCTGAGCAGCTAGCAGAACGCGAATTTGTTAGTCTGTAGTCTGATAGAAGAGGACGTGACGCTTACGGTTGCGGGCGCGAGTAGACCGACACCATCCGCCCGCTACAAGCGACCACCCAACAGCGACCCCGAGACTATCTTGTGACGATATGCTTGTGACGATTATGACGACGTTCTTGTGACGATATGACGACGTTGACGCTTATCAAAGCAGCTTCCCCGTGTCTAAACCCTAATGTCTAATAAACCCTAATGTCTAAAACGAGGCTTTTATGAGATACGCCCGCATTGAGGTTACCCCCGACCCGCTCGTGTCGGCTACGTCGCTCCGGCAGACCGCCCACGAGGTCGGCATCACCGCGCTCGACGACCTTCATCACCATAAGCTCTTCTTTGTCGCCCACCCCGACCTTAGCGACGACGACGTCGACACGCTCTGCCGCGAGGTGCTTAGCGACCCGGTCATCGAAACCGTGACCTGGCGGTGGCGCGACACCGCCGAGGCGTTACGAGACGCCGACGACCGCGTCGAGGTTCAGGTTCTGCCCGGCGTGACCGACCGCACCGCCGCCGAAGTCAGACGTGCCGCCGAGCAGCTCGGCATCGACCTCACCCACAGCGCGACCGGCCACCGCTACGACCTCGTCAGCCCGACACCGCTTCATGAGACGACACGCCACGAACTCGCCAAGCGCGTGCTCTGCAATGAGGTCGTCGAGCGCTATCGGCTCGGCGAAGACCATCCGGCGTTTATCGGAGAGGCAGACGGCGATACGAGCCTGGTCGAACGGTTCGACCTCGCAGGTCTAGATGATGACGGCCTGGTCGCACTCGGCCAGGAACGCCAACTCGCCCTAAACATCGACGAGCTTGGGGTGCTTCGTGATTTCGCGCGGCACCAGGGGCGGGCGCTAACCGACGCCGAACTCGAAATGGTCGCCCAGACCTGGTCGGAGCACTGCTATCACAAAACGTTTCGGGCTGAGATTAGCTACCGCGAATACGACGATGCCGGCGAGCTTGTCCGCACGGAGACGGTCGACGGGCTGTTAAAGCAGTACATCCGCGCTGCGACCGAAGCGTGTAGCAAAGACTGGATCGTGTCGGCGTTTGTCGACAATGCAGGGATTATCGAGTTCGACGACGAGTTCGTGGTGTCGTTTAAGGCGGAGACGCACAACCATCCCTCGGCGCTCGAGCCCTTCGGCGGCGCCAACACCGGGGTCGGCGGCGTCATCCGCGACGTGATCGGCGTGTCCGCCAAACCGATCGCGGTGACCGACGTGCTCTGCTTCGGCCCGCAAGACCTGCCGTTCGACGCGCTGCCCGAAGGCACCCTGCACCCGCGCCGCGTTCAGGCGGGCGTCGTGGCGGGCGTCGGCGACTACGGCAACAAGATGGGCGTGCCGACCGTGAACGGCACCGTCGTCTATCACCCCGGCTACGTCGCGAACCCGCTCGTCTACTGCGGCTGCGTCGGGCTCGCGCCGAAAAACAGTCACGTCACCAATCCGCACATCGGCGACCGGATCGTCGTGTTAGGTGGCCTGACCGGGCGCGACGGCCTGCGCGGGGCGACCTTTTCGTCGCGCGACTTGGGCAGCGAGAGCAGCGGCACCGACATCGCAAGTACGGCGGTGCAGATCGGCGACCCGATCGTCGAAAAAGACGTGATGGAGGTGATTCTCGCGGCGCGCGACCAGGGCTTATACAACGCGATTACCGACTGCGGTGCGGGCGGACTCTCCTCCGCGATCGGCGAGATGGCGAGCGGCCTCGGCGCCCACGTCGAACTGCACAACGTCGGCCTTAAATACGCGGGGCTGCTGCCGTGGGAGATCTGGCTAAGCGAAGCGCAAGAGCGGATGGTGCTGTCGGTGTCGCCCGACAAGCTCGACCAGGTGCGGGTTTTGTGCGAGCACTACGGCGTCCACTGCGACGTCGTCGGCGAGATGACCGGCACCGGACGGATGCTTGTCACCTACGGCGGCGATCCGGTCGTCGACCTGCCGATGGACCTACTCCACGAGGGGCACCCGCGGATGAGGCTCGAGGCCGAATGGCGTCCACCACGCGAGGTGTCAGTCAAACAGGTCGAGGACGTGCCCGACCTAGACGCGAGCGACCTGCTGCTGCGCTTTTTAGCCGACCCGAACGTCGCGAGCAAAGAGTACATCGTCCGGAGTTACGACCACGAGGTGCAGGGCGGCACCGTCGTCAAACCGTTTACCGGGGCGCACAACCACGGGCCGAGCGACGCGGCGGTGCTCCGTCCGTTAGGGACGAAGGGGTTACGGGGGATCGCGCTCGGCAACGGCATCAACCCGCACTACGGCGAACTCGACCCGTATGCGATGGCCTTGAGCGCGGTCGACGAAGCGGTGCGTAACGTGGTCGCGGTCGGCGGCGACCCGGACCGGCTCGCGATCCTCGACAACTTCTGTTGGGGCAATCCGCGTCTGCCCGACCGGCTCGGTAGCCTGGTGCGGGCGGCGCAGGGCTGTTGGGCGGCGGCGACGGCGTTCGACCTGCCGTTTATCTCCGGTAAGGACAGCCTGAACAACGAGTACGTCGCGGCGGACGGGACGCGGAGGCCGATTCCGGGCACGCTGCTGATTTCGGCGCTCGCCATCGTCCCGGACGTGACGCTCGCGGTGACGATGGACGCGAAGGCGGCGGGCAATCTTATTTATATCGTCGGGGAGACGAAGAACGAGTTTGGGGGGTCACTGATGATGCAGCATATCGGAGCGGGGAACGCGGTGGTGCCGGGGTTGGCGGAGGGGGGGGTGGGGGTGGCTCGAGCCCTCCACCGCGCCATTACCGGACAGTTGGTGCGCGCCTGTCACGACCTGAGCGAAGGCGGCCTCGCCGTCGCCGCCGCCGAAATGGCGATCGCCGGAGCGCTCGGCCTCCGCATCGATCCGGGCAAGGTTCCGGTTAGTGACGACGTAAGCCATCCGCTAGAGATTCTGTTTAGCGAGAGCAACGGGCGCTGGCTCGTCGAGGTGGCTCCCGAACAGGCGGGCGCGTTCGAAGCGGCGCTTAGCGGTTATCCTGTCGCACAATGCGGCGAGGTTACGGAGGGGGGGAGGCTCGAGCTCTCCCCTATCGACCTCCCCATCGACCGGCTCGACACCGCCTGGCAGCGCTTTAACCGACTCAACACCCCCGGAGGTACCCTGTGACCCCGCGCGCCCTCATCCTCCACGCGTCGGGCATCAACCGCGACCACGAAGCGGCCTGGGCCTGCGAACGCGCGGGCGCTCGGCCCGACATCGTCCACATCTCGGCGCTCCGCAACGACCCGCGGATGCTCGGCGACTACCAACTCCTCGTCGTCGCCGGCGGCTTCTCGTACGGCGACGCGCTCGGCGCGGGCAAGCGTTTGGCGCTCGAACTATCTGGGTCCTTCGGCGACGCTCTGCACAGCTTTGCAGACGAAGGACGCCCGATTTTAGGCATCTGTAACGGTTTTCAGGCGCTGATCAAGTCGGGTCTGCTCCCCGAAGTGCAGCGCAACCTTACCGGCGGCGCGACGCTGACACACAACGCGGGCGGACACTTCGAGTGCCGCTGGGTCACGCTCGTGCCGAACGAATCGTCGCCCTGCGTGTTTACGAGGGAGTTAGCCGAACCGATCGACTGCCCCATCGCTCACGGCGAAGGGCGTCTGGCGAGCACCGCCGAAATCGACGACCGCTACATCGCACTCCGCTACGCCGACCCCGATAGGTCACTCAACGATACGAAGTACCCGGCGAATCCCAACGGCTCGGTCCAAAACATCGCCGGCGTCTGTAACGAGCGGGGCAACGTGCTCGGCCTGATGCCCCATCCCGAAGACCACATCGTGCCGTGGCAGCATCCGCGCTGGACGCGCGGCGAGGGCGGACGGCTCGGCCTCCCCCTGTTCGAAGCCGGGGTGCGCTACGCGGCGGGGTTAGGCCGATGATCGACGAGGCGACACTGTACGACGTTTTGCCGCAGGCGTTAGACACGTTCGACATGCCCGAACTCGGTACACCTTTCAAGGGTAAGGTGCGCGACCTCTACCGGGTGACGCGGCACAAACGCCACAAACTGGTGCTGATCACTACCGACCGGCTGTCGGCCTTCGACCGGGTATTAGGGCTGGTACCGTACAAGGGGCAGATCCTTAACGAGTTGTCGGCGTTCTGGTTTCGGCACTGCGAGGACATCGTCGGCAACCACCTGATCGCCACGCCCGACCCGAACATCACCGTCGCCCGCGTAGCGACGCCGCTCCCTGTCGAAGTGGTCGTCCGGGGCTACCTGACCGGCGTCACCAAGACCTCGCTCTGGTACCGCTACGACACGCTCGGCGAGCGCACCATCTACGGCTACGAGCTACCGGACGGTCTCGAAAAAGACCAGCCGCTTCCCGAACCGCTGCTCACCCCGACCACCAAAGGCGGGCCGACCGGCCACGACGAACGGCTGACCGTCGACGAGGTGACCGAACGCGGCCTCGTCAAGCCAGCGCTGTGGCAACAGATTCAGGACGTCGCGCTCGCGCTGTTTCGGCGCGGACAGGAGGTCGCGGCGCAGCAGGGGCTGGTGCTGGTCGACACCAAGTACGAGTTCGGCACCCTCGAAAACGGTGGCCTGGTGCTGATCGACGAAATCCACACCCCCGACTCGAGCCGCTACTGGCGGGCCGACAGTCTACAGAGCGGCACGCCAGTTCACTTAGACCCCGTTCACTTAGACAAAGAATTCGTCCGGCTCGCCTACGCCGACGAGGGCTACCGGGGTGACGGGCCGCCCCCGCCGCTCTCGCCCGACCTGGCGGTGCAGACGAGTTTGCGCTACCAGGAACTGTTCGAAACGCTGACGGGTCGTAACTTTGGGGGGGCGACCTATCCGGCGGAGCCGCGGATTCGGCAGGTGCTTATGGCACGCTACCTAGACGGTCTTTAGGCGGGCGAGGAAGACGCAGACGGCGCTCGGTTTCGTTCGGCATGACTTGCATTCGCCCCGTCACTCTTTATCATGGAACTGTTTGCAGCGATACCTTGTGCGTCTTTTTCGTTACGTCTGTAATCTCGGCAGCCACGACCTTAACAGCTTTACTGTTTGACGTCTCCTGTGCGCTGGCGGCTCGAGCCCTCCTCACCTCTGTTTGTGGGAACTGAGGGGCTCGAGCCCCATGAGAAGGAATCACCATGTCTGAGCGTCCCCCGTCCGACCCAACCCTATCGGCCCAAACCTTCGCCGACCAACCCGACGACAAACCCCACGAAGAGTGCGGCGTGTTCGGCATCTACGCGCCCGGCGAAGAGGTCGCGAGGCTTAGCTACTTCGCGCTGCACGCGCTGCAGCACCGGGGCCAGGAGGGGGCCGGTATCGCGAGCAGCGACGGCTACGTCGCCCACCTCTACAAGGCGATGGGTCTCGTCAACCAGGTCTTTAACGAAGAAAACCTCGCGACGCTACCGGGCCACCTCGCCATCGGCCACAACCGCTACTCTACGACCGGCTCGCCGCACCTGCGCAACACCCAGCCGCTCCTGATCGAAACCGCGCTCGGGCCGCTCGGCGTCGCGCACAACGGCAACCTGGTCAACGTGCCGAGCCTGCGCCGCGACCTCCTCAACCGGGGTGTCGGCTTGTCGACCTCGTCGGATAGCGAAGTGATCGTGCAGCTTCTAGCGGGCGCGACCGGAGACTGGACCACGCGGCTGCGCGAACTGATGGCCAAGGCCGAGGGTGCCTACGCGCTGACCATCCTGACCCGCAACGCGATCTACGGCCTGCGCGACCCGTGGGGGTTTCGGCCACTCTGTATCGGGCGACTCGGCGACGAGAACAGCGGCAAGTTACGTACTCGCGTCGGAGTCGTGTGCGCTCGCGACCATCGGCGCGAAACTCATCCGTGACGTCGCGCCGGGCGAGATCGTCCGTATCGACGCGAACGGCCTACACGCCGAGCAGGGTGTGCCGCCCAAAAACATCTCGCTCTGCACCTTCGAACACATCTACTTCGCCCGCCCCGACAGCATGTTTAGCGGCAAGGTCATCCACCTGATCCGCCAACAGTTAGGGCGGATGCTCGCCGAAGAAGCACCCGCCGACGCCGACGTCGTCATCGCCGTACCCGACAGCGGCACCCCGGCGGCGATCGGCTACGCGCAACAGTCAGGACTGCCGTTTAGCGAGGGCTTTACCAAAAACCGCTACATCGGACGGACCTTTATCCAGCCCTCGAACCAGCTCCGCCAGAACAGCGTCGGGCTAAAGTTTAACACCCTGCCCGACAACCTCGAAGGCAAACGGGTGGTCATGGTCGACGATTCGATCGTCCGGGGCAACACGGTCGGCCCGCTCGTCCAGCTGTTACGCGACGGCGGCGCGCGCGAGGTCCACGTCCGGGTGTCGTCGCCGCCGATCAAGCACCCCTGCTTTATGGGTGTCGACATGGCGACCGAGGACGAGCTGATCGCCCACCACCACAACGCCGACGAGATCGCCCGCAAGGTCGGAGCGGACAGCCTCGCCTACCTCACCATCGACGGAATGATGAAGGCGGTCGGGGCGACGGGCGCGTCCGCGCCGGGTTACTGCAACGCCTGCTTTACCGGCAGGTATCCGATCGCGCTACCGCAACACGGCGGCAAACACGAGCTAGAGAAGGCGTTCGGCGCGTGAAGCTGCTGATTGTTGGCGGCGGGGGCCGCGAACACGCACTCGCGTGGCGTCTGGCGCAGTCGCCGCGTGTCACCGAGATTCTGGTCACACCCGGCAACGGCGGGACGGCGACGCTTGTCAAGACGCGCAACGTTTCGAGTAGTGACGGCACACCTTTAGAGATCGCGACTCGGGAGAAGGTCGACCTCACTATCGTCGGACCCGAAGCGCCGCTCTCCGAAGGGATCGTCGATAGGTTTCAGGAGGCCGGGCTCAGCATCTACGGCCCGAGCCAGCAGGCGGCGCGCTTAGAGGCGAGCAAGGCGTTCGCCAAAGAGTTTATGGTGCGGCACGACATTCCGACCGCGCGGTTCGCGACGTTTCGGGAGGTGGAGGGGGCTCGAGCCTACCTCGCCCGCCAGTCCAATCCCGTCGTCATCAAAGGCAGCGGCCTCGCCGGCGGCAAAGCTGTGCTCCTCCCCGATAGCAAAGAAGACGCCGCCGACGCGCTCCAACAGTTGATGGTCGAACGTCGTTTCGGCGCGGCGGGAGACGAAGTGGTCATCGAAGAACGGCTGTCCGGCCCCGAAGTGTCGCTGCTCGCGTTTAGCGACGGCACCACGGTGCTGCCGATGCCGCCCGCCCAAGACCACAAACGCGCTTTTGAAGGCGACGAGGGGCCGAACACCGGCGGGATGGGGGCCTACGCTCCGGCGCCGGTCTGTCCGCCGACGTTGCAACGCGACATCGTCGCGACCGTCCTCCAACCGGCTATCGACGGGCTGCGCAGTGAGGGGTGTCCGTTCGTAGGCGTCCTCTACGCGGGGCTGATGCTGACCGGCGACGGGCCGAAGACGCTCGAATTTAACTGCCGGTTCGGCGACCCCGAAGCGCAGGTGCTGCTGCCGCTGCTCGAAAGCGACCTGCTAGACATTATCGAAGCGAGTCTGGCGGGGCGTTTAGGCGATATCGACGCGTTGCGGTGGCGGGCGGGCGCGGCGGCAACGGTGGTGCTCGCGTCGGGCGGCTACCCGGAAAGCTACGAAATCGGTAAGGAGATTGGGGGGCTCGAGCACGCTACTCACCCCGGCGTCGTGTTTCACGCCGGCACCCGCCAACAGAACGGCAAGCTCCTTACCTACGGCGGACGCGTCCTCAACGTGACCGGGTTAGGGACATCTTTAGACGACGCCCTAAAAAACGCCTACGCCAACGTCGACGCGATTCGTTTCGACGGGATGCACTACCGCCGCGACATCGGCGCGAAGGCTCGAGCCCAAACCGCATGACCTCTCTCGAAACGAACACTAATGAGTAACCCGAAACCGAGCCGTTACGAAGACGCGGGCGTCTCTATCGACGCGGGCCAGCAAACCGTCGACCTCATCAAAAAAGCCGTCCAGCGGACCCACGGCCCTAACGTGCTCGCCGGCGTCGGTGCGTTCGGCGGCCTGTTCGCGCTCGACGACCTCGGCCCTCACCCGGCACTTGTCGCCTCGACCGACGGCGTCGGCACCAAAGTCGCGCTTGCGGCGCAGCGGGGGCGCTACCGGAGCATCGGCCACGACCTCGTCAACCACTGCGTGAACGACATTCTCTGTGCGGGTGCGGACGTAAAGCCGCTCTTTTTTCTCGACTATGTGGCGAGTGGGAGGCTCGAGCCCGCCCACGTCGCCGCCACCGTGACCGGCCTCGCCGAAGCCTGCGAAGCGGTCGGCTGTGCGCTGTTAGGGGGCGAAACCGCGGAGATGCCCGGCGTCTACCAGCCCGGCGCGTTCGACCTGGTCGGGACAATCGTCGGCCTCGTCGACCACACCCGGCGCTATCCGTTCACGTCTTTGTCAGCAGGGGACGTGCTGCTCGCGCTACCGTCGTCAGGGCCGCACACCAACGGTTACTCGCTGATTCGTAAGCTCGTCGAGAATGTGTCGTTAGACGAAGAGATTGAAGGGGTGGGAAAGTTGGGAGAGGTGGTGCTCGAGCCCCACCGCTGCTACCTCGCCGACCTCCGCAAACTCGCCACCGCCGACGTTCTTGTACACAGCCTCGCCCACATCACCGGCGGCGGCCTCGTCGACAACCTCCCTCGCGCCTTACCGGACGGTCTTAGTGCTCGCATCGACACATCGAGTTGGACGGTGCCGCCACTGTTTCGGTTTTTACAGCAGCAAGGCGATATCGACACTGAAGAGATGTTTCGCGTGTTCAACATGGGCGTCGGTATGATTGCCGTCATCCCCGCCGACGCTTGCGACGCCGCACTCGTCGCGCTATCCGACAGTTGGCTTATCGGCGAGGTTGTCGAGGGCGACACGTTGCAGTGGACGTAGCAGTAGACGTCATTTCGAGCACGTGAACGACGTCCGAAAAATTCGTCTTGTCGTCCTTATCTCCGGCAGCGGCAGCAACCTTCAGGCGCTTATCGACGCGAGCGAACGGGGGGCACTACCCGCCAATATCGTCGGCGTCGTGTCGAACCGGGCCGACGCGTTCGGATTGACCAGAGCGCACAAACACACGATTCCCACCCTGTTCTTTCCGAAACAGGGGACGCGGCGCGACTACGACGCGGCGTTAGCCGAGCACATCGCGACGTTTCGGCCCGACTTCGTGGTGCTCGCGGGCTGGTTGCGGCTGCTGAGCATGGCGTTTTTAGAACACTTTCCGAACCGCGTGGTCAACCTCCATCCGGCGCTGCCGGGCGAACTGCCGGGGCTGCACGCTATCGAACGAGCGTTAGACGAGGCGCGGCGCGGCGAGCGGACCCACACCGGCGTGATGGTCCATCTCGTGCCCGACGAAGGGGTCGACAGTGGGCCGGTTCTGGCACAGGAGCGGGTCGAGATTTTGGCGGACGATACGTTAGAGACGCTTAGGGGGAGGGTGAGGGGGCTCGAGCACCTCCTCCTCGTCACCACCCTCCGCCGCTTGGCCACCGGCGACCTCGACCCAGACGACCTTTCAACCTAGCGAAATCGGCATGACGGTCCGAAACGCCTCAAAAAAAGCTCGTGCTGCTCTGTCGGCACACACGAACTTTCGGGAGGTGCTGTTCTTTGACGCTACTCTTCGGTGCGGCTAGTGCCGTTCGGTGATGATGCCGCCGCCGAGCAACCTGGTTCCGTCGTACAGCACCGCCGACTGCCCCGGCGTAATCGCGAACATCGGCTCGTCGAATTCGAGCGAAAAACCATCCTCGACACGCGTCAGCGTCGCCGCTTTGGGCTGCTGCCGGTAGCGCGTCTGCGCGAAGACTCGCTCGGGTAGCGTGTCCGGGTCGACCAGAAAGTTGGTGCGGTCGGCCTGTAGGTGGCTAAAGTGACACATGTCGCGGGTGCCGACCACGACCGTGTTGTCGGCGGCACGTAGCTCGAGCACGAACCGCTCTAGGTGCGAGTGATAGAGCCCTAAGCCCCGCTTCTGACCGATGGTGTAAAACTGCACCCCATCGTGCTGGCCGATTTCCTTGTAGCCGTCCGCCGCGTCTAGAATCGGGCCCGGCTTAGGTGCGGTGTGGTCGCGCAGAAAATCCTGTACGGTGGTGTCGATAAAGCAAAGACTGTGCGACGACGGTTTGCGGGCGGTCACGAAGCCGCGCGCTTCGGCGCAGTCACGGACATCCTCTTTAGTAGACTCGCCGAGCGGGAAGAGCAGGTGCGGGAGGATGGAGGGCTCGAGCGCCCACAAAAAGTACGTCTGGTCCTTGCTGTCATCGACCCCTCGGTGCAGTTCAACCCCATCCGGCCCGTCGACCCGCCGCACGTAGTGACCGGTCGCAAGGTAGTCACAGCCGAGCATCCGCGCTTTTTTAAGCAGCCCGCCAAACTTAATCTGCCGGTTGCACTGCACACACGGATTTGGCGTCTGCCCTTTCTGGTAAATGTCTAAAAACGGCTCGATGACCACGTCTTCAAAGTCGTCGCGGTAGTCGAGCAGATAGAACGGCAGCTCTAAACGCTCCGCAATCCGCCGCGCGTCGTACGCTGCGTCCGGGCTACAGCAGAGGCTGAACTGCCCTTCCCGGTCGTCCGGCCAGAACCGCATCATCGCCCCGATCACGTCCGCATCGTGGTCGCGGAGCAACGCCGTCGCCATCGACGAATCGACCCCGCCCGACATCGCCGCCATCACCTTAGCGCCCTGGGGCAGCCCTGCAAAGGGCAGGTCGTGGGGCATCGCGGTCGGGTTGTCGGTCGGGCTATCCGCCGTATTCGGTTGGTCGTCGCGCAAATTCAGACAGGTCACAGCCAACCAGTCTACCCGAAGCAGGTCACGTCTCCTGACGTGCGCTTAACATAGTTTCTGTAGTGCTGGCAAGTCTCGAGACGTTTCGGCTAGGCCGTGCTCGCTATACTCGTGTGCTAGGAGGCTTCTCTCCTGACCGAGCGCGTCCGACGTGCGTTATACCGAGCTGACTTCTGCATATCACACCGATGTATGTCACACCGATTCTGCTGGGCAGAAAGCGCTCTGCGGCGCACTTGTTGTGGTGAATTCTGGTGACAGTGCGGTGCGCACTGAGGCTGCTGTAGCCAGAAAGAAGCGTGGGTGCTGTCGTTCGTGCTGTGTAGGACAGCTTAGAACGACAGCTTTTTGTCTAGGGCGACAGCTTAGGACGACACCTCTACCGTGTCTAACAACACTTCACGAAACACGTCGAGGCTCGGCGTCAGCGGTTCGACGGCGACGTCTTGCTGCCAGAGCTGGTCTAGGGCGGGGTCGGTGGGGGGCTCGAGCCCTAACGCTTCTCTAAACGCGTCTGGAAACTTGGCCGGGTGCGCCGTCGCGAGGTTGAGTACCGGGCGATCGTCGCCGGACTGCTGCCGGTAGCGGGCGATCGCTTCGAGCCCGACCGCGGTGTGCGGGCAGGCCAGGTAGTGTTCGTGACGGTAGACCTCGGCCATACGGGCCCGGGTGGCCTCGTCGGAGATGCTCGAGCCCCGCAGCTCGTCGCGCATCGTCTCGGCACCTACAAGCGCGTCTAGGCGCTCGAAGTTGCTCGGCGCCCCCACATCCATCGCGTTAGACAGCGTCGCAACCGTGTCCCGAAACGCGTACGCTTCGGCGCGCGCGTCCAGGTAGCGCGGAAAAAAGTCGTTCGCGTTGTGCGCGACCAGAAACCGGGGCACGCCCAGCCCCATCCGCGAGGCCAGCACACCGCCGGTCAGGTTGCCGAGGTTGCCGCTCGGCACGCAGATAAGCGGCGCCGTTTCGTAGGAACGCGCCGCCCACAGGTAGTAGAGCGACTGCGGCAGCAGCCGCCCGATATTGATCGAGTTGGCCGACGACAGCGGCAGATGGGCGAGTTCGGGGTCGACGAAGGCCGCCTTGACCAGCCGCTGACAGTCGTCGAAGCTGCCTTCGACCGCGAACGCCCGCACCCCCGGACGCGCTACGATAAGCTGCCGCTCCTGGACGTCGCTCACCTTTCCTTTCGGATAGAGCAGCACCACGTCGATGTTGTCCTGACCCGCGAAGCCGTCGGCGACCGCGCTCCCGGTATCGCCCGACGTCGCGACCAGAATGGTCAGGCGTTCGCCGCGTCGCGCCAAAAAGTGGCTCATCAGCCGGGCCATGGTGCGGGCGCCGAAGTCTTTAAACGACAGGGTGGGGCCGTGAAAGAGCTCGAGCACCCCCACATCGTCGCCGAGCAGCACCACCGGCACCGGAAAGTCGAGCGCGTCACGCACCAAGTTCGCTAACGTCGCCGCGCCGATCTCGCCCGCCAACCAGTGACCTAACACGTTCACCGCCAAGTCGTCGAATGTCGCCGCGTCGCGCCAGTCAGCGTCGGGCACTTCGGGAACGGTCGTCGGTACGTAGAGCCCGCCGTCCGGCGCTAAGCCCGCGAGCAGCGCCTCTTCGAACGACACCTGCGTCTTCGCCGCGTCGCGCGTGCTGTAGTACTGCGGATAGACCTCACTCATCGCGCACCCTCCCCCACTAAAAATCCCCCACTACAAAACAGTGCCGAGCACTTCGACCTTGTAGTCGGCGGAAAGGTAGTCGGTGGGAAGTGGCGCCGCTTCGGTCAACGGCGACGGGCCCGGACGCCCCGCTAACGCCGCGATAATGTCCGCTAAGACCGCACTCGCTGTCGGGTTAGCACCCGCACCGGCCCCGCTGATAAACACCTCGCCGACCGCGTCACCCCGAAACACCATCCCGTTACGGCTGCTCGCCGAGCCCGCGAGCGGATGGGCCGGAGGCAGATAGACCGGGCGCACCTCGGCCCGCCACGCTCCGTCTGCCGGATAGACGCTGCCGACAAGACGCACCCGCCCGCCGTCCTCCATCGCTTCTTTGACGTGTGCGGGCGTAAGCGCCGAGATACCGACCGTACGCGCTTTGACGTCGTCCCAGACGGTGTTGGGGTCGAAGGCGAGCCGTGCGAGCACGGTCAGCTTGTGTGCCGCGTCGAAACCTTCGACGTCGAGGGTCGGGTCGGCCTCGGCGTAACCGAGCTGCTGCGCTTCGGCGAGCGCGTCGTCGTAGCTCGTACCCTGTTCGAGCTGGCTCAGAATATAGTTGCAGGTGCCGTTGAGGATGGCGTGCAGTTCGAGTGGCCTCGACCCTCGTAGCGCCCCGGTCAGCGGCCCGATCACCGGCGTTCCGGCCATGACCGCCGCCTCGAAATAGAGCTGGCCCGCCGCGAGGTAGGGCTCGAGCCCCCCCCACCTTTCAGCGAGAACCGCCTTGTTCGCCGTCACCACCTTCTTGCCCGCCTCTAACGACCTCACAATCGCCTCAGTTGCCCGCTCCACCCCGCCAATCAGCTCGACGACGACGTCGGCGCTGTCTAGCACCGCGTCCATGTCGGTGGTCAGGAGGTGTTTAGGGACGTGTGGGCCACGGTCTTTGCCGAGGTCGCGAACGAGGACTTTGCCGAGCGAGATACCGAGTTCGGGGCGGGCGCCGATAAGCTCGATCAACGCCGAACCGACCGTGCCCGCACCGAGCACACCGAGACGTACCGAAGACTGCTGCGTCATGAGTGCGAGGATAACACTCTCGGCCCGCCCGCGTCAGCGCTCGCGAACGCCGCGCGGCACGTTTTGCTGACGCCGGTTCGGCCCGGCAACGCTGCTATACTTATCGTTTGGAATACGCGCCCAGGGTCGTCACACCGTTGCCCGACCTCGTGGAGAGTGTTGGTTGAGGGCTCGAGCCCTCCCTCCAAACGGCGACCCCTACAAACAACGACCCGAACCATCGACCCGAACTCGGCGCGACACTGTCGACAAAGATCAGTGAGACATACCGACAAGACAGCACGTCTTACGTTAAGAATTACGAAGGAGCCACCATGCTAGGAATCGGAATCGTCGGCCTACCCAACGTCGGCAAAAGCACCCTGTTTAACGCCATCACCAAAGCGGGCGTCGAAGCCGCCAACTATCCGTTCGCCACCATCGACAAAAACGTCGGCGTGGTCGCTGTGCCCGACGAACGGCTCGCGGCGCTGCGCGAGGTCTATACCAAGGGCGCGAAGCAGCCGCCGGTCGTTCCGACGACGGTCGAGTTTGTCGACATCGCCGGTCTGGTCAAGGGGGCGAGCCAGGGCGAGGGGCTCGGCAACCAGTTTCTGGCCAACATCCGCGAAGTGTCGGCGATCGCGCACGTGGTGCGCTGCTTCGAAGACCCTAACGTCATCCACGTGTCGGGCCGGGTCGACCCGCTCGGCGACATCGAAATTATCAACACCGAACTGATGCTCGCCGACCTAAGCACGCTCGAAAAACGGCTCGACAAGCTGCGCCGGAGCGCCAAGTCTAACAAAGACGACGCGGTCGCGCTCGGCCAGGTCGAGGCGGTGCTCGTCGCGCTGTCCGAAGGGCGACCGGCGCGGCAGACCGGTATCGAGCTGCCCGCCGACATCAACCTGCTGACCAGCAAACCGGTCATCTACGTCTGTAACGTCGCCGAAGAAGACGCCGCCGACGGCAACGAGCAGGTCGCCAAGGTGCGCGAACTCGCCGACAGCGAAGGGGCCGAAGTGGTGGTTATCTCCGCGCAGATCGAGCAGGAGCTCGGCGAGCTGCCCGACGACGAGGCGGAGGCGTTTCTAAGCGATTTGGGGCTTAGCGAACCGGGCCTAAACCGGCTGATCCGCAAGGGCTACCGCGCCCTAGATCTGCTCACCTTTCTGACCGCGGGCGAAAAAGAGGTGCGGGCCTGGACGGTCACCGAGGGGAGCAAGGCGCCGCAGGCCGCAGGCGAGATCCACACCGATTTCGAGCGGGGCTTTATCCGCGCCGAGGTGATCCGCTGGGACAAACTCGTCGAGGCGGGCAGCATCCCGAACGCCAAGTCGAAAGGCTGGGTGCGCACCGAAGGCAAGGAGTACGTCGTGCAGGACGGCGACGTGATGAACTTCCTGTTTAACGTCTGATGTTGCGCGCTGTCTGATTCTGGGCAGCGCCTGATCGACGCCTGACGTTTACTCCGGCACATATACCCCGGCACATAATAAATAGGCGCACCCGAAAAGCGTCTGTAAAGAGAAATGCCCGTACCAGGAACGCCTCCACGAAACCGCTGTGGGGCGTTTCTTCTGTTTGAGCCGAAAGTGTTCGGGCCGAAAGTGTTTGGGCCGAGAGCAGGTTTATTAGCAACACGCTAGATCGAGCAAGCTGACGCGGTAGGCGTCGCAACTATCGTCGCTCACGCACTCCTCGCTGTTCGTGGCGGTGTGGGAGCTTCTATATTATCAACGCCCTTTAGCGATGTCGCACCCTTGTTGTCAGAATCGCCGAAAACCCGTCACCGTCGGCTTTAGCATCATTTTACAAACGATATAGCGCGACGGCTTAATTGTTTTAGTAACCTAAACCTTGATTAAATCGCGAAACAGTGCTTAGAATAGACAACGTAATGCAACACATCTTCTCTACGCAGCAGTACACGACGCGTCTTTCCCCTAACCTTCGGGTTAGCTGTGGTCTACCAAACCCTTCTGGGGGTCTGGTTCAGGAGGCACATACATGAGCGATACCATCCAGCGGCAAGAGTACACCGACGTTCTAACCTACGGGCCGGGCGAGGTCGTACTGTTTCCGGGCGAGTCCGACGATATCTACCGCGTCCGCGAGGGGCTTATCCGTATCCACACCGTCGACGACGAGGGTAACGGCCTGACGCTGCGCTACGTCAAACCCGGCGGCTACTTCGGCGAAGAGGCGATCTGCGGCCTGAGCCGGCGTTACTTCGCCGAAGCGGTTACGCCCTCGACCGTCGAGGTGCGCAGCCCGGTCACGCTCGAGCCCGAAGAGAACCTCGACCTGACCGCCCACCTCGTCGCCGCGATCGAGCGTCTCTACCGTTCGCTCCACCGGCTGTCGGGCAAGCGGCTCAAGTCGCGCATCGCCGCCGAGCTGCTCGACCTTAAAGACAGCGCCCTCGCCACCGAAAGCGACAGCGGCGACCCGGTCGTCCACATCACCCACGACGACCTCGCGGCGGCGGTCGGCTCGGTTCGCGAAACGGTTACTAAGGTCGTCGGCGAACTGTCACGGGGCGGGGCGATTAGCGCCGGCTACGGCAAGATTATGCTCGTCGACACCGAACTGCTTAAAGAGATCGCGGGCGAGTAGAGAGGGAGGGCTCGAGCCCCTCTCCCGCATCACCCCACCCACCCACGAGAAAGCCCTCGCATCGTACGAGGGCTTTTGTTTTGTTGTCTTGTCGTGTGTTCGTGCTCTGCGGGCGGTCTAGAACACGTAGCCGAGCCGGAAGCTAAGCGCCCCCGACGTGTTGACCGGGCTAAAACCGTAGTCGAGACGGATCGGCGCGAGGATGCCGCCGCCGAAACCGACGTTGATCTGTACGCCGGCACCGGCACTAAACAGCAGGTTCGACGCCTCGACGTCGGGCACGCTCGACACGTAGCCGACGTCGGTAAAGATCACGCCGATAATGGTCTGGGTCACCGCGGTGCTCAGGCCGAAGTCGTAGCGGTACTCGACCGAGCCGATCCCGTAGACCTGCGACGGGCTGAGGTCGTCGCGGTTGTAGCCGCGAATAAGGGTCGCTTCGTTCGACACGCCGCCGATCGCGAAGTACTTGCTGGTCGGGTAGTCGCCGCCGAACTGGATGCCGGCGTCGCCGCGAAACGCGAACACGTGGGCAGGGTTGTCGAGTGCCAAGTAGGTGCGCGCGCCGACCGTAAACTGCTGGTAGACGTAGCCGCGCTGTTCGCGGGTCTGCGGGTCGCGGTAGTCCGAGCCGAAGCCGACTCCGGCGAGCGCGTTAGCCCGGACTCCGGTGGTCGGAAATTCGGGGCTGTCGCGGCTGTCGTAAACGACCTCGGTGCTGATAAAGCTCGCGAGACCGCTCTGCGGCAGAAAGCCCCGGGCGAGATCTTCGGGCAGGGCACAGTCGGGGTCTTCGATGTTGCCCTCGCTGTCGAAGCTGCAGGCCTGTTCGGGGGGCTCGAGCCGGTACGCACTGTAGTTGGCCCGGGCCGAAAAGCGGATCGCGGTGTCGGTCAGGATCGGTCGGCTTACACTAAAGCGCAGGCCGGTGTCACGCTGGGCGTAGTCGCCGACAAAGACCTCGTTGCTGTCGTCAGGCTGGCTCGGCAGACCCGGATAGGTCACGCGGCGCTGGCCGCCGTCGGTCAGTGCCTGGTCGGTATTGATCACGCTAAACACCGACACCGACAGCGAGGTCGGTACCTCCTGAAAGTCGAGCAGATCGACGTAGAGCCACGGAATGCTGTAGCTAAGACTACCGCCGAACAGCAGGCCGATGTCCGAAGTCTGACCGCTGACGTCGATGCCGATCTGGTTGCCCCGGCCTAAAAAGTTCGAGTCGCTAAAGCCGATCGACGCCGAAAAGCCGCTGTCGGTCGCGTAGTTCGCCTGCGGCTGAAACACCCGCGTCTGGCGCTCGCGGACGATAACGCTCGCGACCGCCGACGTGCCGATCTGGCCGCCCGCAAAGTCGAGCTGGACGTCGAGCGGTTCGACGATACCGAGACGCGCCAAGTCGAGCAGCCCCTCGCGCAGTTCGTTCTGGTTGTAGACGCTGCCCGGATCGGGGAGGTAGCGGGTGATAACCGTCTCGTTGGTGCGCCCCTCGCCCGCCTCGAAAACCACGTCGTACTCGGTAATGACGACCTCGCCGACCCGCTGCACGTAGGTGCCGCCGTCCAGGTAGTTAAAGTCGGGCTCGGTGACGATCAGGTAGCCCGCGTCGCGGTAGCGCTCCTGCAGACGCCGAAAGTCTTCGCTCGCGAGTTCGGAGCTAAAGGTGTCACCGACCTGGAGGCTAAACAGCGCGATCAGCTCGGCGTCGCTAAACACGGTGTTGCCCTCGACAGAGATCGCGTCGACCGGGCCGGCAGATTCGGGCGGGCCGGTTCTAAAGACCACCCGCACCTCGCCGCTCCGGGTGGCCGGATATTCGAGGCGGATGTCGCTGGTGCGGCCCTGTGCGACCTCGCGCACGTCTTGTAGCAGCACGTCGTAGTTAAACAGGTCGCCCGAACTAAGGCTTAGCGCCGACGGGTCGACGCCGATCGCGGTGGTGTCGATGCTCGCGATGCGGAGTTCGCGGATGTCGACGATCAGGGTCTCGTCGACGAGTTGGGTGGTGTCGGGGTTGACGCCGCTGCCCCGGAAGCCGCGCTCTTCGTAGGCGGCGGCAGTGGCTCGAGCCGCCAACTGATACGCGTCGAAATCGAAACGCGCCTGACGCGCGACCGGCGCGAAGAGGTCGCGAAGTTCCGCCTCGCTCAACACCGTGTTCCCGGTAAAGGTCACCTCGGCGAGCGGGACGGTTTCGGTCACGGTGTAGGTCAGCCGTAGCGGCACATCTCCCTTGGTCGCGTCGGGGTCCGCCGCCTCAACGTCGAGCCTGACCGGCACTTCAAACGGCCAGCCCGATTCGCGGTAGACCCGCCGGATCGTCTCGATCGCCTCCTGCGCGCGAAAGGTGTTAAACACCGCCCCTTCACTCAGCAGGTTGACCTCGTCGAGAATCTCGAGCAGACGCTCTTGCGGATAGCGGCTCCCCTCGATCACAATCTCGGCGACCGGCGGGTTTTCGACCACCTCTACGAACAGGATCGGGCCGTTGCCCCGATCTTCGATCCGGACACTCACCTCGGAAAAGGTGCCGAGCGAGAGCACCCGGTTGCGCTCCGCCTCTAGGTCGATCCGTTCGATCGGCGTGCCCGGCCTAGCGTTGAGGTTGACCCGCACCAGGTTGACGACGCTCTCGCTCGCGCCGATCACGCGCACCTCGACGATCTCTCCGGAGGGCGCTTGTGCGGCGGCCACCCCGAAAACGAGCAGAAGCGAGCAGAGCAGGTTTTTGAGCGATACGTTACAAGCAGGTTTAGAGATAGACCGCGTACGCAGACGCGCTCGTTGCAGATATCGAAGCATGCGCTAGTTTAACCGGCTGCGGGTGAGAATGCGCAAATGAGTGAACGCTCTCCGACCACTCCCGGTTTCGGTCGCGGAGGGGGTGTGCCGGTAGTCTGACGGTCGTCTTCGCGCCGCCGCCGGGCCGATCCACGTCCGAAGACGCCGACGGGCTCGAGCCCACCCCCGTGTTTACACCACCCCAATTCGCCTACATCACCCTGCGAACCAGTACCATTCTTCCGAATAGTAGGGTGCGCCACGCGCACCGCACGGCCACCAGCACCCGTATTCGCCACAACGAGCACACCGCGCAGTAGCCTTCTACCCAGCAGAATTAACGTGGCGTACAGTGATGCGGAGAAGTCAGCCTGGTATCGGCCCTTACCGGGCACCAGCCCCGCAAACATCACACCGCGTAGAGCGTTACCGTCCGCCTCCGGCGCGGCGGGCTTGCTATGATGCCCGTCATGACACAGCACCCAGCAGCCGACAACCAAGACCTCTACACCCGCGTGCAGAGCACCGTCGCGGCGATTCGCGAACAGACCTCGCTCGTCCCCGACATCGCCATCGTTTTAGGGTCGGGCCTCGGCCCGCTCGCCGACGAGATCGAAAACCCGACCCGGCTCGCCTACGACAGCCTGCCCGGTTTCGCCGCGAGCACCGCGCCCGGTCACGCCGGAGAGCTTATTCTGGGCACGTTATCCGGTCGCAACGTCGTCGCGATGAAGGGGCGCATCCATCTGTACGAAGGGGTACGGGCGAAGGACGCCGCCTATCCGGTTCGGGTCATGCACGCGCTCGGCGCGGACACGCTGCTCGTGAGCAACGCATGTGGCGGCCTTAATCCGCACTGGCAGGCCGGACGGCTGATGTTGCAGCTAGACCTGATTAACTTTACCGGCGACAACGCGCTGATCGGGCCGAACGACGAACGCCTCGGGCCGCGCTTTCCGGTCATGTTCGACTGTTACGACCCGGACTATCTCAACCTCGCCCGCGAGACGGCACGGGCGCACGATATCCCCCTTTACGAAGGTGTCTACCTCGCCATTAGCGGGCCGAGCTACGCGACGCGGGCCGAACTGCGAATGTTTCGGCAACTCGGCGCCGACACGATCGGGATGTCGACCGTCCACGAGGTGATGGCCGCCCGGCACGAGGGGATGCGGGTGCTCGGCCTGTCATCGGTCACAGACATGGCGATCGCCGACCGCGACGAACACGCGAGCGGTGAGGACGTGCTTAACGTCGCCGCTCAGATCGGGCCGCAGTTTCGGGCGCTCGTCAGCGCGCTCGTTCCCAAACTCTAGCCGCCTGTCGTGTACCCGGAAGAGCGAGAGTTTTGGTGAAGCAAGCTTAGCGAACACGCGTAGCAGACAGATCGGAAACAGAGTCTGAAACGACGGTTTAGAAAACGGGGTTCGAAGACAGGGTTGAAAGACAGGGCTCGAGCCCCGAGTTGGAAAGCGTACGCGGCGAGCGGAATGACGGGGTTTGCCCGGCAACGTTCCAGAGTGACCGACAGCGACTTGGTAGACTCGGGATTATGTCTTCTACCGATACCAGACCGTCTAACCTCGCCCGGATCGAAGCACGTATCGACGCGGCTTGTCGTCGGGCGGGGCGCGACCGTAGCGAGGTCACGCTGATCGCCGTAACCAAGGGCCACGACGTCGCCGAAATAGACCGACGACTCCTGCAGCACGGCCATACCGTGTTAGGAGAAAACCGCGTCCAGGAGTGGCGCGACAAGGCCGAAGCGCTCTCCGACCGGGACGTCGAGTGGCACTTTGTCGGCAACCTGCAACGGAACAAAGTCAAATACTGCACCGACATCGCGCTTATCCACTCGCTAAACTCTATTAGACTCGCGGACACCTTGCAGCAGCAGGGTGACAAGCGCGGGACCACGTTTCGGGTCATGGTCGAGCTAAACGTCGCCGGAGAAGACTCGAAGCAGGGCGCCGAACTCGCCGACGCCGAAGCGATCGTCCGGCACGCACAGACGCTTAGCAACGTCGAGGTGCTCGGTCTGATGACGATCGCCCCCTACTCCGACGACCCCGAGGACGCACGACCGGTGTTTCGGCGGCTCCGGGAGCTTCGCGACAGGCTCGAGCTCACCGAGTTGTCGATGGGGATGAGTGGAGACTTTGAAGTCGCGATCGAAGAGGGCGCGACCTTCGTCCGTATCGGTTCGGCCCTGTTCGCAGACGACACATCCGCAGACGAACAGTAGGCCGACCCAGAAAACACGAGGTAGGAACCAGATGATCTGTATCAGCCAATACGCGTTACGGAAACGACTATGAAGCCCAAACTCACGCCTAACGACATCAGCAACCAGGAGTTCGACGGGGCGATTAGCGGCTACAGCAAAAAACAGGTGCGCGAATTTCTCGATAAGGTCGCCCAAGTGCTTACCGACGAGGTGCGCGCCAACCGTCAGCTGCGCGACGAGCTTATCAAGCGCGACCAGACCATCGAAGAGTTGCAGGTCGGCGAGGCCGAGCTCAAACGCGCCGTAATCGCCGCCGAGCGGGTCGGTAACGACATGAAGAAAAACGCCAAGCGCGAAGCCGACCTTATCGTCCAGGAGGCCAAGAACCGCCGCCTAGAGCTGCTGCGTGACGCCGAGCTACGCCTCAAACAGCTACGCGGCGAACTGTCACGGCTCGAGCGGGAAAATCAGATGTTTCGCGAACAGTTTCGGGGCATGCTTAAAGCCTACGAAACGAGTCTCGACCGGCTGCCAAGCGAGCCCGTAGCACCGAGCTTTACGCCGAACACGAGCGTCGACAGCGCGGCTAACCCGCTCGCTCGTCCTCACGACACCCTCGAGGCCGACGCCGACGCCGACCTCTTTATCGAGGAGCACGCCGAGTCGTAGCGCGCTCGGTGCTGTACGTTTTGTTCTGAGCGTTATGTGCTAAACGTTACATGCTAGACGTTATGTGCAAAGCGTTTGTGCCGAACGTCGTGACGCGCTAGTTAGCGGCGCCGGATGCTTGCTCGGCCTGGGCGAGCGCCTCTTCTAGCGTGACCCAGGCGAGCGTCGCGCACTTGACGCGGGCGTGGAGCTTAGCGACGCCCTGCATCAGCTTGAGGTCGCCGAGTTCGTCGGCGGGCGGTTCGCCCTGGATCATGTCTTTAAACTGACGAACCCGCTCGAGCACCTCGGTGATCGGGCGGCCCTTGATCGCTTCGGTCATCATCGACGCCGACGACTGGCTGATCGCGCAGCCTTCCCCGGCAAACTTGACGTTTTCGATCACGCCGTCGTTGACGACGATGAAGAGCTCGAGCTCGTCACCACACGACGGGTTTAGTCCTTCCTGACGGATGCTGCCGTCACCGATCTCGCCCCGGTTACGCGGACGTTTGGAGTGGTCGAGGATGATTTCTTTGTAGAGGCTGTCGAGTAGCGACATCGTATCGTCTCCTTCTAAGTTCTAAAACTTGTCGTGTTCGTGATAAATGTACGGCATTTACAACAACGGCGCCGGAGAACGTGAGGCTCTCCGGCAGGGTGATGCGTCTTGTCTGGTTACGCGAATTCCGCGAAAAAATCTCGGGTCTTGACGAGCGCCTCGACGAAGCGGTCGACCTCGTCTTCGGTGTTGTAGAGGTAGAAGCTGGCCCGGGCCGTAGACTGTACTTCGAGCGCCCGCATTAGCGGCTGCGCGCAGTGGTGTCCGGCGCGCACCGCGATCCCTTCACCGTCGAGCGCCGTCGCGACGTCGTGCGGGTGGACACCGCTGACGTTAAACGCCACGATCCCGCCCCGGTCGTCTCCTTCGGGGCCGTACAGGTCGATACCGTCGAGCTTTTTAAGCTTGTCTAGCGCGTAGCGGGCGAGCGCCTGGTCGTGCGCCCACACCCGCTCCATCCCTAATTCGGACAGATAATCGACCGCTGCACCTAATCCAATCGCCTCGGCGATGTTAGGCGTACCCGCTTCGAACCGCATCGGGATATCGGCGTAGCTGCTGTGGTCGATGTAGACCTTGCGGATCATCTCGCCGCCGCCCAAGAAGGGGGGCATGTCGCGTAAAATCTCGGCTTTGGCCCAGAGCGCCCCGACACCGGTCGGCGCACACATCTTGTGGCCGGACAGCGCGAAAAAGTCGGCGCCGAGCGCCTGCACGTCGATCGGGAGATGCGGCGTCGACTGCGCCCCGTCGACGAGCAGCAGCGCGCCCGCGTCGTGGGTCAGGTCAGCGATGTCCCGGATCGGGTTGACCGCACCCAACACGTTCGACATGTGCCAGGTCGCGACGAGCTTGGTCTTGTCGCTAAGCAGGCTCTTAAAGTGCTCCATGTCGAGGCGGTGTTCGGGGGTCAGTTCGACGGCCTTGATCACGGCGCCGGTCAGCTCGGCGATAAAGTGCCACGGCACCAGGTTGCAGTGGTGTTCGGCGTGGCTGACGATAATCTCGTCGCCCGCTTTAAGGTTTTTACGGCCCCAGCTGTAGGCGACGAGGTTGATCGCCTCGGTGGTGTTACGCGTAAAGATAACCGAGGCCGGGTCGGGCGCGTTGATAAAGCGGGCGAGTTTGCGGCGCGCCTCTTCGTACAGCTCGGTCGCTTCTACCGACAGCGTGTGCGCGCCCCGGTGGACGTTGGCGTGGTGGTTGTAGTAGTAGTCGCTCATCGCCTCGACCACCTGACGCGGGCGCTGCGACGAGGCGGCGTTGTCGAAATAGACGAGCGGTTTGCCGAAGACCTCGCGGTTTAGGACCGGAAAGTCTCGCCGTAGCTGCTGCGCGTCGAGGGGCGTGCTGGCTATAGTCATAGTCTGTAGTGTAGCAAGTGTCGTTAGGCGATGTTGTAAATTCGGAATCATTCCGAGGTTTTGCGAGAAGTTTTGCGAGAAGTTTTGCGAGAGTTTTGCGAGAAGTCTTGCGGGAGGTCGGCCTAGCGCGTGGCGTACCAAAGCATACGCGAGCGTCGGTGTCGTGACCTAGACAAACATCGACGCTCGCGCGGGAAGGGGATGGAGGGCTAGCGTTCGCGTTCTCGCGACAGGAGCAGCAACACTCCGACGAACCAGACGAGACCTAACACTGCGAGCGAAACCAAGATGATTTTTATCATAACGGGCGCCGGGGCGGGCGAGAAGCGCTCTGTAAATGCAGTGGTAATAGAGTATAGCTTATGGCTCTCTAAGCGTACGGGAGACGTGATGTTAGTGGTGGTCTATGCGGTGGTGAGGGGGCTCGAGCCCCCCCTCCTCCCCCCCGTGCTACCCTACCCGAACACCGTCCCCACCCGTCCGACACAACTCGTCCGACACGAAAGGAGTACACCATGCCCACCGAAGGCTTCCTGCTCAGCCGCGTCCTGCTCCGCTTCGACCACGACTCCGACGCCGAAGACCTGGTCGGCGAACTCTCTGCCGCCGCTCTCGCCCCCGACGGCAGCCTCTGGGTCGGCGCCGACGAACTGCTTAGCGTCGAACGGCTTACCCCCGTCGGACACAACATCTTCGGCGAACACACCACCTTTGCGCTAAAAGACTACGTCGAGATGTTTGACGACGAAGACGAGGTCGATATCGAAGGGATGGCCTACGACGCGGGCTACCTCTGGTTTACCGGCTCGCACAGCAGCAAGCGCAAAAAGCCTAAGGGCGACGAGACGAGCGAAGACCTAGAGCGCCTCGCCCGCATCGCCTACGACGACAACCGCTACCTGCTCGGGCGCATCCCCCAACACGGCGGCGCGCTGCTCGCCTCCTACCGAGACCCCGACCACGGCGAACTGACCGCCGCCTCGCTCCAAAAGACCGACCACGGCAGCCTGCTGATCGACGCGCTACGGGACGACGCCCACCTCGGACCGTTTATCGACTTTCCGATCCCGTCTAAAGACAACGGCTTCGATATCGAGGGGCTCGCGGTCAAAAACGACCGCGTCTTTTTAGGCTTTCGCGGCCCCGTCTTGCGCGGCTACGCGGTGATCGTCGAAATCGAACCGGAGCTAAGCAGCCCGGGCGTGCTGACCCTCAAACAGATCGGCGATGACGGTGCGCGCTACCGCAAACACTTCGTCAGGTTAGACGGGCTCGGTATCCGCGAATTGTGCCTGCACGGCGACGACATGCTGATCATCGCGGGACCGACGATGGACCACGACGGGGCGATGCGGCTCTTTCGTCTAAACGATTTTTTAGAGCTAGACGAGAACAGCCTTTCGGCACCGGACGGCGACGACCTCGACTACCTGTTCGATCTGCCCTACGTCGCCGGCGCGGACCAGGCCGAAGGGCTCGTCGTGTACCCAGTTCTGGGCGAAGAAAACGCGGTGATGATCCTCCACGACGACCCGCACCCTCGGCGGCGGCGCGGCAAGTACGAGCTGTACGCCGACGTCTACCGTCTCCCCTAGTACGGTCTGGTCGTGCGGTCTAGCCGCGCTCGCGGGTCGGGACGAAGGCGAGCTGAAACAGGTAGCGGCGCTTCCCCGTCGGCGGCTCCGACTTCGCCTGGTAGCGCGACCACAGCGCGGCGAGTTCGTCCTGGAGCTGTCTCGCGTCGTCGTCTCCGAGGTAGAGGTCGCTGATCACGTCGAAGGTAATCGGAAGCGCCTCGGTGCGTTCGCGCTGGGCCTGGGGGAGCGGCGCGGAGTCGTTCCAGACTTCGCCCCGAGCGTTGCGGTAGACGCGGCTACCGAGCCAGGCACTCTCCTGAAGCATGCGGGCGGTTTCGGCGGCGAGCGCCTCGGTGTGCGGTAGCGTCTGCGCGAGGATCCGCTCTTCGAGCGCCGCGAAGGGCGTCAGGCCGAAGGGGACGAAAAAGCCGTCGGCGACAGCGCGGTAGATCTTGATAGGGCGCCCGGCCCGTTTCTGTACGCGGACGACGTCGACGAGGCCGGCGTGCTGGAGTTTGCGGACGCGGTAGAGCAGCGTGTCGAGAGCGCAGCCGAGTTCGGCGGCAGCTTCGGAAAGGCTTTTTTCGGCGCCGAGGAAGGGCTCGAGCCACCGCCTTCCCGCCGGGTCGGTCAACAGCTTCGCCTGCTCCTCGTTTTGCGCGACGTGCCACCGCGCGACGGTTTCGCTACCGGAATCGATCTCTTTCATTTCAAGTAGTATAACCGCAGACTAGGGTCATGGTCGAGTTTCTACGTCAGTCACCCGTCTTTTGCCGCTACCTGCTCGCCGTCGCGAGCGCCGCACTCGGCGACGCGCTTATCTTTATCGCCCTCCCCTTTCTGGTTCTAAGCCTCTCGGACAGCCCGCAGACCCTCGCCACCGTGGTCGTGCTCGGCAGCCTGCCCCGCTTCTTCGGGCCGCTTATCGGTAACCTCGCCGACCGGGTCGCGCTGCGGCGTCCGCTCGTCGCCGCCGGACTGTTGCGCGCGGCGCTGTTCGGGCTGCTCGCCGGGCTCGCCATAGCCGGCACCCTACCGATCGCGCTTATCTACGTCGCCGCGCTGCTGAACGGGCTGCTGAGCATCTTCGTCTTTTCGGCGAGCAACGTCGTGGTGCCGCAACTCGTCTCCGAACAGCAGCTCGAGCGGGCCAACAGTCTGCTGCAGGGCGCGATTATGGGGATTCCGCTGCTCGGCTTTGCGGTCGGCGGAACGCTCGTCGCGACGCTCGGCTCGGCGCTTACGGTCGCGTTGGCGGTGCCCTGTTTTGTCGGGCTTAGTGCGGTGATGCGGACGCTGCGGTTGCCCCGCCGGGCCGCTTCGGGCACGACGAGCTTCGTCGCCGACCTCGCCATAGGCGCCAAGCTTCTCACCTCCCAGACGACCTTTGCCGTGCTGCTCGGGCTTAGCCTCGTGCTTAACGCCGCGCTTAGCGGGCTTAACGTCGCGGTGCCGCTAACCATGCGCGACCTCGGGCTCGGGGCGCGGGGGTTCGGGCTGTTCGAGATGACGCTGTCGGTCGGGATGCTCGGCGGGATCGTCGGGGTCGGGCTGCTGCGGGGGCGGTTTTCGCTCGGGGTGCAGGTGGGGGGCTCGAGCCTTATCGTCGCGAGCGGCCTCGCGCTGATGTCGCTGCTAGACGTCTACGCGCTGTTCGGCGGCGCCGCCCTACTCGGTTTCGGCCTCGGCATGAGCGAAGTCGCCGCCATCACCCTGCTGCAAAAACTTATCCCGAACGGCCAACGCGGCAAGGTGCTCGGCTTCGTGCTTAGCGTCAACGCCCTCGGCCTCGCCGCCGGAGCCTACACCGCCGGCCTCGTCCTCGCCGCGACCACGGCGACCGTCGTCTACGCGAGCGGCAGCCTCCTTATCGGAGCGTTCGCGCTCGTCTGGATCGCGTATCAGCTCCGTCGTCCGCCCGTGCCCGCCTCGGCGTCCTGAGCCGGCCCCGCGACACGCAAGCGCCTAAACAGCGACGTTTCGCGGCTCCGCCACCACCAGATCAGCGCGATCAGCAGCGCACTTGTCTGCAACACCCCCGAGGTTAGCGTCCACAGCGTCCCTTCGGGGCTTTCGAGCGCTAGAGGCGGCAGGTTTTTAAGCGCGTGAAAGCCGATCACGGCGAACAGGTTGCCGGTAAACAGATAGACGAGCGTGTAGACAATGCCGCTAAGCAGCAGCGAGACGATGCCGAACGACAGCGCCGCCCCGACGTCTCCGCCAATCCAGATGCGGTTGGGGGCGTGGCTTAGCGCGAAGAAGAGCTGCGAGCCGAGTAGCGCCGCGAGCATCGCGCTGCCAGGTCGGCGGGCGCGAAAGAACAGGTAGAACTGGACGAACAGAAAACCGCGAAAGGTGATCTCTTCGTAGGGCGCGACGGCGACGAGGTGGGCGACGAGGTTGAGGGTGAGGCGGGAGGGCTCGAGCCGCCCCCAATCTCCGTACACCCGCACACCGGCCAGCGCCGCATCTAGCACCCCAAACCCGACCAGCGCCACTCCGAACACCAACAGCGTAAACCCGACCCCGCCCGGCACCCGCTCCCACACCAGACCGACGTCCGCCGGACGCACCCCCCCACGCCAAAACAGCAGCGCGCTCATCGTCACCAGAAAGATTAGGTTCGCCGTAAGCGTGTTGAGCCACGGCCACTCGGGCCGAAACGCCAGATTCAGAACGATGGTTAGGGCGACGTGGACAAACATCACCGCGATCAGGAGCGGACGGTCGGCTGGGCGAGGCATGAGGCTACGCTAGCCGGTTTTGTCCGGCGCGACTGTCAAGCACAGCATCATAAGCATCGGCCCCTAACGTCCGACGTACGCCCCAACGTACACCCCAGGGTACACAGCGACGACTCGGGGTAGACTCGTCGCATCATATCGAACGAGCGACGCTGTCTAAGAAGCAACGCTATCTGACAAGCGACGTTCGAGGAGGTTTTTATGAGTTTGTCCGACCCGAGTTCGACCGACCCTATGCCCGCCACCGCCGACCTGTGCGACGACCACGCTGACATCTTGCAAATCTGCCGACCGCTGCTACATTCGTTTGGCGGACGCCGCCGCTTTCACGGGCCGGTCGCGACCGTAAAGGTGTTCGAAGATAACGTTCTCGTCGTCGAAGCGCTCGAAACGATCGAGCCCGGTAGCGTGCTCGTCGTCGACGGGGGCGGCTCGACCGACTGTGCTCTGGTCGGCGACCGGCTCGGCGGCATCGCGGTGTCGCGCGGCCTAGCGGGTATTGTCGTTAACGGCTGTGTGCGCGACAGCGCCCAACTCGCCGAGATGGACGTCGGGGTTCTGGCCCTCGCCACACATCCTAAAAGGAGCGACAAGCGCGGCCAGGGCGAGCGCGATGTTACCGTAACGTTTGGTGGTGCCAGCTTCGCGCCCGGAACCTACCTCTACGCCGACGAGGACGGGGTTGTCGTCGCCCCGCACAAGCTGCACTAGCCCCGAAAACAGCGCACGGCACCGCGCGACTATCCGCCCGAGATCGCGGCGTGGCGGTTCGGCTAGGGTTAGACTGTTGGTCGTGCAGCTTCGCGTCCTTTCACAGATGAACTACCGCAATCTGCGGCCTCCGCGCCTAGAGTTCGGGCCCGGCATCAACGCGGTGGTCGGGGCGAACGCGGCGGGCAAGTCGAACCTGCTCGAGGCGGCGTATCTCGGCTGTAGCGGCGAACTGCCGGGCGGCAAGATCGCCGAGACGCTGCGGATCGGTACCGGTGAGGGGTTTGTGGGGGTGAGGCTCGAGCACCACGACGGCCTCCGCCAGATCGATATCGGCCTCGCTCCGGGACGCAAGGTAATCCGGCTCGACGGACAGACGGTGCGCGCTCTCGACCTCGCCCGAGCGGCGGCGGCGGTGCTCATCACCCCCGAAGACGCCGAGCTCATTCACGGCTCGCCCTCGGGGCGGCGGCAGTATCTCGACAGTCTGCTCGGGCGGGTGTCGCCGCGCTACGCGGTGCTGCACAAAGAGTACGGACGGGTCTTGGAGCAGCGTAACGCCATCCTCAAACGCGCCCCGAACGACCCGAGCCTAAGCGTCTGGAGCGAGCGGTTCGCCGAGCTAGGTAACGAGATCGCCTCGCTCCGGCGGCGGGCCCTGGTGCGTATCGCCGACATCGCCGCGAACAGCTACCGCGATATTTCGGGCGGCGACAAGACGCTAGGCGCCGCCCTTCTCCACGACGATATCGATCTGCGCGACGCCCTCCAAGACAGCTACGCCGAAGAGCGCGCGCGCGGTGTGACCGTGGTCGGCCCGCACCGTGACGACCTCGACCTGACGCTAGACGGCCACAGTGTGCAGGCGTACGGCTCGCGCGGCGAAGCCCGAACCGCGTCGCTCGCGCTGCGGGTCGCCGAATACCGGCTGCTCCGCGACAAACACGACGAGGCACCGGTGCTGCTTATCGACGACTTTAGCGCCGAACTCGACGCCGGGCGGCGCGACTACCTGCTCGCCCTCGCCGAAGAGACGCCGCAGGCGCTCGTTAGTGGCACCGAGGCACCACCCCGAGCCGCGCAGCGCTTTATGATAGACGAGGGTGATGTCCGTGTCGAAACGACCGCAAAACGTCTCTAACCTGCTCGCCGAGGTCTTTAGCCGCCGGGGGATCAAGCGGGGCATCCGCCGGGCCGAAGCGGTGCTGCTGTGGCCGCAGGTCGTCGGGCGGGAGGCGACCAAGTTTTCGAAGGCGGCGAGCTTTCGCGACGGCATCCTGCTCGTCGACGTCCCCGACGGCGAGACGGCGACGCACCTCGGGATGCAGCGGCAGAAGTTTTTAGACGTCTATCATGTCCGTTTTGGGATTAAAGAGCTGCAGGACATCCGCTTTCGGACCGTGACGCGCGTAGCGGCGCCCGCACCCGCCGAGGCCAGACTACCCGAAGTTCCCGCCGACCCCAAGGCGCTCGCCCGTATCGCGCGGCAGCTCTCGACCAAGGCGCTACCCGACGATCTCGCCGGTACGACGATGGCGGCGGCACGGGCCCTCCTCTCGCGCCGGGCGCGCCTCTACGCCGCCGGTCACCGACCCTGCCCGACCTGCGAGGTGATGACCGAGCACACCCCGCTCTGCCCGACCTGCACCCGCTACACCCGAGACCCGCTCGTCCGGCGGGCCGCCGAGCAGCTTAGCGTCGCCCCCGACGCCGCGCCCCCCAACCTCGGCGAAGACGAACGCGCCGTCGCCCGTTACCTAGCGGTCGAACAGCTTAAAGACACGCTCGGCGAACTGCTGCCGCAGGTGCTCGGCAGCCCGGCCCTAAAACCGCAGCTCGAATCGGCGGCGCGGTGCTTTCTGGCGCACACGCTTAACAAGCCGCTCGGCGAGATCGACGATGATGATTTGGGGTGGCTCGAGCCCCGCATCGCCCGCGTTCTGGGGCGGTGGGGCTGATGAGGCTCGAGCTCACCCCCCTCGAACTCGCCGAGCTGCTCCGCCCCGGCCTCCCGCCCGAGGTCAAAACCCTAACGTGCGACACCGAAGCGATCCACCTAAGTATCGACGCGAGCGCCGCCCTCCCGCGCGCGCTCCGCGCCGCCGCGCCCGACATCCGCCTGTCGCTCGAATACCAGGACTGCCAGGCCGGCGTGGTCATGTTTAAAGTCATCACCAGCGTGTTCTCGCTCCCCGCGACCCGCGTGGTCAGCCTGCTGATCAACCTGTTCGACATTCCTCAGGTCGACGGCGTCCGCATCGACGTCCCGCAGGGCAGCCCCGCGCCGCGCTTACGGCTCGACCTTAACGTGCTCGTCGGTCAGGCCGTACAAGGGATTACCGTACGCGACGTCCGGCCCCACAACAGCCTGTGGGTGCTAAGCGGCACCATCCGTGACTTTCAAGCGATCCCGACGCCTAAACCCGCGCCCTCGTCGTAGACACGTTCGCCGGGCGCGCTTCTCGCCACGACCTATCGTCGCGACCTAGTCGCTGCCGCCTGCATACGGTATGGTGACGCCGATGAAACTCACCGTACCCGACGTCTTACCGGCGGACACCTTACCGATAAGCGCCCCGCCGACATGGAGGAGGAACCATGCCTAAGCCCGTCATGCTCGTCATCCTCGACGGTTTCGGCCTCGCACCCGAAGGTCCCGGCAACGCCGTCGCGCTCGCCGACACCCCGAACTTCGATCGCTACTGGCGAGACGCACCGCACACCGAACTGCAAGCCTCGGGCCGCGCCGTCGGTCTGCCCGAAGGTCAGATGGGCAACTCCGAGGTCGGCCACATGAACTTAGGCGCCGGTCGGGTGGTGATGCAGAGCCTGACCCACATCCAGAGCCGCATCGACAGCGGCGAGTTTTTCGGCAACGCCGTGCTTAAAGACGCCTACGCCAACGCCGCCGAGAAGGGCAACGCGCTCCACCTGATGGGCCTGGTCAGTCGCGGCGGTGTCCATAGCGACCTCAACCACCTGTTCGCGCTACTCGAACTCGCCAAACGCGACAACGTCGCTCCGGTCTACATCCACGCCTTTACCGACGGACGCGACACCGACCCCCACAGCGGCCTCGGCTACATCGGCGAACTGCAAGACAAGATCGACAGCCTAGACCACGACATCCGCATCGCCACAGTGAGCGGGCGCTACTACGCCATGGACCGCGACAACCGCTGGGACCGGGTCAAACTCGCCTACGACGCGGTGGTGTGCGGCGACGCCGAATATAGCGCGACGAACGCTCGCGACGCAGTTCGGGCCGCCTACGACCGAGACGAGACCGACGAATTTATCAGGCCGACCGTTATCGGCGCAGACGGCGCTAGAACCGAGATAAGCGACGGCGACTCGGTCTTCTTTTTTAACTTTCGCGCCGACCGCGCCCGCCAGCTTACCTACGCGCTGCTAGGCGACCAGAGCTGGTCGGAGTTCGAGCGTTGCCGCGTCGCCGACATCCACTACGCGTCCCTGATGCAGTACGACGAAAAGCTCGACACCCCCTACGCGTTCGCGCTCCCCGAACTGCATCAGTGTCTCGCCGAGGTGCTTAGTAAAGCCGACATGACCCAGTACCACACCGCCGAAACCGAAAAATATCCGCACGTGACCTACTTCTTTAACGCCAAGATCGAACAGCCCTTTCCGGGCGAAGAGCGGCAGATCGTCCCCTCGCCTAAAGTCGCGACCTACGACCTCCAACCCGAGATGAGCGCGCCCGAACTTACCGACAAGACGCTAGCGCGCATCCGCACCGCCGACGACGACTTTATCCTTATCAACTACGCCAACCCCGACATGGTCGGCCACACCGGCGTGCTAGAAGCGGCGATCGAAGCCTGCGAGGCGTCGGATCGGGGGATGGGCACGCTCGTCGACGCGGTTCTAGAAAAGGGTGGCGCGGTTATTATCATCGCCGACCACGGCAACGCCGACGTGCTTCGTAACGAGGACGGTAGCCCCAACACGGCCCACACCACCAACCCCGTCCCCTGCGTGATTGTCGGCGCGGGCGAGCTTACACTCCGCACCGGCGGCGTCTTGGGCGACATCGCCCCGACCATCCTAGAGCTTCTCGGCCTCGACAAGCCCGACGTGATGACCGGTCAGTCGCTGATCAGCCGCTAGAGCGTAGTTAGAAACGTCCCGGACGCTATCACGGGTTTCGGCGCACGGTTCGGAACCCGTTTGTTGTGGCGGAGCATGTCCAAACCTTACGACATAAAGTAAAGTACACTTGACAAACACTGGCAGTTTTCCTATACTCCAAAATGTCAAGCAAGCTTGACTAAAAGACAAGGAGGATAGATATGAAACAGGCCGCAAAGACGTACAACCGCCGCTTCTTCGCCGCGATGGCCGCCTACGTGGTGGTGCTATTCGTCTCGGTCGAGATGATCGAATGGATCGGCGACTCGCCCTGGCGTATCCCGCTCGCACTCGCCCCGATCGTGCCGATCGGCTTCGCGCTCTGGGCGTTTCTGACCTACCTAGGCGAGATGGACGAGTTACAGCAGCGCATCCAGCTGCGCGCTTTCGCGCTCGCCGCGCTCACCACCGGGCTGCTGACCTTTAGCTACGGCTTTCTAGAAATCGTCGGCTTTTCGTCCGTGTCGCTGCTCTGGATCTTTCCCACCATGCTCGGCCTCTGGGGTGTGGCGGTGGGGATTATGTCGCGGCGCTACCGATGAAAAACCGTCTGCGGGTGCTGCGCGCCGAACAGAAGTGGTCGCAGGCAGATTTGGCCGAGACGCTAGGGGTCAGTCGGCAGACGATTAACGCGATAGAGAACGACAAGTACGACCCGAGTCTGCCGCTCGCATTTCGGATGGCTCGAGCCTTCCACCTCACCATCGAAGAGATCTTCACCTTCGAAGACGACACCCCCGATCAAGAGAGCTAAGCTCTCGACCGGACGTCAAAGGAGCGACCCGTAGACCGCTCCCGACGTTCGGTTCTTTTTTGTTTGGTTCTTTTTTTGGGGCTATTCCGTCCGCGCCGTCCGGATAAGCTCGGCCACCTTCTCGTGCCCGTTAAACGTCGCTAGGTCTTCCGCCGTATGTCCCTGCGCGTCTGGCAGACTAGGGTCGACGCCGTGCGCTAACAACAACTCGGCAAACTCGGCCTGCCCGAACGTCGCCGCCAGATGGAGCGCCGTCGCCCGCGCTCCGTTACGCGCCTGAGGGTCGGCCCCGCCCGCTAACAGCCGTTTCGCGCACTCTAGGTAGCCTTTAAACACCGTCCCCATCAGCGGCGTGTTACCGCTCGCGTCGGGCGTGTCCGGGTCGGCGCTCTGTTCTAGCAGCAGGTCGACCATCTCCGGCTGGTCGTTGTAGGCCGCGATCATCAGCAGCGAGTAGCCGCGTTCGTCGGTAAGGTTCGGGTCTAAGCCCGCCTGCAAGAACATCGTCAGCACTTCGGTGTCGCCGCGCCGGGCGATCTCGTGGTAGTCGACATTGCTCGGATCGATCATCGTCATCTTTATATCCTTTAGAGTTCGGCAAAACAAAAGCCCGACAGTACGCCGGGCCTTGTCTTAGCAGTACAAGAGCTTAGCAGTACAGGAGCTTAGTCCGCGCCGACCGGCATCGCTTCGGCGGCACCCGCTACAGAGCGGAGCGCTTCGCGGACGCGGCGACCGTAGTCTTTGTCGGCCTGGTCGAAGTGCGGCAGCTGACGGTCGATAATCTTCTGCTCGCAAGCACCGAGCGCACCGGCGATCGACTCCGCGAGACGGTCTTTCTCTCCGTCGCTCATCAGCCGGTAGAGATCGCCCGCTTGGGTGTAATCGTCGTGGCCCTCGCGCGAGTTGTAGCGGTCGACGGTCACGTCGCCTAAATGCCAGGCCGGCTCGCCCGCGGACGGGTCGGGCTGCGGCGAGCCCTCGACGCTGTTCGGAAAGTAGTTCGGGTGGCCGGTACCCTCATCGAACATGCCACCAAACTGGCCGTCGCGCATGTAGTTGTGGACCGGCACGAGGGGCTGGTTGACCTTGAGCTGACGGTAGTTCACGCCGATCCGGTAGAGGTGCGTGTCCTGATAGCTGATCAGCCGCGCCTGGAGCATCTTGTCGGGGCTCGGGCCGATGCCGGGCACGAAACTGTTGGGGTTAAACGCCGCCTGCTCGACCTCGTGAAAGTAGTTGTCGGGGTTGCGGTTGAGCTCTAACTCGCCGACCTCGATCAGCGGAAAGTCGGCGTGCGGCCACACCTTAGTCAGGTCGAACGGGTTCCACTCGAATTCGTCGGCCTGCGCCTGCGTCATAACCTGGATCTTGAGTGTCCAGCGCGGGTAGTCGCTTTGCTCGATCGACTCGAACAGGTCGCGCTGGTGGCTTTCGCGGTCCTGGGCGATAAGCTCGGCGGACTCTTGGTTGCTGAGCGTCTTGTGGCCCTGCTGGTTCTTAAAGTGAAACTTGACCCAGACGCGCTCGCCGTCGTCGTTAAGCATCGAAAAGGTGTGCGAGCCGTAGCCGTTCATGTGGCGGTAGGTGGCTGGAATGCCCCGGTCGCTAAACAGGATGGTGACCTGGTGCAAGCTCTCCGGGCAGAGGCTCCAGAAGTCCCACTGCATGTTCGGGTCGCGCAGGTTGGTCTGCGGGTGGCGCTTCTGGGTGTGGATAAACATCTGGAACTTGTACGGGTCGCGGACAAAAAAGACCGGCGTGTTGTTACCGACCATGTCCCAGTTGCCCTCTTCGGTGTAAAACTTGACCGAAAAGCCGCGCACGTCGCGCTCGGCGTCGGCAGCGCCGCGTTCGCCCGCGACGGTCGAAAAGCGCATAAAGACCGGCGTCTCTTTACCGACCTCGGAGAACAGTTTGGCGCGGGTGTATCGGGTGATGTCGTTGGTGACTTTAAACGTGCCGTACGCACCCGAACCCTTGGCGTGGACGACGCGTTCGGGAATCCGTTCGCGGTTAAAGCGCTGCATCTGCTCGATCAGCTGTACGTCCTGCATGAGCAGCGGGCCGCGCGGGCCTGCCGAAAGCGAGTTCTCCTGGTCAGCGATCGGGGCGCCGTCGGCGGTGGTTAGGGTTTTCTTCTTGTCGGTCATAATGTTCTGCCTCCCTCAATAAAGTATTTACAGTCTAAAGGTTATTTGCCTATAGTTAGAATTGATTGTAAACATAAAACAATAGCGGTTGACTATGACGCTTACTCAATTACGCTGTGTCGTCGCACTCGCAGATCACCGAAAATTCACGAAGACTGCCGGGGCGGTCGGGGTGAGCCAGATGATGATTAGTTGAGTGAGTGGGTGGGCTCGAGCCCACTCCCCAACACAACATCCGCCTGCTAACCCGCAACGGCGCCTACAAAAGTCCGCCCGTAGACATCGTGCTCGGAGTCCTACCGAAAAACACAGGGGTGCTGGTTATCTGATCGAGCGCGTCGCGTCCAGATGACGCTGCAACCATCATCTTTTTTGACGGACGCCGACGATGACGCTTTATGTTTATTGTGGAGCAGCACGTCGTGGAACTGCTCGTTTTCGAACGCTGCTTCTCAAGGCGCATTTTTGACTCGAACCGGTCCGCAAGACAAAGAAGAAGCGACCCGAAGGCCGCTCCCGTCTTGCTTTGGCTGTGCTGTAGGTCGTGCTAGGCGAGCGGACTTTAGAAGTCCATACCGCCCATGCCGCCCATACCGCCCATGCCGCCCATGCCGCCGCCCATACCGGCAGCACCGGCACCAGCGCCTTCGCCGTCTTTCTCGGGCTTGTCGGCGATGACCGCTTCGGTCGTGAGGAGCAGACCACCGATGCTCGCAGCGTTCTGGAGCGCGGTGCGGGTCACTTTGGCGGGGTCGACGATGCCGGCGGCGATCATGTCTTCGACGAACTCGCCGGTTGCGGCGTTGTAGCCGTAGCGACCGTCGTTTTTGGCCTTGATGGCGTTGACGATAACGCTACCTTCGGCGCCCGCGTTGCTCGCGATCTGACGGGCCGGCTCTTCGAGGGCGCGCACCAGGATAAGCGCACCGGTGCGCTCGTCGCCTTCGAGGCTTGCAACCACGTTCTGGACGGCGCCGATCGCGTGGATCAGGGTGACGCCACCACCAGCGACGATACCTTCTTCGACAGCCGAGCGGGCGGTCGAGAGGGCGTCTTCAAAGCGGTGCTTCCTCTCTTTGAGTTCGGTTTCGGTCGCCGCACCGACGCGGATAACGGCCACACCACCGGAAAGCTTCGCGAGGCGCTCCTGGAGCTTTTCGCGGGCGTAGTCGCTGTCGGTGTTTTCGATCTCGCTGCGGATCGCTTTGACGCGGGCCTGGATCGTCTTCTCGTCGCCCTGACCTTCGATAATGGTCGTTTCGTCCTTGCTGATCCGGATCCGCTTGGCCTGGCCGAGCTGCTGGATGCTGGTGTTTTCGAGCTTGTGGCCGAGCTCTTCGCTGATCACGGAGCCGCCGGTAACTGCGGCGATGTCTTTAAGCATCTCTTTGCGGCGGTCGCCGAAGCCCGGAGCCTTGACGGCGGCGATGTTAAGGGTGCCGCGAATCTTGTTGACGACGAGGGTTGCGAGCGCTTCGCCTTCGACATCTTCGGAGATGATCAGGAGCGGCTTGCCGGTCTGCGCGACCTGCTCGAGCACCGGAAGGAGGTCTTTAAGCGCCGAAACCTTCTTCTCGTGAATCAGGATGTAGGCGTCTTCGAGCACGACTTCCATCGCTTCGGTGTCGGTGATGAAGTAGGGGCTCAGGTAGCCCTTGTCGAACTGCATCCCCTCGACGACGTCGAGCTCGGTGTCGAGGCTGCGCGACTCTTCGACGGTGATGACGCCGTCACGACCGACCTTGTCCATCGCCTCGGCGATAAGGTCGCCGATTTCCTGCTGGTTGGCCGAAATCGCGGCGACTTCGGCGACCGACTTGCTGTCTTCGACGGCCTGAGCCATGTTGCGCACTTCGGCGACTGCCGCTTCGGTGGCGCGGTCGATGCCGCGCTTGAGGGCGAGCGGGTTGGCGCCGGCGGCGACGTTACGCAGACCTTCGCGAACGATCGCTTGGCCGAGTACGGTCGCGGTGGTGGTGCCGTCACCGGTAATGTCGTTAGTCTTCGAGGCGATCTCGATAAGCAGCTTGGCGCCGATGTTTTCGATGCCGTGGCTTAGTTCGATCTCTTTAGCGACCGTGACACCGTCTTTGGTGATGGTGGGGCTGCCGAACTTCTTTTCGAGCACCACGTTGCGGCCTTTAGGGCCGAGCGTGACTTTAACGGCGTTCGCGACGGCGTTGACACCGCGCTCTAGGCTGCGGCGGGCTTCCTCTTTAAAAATTAGGTCTTTTGCCATAGTGTTCCTCTCTAGTGTTGCGAGCTCTGTGTCGAGCTGAGGTCGTGATTGTGTGGGGGTTGGGTGCTGTGCTTAGGCAGCGGGTTTAAGCAACGATCGCGTGGATGTCGCGCTCGCTCAGGATCATCAGCTCTTTACCTTCGAGGCTGACTTCGGTACCGCCGTACTTGGCGAATACGATCGTGTCGCCTTCGCTGACTTCGACCGGAACGCGCTCGCCGCTATCGAGCAGCTTACCCGAGCCGACCGCGACGACTTTGCCGCGCTGGCTCTTCTCTTTGGCCGTGTCGGGGAGTACGATACCGCTCGCGGTGGTCTGCGGCTCTTCGATGATTTCGACAACGACTTTGTCGCCTAATGGCTTTAGCATAGAAACCTCCATAAAAAGTTAATGTTTGGGTGGTGCGGGTGTTTCGGTCTGTTTTAGCACTCTCGAGCACCGAGTGCTAACCGAAGTTCATTATGACGGTACGCCCTGCTTCTGTCAAGTGCCCCCTGTCAGGTACCCTGAGTAAAGCAGACTCAGAAAATCGCTCTGACGGCCTCGGTATCAAACATAAGTTGTGTCTGGTATAGGTAGCGTGTGGTGGCTGTTCGGCCCGTAACGTGCTGCCGGTTTAGAGCTGGTTTAGAACTGGTGACGGGGCTCGAGCCCTGCCCGTTATAACCCCGTATCCTAAAGCGAACGCCGACACCGCCTACACTCGACCCGGCGTCTACCCGTCACCCGTACATACCGCCACATCTGTCCACCGCACCCGTAAGCGCAGCAGTCGACGTCGTCGAGCGTTAAAAGTTTACCGTCAAGAACGTTCCTGTTTGGCGTTAGCAACGCGTACGACGTGCGGGTTTTACTGGTCGGCCCCGAGTTGTGAAGTCCGAGCGAGCGCCGAAAAAAGTGGACATGAAAAGCGAACATCCGGACGGGTAAGCATCCGGACAAACGGAGGGGCGCTACTTTTTACTTTTTCACGTGCGGCGGCCTGGTCTGCCGAAACCCGATAATGACGCTCGGCACGAACGCGACCGCAAACGCGACGTTTTTGGTCAGCAGGGTGCCTAGGTTGTCGCCGAGCTGCGCAAAGAAGTTCGACACGGGGCTTATCCCGTCCTGTAGGTTCGACCAGTTCACGGTCACGATACCGTAGTAGCTAAGCACCTCGACCACGACGAACGTCACCCCGATAATCAGCGCGATGGTCGCCCCGTAGCGCTTGAGCAGAAAGCCGAACAGATAGCCGACGATAAGCCCGAAACTGATCTGTCCGAGGATGTTGATAAGCGTGGTGGAGTCGATATTCTCGACGATCACAGCATTAGCCTAGCATACCGGGGCGCGGCACTAGCGAGAAATTTCGCTAGCCGCGCCGCAAACCGAGCAGTAGGCCCGGCACGAAGGTGCCCGCGAACGGTGCGTTACCGACCAGAACCGCGAGCAACTGCTGCCAGCCCGACTCGAGCGTAGAGGGATCGAGCAGCGGGTCGAGCGCCGACTGCACTTCGGGCCAGTCCACACTGACAAAGCCGTAGTAGGCCAGAATCTGAATACTGATAAAGAGCAGACCGAGCAGCAGGGCTAAGAGTTGGCCGACTTTTTTGAGCGCGAATCCCGACGCGAACCCCGCCACAGCACCGAAGGTAAGCTGCAGCGCGAGGTAGGGCAGGATCGCGGTGAGTCCAGAGCTATCCACGTCGCGAAGTCTATCACGTGTTTTGCAGGTGTCGGGGTGAGCGAAACGTGAAGCGCTCTTTATCTGCGCCCGGCGCTAGGGTTATGATGTGCGGGTGAGTGTCCGTATCCGTCCCTCTATCCAAGACGCCCTGCAGCGCGGCGACGCGGTCGTCGCCCTAGAGTCGACCGTTATCAGCCACGGCCTACCTAGACCCCACAACCTGGCGTTAGCCCGGCGGCTCGAGCACACCGTCCGCGATGCGGGCGCGGTTCCGGCCACCGTCGGTGTGATCCGGGGCGAGCTCGTGGTCGGGCTAGACGATGACGACCTCGACTATCTCGCCAACCACGACGTCGCCAAAGCGTCGCTCTGGAACCTCGCGGCGCTCGTCGCTCGGGGCGAGAGTGCGGGCACGACCGTCGCCACGACCCTGCACGGCGCGTCGCTCGCCGGTATCCGCGTCTTCGCGACCGGCGGTATCGGCGGCGTCCACGACCCGACCTCGTTCGACGAATCTGCCGATCTGAGCGCGCTCGCCCGCTACGGGCTTATCGTCGTCTGTGCGGGTGCTAAGTCTATTCTGAACGTCGCCGCGACCCGAGAGCGGCTCGAGACGCTCGGCGTACCGATTATCGGCTACCGCTCCGACCGGCTCGCCGGCTTCTACGTCCCGACGACCGCGTACCCGGTCGCAGCGCGGTGTGATTCGCCCGAAGAGGTCGCGGGCGCCTTCGAAGCCCAGCAGGCGCTGTCGCTCGGCACCGGACTCGTCCTTAGCAACCCGGTCTCCGAGGGGCTCGAGCCTAGCGAACTCGCCGCCTGGACGTCGCAAGCCAAAGCCGAGGCCACCGCCCAAGGACGCCACGGACACGCCCTGACCCCCTACCTGCTCGCCCGGCTCGCCGAACTCTCGGAAGGTCGCAGCGTCGAGACAAATACACGGCTGCTCGTAGAGAATGCTAAGCTAGCTAGCGAGGTCGCCCGTGCGCTTTGCCGTTAAAGCGCCACCCAGACGAGCGCGACCCGAACAGCACCGCCCGGGCAGCACCAGAGCGGCACCTAAACAGCAGTGCCTAACCTTCCGAACACATATGAGGACGCGGTTGCGGTACGCTGTTACGAGTTTGCGACACACCACTACAACGCGCTACTTACGACGCCGATCGATAATTTCATATATTCATATACAGGTGATGCTTCATGAGCGATAACGCACAGCCGAACAGTCTTCGTCACGAGTTGCTACGAAACACTGCTAGCGACGCCAAACAGGGTCAGGGCCGACAGGATCAGGCTCGACAGGCTCGGCACGGTGACGTGCAGCCCGAGGACACGACCGACATGGTTCCGAAGCGGCGCGCGGCGACCCTCGGAGAACAGTTGCGCGACGCCCGCCTCGCGCAGGGGCTCGAGCTAAGCGACGTCGCCGGGATCACCCACATCCGCAAAGAGTATCTGCAGGCGCTCGACGAAGGCCGTTACAACGATCTGCCCGAAAATGTCTACACCCGCAACTTTATCCGCCTCTACGCTCAGGCCGTCGGGCTCGACGACCGCGAACTGCTCGACGTCTACACGCGCGAGCGCTTCGGCGCCCCTGCCGAACCCGCCGCGAGCGAAGCGGCCCCCGCCCCTCAGAAGCGTCCGCGCCCGGCCCGGCGCCCGTTTCGTTTCGACCTTACCGGCGTGCTACCGACCCTGTTCCTGATCGTTGTACTCGTCGGGCTCGCGCTGTGGGGCTTTAACAACTTCTTCTTTCCGTTTAGCGACACCGTCTCGAGCGGCGGGCCGACCGCGAGTACGACTGGCGCGAACGTAACCGGCCCGGACGTAACTGGCTCCGACGTAACCGGTTCGGACGTCGCTAACCCGAACGTAACCGAGGCGGACGTAGCCGTTGCGGACGCCGCCACCCCGGACGTTAGCGGTGCTGTAGCGACCGACGCGGCAGCCGTCCCGGAGAGCCCCGCGAGCGAGGCGGGCGGCAGCGCCGCGACCGCCAACCCGGCGGCGACGAACGCCGCAGACGCGAGCAGCCCCGAACTCGTCCTCTTTTCGCTGATTAGCAGCCCGCCCGGGGCGACCGTCAGCCTCGACAACTACGAATTTCCGACCACCACCCCGATCGAAAACGCACCGATCACAGCGGGCGAAAAGACGCTGCAGGTGACGCTCGAAGGCTATCAGCCCTACGAGGCGAGCGTCGATCTAAGCTTCGACCGTAACCTTAGCGTCGCCCTCACGCCGCTCTCCGAAGTCGCGACCGCGGCGACCGTTACCGACGTCGCTGCCGAGGACGAGGCCGCCGCGAGTAGCGTTGCAGATGATGGTGCTGACAGCGACGCGGTGGGCTCGAGCCCCGGCCAGATCAGCATCCAGGTCGAGCAGGACTCGTGGCTCGAGGTCTACCGGGGCAGCAGCCGTGGGGGCGGTCAGACGCTCCTCTACCGCACCGCCGAAGCGGGCGAAAGCTTTAGCTACCCGCTCCCCGTCTATGTTCACGTCGGCAACGGCGCTGGGGTGCGCGTCTCGGCCAATGGGCGCGACGAGGGCTACGTCGGTAACAGCGGCCAAGTCGTCGGGCGCTCTTACAGCCAGTAGCGGGTGACCCCGAACCTGTCGGCCCGCTCCGCTACGTTCAGCATAGTCTGGCGGCATAGTCTGGCTGACCCGATCGGGGTGAGATAACATGGTCTGGTTTTTAGCGCTCCGCTCCCTCTGGGGGCGGAAGTTACGCACCTCGCTGACCGCTTCGGGCATCGCCGTCGCGGTCGCAGCGATGGTGCTCTTTCTTTCGCTCGGCGAAGGTTTGCGGCAGGTTTTCGCCGAACAGCTGCGCAGCATCGGCCCCGACATCCAGGTTAGCTTCGGCGAGTTTAGCCTGTCGTCACTCTCGATCGTCCCCGAGTTGCCCCTGTCGTATCAGGAACAGCTCGCGGGCGAAGCGGCGGTCGAGCGGGTCACGCCGATCCTCTTTTTCGTACGGGGCGGCTTTACGCCCGGTAACACGCTGCTGTTTCAGGGACTACCACCAGAGCGCGACGTCGGCGCGATCTACGGCGGCTTCGAAATTACCGAAGGTCGTGCGCTAAGCGCCCAAGACCGGGGCAGTTTTGTCGGCGTGATCGGCGAACAGCTCGCCGAACGGCGCGAGGCTACGGTCGGCGACACGATCGAGCTAAACTCCCGCAACCCCTTCGAGATCGTCGGGGTGGCCCGGTCGGGGGGCGGCTTTATCGACAACGCCCTGATCGTACCGATCGATAGCTTGCAGCAGGCGATCGATATCCAGGACCGGGTGACGTTTTTCGCGCTCGAACTCGCCGACACCGCGAACGCGAGTGCGGTCGCCGAACGCCTCTCCGAAGACTATCCCGACCTCGGTTTTCAGACCCAGCAGGACGTACTCGGCGTGATCGAGCAGGGTATCCGGATTAGCGACGTGGTGCGGCTCGGCATCAGCGTGATCGCGCTGATCGTCGGGGCGATCGCCGTCGCCAACACGGTGCTGATGAGCGTTTTCGAGCGCACCCGCGAGTTCGGGGTGGTGCGGGCGCTCGGCGCAAAACCGCGCTTTCTGTTCGCGCTCGTCCTCGCCGAATCGGTGCTGCTTAGCCTGGTTGGGGCGGCGGGCGGGGTCGCGCTCGGACGGGGCGGGATAGCTATCGTCAATATCGTGACCAACAACCTTATCGGGATCGAGGTCGCGGCACTCACTTTGCGGCTCATGCTGTTTTCGGTCGTGGTCGCGCTCGTGATGGGGCTGCTGTCGGGGCTGTTGCCGGCGGCTCGAGCCGCCCGTATCCCGATCGCCGTCGCGATGGCCCGCGAGTGACCTCCAAGCAGATCGTCTCGCCAACAGGACGTTCTAGCAGTTTCACGAAACGTTGCTACACATAAAGCGTCACCGTCGATATCCGTCGAATGTGACAGTTGCAGCATCACCTGGAATTGCTAGTTCGTACAAGAAGTCAGCGACCCCCTCTTCTCTCGCCGCCCGCGCGGTCCGAAACCTTGGGAGAACACCTTTAGAACAGCACGGCGCCATAGCTGTGCTGTAGCCGTGCTGTGGCCGCGCCGCTACACCTCCTGGTCGTCCTCCTCTTCGGCCCGCGGGTCGTCCGCATAAAACCGCGCCATCGCGTCGCGAATATCGTCCCCGACCCGGTCGGGGTTTTTCTGGCCGTAGACGACAAACTCGGCCTGCGAGCTTCCGGCAGTGTTGACGAGCACCCGGCCGTTGCCGAAAAGCTGAGCGAGCAGCGGACGTTTGACCTCGATATCGGTCACGCGGGTAAAGTTGACGACCAGCGAACGTTTGTTAAAGACGCCGAGCCGCGAGAGCAGCCGCCGGTCGGTGACCGCCCAACGGTTCTGTTTGCGCGCCCACCGAAACAGCAGCGCGAACGGCAACGCTAACCCGAGCGTAAAGATAGACGCGATCGCCCAGACGATGCCGTCACTCGCGAAGCTCGCCCGGTACTCGTACAACACCTCTTCCCCCGGCTGGAGCCGGACGTTATTCCACTCGCGGCGTACTTCGGCCATAGCTTCTAGTCTACTTAGCGCCGCCCGGATAACGTCGCTATCTATAACGTAACGTCGCTATAGCGTAACGTCGTGCCCGTAACGCAGCCCTAGTACGGCGCGGCTCCGGTACACGGTCTTGTCCGGTACACGGTCTTGGTGCGCCACCGCGCTGCCGAACGACGGTTCGCTGCGGTATAGTCAGGGCGTGTTAAGAGCTACCGCGATCAGCAAAGTCTACCGCGACCCAGCCGGTGAGGTGACCGCGCTCGCCGAGGTCAGCCACGAGTTTGCGGCGGGTAAGATTACCGCCATCGTGGGGCCGTCGGGGTCGGGCAAATCGACGCTGCTCAACCTGCTCGCCGGTTTCGACGACCCGACGACCGGGCAGGTCTTTTTAGACGACCAGGAGATCGGCCACCTTGACGAACGCGAACGCGCCGAGCTGCGGCTCCGTAAGATCGGCTTCGTGTTTCAGTCCTACAACCTTATTTCGGTGCTAAACGCACAGCAGAACGTCGCCTTTCCGATGGGGCTCGCCGGTGTTTCGGCGCACGAGCGGCAGCAGCGGGCCGAAGCCCTGCTAAGGCGCTTCGGGCTAGGCGACCGCTTGCATCATCTGCCCTACAAGCTTTCCGGGGGCGAACGGCAACGGGTGAGCCTCGCCCGGGCGCTCGCCAACGACCCGGCGGTGGTCTTCGCCGACGAGCCGACCGGCAACCTCGACTCTAAGAGTGGGAAGACAGTCGTCGCCGCCCTGCAGGACGTCGCCGCCGACGGGCGCTGCGTCATCATCGTCACCCACGACCTACGTCTCGCCGACGCCGCCGACGTTACTCTGGGGCTAGAAGACGGACACCTCGTCTCCGAACCCCCCCACGCGATTGGAGGACCCGCATGACCGACAACCCGACCCTACAGCGCTACCACGACGCCTTCGAGGCGTTTAAAGCCTGCCGCGAACGCGAAAAGAAGGCGTACGGCGACGAGTACGACCGCGTCAAGCTGATGGAACACGAGGCGCCCGCGCCCGACCCCTGCACCGAAGCCTACAACGAGGTCGTCGCGTCGCTGCTCGACTTTTCGGGCGATCTCGAAAGTCTCGACATGGGCGCGTACCGCGACGCGTTTATGCGCGCCGTCGCGGCTCAGAAACAGGGCTAGACGTGGACGCGACCGGCTCGAGCCCCCAAGACCGCCCCGCAATCCGCTTCAAACCGGCACAGCTCGGCGCCGCCCTCGCCTTTATCGGCATCGGCCTCGGCGCGTTCGGCGCTCACACTCTCGCCGACATGCTAAGCCCCGCGCGGCTCGACACGTTTCAGACGGCGGTCCGATATCAGATGTATCACGCTCTAGGTCTGCTCGTGATCGGCGCGCTACCGGTACAGGCGCCGCGGGCGGCCCTCTTCCTGTTCGCCGGCAGCGTGGTCTTCTCCGGGAGCCTCTACCTGCTCGTCGCGACCGACCTGTCCTGGCTCGGCGCCGTCGCCCCGATCGGCGGCGTGTTGCAGCTCGTCGGCTGGGCGCTGCTGTTCGTGCGGCTGTCACGTCGGTAGGGGTTGTCTAGACGCCGTAACCGCGCCGTAAAACCAGCAAGACGCGCCGGAATCGTAGTCGCTACGTCCGGCGCGTCTGTTTTGTAGTTGTGCTGTTCGTGCGAGGCTCGTCGTTATTCGGTCGACACTTCGACTTTGCGGGCCTTGGTGGTTTCGGTGCGCGGGATAAAGACCTGCAGTACACCCCGGTTGTATTTCGCCTCGACCTTGTCGAGATCGAAGTTGTTCGGGATGGTAAAGCTGCGCGAAAACTCGCCTTTGGGGCGCGCTTCGTAGTGCACGGTCTGGGTGTCGGACTTTTTGTAGTGGCGCGTGGCCGCGATGCGTAAGCTGTTCTGTTCGGTGCTTACGTCGAGGCTGTCGTCGTCGACGTCGGGCATGTCGATGTAGATGTAGAGCCCCTCTTCGTCTTCGACGATGTCGGTCGCGGGTGCCCAGTTGCGGCCCGTCACGGCTTCGTTACGGCCTTCGGTAGCGCGGCTAAGACGGCGCTGGATGTCTTCGAGTTCTTGCCATGGATTCCAGGATTGTAGCATGTGTAACCCCCTTCTGGTATTACCTCTGAATTATAAAACTTGAGCGTGGTTATGTCAAGGATGCTGAAGTTTGATTGTTAGCGGTCGGAGGGCTCGAGCCCTCCCCCTGCCATCACCTGCTGCAGCCAGCCGTACGAATCTTTCGGGATCCGCTCCTGCGTCTCATAGTCGACGTAGACGACCCCGAAGCGTTTGTGATACCCTTCGGCCCACTCGAAATTGTCGAGCAACGACCAGACGAAGTAGCCCCGGAGGTTCGCGCCCTCTTCCAGCGCCCGCTGCGCCTGCTCTAAGTATCGCGCTAGAAAGTCGATACGCGGCGCGTCGTGGACCCGTTTGCGACCGTCGCGCTGTTCGCGGACCTCGTCAGCAAACGCCGCCCCGTTTTCGGTGACGTAGACCGGCAGGTTGCCGTAGTTCTGCTGCAGGTCGCGAAGCTGTTCGTAGAGTGCGCCCGGGTAGACCTCCCAGCCCATCGCGGTCGTTTCGGCGTCCTGGGGAGCACCGACGAGCTCGAGCCCGAACTGCGCCTTCGGCTCGGCCCGCACCCGAAACCGCGTGTAGAGGTTAAGCCCTAAAAAGTCGATCGGCTGCCGGATCTGCGCGACGTCACCGTCGTGTACGACCGGCGCGACCAGCGTTTCGGTCAGGGCCGGGTAGCTCCCCTTTAGCAGCGGATCGCTAAAGCTGCGGTTCCAGACGGCGTCCCAGCGTGCGGCAGCGTCGTGGTCTTCCTCGCGGTCGGGGTCGGCGGGGTGCACGGGTTGCAGGTTAAGCACCGTGCCGAGCTGCCAGCCGCTGTTTAGCGTGCGCAACCGCTCTAAGGTCACGCCCTGGGCGAGGTTGAGGTGGTGCAGCGCCGCCCGAAACGCTTCAGTACTCTGCAAACCCGGCGCGTGCGTCCCGTACAGGTGCCCGAACAGCGCCACGACGTTAGGCTCGTTTAGCATCACGAAGTGCTCGACGCGGTCGCCGTACTGTTCGGCGACGTAGGCGGCGTAGTCCGCAAACCAGTAGACGATGTCGCGGGTCGTCCAGCCGCCCCGGTCCTGCAACGCCTGAGGCAGATCCCAGTGATAGAAGCAGAGCCACGGGGTGAGGTCGTGCTCGAGCTGCGTATCGATCAGCCGGTCGTAAAAGTCGCGTCCGGCACGGTTAGGCCGGCCCCGTCCGCTCGGAAAGATTCGCGCCCAGGACGTCGAAAACCGGTAGGCGTCGGCACCGAGCGCGGCGAGCAGCGCGACGTCTTCGGGGTAGCGGTGGTAGTGGTCGCAGGCCTCGTCGCCGGTGTGGTCGCTCGCGACGTTTCCCGGGATGTGGCTAAAGCTGTCCCAGATGTTAAGTCCCTTACCGTCTTCGTCCCAGGCACCCTCGATCTGATAGCTCGCTGTCGAAGCACCCCACACAAAACTGGGCGGAAAGTCGCTCGCCATAGCTGTCTCCTCTTTTCTCGCACACTACCCCACACTCTACGGAGTCGCACCCGGCGACACTGCAAGCCTGTGTCCAGACTATGTCCAGACACCAGACCCAGACTATGTCCAGACGCGGCTCTAGCACGCCCCGTCGCGCCGGTCGCGCTCGCTACGGCCTGTCTTTTAGCGTACGGGCGCGGTAGCATAGCACTCATGAGCGAATCCGTTACGAGCGAGTCTGTTACGAGCGAAGCCGAGCGCGCCGACCAGGAGCGCGGCAGAACGCGGGTGTTTCTGGTTTTAGGGGTCGGCGTGCTTGCGGTGAGCTTCGCCGCCATCTTTATCCGCCTCGCCGAAGCGCCGGGCGTCGTCGTCGCCGCCTACCGGATGCTGATCGCGAGCCTGATCATCCTCCCCTGGACGGTGCGGGCGCTGCGCCGCACCCCGCTGACCCGACACAACCTCGGCTACACGCTGCTCGCGGGCCTGTTTTTAGGAGCGCACTTTGCGACCTGGATTACCTCGCTGTCGTTTACGAGCGTCGCGGCGAGTGTCACCCTCGTAACGACCAACCCGCTCTGGGTCGCGCTCTTTAGCTGGCTCTTTATCGGCCTCGCCCCCTCGATGTCGGTGCTCGCGGGCGTACTTGTCGCGGTGCTCGGCGGGGCGCTGATCGGCTTCGACAGCGGCGGTGTCGGTAGCAACCCGCTGCTCGGCAACCTGCTCGCCCTTACCGGCGCGATCTGCGCGTCGGCCTATTTTCTGCTCGGTCGGGCCGCCCAGCGGCGGGGTCTAAGTCTGCAGGCGTACGTCGGGGTCGCCTACGGAGTCGCGGCGCTCGTGCTGTTACCGCTACCGCTCGTGTTCGGCTTCGACTACGGCGGCTATCCGCTCGCGACCTTTTCGTGGATCTTGCTGCTCGCACTCGTACCGCAGCTTATCGGACACACGAGCTTTAACTACGCGGTCAAACACCTCGACCCGACCCTCGTCGCGACGGTGATTCTGCTCGAGCCCATCGGTTCCTCTCTGTTCGCGCTGGTCCTCTTTAGCGAAGTCCCGTCGCTGCTGACCATCGTCGGCGCGGCGATCCTGCTCGTCGGTGTCGGCCTGACCACCCGCCACACCCCGAACCGACGCGAAACCCGCAGACCGCCCGAGCCTGCCGAGCCCGTAGCGCCCGACGCGGATTAGTACGGGCTCGGACAAACGTTTCGGGCCGATATAAAGCGTTGGCGGGAGTATCCAAGATAGGCTTCCAAAAATGCACACCTCGCTGCCGCCGCCCGCCGCGTCGCTAGAAGTCGCGACAGGCAACCTATCGCCCCCTTTTGTCAAGGTTTATCTTGAAGAAAACATCGTCGCAGACTTGCTTTTTGCGCCCCGGCACGTCCGCGCACGACTAGCCAAACGTGTAAAATTTTGCTAAACTGAGGGATGTGAGAGTGCTTTCTGGCCCCAACCCACTGTATCTCAGCATCCCGAGCACTCGAACAGATATTTTGCTGTTCCGCATCGCGACAACGCACCCTTATTAACTCACCTGTAGACCAGTGTCAGGTGAGTTAATCGTTGTATGCCGATACATTACGCCGCTTTGAAAGGAGTACGAACTTGAAAGAGCTGCAGAAGGCCTATAAAGATGGTGACCAGGTTGTCTTGCCCCCGTACGGGGTCGGCATCGTTGCCGGGACCACGACCCGTACGGTTTCGGGAACCGATTGTCAGTACTACCAGGTCGAATTCCCTAACGGAACCTCGCGCGCTTTCGTTCCGGTCGCCGCGCCTCAGGCCGCCGGACTACGCCCCGCCCTTAGTCAAGACGAGGTGCAAAACGTACTCGAGCGCCTGTGCAACGGGCGCATCAATCTTCCCAAGCAGTGGGCTGCTCGTCACCGCCGGGTGACGGAAATTTTAACGTCGGGCGATCCCTATCATATCGCCACCCTCGCGAGCGAACTCCGCCGCTGGGATCTCGAGCGCGGCCTTCCGGACCTCGACCGTCAGGCCTACCGCCGTGCTCTGCGCCTCTTAGCAGGCGAAATTAGTGCCGTGCTCGGCATCACCCAGCACGACGCGCGCACCCTTATGGACGCGGGTGACGACGAAGAGCTTAACTAGAACACCGTCCACCACCAACACAGGCGGGTCAGAGAACACCACTCTGGCCCGTTTTTTTTATGTCTTTGTAGACGCGGCGAGGTGCCGCAGCACGATCGCGTACGCGGCGTAGTCGTCGACGGGCCGGGGTGCGATGCGGAGCCCCTTCGGCAGAAGCCGGGCGAGACCTCGGGGCGGATGAGCCGCAAAGTAGAGGTCGCGGGCCTCAAGCGTCGTGTTGGTTTCGTCGATGAGGCGGGGCTCGAGCCCCCGCTCTCTAAGCAGGGCGACGACCGTCTCGTGACCGGTGCCGTTACCGACCACGATAGTCGCGTCTGGGGGAAAGTCCAACATTTCGAGAACGCCGAGTGAGACAATGCAGCGGTGCTCGAGCCCCCCCTCTCCTACCACCGCCACCCCGATCTTCTGGCCCGGATCGATACCGACAATCATATGCCAACCATCATACCCTAACCGCACACCGTCTCGGCACAAAAAAGCGCGAAGGAGCGGTGTAACCCTCTCCTCCACGCAGATGTCTAGGTGCGGATGTCTAGATGCGGACGTCTAGGTTTGTAGTAGGCGTATGTCTGGCCGTAGCCTAAGCGTGTAGCGGTCACCTACGACGCTTCCGGGCGCTTCTCTTTGGCCGTACGTGTCCGACCGCCCGCCGTCTTGGCCGGAGCCTGCTTCTGGCGTTCGAGAGTGCGCTCGTCGGCGACGCGGGTTTCGCGAATCGCGTCGAGACCGGTTCCCGCCGGAATCAGCCGACCGAGGATAACGTTCTCTTTAAGGCCGACGAGGTTGTCAGCCTTGCCCGACACCGCCGCTTCGGTCAGGACGTGGGTGGTGTGCTGAAACGACGCCGCCGAAAGCCAGCTACGGGTCGACAGACTCGCTTTGGTAATGCCGAGCAGGACCGGTTTCCAGCTCGCGGGCTCCTTGCCCGCGTCGAGAAGCTGCGCGTTGGTCGCCTCGACGTCAAACTTTTCGATGATCTGGCCTTCGAGCATGGTCGAATCGCCCGAGGTGAGGATCTCGACGTACTTGAGCATCTGCCGGATAATCACTTCGATGTGCTTGTCGTGGACGCTTACACCCTGACTCCGGTACACGCGCTGCACCTCGTCAACAAGGTAGCGCTGCACGTCTTCGGGGCCGCGTGACTCGAGCAGGTCGTGCGGGTTGACCGCGCCGCGCGTAAGCGACTGGCCGGCTTCGACCTTGTCACCGTTGCGTACGAGCAGACGGACGTTACGGTCGACCTTGTAGTTACGGCTGAACTCACCGTCTTCGCTGCTGACGTTGATCCGCAGCTTGTCGTCGTCCTCTTCGACACTAAAGATACCGTCGAGGTCGGAGATAAGCGCTTTGACCTTGGGCTTACGCGCTTCGACGAGTTCGATCACGCGCGGCAGACCCTGCGTGATATCGCCCGCCCCGGCAACCCCGCCGGTGTGGAAGGTTCGCATGGTGAGCTGGGTGCCCGGTTCACCGATCGACTCCGCCGCGATCACGCCGACCGCTTCACCGATCGAGACCGGACGCATCAGCGAAAAGTCGAGGCCGTAACAGTTCTGACACACCCCGGCGCGGGTCTGACAGACGAGCGGGCTCCGGATATAGACGCTGCGCACCTCGGGGTAGTCGGCGAGCTGTTTGTAGAACGCCCCGATGTCGCTAATCAGCAGGTGCTGGCCGGTGTTCAGGTTAAATTCGCCGAGTTCGACGTCGACCGCGAGCTTCCGTCCGTAGAGGCTCATCTCGAGGTGGCTCTTGTTACGCAGCCGTCCGTCACTGTCGTAGAGCGGAATCTCGACGGCATCGGCGGTGCCGCAGTCTTCTTCGCGCACCACGACCTCGTGGGCGACGTCGACGAGCTTGCGGGTCAGGTAGCCCGAGTCGGCGGTGCGGAGCGCGGTGTCGGCACCCCCTTTACGGGCGCCGTGGGTCGAGATGAAGTATTCGAGCACGGTCAGACCCTCGCGAAAGTTGGCGCGGATCGGCAGTTCGATGGTGTCGCCCGAAGGCTTGGCCATGAGGCCGCGCATCCCCGCGAGCTGGCGGATCTGCTGCGGGTTACCACGCGCGCCCGACTGAGCCATGACGAAGAGCGGGTTGAAGGGCATGTTCTGCTCGAAGTTTTCGAACACCGCCTGCTTGACCTCGTCGGTGGTGTCGTTCCAGAGCCGCACCACCTGCTGGTAGCGCTCCTGCTCGGTCACGAAGCCGCGGCTAGACGCCTTCTGGATCTTGGTCAGCTTGTTTTCGGCCTGTTCGATTAGCTCGGCCTTCTTGTCGGGGATGGCGACGTCGTCGATGCCGATGGTGATGCCCGAGGTGGTCGAGAGCTCGAAGCCGGCGTCTTTAAGGCCGTCGAGCAGCTTCGCGGTCCGTTCGATGCCGAGTTCGCGAAACGACTCGGTGACGAGGTCGCGGAGCGCGCCCTTTTCGTAGGCGATATCGTAGCGGATCATGGCGGGGGGGAGCTCGAGCCCCTCTTCACCGACCGTCTCCTGGACGAGCCGTGCGAAGTACATCCGGCCTGGGCTCGTCTCGATCAGCTTGCCGCCGATCTTGACCGTCACGATGTCCTGCATGTCGATCTCGCCGCGCTGCACCGCGAGCAGCGCTTCGTCGTCGCTGCTGTAGCGGTACTTGAGTCGCCCGACCGAAGTCTTCTTGTCGCCGACGCTAATCACCGAGTTAAGGTCGAGGTCGCCGTCGCGGTAGGCCTGCAGCGCCTCGGCGGGGCTCGCGAACGCCGCGCCGATCCCTTTACGCCCGGTGTGGACCTGGGTCAGCACGAACAGACCGAGGATGATGTCGCGCGCGGCGCCGACGTTGGGGTTGCCGTGAGCGGGTGAGAGGAGGTTGTGGCTCGCGAGCATCTGCAGGCGGGCTTCGGCCTGCGCGTAGACCGACAGCGGGACGTGGATCGCCATCTGGTCGCCGTCGAAGTCGGCGTTAAACGCCTCGCAGACGAGCGGATGGAGCTGGATCGCCTGTCCTTCGACGAGGACCGGCTCGAACGCCTGAATCCCTAAGCGGTGCAGCGTCGGCGCCCGGTTTAGAAGCACCACGCGGTCCTGGATAACCTCTTCGAGCGCGTCCCAGATCTCGTCTTTGAGGTCGCGCGAACGTTCGAGCAGCTTGCGCGCACTCTTGATGTTCGTCGCGATGCCGCGCTCTTCGAGCACCTTAAACAGAAACGGCTTAAAGAGCTCGAGCGCCATCCGTTTAGGCACCCCGCACTGGTGCAGCCGGAGCTGCGGACCGATCACGATCACACTACGACCCGAGTAGTCGACCCGTTTGCCGAGCAGGTTCTGCCGGAAACGGCCCTGCTTGCCGCCGAGCAGGTCGGTAAGCGACCGGAGCGGACGATCCGAACCGGGGTGCACAACCGCCGCGCCGCGCCGACCGTTGTCGATAAGCGCGTCGACCGCTTCCTGGAGCATCCGCTTCTCGTTACGGATAATCATCTCGGGCGCGCCCTGCTGCATCAGCTTCTTGAGACGGTTGTTACGGTTGATAAGCCGCCGGTAGAGGTCGTTCAGGTCCGAGGTCGCAAAGCGGCCTCCCTCGACCTGCACCATCGGGCGGAGTGCAGGCGGCATGACCGGCACCGATGCGAGGATCATCCAGGCGGGTTCGTTGTCCGAGTTGATAAAGCTGCGGGTCACCTCGAGGCGCTTGCGGGCCTTAGCCCGTTTGTGACGCGAGTTCGAAGTCATCTCCTCGACGAGTTCGGCCTCGAGCTTTTCGAGGTCGATCGTTTCGAGCAGTTCGCGCACCGCCTCAGCGCCCATCTTGGCGACAAAGTCGTAAGACTCGATCAGCCGCACCTGACGCCGCACCAGGTCGATTTCGACCCGCCCGGAGATATCGGCCTTGACCCTACCGTCGTCGGCGAGGTCGTCGCCCGGCATCACGCGGTCACCGTTGACCACGATCGGCTCGTCCTGGTAGGGGTAGATCTTCGCCCGCGACACGATGATGCTGGCCGGCAACCCGAGGTGGACGATTCCGTCAGCTTCGGCGACGATCTCTTTGGCCGGATCGATCGCGCCCACAATTTTGTCGCCCCCGCTGATCTCGGCGCCGTCGCTGGTCAAGACGTGCATGGTCGGGTCGATGTCGTGAGTTTCGGTACGCGACCAGGTCACTTTAAGGGTGAGCTCGAGCTCTGGTCCGCGCTTCTTGCTCTTTTCGACCTTCGCTTCGGCGTCGCGCGGCAGCACGAGCTGCGCGCCTTCAGCGGCCCTGGCAAGCACCGCGTCTGCGTCTACAAATTCGCCCGGCCCGACGAGCAACTCCATGCCTGCTGGCAGCAGAAAGCTCGCAATCACCGCTTCGTCGTCGGGGTCGCGCAGGTTAAGCAGACCGCCGTCACTACCGATCGGCAACAGTTCGACCACGCCCTCGGCGGGCGCCTTGATCTCGATCGCCTTGGTCAACTCGGCGATCGGCTGCCCGCCCTTGTAACGCTCCTCTTCGAGCCACGACTTGGCCGGAACGTTCAGGCGGGCGTCGCGCGCCTCTTCGTAGTTAAAGATGACGCGGCGCGGAAAGCGGTACTGCGCCAGACCGGCGATCTTAGACTTGACGCCCTTAGCGAGTTGCTGGCCCGCCTCGACGTAGTCGCCGTCGGCGACGACCGCCTCTTCGTTGTTCGGCACCGAGTAGGTCTCCTGCTGGCCGTAACGGAGCATCCGGTACTCGTCGTCGGACAGAAGGTCGCCGCGCCGGAGCGGACGGCCCTCTTTAAGGGCGCCCATCGATTCGGTCACGATGTATTTAGAAAAGTAGAGTACCTGCTCGAGCTGGCTCGTCGAGAGGTTTAGCAGCGAGCCGATCTTGCTCGGAATGTCCTTGACGTACCAGATATGCGTGCAGGCGGTCGCGAGTTCGATGTGCCCCATCCGGTAGCGGCGCACCGTCGACTTGGTGACCTCGACGCCGCAGCGTTCGCAGGTCTTACCCTCGAAGCGCTGCCGCTTGTATTTACCGCAGGCGCACTCGTAGTCTTTTTCGGGGCCGAAGATGCGCTCGTCGAACAGACCGTCACGTTCGGGCTTGAGTGTCCGGTAGTTGATCGTCTCCGGTTTGGTGACCTCGCCGTAACTCCAGGCGCGGATCTGTTCGGGAGAGGCGATCTTGATGAGTACCTTTTCAAAATCTGTCATGCGTTCCCTTCACCCTGCTCGGGGGGAGAGCGCCGCGACGGGCGCCCTCCGGGATAGTAGGTGGTGTCGCGGTCGTACGGTAGGTCGTACGGTAGGTCGTGCGGCGGGCCGCAGCGGTGCGGGCGACTAGCGGCCCCGTCCGGTTTCGTCGAACAGACTGACCGGCGTGTTGTCGTCCTGGAGCACCTGCACGTCAAGGCCGAGCGAGTGGAGCTCTTTGACCAGCACCTTAAACGATTCGGGGATGGTGGGCTCGAGCACATCGTTCCCCTTCACGATCGCCTCGTAGGCAGCGTTACGCCCGCTAATGTCGTCGGACTTGATGGTCAGCATCTCCTGCAGCGTGTGCGCCGCGCCGTGAGCCTGCAGCGCCCAGCACTCCATCTCGCCGAGGCGCTGACCGCCAAACTGCGCCTTACCGCCGAGCGGCTGTTGGGTAATCAGCGAGTAGGGGCCGGTCGAGCGGGCGTGCATCTTGTCTTCGACCATGTGGTAGAGCTTCATGACGTACATCACACCGATCACGATCGGGGCGTCGATCGCTTCGCCGGTCCGTCCGTCGAACAGCACCGACTTACCGGTGCGGGCGAGATCGCGCCGGGCCGCTTCGAGCGGCTGCTCTGCGTCGATCACGCCGAGCTTGCCCGAGCGCCGAGCGACGTCGCGTTCGCGGCGGTCGGGTTCGAAACCGGCCTCCTGCTCCGCTCGGTACTCGTCTTCGAACGCCTCTTCGAGCAGGTCTTTGATCTGCTCCTCTTTGGCCCCGTCGAAGACCGGCGTGACGTAAGACACCCCCTGCTTGTAGGCGGCTAGACCTAAGTGGGTTTCGAGGATCTGACCGAGGTTCATCCGCGACGGCACGCCGAGCGGGTTAAAGACGAGGTCGACCGGGGTACCGTCGGCGAGGTAGGGCATATCTTCGGGCGGCAGAATCTTGGCCACCACGCCCTTGTTGCCGTGCCGGTTTGCGAGCTTGTCGCCTTCGATCAGGCGGCGCTTCTGGGCGATGTAGACCCGCACCATCTCCTGGACGCCCGGCTTGAGCTCGACGCCCGGATCGCCGCGCCGAAAGCGGACGGTGCGCAGCACGATGCCGCCGTCGCCGGGCGGAACCCGCAGACTCGTGTCTTTAACTTCGCGGGCTTTCTCGCCAAAGATCGAGCGGAGCAGCCGCTCTTCGGGGGTCGGTTCGGTCTCGCCCTTAAACGAGGTGTGGCCGACCAGAATATCGCCCTGTTTGATCTCGGCGCCGATACGCACCACACCGTCTTCGTCGAGGTCGCGCAGCGCCGCTTCGGACAGACCGGGGATGTCCCGGGTGATCTTTTCGGGCCCGAGCTTGGTCTCGCGAGCCTCCTTTTCGTACTTTTCGATGTGGACACTCGTGTAGGCGTCGTGACGGACCAGGTTTTCCGAGATGACGATCGCGTCTTCAAAGTTGTAGCCGTCGAACGGCATCACCGCGATCAGCACGTTCTGACCGAGCGCCAGACGACCGTTCTGAGAGGCCGGTCCGTCGGCGATAATCTGTCCCGCCTCGATCCTGTCGCCGACGTTTACGAGCGGACGCTGGTCGAGGTTCGAGTTCTGGTTCGAACGCTGGAAGCGGGTTAGGACGTATTCGCGCTCGCCCTTGTCGTCGTGAGCGATAACGATCCGTTTGGCGTCGACGTAGCTCACCGTGCCGGCGTCGGCGGCGATAATGACCGTCCCCGAATCGCGCGACACCCGTGTCTCGACCCCGGTACCGACGTAGGGGGCGTCGGGTTTGATAAGCGGCACCGCCTGCGACTGCATGTTCGAACCCATCAGCGCCCGGTTCGCATCGTCGTGCTCTAGAAACGGAATCAGCGAGGTCGGTACCGAGATAATCTGCTTGGGCGAAACGTCCATGTAGTCGACGTCGTCAGGCGACGCGAAGACCGGGTCGCCGAGTTTGCGGGCGACCACGCGGTCGCGAGAGAAGCTACCGTCGTCGTCAAGAAGCGTGTTGGCCTGCGCGATAATGTAGCGATCCTCTTCGTGCGCGGTCATGTAGACGACTTCGTCGGTCACGCGGCGGTCGCTGACCTTACGGTAGGGCGCCTCGATAAAGCCGAGGTCGTTGACCTGCGCGTAAGAAGAGAGCGAGGTGATCAGGCCGATGTTCGCGCCTTCGGGTGTCTCGATCGGACAGATCCGCCCGTAGTGGGTACGGTGGACGTCGCGGACGTCGAAACCGGCCCGTTCGCGGGTCAGGCCGCCCGGGCCGAGCGCCGAGATCCGCCGCTTGTGACGCAGTTCGGAGAGCGGGTTGACCTGGTCTTTAAACTGGCTAAGCTGCGAACGTCCGTAAAACTCGCGTAGCGCGGCGACGATAGGCCGGTTGTTGACGAGCTTCTGGGGCGTCGCGGCGTCGGGGTTGCCGAGCAGCATCCGTTCGCGCACCCCGCGCGCCATCCGCCCGAGACCAACGCGGATCTGGTCGGCGACGAGTTCGCCGACGGTGCGGATGCGGCGGTTGCCGAGGTGGTCGATGTCGTCTTCGGCGAGGGCGATGTCCTGGTCGCTACCCCGGACGTTAACCGTGGTCTGGGCGTGTTGCTCGATCGGGGTCGTCTGCAACCTGACCAGGTACTGGATCGCCGCGACAAGACCGTAGTCGACAAAGCGTCCGTCTTCAAAGCCGAGCAGCGTCTTCTGTTCGAAAGAGAGGCCGAGCTTGCTGTTCATCTTGTAGCGACCCGCGTCGCCGAGGTCGTAGCGGCGCGGGTCGGCGAGCAGACTAAAGAGGTAGCTCGTCGCCTTGTCGACCTTAGGCGGGTCGCCCGGACGGAGCACCGTAAACAGCCGCAGCAGCGCTTCTTCTGCCGAGCCGCCCCGGGTGGTGTCCTCTTCGAGGGTGTTGGCGATAAGGTCTTCGTGACCGCTAAAGAGATTACGAATCTCTTCGTCACCCATGCCGAGCACGCGCAAAATCAGGCTAAAAGGAAACTTCTTCTTGTTGACCTTCATCCACAACACGTCACTGTTGTCGAACTCGAGCTCGATCCAGGGCCCGCGTTTGGGCATCGGGATGATACTCGCCATGTAGCCCCGCCCCGCGCCGCGCGCCGAGCCGATAAAGTACGCTCCCGGCGAGCGGTGGATCTGCGACACGATCACGCGGTCGGCACCGTTGACGATAAACGAGCCGTTTTCGGTCATGAGCGGCAGATCGCCTAAAAAGACCTGGTCTTCTTTGATCAGGCCGGTGTCTTTGTGGACGAGTTGCAGCTTAGCGAACAGGTTGGCCTGGTAAGAAAGGTCTTTCTCGCGGCACTCTTCGGGGCTAAACTCGGGCTCGGCGAGGGTGTACTCTAAAAAGTCGAGCACCAGACCCGTCTGGCGGCCACGCTCGGCCTCGTCGATCGGAAACACTTCCTTAAAAGCGCTCTGCAGGCCGATGTTCTGGCGATCCTTGGCGGCAACGCCTAGTTGCAAAAACGTTCCGTATGACTTAGTCTGAATATCGGTTAGGTTCGGTAAGTTAATAACCTCTTTAATCGTACCGAACTCAACTAGTTTGCGCATATCTACCCTTTCTGTTCGACCTGTTGCTGGCCTGCGTGCGGTGCTGGCGTAGCGGATACCTTAGAGAAGGACGTTGTAAAAAGAGAAGTAAAAAGAGAAAAAGAATCGAGATCGTAGAGGAGCGTGTCGCGGCTCGAGCCCTCGCACAAACACCATCGGTGTCGTAGCCGTTTAGGGCGTCACCCGTCTCGCGCCCGTTCACACCCCTACTCGCCTGACGCGTTACACAAGAGTTTTGCATCGGTATCCCCTATCCGCACGGTGCCGTCGCACAAAACATCGTGACCCACAACAACGGTGACGCCTAGCGCTGTCGTGGCGCGGCGTGCACGTTGCGTTACGTCGTAGCACTCAAGTCGTTGCGGCAATTTTAAGTTGTAGGTAGCCGAGCAGCCGTTCGTCGGGTGGCGCCGCCACGAACGTAACCAGATGACAGCTGCAGAATCCAGAACTGAACCGAAGCAGCCTCAGCCGAGGTACGGAAGATGTCGAGCGCTGTGCTTTGAATCGTTGCACACTCCTTCGTCGGTACTGATTCATCGGTGCCTGTTCGTCGGTACTCATTTGTCGGTACTCGTTCGTCGGTACTAGCGTCATCGCGCACACTCACCACACGACCGTTGTCGGTTCGTACTCACGACGTTCGTCTGTCTTTGTTACGCGAAGGTAGGTCCTCGGTGTAAAGATGGGGCAGAGATTTTAGCGGCTTTTTAGCAACGTTTTGGCCTTTTTCGAAAACGTTCTCGGGTAGCGCTGTCGTGACGTACCGCTCTGGTGAGGTGTGATCTGGTGAGGTGTGAGACGGTGCAAAGGTGCGTGGTCAGAGCCGCTTCTCGCATCATGACCGCGTTGTAAGCTCGCTACGTGACCGGGCGCAACGCGCGGGTCGCTCGGTTTCTTCGCAACAACCATCCTGCAGGGCCGTTGTTTTGGGCTCGAGGGGTCGCACTCGGGGCATTATGCCGACCGAGAAGTTTTGGGAGGCGCTACAAGCAGACGTAGCCGTCAAGCATCAAATTGTACGCGAAAAGATACCATGATCTAGTAGACTAGACTACACGCGAACAGAGGAAGTGGGAGTAGGCCAACTTACAGCCTACCCCCACCGTGCGGATGCATCCGGCCCGCTAGCCTACGCGTTACTTGACTTCGACGGTAGCGCCTGCAGCTTCGAGCTTGCCTTTGATCTCTTCGGCTTCGTCCTTGCTGATATCCTCTTTGACGACGCCGCCGGACTCGACGAGTTCTTTGGCTTCCTTGAGGCCGAGGCTCGTAATAGCCCGAACCTCTTTGATGACATTGAGCTTCTTGTCGCCGGGGCTCTTGATGGTGATGGTGAATTCGGTCTGCTCTTCAGCAGCGGCTTCGGCGCCAGCACCAGCAGCGGGCATCATCATGCCGGCGGGCATCGCGGCGGCGGCTTCGACGCCCCACTTCTCTTTAAGCGCCTCGACGAGGTCGACGAGCTCGAGCACGGTGAGACCACTTAACTGTTCGATCATTGCGTCTTTATCAAAGGCCATGTTACTCCTCCTTGAGTTTTTCTGAGTAGTTCGTTAGTACGGAAACAAAGTCGCGGGGTGCGCCTTGCAGGACACCGACAACCTGTTGCATGGGGGCTTGTAGAACACCGACCAGCTCGCTAAGCAGCTGCTGACGGGAGGGAAGTTTAGCGATACGCGAGAAAGCGTCGGGTGCGACCTGAGCACCCTGGAGCATGCCACCTTTAGGCACGGGCAGATCTTTGGCGTGGTCACTCGCAAAATCGACCACCGCCTTAACCGGCTCGACCGGATCGTCACCGATCAGTAGTAGCGCGCTCGGACCTGCTAACACGTCGCCAAAACTGTCGATACCCTGCTCTTTAAGCACAACGTTGACCAGGGTGTTTTTAGCGACCAGCAGACGTCCACCAGCGTTACGCACGTTAGCGCGTAATTTGGTTAGTTCTCCCGCGGAAAGCCCTTGGTAGTCTACCAAGAAGAAGGTCTTGGCGTCCGCGAGTAGTGTGCGGAGCTCTTCGACCGATCTTGTATTTCTAGGATTAGCCATCCTTAGCCTTCCTCGTCTCGAAACGTTGACTCGGCTTCGTGCCGAGCCCTTACCGCGAAGCGTAGCCCACCGCCCGGAGGCGGTCGGGCGCCTCGGCAGGATCTTTAAACCGGGCAGGTCCCTGCTGTCTCTAACGCCGTGTAGTGCTACGCACCGGAATGCCTATCGTTCGGTCGTGCAGGAGCAGCTTACGAGCCGCTATCTACCGCACGAGGGCCGCGCCGAAGCCGGCCCTAATCGCAAAACAGTGTACGCCTAGACCGAGACCTGTACGCTCGGACCCATCGTGGTCGTAATGTAGACCGAACGGATGTAGATCCCCTTGGATGTTTCGGGCTTGGCAGCCTCTACCGCAGTCTTAAAAGCGCTCAGGTTTTCGGCGAGTTGGCCCGCGTCGAAGGTCGCTTTGCCGATCGGCGCGTGAACGACCCCGGTCTTGTCGTTACGAAACTCGATCTGGCCCGCCTTCAGGGCGCGAACAATCTCGCCGACGTTAAAGCCGACCGTCCCCGATTTGGGGTTGGGGAGCAGACCACGCGGACCGAGGACCCGGCCTAGCTTGCTACCGACCGCCGCCATCATGTCGGGCGTCGCGACCGCCGCATCGAACTCGAACCAGCCGTCGAGAATCCGCTGGATAAGATCGTCGCCGCCGACAAAGTCAGCACCGGCCTCTTTGGCTTCTTCGATCTTATCGCCCTGGGCGATAACCAGGACGCGGACCGACTTGCCGGTGCCGTGCGGCAGAGCGACCGTGCCGCGCACGGTCTGGTCGGATTTACGCGGGTCGATACCGAGACGCACATGGGCCTCGACGGTTTCGGGGAAGCGTGCGGTCGCTAGTTCGCGCACGAGGTTCGTCGCTTCGTCGAGCGAGTAGAGTCTGCTTCGGTCGACCTTGGCGCGAAGATCGCGGTAACGTTTGCCGTGTTTAGGCATCGGCGGGCACCCCTTCTACGGTCACGCCCATGGCTCGAGCCGATCCCGCAATAATTTTCGCGGCGGCGACTTCGCTGCCGGCGTTAAGGTCGGGCATCTTGGTCTTGCCGATCTCTAAGCACTGCTGCCAGGTCAGCTTGCCGACCTTGACCTTGTTAGGCTCGCCCGAACCCTTCTGGATACCCGCCGCCTGACGGATCAGGTAGCTCGCGGGCGGTGTGCGCGTGACGAAGGTAAAGGAGCGGTCGGCGTAGATAGTGATCTCGACCGGAACGATAGCGCCCCCCTGCGACGCCGTCGCCGCGTTGTACTGCTTGACAAACTCCATAATGTTGGCACCGTACTGACCGAGCGCCGGACCGACCGGCGGGGCCGGGGTCGCGCTACCGGCAGGTAGCTGCAACTTGACGATGCCCGCAACTTTCTTAGCCATAATTCCTCCTTAAGCTCCCCCCCAACATGGCCTGCTGCGGGGTGCGAACGCTTACGCTCTGCTAGAGAGCAGAACCATAATCGTTAGTCGGTTAAAATATCGGGTTTACGTCTTGACGACCTGCGAGAAGTCTAGCTCTACGGGCGTCTCGCGGCCAAAGATCGACACGAGCACCTTGACCTTGCCGCGCTCGGGGTTGAGATCCGATACGATACCGGTAAAGTCAGCGAACGGCCCCGAGGTAACCTCGACAGTGTCGCTAATATTAAAGCTGACCTTGACCTTGGGCGTCTCTTTGGTGCCGGTAATGCCGAGCGTGCCGAGCATCCGCGCTTCTTCCTCGCGCGAGAGCGGAACCGCGCGCGTCGCCGTGCCGACAAAACCGGTCACGCCGGGCGTGTTACGCACGACCTCCCAGGCCTCGTTAGGCTCTTCGGGGTTGTCGCCGAGATCCATCTGCACAAAGACGTAGCCGGGAAAAAGTTTACGCTTAACAACCTCTTGCTTGCCACCCTCGCGGTGCTCCACAGCTTCTTCGCTCGGAACAACCACCTGGTAGACCATGTCGGCGATGCCGAGTGAACGCGAACGCTGCATGATGTTGATGCGCACCTTATCTTCGTGGCCGACATAGGTGTGCACGGCGTACCATTCGATGCTCATCGTGTCCCACCTACTCTTCTGTTAAGTCTGTTAAGCGTGTCCATCTCTCTCCTGGCTCTCTTTTAGCGCGGTTGTTCGCTCGACGTCCGTTCTAGCAGATTTCGGCGACTATGGCCTAGTGAATGCGGTCTGTTGGCCACAGTTTTTGCAAAATCGGGGCTTTACAAGATCGGGGCTTTACAAGACCGAATCAGGCAAGACCGGGCTAGGTGACAAGGCCGAGCAGATTGCCGAGCGTCGTGTCGGCGATAAGCAGAAAGATCGCGGTGATAACGACAAAGACGAGGGTAGCTTGAGTCGCCTGGATAACTTCGTCGCGCGTCGGCCAGGTTACCCGACCGAGTTCGGCGCGCGAGTTGCGAAGGTAACGAAGGATCGCCTTCACCGCTTAAACCTTGACTTCGCGGTGCTTGGTGTGCTTACGGTCCCAGCGGCAGTACTTGTTGAGCTCGAGCTTCGCCGTGGTGTTACGGCGGTTTTTATGCGTCGCGTAGTTGCGGCGCTTGCACTCGGTGCACTCGAGCAGCAGCTTGATTCTTACGTCGCTTGCCATCTCTCTCCTTTAACGCGGCGCGCGGGCCTCGGCCTCAGGCACGCCGCAAACAGGCTAAAACGTAGCGGCGCCGCGGACGACGCCGGGTGGCGCTGCTCGCAGCCGCTCGCATGCTGACGTGCTACTTGTTGATCCCCGTAACGACGCCGGCACCGACCGTGCGGCCACCCTCGCGAATCGCGAAGCGCAAGCCCTCTTCCATCGCGATCGGCTTGATCAGTTCGACGGTAATCTCTACGTTATCGCCCGGCATCACCATCTCTACGTCTTCGGGCAGCGTCACCACGCCCGTTACGTCGGTGGTCCGGAAGTAGAACTGCGGACGGTAGCCCGAGAAGAACGCGCTGTGACGTCCGCCCTCTTCCTTCTTGAGGATGTACACCGAGCCGTTAAAGTTCGTGTGCGGCGTGATGCTACCCGGCTTGGCGAGTACCTGGCCCCGTTCGATATCGTCACGCGACAGGCCGCGCAGCAAGACGCCGACGTTGTCTCCGGCGATGCCCGAATTGAGCGTCTTGCGGTGCATCTCGACGCCCGTTACGGTGCTCTTGCGGGTATCGCTCAGGCCGACCACAGAGACTTCTTCGCCGGTCTTGACCTGGCCCCGTTCGATACGGCCTGTGGCCACGGTGCCCCGTCCGGTAATCGTAAACACGTCTTCGACCGGCATCAGGAACGGCTTTTCGACGTCGCGTTCCGGGGTCGGCACGTAGCTGTCGATAGCGTCGAGCAGTTCCCAGATTTTATCGGTCCACTCGTTGTCGCCCCGTCCGATGTTGGGCTCGGCGGTCAGCGCGTCGAGCGCTTTAAGGGCGGAGCCCTGCACGACCGGAATGTCGTCACCGGGGAAGTCGTAGGAGGCGAGCAGTTCGCGCACTTCCATTTCGACGAGTTCGAGGAGCTCTTCGTCGTCGACCATGTCGGTCTTGTTCATAAACACGACGATGTAGGGGACGCCGACCTGACGGGCGAGCAGGATATGTTCGCGGGTCTGGGGCATCGGGCCGTCGGCGGCGGAGACCACGAGGACCGCGCCGTCCATCTGGGCTGCGCCGGTAATCATGTTTTTAACGTAGTCGGCGTGGCCGGGGCAGTCGACGTGGCTGTAGTGGCGGTTCGGGGTCTGGTACTCGACGTGGGAGGTGTTGATCGTGATACCGCGGGCTTTCTCTTCCGGGGCTTTATCGATCATATCGTACGAGAACGTCGCGATCGACGGGTCGGCAGCGGCTGCCGTGTAGGTGATCGCGGCGGTCAGTGTCGTCTTGCCGTGATCCACGTGTCCGATCGTTCCGATGTTGACGTGGGGTTTGGTGCGTTCGAAGGTCGCTTTGGCCATGGTTTTTCTCCTTTGTCCTTTCAGCACAATCGGGCTGCACCCGCAGTAGGGTGCATACCCGAAGCGTCGGCCTAACTCTTATTTCTTGACGAGGTCGTCCTGGATGTTTTTCGGAACTTGCGCGTAGTGATCGAGGAACATGGTAAAGGTCGCGCGGCCCTGGGTCAGACTACGGAGATCGGTGGCGTAGCCAAACATCTCCGAGAGCGGTACGAGCGCGTTGATGACCTGGGCGTTACCGCGCGGCTGCATCCCCTGGATCTGGCCACGGCGAGAGTTTAGGTTACCAATCACATCGCCCATGTAGTTTTCTGGGGTTACAACTTCGACGCGCATGACCGGCTCGAGCACCGAAGCGCCGCCCTTGTTCATAACCTCGCGGACCGCCATCGACGCGGCGATCTTAAACGCCATCTCCGACGAGTCGACTTCGTGGTAGCTACCGTCGTAGAGGCGCACCTTCATGTCGACGATCGGGAAACCGAGCAGCGGGCCGTTCTGGAGCGCTTCCTCGACACCCTTCTGGACAGCCGGGATGAAGTCTTTGGGAATCGTTCCGCCGACGACCGCGTTTTCGAATTCGAAGCCCGCACCCCGCTCAAGCGGCTCGGCCTGAATCTTGACGTGACCGTACTGGCCCCGACCGCCGGACTGCCGACGCGAATTTACCCTCGACGTCTACGTTACGGGTGATGGTTTCGCGGTAGGCGACCTGCGGCGCGCCGACGTTCGCGTTGACGTTAAACTCGCGGCGGAGCCGGTCGACGATGATTTCGAGGTGCAGTTCGCCCATGCCCGAAATCTTGGTCTGGGCGGTTTCCGGGTCGCTTTCGACGCGGAAGGTCGGGTCTTCGTCGGCGAGCTTCGACAGACCGCTCGACAGCTTGTCCTGGTCGGCCTTCGAGGCCGGTTCGATAGCGACGGTAATGACCGGTTCGGGGATCTCGATGCTTTCGAGTTCGATCTGGTGGTCGGGGTCGGCGAGGGTATCGCCGGTACCAGTATCTTTAAGACCGATAACCGCGCCCAAGTCGCCCGCACCGATACGGTCGATCTCCTCGCGCGAGTTGGCGTGCATCTTCAGCAGCCGACCGATCCGCTCTTTTTTGCCTTTAGAGACGTTCCAGACGTACGAACCCGCTTCGAGAACGCCCGAGTAGACGCGTACGAAGGTCAGGCGCCCGACGTAAGGGTCGGTCATGACCTTAAAGGCGAGCGACGCGGTCGGGGCGGTTTCGTCTGCCGGCCGGGTCTCTTCTTCGCCGGTGTCGGGAACCACACCACGGATCGCCGGGACGTCGAGCGGGCTCGGCAGGTAGAGCGTGACGCCGTCGAGCAGACGCTGCACGCCCTTGTTTTTAAGCGCCGAACCGCAGAACACCGGAAAGTGCGTGAGGCTGACGGTGCCGTCGCGGATCGCCTTGTTGATCAGGTCGGAAGGGACCTCTTCGCCTTCGAGGAACAGCATCGCGAGTTCGTCGTTGCTGTCGGCGAGCTTTTCGATCATCAGGTTGCGCTTCTCTTGGGCGATCTCTAAAAACTCTTCCGGAATGTCGTCGATGCGGATGTCCTGACCGAGATCGTCCATGTAGGTGTAGGCCTTCATCTCGACGAGGTCGATAAGCCCTGTAAAGCTGTCTTCCTGACCCATCGGCCACTGTACCGGGATCGCGTTCGCGCCGAGGCGCTCATCCATCGAGTCGAGTACGAGCTGAAAGTCCGCACCGGTCTTGTCCATCTTGTTCGCGAACGCCAAGCGGGGGACGCGGTACTTGTCGGCCTGCCGCCACACTGTCTCGGACTGCGGCTCGACACCCTGCGACGCGTCGAAGACCGCAACCGCGGCGTCGAGGACGCGCATCGAGCGCTCGACTTCCATGGTGAAGTCGACGTGACCCGGCGTGTCGATGATGTTGATGCGGTTGTCGGCCCAGAAGCACTGGGTTACCGCCGAGGTGATGGTGATGCCGCGCTCTTTTTCCTGCGCCATCCAGTCCATCTGCGAGGCACCCTCGTGGGTTTCGCCGATCTTGTGGATACGGCCCGCGTAGAAAAGGATCCGCTCGGTGAGGGTAGTCTTCCCCGCGTCGATGTGCGCAGCAATACCGATGTTACGGGTTTTGCTTAGGTCGAGTCCGGTTTTTGTTCCTGTTGTCTCTGTTGCCATAATTTTCTCCTCCGACGAGGGGGACACCCTAGCGAGCACTCGGCTCACGGCATTAGCGCCGCGCCGCACCTGACGTGCTTAGGGCGCTAGCTGCCGCCTCGTGTACTACCAGCGGTAGTGCGCGTAAGCGCGGTTGGCTTCGGCCATCCGTTCGACGTCGTCTTTTTTCTTGACGGCACCGCCCCGGCCCTGTGCGGCGTCGAGCATCTCGCCAGCGACCCGCTCTACAGCGGTACGCTCGGGGCGCGCGTCAGAAGCGGCGACGAGCCAGCGTAGCGACAGCGACATCGAGCGGCGCGGGCCTACCTCGACCGGTACCTGGTAGGTCGCTCCGCCGACGCGGCGGCTTTTGACCTCGATACGCGGCTTGATGTTGTCGAGACCTTGCCGAAACACCTTGAGCGGCTCCTGGCCGCTGCGCTCCTGAACGAGCCGGCAGGCACCGTAAAAGATACGCGAGGCGAGGTTTTTCTTACCGTCGCGCATCAGCTTGTTGATAAACGCGGTGACGGTGGTGTCGCTGTAGACTAGGTCGGGCTCGAGCTCCCGAACTTCTGCTCTTCTTCTGCGTCCCATAATCCTCCCTTACTTCTGCTTCGGCTTCTTGGTGCCGTACTTGCTGCGGCCCTGGTTACGCTGCACGTAGCGGCCAACTCCGACCCCCTGAGCGTCGAGCGCGCCGCGTACGATGTGGTAACGAACACCCGGCAGGTCTTTAACCCGGCCTCCGCGAATCAGCACGACGGAGTGCTCTTGCAGGTTGTGCTTCTCGCCGGGGATGTAGGCGGTGACTTCGTAGCCACTCGACAGCCGCACCCGGGCGATCTTGCGAAGCGCCGAGTTCGGCTTCTTCGGGGTCTGGGTCTTGACGACCGTGCATACGCCGCGGCGCTGCGGGCTGCCCTTGAGGGCGGGGGTTCGGCTTTTCTTCTGCAGGGTTTTACGACCCTTGCGGGTGAGCTGGTTAACGGTTGGCAGAGCGATCACTCCCTAATAGATGTCGGTGTTGGCAGACCTTTGCAGGCGCTGCGCAGACCGCGTCGGTCTCACAAAGTCGATCTCGGACACGAGACCTTCTAAACCTTGAGGCTAAAACCTTGAAGCTAGACTTTCGGGGCCCGTAGACCTCGCGAGGCTAAGCAGGTGTACACAGACGGCTTGTCTTGACGGCGTGTGCACAGTCCGTGCATCGCAACGGTGTGATTACGTTGGTGGGGTAGGTCTTGCTGGAGTTATCCAGAGGGCTGGACAGATTCCGCACTACACCGAAGAGGCACACACGACAAACCCACCCCCGAGCCCAACGCTGCGAGCCGGGGGAATCAAACTTTCATAGTATAGGGCGTCTAGAACGAATAAGCAAGTCTAGCGTAAACAGTTCGCCCTAAACGTCGGCAAAATCGCACCGCAACGGCCCTAGCCTCAGAGTCGCCACCGCAAAAGCTTGCATCCGGACGCGCCGATACGTTGTGTATATGCACTATGTCGCGAGTCTGCTGCACCAATAACCTTCGGGCCAAAGCGGGACTGTGCCGTAGCGACGCCTCGTGTCGTCAGCCTGCTCGTGGTCGTCCCGCCGTCACTAACTGCTCACCCGTTGTCCGTAGCAATTCTAGAGGACCCGGACGACGACGCAACAGCCACGCTTGACAGGGGTCGTTCATTACGATGGTGATACTTCGTTGTTATTATGACGCTCTGTAAAAAGCGAATGATGGTAATGAGCAACATGTCTCGTGGAACTGCTGTCTGCCGCTCGTTATCGTCCTGGTCGTCTTACCGATCGGGTCGAACGTCGTCGACAGGCCGCACGGGACACGAAGAACTCTCGAAAGGCTTTATTAGAAAATCTGATATGGATAGACTAAGGTTTTGTACTTGGAAGTACACTCGCCCGTACCGCAAAGCGCTACACTACGCTCATCATGACAGTAGCTCTTTACCAGACTATCTACGAGACTGTTTCCAAGAATAGTTACGCCGAAACCGGGAGGTTATGACGTGTTTAAGCTGTTTAGCATCGAAGAAGCGACCCGACTTCTACCCTTTGTCGACGAAACATTGCGCGACATGCAGCAAGCGGCTCAGGACGTCGTCACGTTACGCGACCAGCACAGCAAATTAAACGCCTGGAGTGTCGGAGCGCGTAACGTCGCCGAAGAGATCAAGTTTTTGCTGTCGACGTTGCAAGGACACAAGGCCGAACTCGACCGGCGCGGCATTCAGCTACGCGACATAGAGACCGGCGTCGTCGACTTTCCGTCTCGACTCGGTGCAGAAGTTGTCTGTTTGTGCTGGGAGCAGGGCGAAGACGCAATCGCGTACTATCACCGGCTTAACGACGACACGACCAAGCGTCGGCCTATCGAAGCGCACCCGCAGGTCACCGAAACCGACGCGGTACTCGCCCAGGTCGTCGCGCAGCACGAAGTACCCGAAACACCCGCAACGCCCTCGTAATCTCTCTTGTAGCCTCTGTCTCGTAGCCTCCGCCGTCTCGTTAGCGAACCGTTTAGGTTTCGAGGACGAGTTCGGGCCGAAACCGTAGCGCGTCGGCGGCGACGAAGTGGACGTCGATAGCGCCTAGCTCGCGAATGACCCGGTCGTCGCCGTGCAGGTGGCCGAAGACGAGGACGTCGGGGGCGTGTTTTAAAAGGATGTCGGTAAAGCCGGAGGGCTCGAGCCTCACATTGGTCGGCGGATAGTGCAGCATCACAATCAGCTTCTCCCCACCGAGTTTCTTCGCCTCGGCGAGCGACAACCTAAGCCGATCGAGCTCGCGCCGATAGATCTTCTCGTCCTGCTCGCTAAACCCGTGTCCGCCCGGACAGACCCAGCCCCGCGTGCCGGCGATCACCACGTCGCCAAAACGCAGGGCGTCGTTTTGCACCGCGTACATCCCTGCCGGTAGCGCCGCGCGCAGCTTGCTAATCGAGGGCCACCAGTAGTCGTGGTTACCGCGCAAGAGCACCTTGTCGCCGGGCAGATCGGCGAGGTCGCGGAGGTCGAGCAGCGCCTCGCCGAGCTTCATCGCCCACGAAATATCGCCCGGCACCAGCACCAGGTCGCCGTCACGAACCACCTCACGCCAGCCCTCGAAAAAGGCGTCGGGGTGGCCTTCCCAGTTACCCCCGAAGATGTCCATCGGCTTGGGGTCGGCGCGGGAGAGGTGCGGGTCGGCAATCGCGAAGATACGCATAAGAAGCTGTAGTCTAACAAGTCCGCCAACCCGAACACGTTCGCGTGGGTCGCGGTGTTCTCATGTCAGGTCTGGTGTCGGGTTTAGTATCAGGTTTTTAATATCAGGTTTGAGGTCGGGCCAGCACCCCATAACTTTAGCGGCGGAGCGGTTGCCGCTCGCCGTAAGTCAGCGTCCGCCAAAGCCACTCCATCGGCCCGAACCGGAAGGCGCGCAGCCACAGCACGCTCAGCACGATCTGCACGCCGTAGATAGCAAACGCGATCACGACGGTCACGGCGGGGCCGAGCTGGCCGTAGTAGCCGAGGCCGTAACCGTAGAAGATAAGCGAACAGACCACCGACTGGGCGAGATAGTTCGTAAGCGCCATCTTGCCGACGGCGGCGAGCGGGCCGAGCAGACGCGACCAGAACGCCCGCTGATGGAGTAGTGTCAGACCGCAGATGTAGACGAACGCGAGCGCCGGGCCGCCAGTGCCGAACGAGACCAGCCCGACCGGAAGCGGATCGCCGCGGACGAGCGACCAGGCGTAGGCGCCCTTAAGCGCCAGCGCGAACAGCAGGCCGACCACGAGGGCGCGGCGAAACAGCGGCAGGTGGTCGCGGACGCGGGCGAAGAGCTCGAGCCGTCCCGCCACCATCCCCATCAGAAAGAGCCAGAGCAGGTTCGGCAGCAGAAACGGCAAGTCGATCAGGTCGAACAAGAAGATCCGCACCCGTAACGCCAAGATTTCGGGGTAGCTGCCGTCGCGGTAGGTGCTTAGAAAGTTGGCCGCGCTGTACCAGTCCGGTAGCGAACCGCCCGAACTTAACGCCGAGGCGAGGTAGATAAGGCTCGACAGCCCTAAGCCGAGCACCGCCCAGACCAGCAGCCCCGCCACCCGAAAGCGCCGAAACAGCAGCAGCACCAACCCCCCGACCGCGTAGGGGAGCAAGATATCGCCGTACCAGACAAAGATGCCGTGGAGCGCCCCGAACCCGATCAGAATAAACAGACGCCACCGTACCCGCGCCACCTGGGCCGCGCTCCCCTCGCCGCGCCCGAGTTGCAGCGCGATACCGAGACCGAATAGAAACGAAAAGATCGCATAGAACGCCCCCTCGACCAGAACCCGCGTCGCCCCTTCCGCGACGCGGTCGAGCGGCCCCTCCCAGTAGCTAAACGGCCCGCCGATCAGGTTGGTCGGCGAGCTAAAGAAGAGGATGTTGGCGAGCAGGATGCCGAGCAGGGCGTAGCCGCGCAAGATGTCGATGATGACGATCCGCTGGCGCGGGGCGGTCGGCTGCTGGGCGTCGCTGGTGGTGGCGGACATTAGCGCTCGCTCGCGGTGCGGAGCGAGGCTAGGGGGGTGAGGAGGTAGAGGCTCGAGCCAAACGGCTGCGGCGGCGTAAAATCATCCTCTTTAAGCGCCCCCACAAACCGCACCTCGAAAACACCGCCCACCTCGTCTCGGTTCGCGAGGTCGTCGCTACAGTGCGCCGCGACAAGCGCCCGCCGAAAGGTCTGTCCGCGCCGTACCCTGTCGCGGAGCCGCGCGAGCACGTCGCCGGTCAGGGTGTGCGGCAGATTGCTAAGCAGCACGTCGAAACGGAGCTTCGGCAGCACCTGCCGGGCGTCATCCTCGATAACTCGGGCGTGCGGGACGGTGTCGCGGAGCCGTGCGGCGAGTGCCGGATCGTACTCGACAAGCGTAAGAGAGCGGCAGGGCGGCACCATCACGGCGATACTACCGTTACCGGCGCCGAGTTCGACAACCCGGTCGCTCGGAACGATAGCGGCGGCGTCGATCAGGCGGCGGCGTTGGGCGACGTCGCTAAGAAAATACTGCTCGGCAGATTCGGTAGAGACCATGTCGTTTCGATTATGACGCTTGACGCGGTAACGGCCTGTAACGGACGCCTAAACGTTTGCGGTCTGTCGTTGCGGACGACGCCACCGCACCGAAGGCAGCGCGGCGCTGCTATCGTTACAGGTTTGAGTTGCTACGGTCTTGCTAGGCTCGTAGAGACCCGCGACCCGTAGGAACCCGTACCGACGAGCCCGGTCGAAGGTGGCACCCCTAGTCCCGTAGTTAAAGTTACTGTGAGAAATCATCATAAGCAGCGGCATAAACGGTGAACATTTTAAGAAGCGGACATTGTAAGAAATCGTGGTTGTAAGGGATTGACCAAAAGTATCAGAATACCCGTAAGAGGTGTCTTTCGCTGTGCAGATGTTGGTGGTACGGATACACAAGCCAAACACGATGACCGAACCGTGGTAGCTTTCAGGTGCACGACCGAAGCCGCGACCGAGCCAAGAGAACCGAGCTGAGAGAGTCTATGTTGTCGTCTGTGGTGTCGTCGTAGACGTCTGTACCCAGAGCGTTTGCGCTCGCAGGGTTCGCGCCAAAAAGATTCGCGCTAAGGTGCTGTGCGCTAAAACGTACGCCCGAAAGAGCAGGGCATCCGAGCGACCCGGTTCGGGCAGCGCATTCGCTCTTTGTATTTTTAGAGGCTATATTTTCAGAACCTGTTTTTAGAGACTGTATCTACCCTAGCGGACGACGAGAACGCGCTATAAGCTAAGAACAGAGCTGATCTAGCAGAGATAGCGGAGCCTTTATAGAGTGTTACGGCAAACCATACACGAACTCGCTTTCGAGAGTGCCTTGGGCGCGCTCGGTGCCCCCGCCAGCAAGGTCATCGAACAGAGTCTAGAACGGCTCCAACGGTTGCTAGGCGCTTGCGGCGCGGTGCTCTTCGAGGTCGGCCTCGACGGGGTCGTGCCGGTCGTGCGCTGCGGCGAGTCGTTGCTCGAGCCCTCGGCGAGCCTGCAGGTACAGCTGCTAAGTGTGCGGCAGGTCGTCCGGCTGCACCGTACCTACTACCTGCCGGTCGGTACGGATGCGGCGCCCGGTATCCTCGCGATCCGTTTTAGCGGCTCGAGCCCCCACACCGACCCCTACACCGACGACGACCTCGGGACGGTGCTCGAGCCCTACACTCAGTTCTTAGGACGGCTTTTAGAGCGGGAGCGGCGGCTCCCACAACAGGTTCGCCCCGCACCCGACCCCGGCACCACCAGACAGCCCGGACAGCTCGCGCGGCTCGCCCGCTTTCGCCAGACCATGATTGAAGTCGTCGAGGAGGCGTTGCGGCGCGGTCTCGACGAGGGGTTTTATCAGTGGTTGCTCGAGCGGGCGGTCACGACGGTGCCCGGCGCCCAGAAGGGCAGTATCTTTTTGCGGCTGCCGAGCGGCGATTACCGGATCGGGGCGGCGGTCGGCTACGACCTCATTAAGCTCGCCGGGGTGCGCTTTAGCCGCGCCGACATCGCTCTGAGCGCCGACACCGTCAGCTTCGAGCCTCGGCTCACGCGTCACTACCACGAGATAAACAAGCAGCTAAGCGACGAGGTCGGGCGGGTCTTACGAGACAGCGGCGAAGCACACAACATCCGGGTCGCGCTGTCGGTACCGGTCGCGATCGGTGGCCAGCTACCCGCCGTGCTCTACCTCGACAACGTCGACGACCCGGACGCCTTCGGCGACGAAGCGACCGAGACCGCGCGGGTCTTCGGGGCGCAGGTCGGGGCGGTGCTGCAACGGCTCGAGCTCCAGCAGGCCGCCGAGCGCCGGACGGCGTTTCTCGAATCGCTAAGCACCCTCGTAAGCGACGCGCTCGTGCGGGGGGTCGACGCGGCGTTTTACCAGCGACTGCTCGAACGCACCGTCGCGATCGTGCCCGGCGCCGAAGCGGGGAGCGTGCTCGTACGCGCAGATGACGCGCGGTTCTATTATCAGGCCGCGGTCGGCTACGATCTCGGCGCACTCCGGCAGATCAGCTACAACCTCACCCAAATACACGTGTTTACGCCGGGGAGCAGTTCGCAGCTCATCCGCTACGACAGTACACAGGTCGGTGCCGACGAAGCACCTGTCGTCGAAACTGCCGGACGCCTCCGCGACAACCCACTTACACTCGTGATTCCGGTGACGGTGCGCGGCGAGCTCGTCGCGCTTATCAACCTCGACGCCTTTAGCGACGCCGCACCCGAACAGGTGTTTAGTCCCGAAGCGATGCGGCTCGCCGAGACGTTCGCCCAGCAGCTCGAGCTCGTATTGCAGCGGCTCGCATTGCAGCGCGAAGCCGAAACCAGAGCCCGCTTTCAGAGCGCGGTCAGCGGTGTGCTCGTCAAAACGCTCGAACAGGGGCTTAGCCAGGACGTCTATAGCGATATTTTGGCTCAGGCGGTCGCCGCGGTGCCCGGCGCGCAGGTCGGCTCGGTGCTGCTCTGCGACAACGAGACAATCTGTCGTCATGTCGCGGCGTTCGGCTACCCGCTCGAGCGGCTGCAGCGGGTCCACTTTAGCGTCGCGGCGGCGCTCGCCGTGCTCGGTTACGACAGCTGGGGTGACGAACGATCGCTGCTCGTCAGCAACCCCCGACCTTTTTTCGAGCACTTCTACGGCGGCGGGGTGCTCGGCAGGCGGCATCTTCAGCCGGCGGTGCTGCTCGCGGTGCCGGTCTACGTCGGCGAGCGCCTGCTCGCGGTGCTCAACCTCGGCAACCACGACCACACCGCGGCGTTCGGCCCAGAAGCCCAGCAGATGGCCGAAACCTTTGCCGACCAGATCGGGGTCGTGCTGCAACGGCTCGAGCTCGAAGCCGAAAGCAAACGGCGCGCCGTCGCGCAGCGGCTGCTCGCCCAGCTCGAAGGTCTGCTGTTAAGGTTCGACGACATCGCCGACTTCTTTCCGCAACTCGCCGACCTGCTGCTCGGCGAACCAGAACTCGGCACGCGGCGGATCGGGATCTATCGGTTAAACCGCGAAGGGGGGCTCGAGCCCCACCTCTACAGCGACAACAAGGCTCAGGACGACGCGATCATCGCCGAACTCACCAAGCGCGAACTCTTGCAGCTCGACCCGCTCAGCAACGTCATGGCCCGGGTCATCGCGAGCGGCGAACAGCTCTACCTGCCCGACGTCAGGCAGCACCCCGAGTGGATCGTGCTCGACGCCAACGGCGCCGATGTCGGCTCGGTGCTCCGTCAGCCGATCCGCTACCGAGACGCGATCTGGGGTGTGCTCGACCTCGAAGCGCCAGCCAAGAGCGCCTACGACCGACCGACCCGCGACCTCGTGAGGCAGATCGCGAGCAGTATCGAACTCGCCCTCGTCAAACAGGCCGACCGCGAACAGCTACGCCGCGAACTCCGGCGGATGCAGGCGCTCGACCACGCCAACACCACGCTACGCGGCGCCGCGACGCGCGAGGCGGTCTACGAGGCGACCGTCGACGCGCTGTTTGGCAACACCGTCTCGAAAAGCTGCCGGCTGCTGCGCTACGACGCCGAGCAGGACGCTCTGGTGGTGGTCGCGGTACGCGGACCGGGCGACGACGACGTGGTGGGGCAGCGACTGAGTCGCAACCAGGGCGCGAGCTGGCACGTGTTTAGCCAGAACGAGCTGCTCCACCTGCGTCCGAGCCAGGATTCGCAGACGGCGCAGGGGTACCTCGGCATCCCGCTGATCGGCGCGCAGCACGACGTGATCGGGGTGCTGTCGGTGCGCGGCAAGGAGGGGCGCGGCTTTGGCGACAGCGACGAGGCGTTTCTAAAGGCACTCGCGCAGGCCTGTAGCAGCGCGGTGGTGCGGCTCGAGCTCCTCGAACGGAGCGAACGCGAAGCGCGCGCCTACCGCGCACTCGCCAACTTTGGCGCGACCATCGAAGAGATCAACGACGTCGGCGAGCTGATGGCGTTAGGGCTCGAGCAACTCCGCGACCAGCTCGGCCTCGACGTCGCGACCTACTACGACCTCTACGGCGACACCCTCTACCCCGCCCCGCTCCGGGGCGACTACCCCGACAACTTCGCGCGGCACCGTAACGCTTCGGTCACCCCGGTCGGCATCAACTTTCCCGGCTACGTCGCCGCGCGGGGCGACCTCGTCTACCTGCCCGACACCGTGCCCGACCTCTACCCGCACACCGGCCTGATGCAGATGGGGGTGCGCACCCGGGTCGGGCTGCCGGTCCGTAAACAGGGCGCGATCGTCCGCGTGATCGTGCTCGCGAGTTTCGGGCGGACGGTCAGCGTGAGCGACGAGCAGCTCGTGGTGGTTCGTAACTTCGTGCGGCGGCTCGAGCACGCCCTAGAGCGCGCCGACACCGTGCGCGAGGTCGCCGAAGCTCGCGACGCCTATCAGCAACTCGCCGAGTTCGGCGGCCTGATCGAAGCGATCAACGACGTCCACGAACTGATGCAGCTCGGTCTGGTGCGGCTCTACGAACAGTTCGGGCTCGACGCGGGCGGCTACTACGACGTCCGCGACGGCGTGTCCTACCTTATCGACGTGTGGGGCGACTACCCGGACGCGGTCGAGCGGCTTAAAGGCCGGGCGGTCGGCACGCTTACCAAAGGGAGTCTCGGTCAGGTCATGACCCAGGGTGACGTCGTCTACACCGAGGACTACCAGAACTCACCCGATGCGATCGCGCGCTACCAGCGACTCGGCCTGCGTACCCGGCTGCTGTTACCGGTGCGGCAGCGCGGCGAGATCGTCAAGATCGTCGATATCAGCTCGTTTAGCGCGGTGGTGCCGCTCAGCCCCGAACAGATCACCATCGCCAAAAGCTTTGTGCGGCGGCTCGAGCACGCCTTAGAGCGCGCTGACAACCTCCAGGAGGTCAAAACCACCCGCGAAGCGACGCTGCGGGCGCTCGGCACGGTGCTCGAACACCGCGACATCGAAACCAAAGGCCACACCGACCGGGTGGTCGCGCTCTCGCTCCGGCTCGGACGGGCGCTCGGCCTAAACGCGCGGCAGCTTCGCGACCTGCGCTGGGGCGCCTACCTTCACGACCTCGGCAAGCTCGCCATCCCCGACCGGCTCCTGCTCAAGGCGGGGCGCTTCGACGCGGACGAGTACAAACAGATGAAACGCCACGCCGAACTCGGCTACGCGATGACCGCCGACATCCCCTTTCTGCCGCACGAGACCCGCGCGGTGGTGCGGCACCACCACGAGCGCTACGACGGCAGCGGCTACCCGGATGGCCTCGCCGGCGAACAGATCCCCTTTCTGGCCCGCATCTTTAGCCTCGCCGACGTCTACGACGCGCTGACCAACTCCCGGCCTTACAAACCGGCCTGGTCGGTCGACGACACCCTCGCCGAGTTGAGGCGGGGCTCGAGCACCCAGTTCGACCCCGCCCTCGTACCGCTCTTTATCGCCGTTGTCCAGGAGCCTGACACCGTTTTTTAGCCGCACCCAGAGAGTAGGCTGTAAGCATGAAGATCTACACCAAAACCGGCGACCGGGGCGAAACCGCCCTCTACGGCGGCCAGCGCGTCGCTAAAGACGACGCCAGAGTGAGTGCGTACGGCACCGTCGACGAGGCGAACGCGGCGGTAGGGATGGCTCGAGCCGCCCTCCAGACCGACCAGACCGAGACCGACCAGACCGACCTCCAGACCGACCTCGACGCCACCCTCGCCCACCTCCAAAACGCCCTGTTCGACGTCGGCGCCGACCTCGCCACCCCGCTCGACTCGCGCTACCGGGCCAACATCGCCGCGATCGACGAAGCCGACATCCGCCATTTAGAAGCGACCATCGACCGCTACGAGGCCGGGCTCGAGCCGCTCCAGGCCTTTATCCTGCCCGGCGGCCACCCCGCGTCGGCGGCTCTGCAGCTCGCCCGAGCAACCATCCGCCGCGCCGAGCGCGAGACCGTCGCACTCGCCCGACACGACCAGATCAACCCCCACGTCGGCGTGTTTCTAAACCGCTTCTCCGACCTGCTGTTCGTGCTCGCCCGCGCCGTCAACACGAACGCCGGTCACAGCGAGACCCGCTGGCACGTCAAGGGTCGCGACCGTCCCGAATAGCGATACAAGCGCTCAAAGCGTCAGTATTAGAGATGTTGGTGTTGAGAGACGTCAGTGTTAGAAGAGGAGTTGCCGATGCGAATCGTAAGCCTGTTGCCGAGTGCGACCGATATCGTCGTGGCGCTAGGGTTGGGGCAGCATCTTGTCGCTGTCAGCCACAGCTGTGACGCGCCCGAGGTGGTGGGGTTGCCGCGAATCACCCGGAGCATTTTAGACGACGACCTAACCCCGCAGCAGATAGACGAGGCGGTGGCTCGAGCCGCCCACCACAACACCCCCCTCTACCACGTCGACGCCCGTCTGCTAGACACGCTCCAGCCCGACCTCGTACTCACCCAGGGCGTCTGCGAGGTCTGCGCGGTCAGCCCTAACAGCCCGGTCGACCGCTGGCCCGAATCGTTGCCACCGCACACGCGGCTGCTGTCATTAGACGCGACGACGCTAGACGGCGTGTTCGAAGATATTCTAGCGGTCGGCGCGGTAACGGAGACGTCGACCGAAGCCGAGGCAGTGGTGAAGACGCTCCGCGACAGACGCGACGCACTGCGCGACACGTGTCCCGAAACCCGACCGTCACTGCTCGTTTTAGAGTGGACCGAGCCGCCCTTTTACGGCGGTCACTGGGTGCCGGAGATGGCCACGCTGGCCGGGGCGACCACCCCTCTGGGCGGGCCAGGTCAGCCCTCGGGCCGCGCGACCTGGGACGAGATCGTCGGCGTAGACCCGGACATCGTCGTGGTCGCAACGTGTGGCGACGGGCTGGGCGCGAACGTCGCGCACGCCAAGGCGCTGTTTTATCACCCCGACGCGAGCCGACTGACGGCGGTGCGGCAGCAGCGGGTCTGGGCGTGCGACGCGAACCGGTTTTTTAGCCGTCCGAGTGTGGGGCTCGTGCGCGGGGCGGAGGTGTTGCGGGCGATCGTCGCGGGCGGCGACATCGACCCGAACGAAGCGCGGCGGATGTCGCTACTCCCGGCGCGGCGGGTCGCGTTTAAATCGACCCTGTCCGAACACGTCTCGTCCGAACACGTCTCGTCCGAACCCAGCTAACCGCCCCGACGCCAGGGCTCGAGCACCTCCTGCGCTAAAATCCGCCCCTTAGACGTCAGGGTCAGCCGGTCGTCGGGCCGGTGCTTCTCGACGAGCTGTTCTTCAAGGCTGTCCATCAGCACCTCGCGGGCCCGTTCGGGCGACCAGCGCAGGTGGGTCTGCATCGCGGTCACGGCGTTTTCTTCGAGGCTTTCGCGGTCGTTTTCGTGGCTGTAGAGGTGGACGAGCAGCATCCGCCGGGCGTTTTTACGCTGCTGCTGGTGCCGCCGAATCTCCTGGGCGATAAGACCGTAGCGCGGGCTGACCAAAAAGGCGACGACCAGAAACAGCCCGGCGACGCAGGCCATCATTCCGCCGATAGAGACGTCTAGGGCGAGCGCGAGCGGATAACCCAAGAGGCTCGAGCCCACCCCCACACCCGCCCCGTAGAGCAGCATCCGCCACAGCTTGTCGGTCAGCAGGTAGGCCGTCGACGGCGGGATAATCACGAACGCGACGAGCAGCACCGCCCCGACCGCGTCGAAGGCGGTTACCGCGGTCAGGCTGGTCAGCCCGAGCAGCGCGTAGTAGAGGACGCCGGGCGCGAAGCCGAGCGCGGCGGCGAGGGCGGGGTCGAAGCTGGTCAGTTTAAGTTCTTTGTAGAACACGACGATAAAGAGCAGGTTGACGAGGGTGATAATGCCGATGTTAAGGAGCGAACTGGGGAGCTCGAGCCCGCCCACCACCGTCGTGTCGAGCCACACAAAACCGATCTCGCCGAGCAGCACCGCGTGCGCGTCGATGTGGACGTCTCTGGCGTAGACGTTAATCAGCACCACCGCCACCGCGAACAGCAGCGGATAGACCAGCCCGATCGCCGCGTCGCTCTTGACCCGGCGGCTCCGCGCGAGCAGCTCGCTAAGCGCCACCGTCGCCACCCCCGCAAGCGCCGACCCGACCAGAAAGAAGGGCGAGTACTGGTTTCCGGTGATCAGATAAACCAACACGATGCCGAGCAGGATCGCGTGGCTGATCGCGTCGGAGAGCATGCTGCTCTTGCGCAGCACCAGAAACGTCCCGACCAGCGACGACGCCACCCCAACGAACGCCCCAACCAACACGATGCCGACGTCCGGGCTAAGAAGCCAGCTCTGCAACGCCGCCGTCACGCCGCCAGCCCCATCTCGCCGAGCAGCTCTCGCGCCCGCTCGTAGCCCGCGTCGGTCAGCACCCAGTGCGGCCCCTCCTCGCGCATGTGTTCGGTTTTGACGAGATAACCTTTCGATGCGAGTTTGCGAAGCGCCCGCCGGGCGTCGGTGCCGTAGTAGAGGTTCATCATCCCCGCTTCGCTCGGGTACTGCGGGTTGCCGTGCGCGTCGGCGAGCTGGTAGAGGTCGATCAGCACCTGGTGGCTGTGCAGTTCGCGGCGCTGCCGTACACTTCGCAGCGCCGCCCACAACAGGCCCCGTTCGGGCGCGAACAGCAGCGACACGATGACGAACACCGACGCACACAGCACGATGACCGGCCCTGTCGCCAACCCCGTCGCCAGCGCACTAATCACCGCCCCGACCACCCCGCTAAGCGCACCAAACACCGCCGCGAGCGTCACCATCGCGCCGAGCCGCCGCGTCCACTGCCGCGCCGCCGCCGCCGGCGCGATCACCATCGCCGCCATCAGCACCACCCCGACGAGCTGCAAGCCGATCACGATGGCGAGCGCGATCATCACCGTCATAATGATGTCGAGCAGCAGCGTCGGCAGTCCGAGACTGCCCGCAAAGCCGGGATCGAAGCTTAGCAGCTTAAACTCTTTCCAGAAGCCGAGCACGAGCGCGAGCGACAGCGCCGTAATGACCGCCATCACCGCCACGTCGGCGGGCAGAATCGAGGCCGCCTGTCCGAACAGAAACGCGTCGAGACCCGCCTGACCGGCGTTGTTCTGATTGCCGATGTAGGTCAGCAGTACGGTGCCGACCGCGAAAAACAGGCTTAGCGCGATGCCGAGCGCAGCGTCGTTTTTAAGGCGGCTCCGGCGGGTCAGCAGCAGTACAAACAGCGCCGCGAGGGCGCCGGTCACGAGCGCGCCGAGCAAAATCGGGAGCAGGTTGCGTCCGCCTGCGATCAGAAAACCGAGACAGACGCCGGGCAGCGCCGCGTGGCTTAGCGTGTCGCCGAGCAGGCTCTGTTCGCGAAGCAGTGCGAAACTGCCGAGCACGCCGCTGCTGATACCAAGCAGAGCCGCACCCATCGCGACGTTACGGAGGGTGAAGTCGCTAAAGAGCTCGAGCACCTTCCACCTCCTGTTCGGGGCCGTCCGGCTGCTCCTCTTCCGCAACTGCGTCGGTCGTCGGCGTCTCGAGCAGCGCGATCTGGCCGCCGTAGGTGCGCCGCAGGTTCTCGGCGGTGTAGACCGCGTCGACCCGGCCCTGCGCGATGACCCGGACGTTTAACAGCACCATCCAGTCGAAATAGCTCGCCACGGTCTGTAAGTCGTGGTGGACGACGATCACGGTCTTGCCGCGGCTGCGCAGGGTTTTGAGCAGGTCGATAATCGTCCGTTCGGTGGTGGCGTCGACACCGGCCATCGGCTCGTCCATAAAGTAGACGTCGGCGTCCTGGACGAGGGCTCGAGCCAGAAACACCCGCTGCTGCTGTCCGCCCGACAGCTGGCTAATCTGCCGCTCGGCGAACGCGTCCATCCCGACCTGTTCGAGCGCCTTCTCGGCCCGGGCCCGTTCGCGCCGTCCGGGTCGGCGCAGCCAGCCGATCTGTCCGTACAACCCCATCGTCACCACGTCGAGCGCGGTGGTCGGAAAATCCCAGTCGACACTGCTTCGCTGCGGCACGTAGCCGACCTTGCGGCGCTGTTCGCGGTAGGTCTTGCCGTGGATATAGATGTGCCCGGCGGCGGGCCTGATCAGTCCGAGCACGGTCTTGATCAGCGTGCTCTTGCCCGCCCCGTTCGGCCCCACAATCGCCGCGAGCACACCCGGCGGCACGTCGAGGTCGATGTCCCACAAAACCGGCTTGCTGTGATAGCTTACGGTCAGGTCTTCGATATGCAGGGCGAGTTCGGGTTCGTGGCTGTTCGTTGCCGCACCGGATTGTCGGGTATTGGGTTGTTGGGTATTTGATTGTCGGGAGGTGTCGGGGTCTGTACTCATAGGGCTCCTCGTCTGTCGTCACATCATCTCGTCTGTCGTTACGTCTTGACGTCGTGGGTAGGTCGCCGGGCCGCCAAGCGCTCCGTCACTGCACCGTCCATTACACCGGCACTACGGGACCGGCACTACGGGATAATGTTCCAGCGTTCGGCCCAGCCCGCTAACGCCTCGGGCCAGGGGGCGGCGGTGCCGCCGAGCGCGTCGGTAATGGCTAAGGTGTTGCTGCGGATCATGCCGATATAGGTGCCGTCAGCGGTTCCTTGCGTCCCCATCGCGTCGCTGTAGAGCGACCCACCGATCACGACCTCGAAACCCCGGTCGCGGGCGGCGGCGCGCACCGCGTCGATGGTGCGCGGGTTGATGCTCGTCTCGACAAAGATGGCCGGAACTTCGCGCGTGACGATCAGATCGACGGTGCTGCGGATGTCGGCGAGGCTCGCCTCGGACGCGGTGCTGATCCCCTGGATACCGGCCACCTCGATCCCGTAGGCGCGTCCGTAGTAGGTAAAGGCGTCGTGGGCGGTCACGAGCACGCGCTGAGATTCGGGGATGGTGGCGGTGCTCGCAGCGGCCCAGTCGTGCAGTGCGGCGAGTTCGGCCCGGTAGATCGCGGCGCGGCTCGCGATAGTGTCGCGGCAGTCCGGCAACAGTTCGGCGAGCTGTTCGGCGACCGGCGTTACGGTCTGTGCCCAGAGGCTCGCGTCCATCCACAGGTGCGGGTCGATGGTGTAGCTCGCGTCGTCGGGGGCGACTGCGACCAGCGTTTCGGGGGGGGCGGCGGCGGGCGACACAGCCAGGGTCGGGGTGCGCTCGCCGAAGCGCTCGAGCACCTCGCTAAGCTGTCCTTCGAGCAGGTAGCCGGCGTAAAAGATGGCGTCGGAACGCTGCAAGGTGCGCACGTCGCTCGCACTCGCCTGGTAGAGGTGCGGGTCGACGCCCGGCCCCATCAGAGCGCTTACGCTCACGCACGGCCCGCCGACATTTTCGACCACGTCGCCGATCATCCCGATCGTAACGACGGTGTTGAGGGGTTCGGGTTGGGCGCGGCTAAGGGTGAGGGCGCCGCCGAGCAGCAGCAGAAGAGGAAGGAGTTTCGAGATACTGACAAGCGTTTTGAGCGAGCTGTTCACGGGTGCCTCCGGGGAGGGCTCGAGCCCTCCATAATACGTTCGGCGTAGATGGTCTGTGCGAGCGCGTTCGCGATCACGATTCGGGCGTCGCCGCAGGCGAGGGTGACCGGCCCGTCAAAGGGCTCCTGCGCTACGACGCGCACCTCGCGCCCAGGCGTTAGGCGCCGTTCGGCGAGGTACTGCAACACCTCGGGGCGCTGCTGCGTGATACGGGTGATGCTCACCCGCGTGTCGGCGGCAAAGTCGGTCAGCGGTCGGGCGTCGCTCGTCGGCATCGTCCCGTCTAGCTGCGGGATCGGGTCGCCGTGCGGGTCGTGGGTCGGGTCGCCGAGAGCCCGGGCGATCTTGGCTTCAAACGCCTCGCTGATGTGATGCTCTAAGCGCTCCGCCTCGTCGTGTACCTCGTCCCACGAAAAACCTAACGCCCGGGCGAGATACGTCTCGATAAGCCGGTGGTGCCGGATCGTTTCGAGCGCCATCTTCGTACCCGTGTCGGTTAGTCGCACACCCCGGTAACGTTCGTGTTCGACGAGCTTTAATTCTGAAAGTTTTCTCAGCATCCCGCTTACACTCGCCGGGCTGACCGCTAGGGCGTCGGCGAGGTCTTGGGTTTTAACCTCCCCGCCGAGCGCGTAGATCGCTTTGAGGTAGTCTTCGACCGCGCTAGAGATGGCCTTTTCGCTCATGGCAACTCCTCATCAACACTATACTAACTTATTATTTAGCTATGCCTAAAAATTTGTCAAGAGGGGGCTAAAAATAATGCGGTCTTTTCGGCTTAGTCGCGGACGTCGCGCCCGATAATGTCGGTTAGGGTGTGGGCGTTGTCGTGCTCGAGCCTCTTTAACAAACCCTCGTTGATCCGCTTGATAAGCAGCGGCCCCTCGTAGACGAGCGCAGTGTAGAGCTGCACCCAACTCGCCCCCGCCCGAAGCCGCTCGTAGACGTCGTCGGCGTTAAAGATGCCACCGACCGACACCAGCACGAACTCGTCCGGGAGGTGCTGACGCAAGTAGCGTAAGACCTCACGCGAGCGCGCCGCGAGCGGTGCCCCGGACAGCCCGCCGGTTTCGCGTAGCGAGGTGCCGAGCGGGGTGCGCAACCCCTCCCGCGACACGGTCGTGTTCGTCGCGATAATGCCCGACACGTAGCGATAAGACACCACGTCGATAATCTCGTCTAGCTCGGCCCAGCTCATGTCGGGTGCGATCTTGAGGAGGATAGGTCGGCGGGGCGGCGCGGTGATGCTGTTTTTGACCGCACAGACCGCGAGGTCGCGGAGCAGGTCGAGCAGGTAACGCTTCGACTGCAAGGCGCGGAGCCCCGGCGTGTTTGGCGAGCTTACGTTGATAACAAAGTAGTCCGCGTCGTTCCAGAGTCGCGTCATGGTCGCTTTGTAGTCGTCGGCGGCGTCTTCGAGCGGGGTGTCGCGGCTTTTGCCGAGGTTGATACCGACCGGGACGTCGGGGCGCTCGTCTAGCGCTGCAAACCGGGCGGCCATCGCGTCGGCGCCGGCGTTGTTAAAACCGAGCCGGTTGATAAGCGCTTCGTCGTCGGGGAGGCGAAACATCCGGGGTTTAGGGTTGCCCGCCTGCGGCTGCGGGGTGACGGTGCCGACCTCGACCGATCCGAAGCCGAGGTCGGGCCAGATAGGCAGAACCTGGGCGTCTTTGTCGAAGCCCGCCGCGAGCCCAACCGGGTTCGGAAAGCGCAGGCCAAGCCGCTCGATCACGAGCCGTTCGTCGCGCTGCTGCGTCATCAGCCGTAACAGCAACCGGACGCCGGGCCGCCGGGCCGCTAGGGCGAGGGCGTCCATGGTCAGGTCGTGGGCACGTTCGGGCTCGAGCCGAAACAGCCAGGGTTTAAGTCGCTCGTACATCTGCTTTAGTCTAGCCATCCGCCCGTCCTAAAAATGCGTGTTGCATCCATAAATGTGTCATCACTAAAAAAGATGTGTCGTCACCAAAGTCGTCACTAAAGCCACTAAGCCCCTACACGTAGCGGTAGAGGCTCATACAGGTTAGTCTGCGAAGCTACTTACGCGCGCTCGGCGGCATGCTCGGGCGCACTTCGACGCGGCTCGGCAGGGTGCGGGGGTTCATCACGAGCAGGTCGTAGACGAGTTCGGCGATGTCTTCGGGCTGAATCTTCCAGGCATCTTCGGGGCTCGGTGTGTGGTCGTTAAAGTAGGTCGCGACCGAGCCCGGCATGATCGTCGCGACCTTGACACCGTGCGGCCTAAGGTCGAGCATAATCGCCTCGCTAAAGCCGTTTAGGCCGAACTTGCTCGCGTTGTAGGCGCTGCCGCCCGAAAAGGTGTTTTTGCCGGCCAGGCTCGAAATCGTGATGATGTAGCCTTCCTGGCGCTTGATCTCTTCGGCAGCCGTGCGGACGCTGTAAAACACGCCGGTCAGGTTGGTGTCGATGACTTTGTGCCAGTCCTCGACGCTCATCTCGTCGACCTTGGCGAACGTGCCGACACCCGCATTCGCGATAAGCGTGTCGAGGCTACCGAACGCGTTAACCGTGTTGGCGACCGCCCGGTCCTGGTCTTCGTAGCTGCGCGCGTCGGCGACGATGCCGATCGCTTTGCCCGGCCCGATATCGTTGAGCTTCTGCGCTGCCTCTTTGACTTCGCTTTCGGTTCGCGCGGTAATCGCGACGTTAACGCCTTCGCGCACGAGCCGTTCGGCGACGCCGTAACCGATACCTTTACTGCCCCCGGTTACTAGAGCGTTTTTTGCGTGAATAGTTGCCATATCGGCACGCTACCTAGTATTCGGAGAAAAATGTGCGAGCTTGCGGACAGTTCGGCGCGAGATCAGGAGGTTTGCAGCTCTACAACTTACAGGGCCGAAAAGAGTGTGTCGAGCGAAAGCTGCCAGCCCGGCACGACCTCGCCGCCGTCTAGCGTGTCGGTTCGGGTCAGGATGTTCGCGTCGGTGCGGCTGCGGTAGAGCGTCGCGGTGTGGAGATGGGGGTCGATAACGATGACGAGAGAAGTGTGGTGCTCGAGCCACATCGCCACCTTCTCCGCTATCTTACTGTTGAGGTCACTCGGCGACAACACCTCGACCACCAAGTCGGGCGCGACCAGTAGATAGGCCGTCGTCGTGTCGACGTTTTGCAAGCGTTCTGTAGAGACAAACGCGACATCGGGCGCGAGTACGGTGTCTGGATTAGACGCCAGCTTAAAGCCCGTTTCGGCAGCGTAGACGCGACCGAAGCGGTTCTCACGAACGTGCCGGGCTAACGAGCTACCGATCTCCATCGTAATATAGCCGTGCTTGTGTCCAGCAGGTGCCACAACGTCTAATTCTCCTCGTACGAGTTCATAGTGCTTACCCTCCCCCGAAAGCTCGAACAGCTGTTCGGCACTTATACTCTGCGACTCTACCGTCATCTTCGACCTCCATTCTGGGTAACGATGGCTAAACCTTACCGGTTATCGTAGCAGACCCGGCGCTGCTTGAGGTGCGGGGCGTCAGGTGCGCGATCGGTCGCCGTTACGGACGTCTTTCCGGTCACGATCTCGGCTCGAGCCCACGTCGTTCGAGTCCGAGCGGTTCGAGAGGGTTCGAGACGCGTCACCAACGGGCAAGCACAAAACAGGTATAAAGGACGTTCATGAAACGCCTCTGGATTACCCTGCCCGCCCTGCTGCTGCTGCTAGCCGTGACCCTCGTGTTCGGGGTCGGCTGGTACTTTTCGAACCAGATTCTGGTCGCGCGGCCCTACACCTTTAACCCTCTGTTCGAGATTGTCGCGGCGGACGAGACGACGGTGACGCTGCCGCCACCACCCGAAGATGTAGAGAGTGCGGAGGCTCGAGCCAACACCCTCAAAACCGGGCGCTACGGCTTCCTCTACGACACCGGCTACGGACGCCTCGGCGACGTGTCGAGCGGGGCGAACGGCGGTAACGTCGTGCGCGGCTTCGAACACTTAGGCGGCGAGCTTCCCGCTGCGGGCGTCGGGGCGCGGCTCGACAACTACTACTACTACCTCGACCCGCAACAGGCCCACGGTCTCCCCTTTCGCGACCTGACCATCTTCGGCTTTGCCGGGCCGCTACGGGCGTGGTGGATCGACAACAGCGGCGACGTCGCGGTGCTGATGCTGCACGGACGCACCGGTAACCTCGAAGAAACCCTCAGGCCGATGCCGACCCTCGTCGAACTCGGCTACCCGGTCATGTCGCTCGCCTACCGCAACCACGACGAAAGTGTCCGCAGCCCCGACGGGTTTTATCACTACGGCGCGACCGAATACGAAGACGTGCTCGCCGGGTTTAGTGTGCTGCGGCAACTCGGTTACGACCGGGTGGTGCTCTACGGCTACTCGATGGGCGGCGCCGTCGCACTCGAAACGCTCGAAGCGCTCCGGGCCGAACCGACCGACACAGAGGTCGTCGGGCTGATCCTCGACTCGCCGATGCTCGACGCCCGCGCGGCGATTATCCAGGGAGCGCGGCGGCAAAACGTCCCGTTCCCCGAAACGCTCGGCAACTTCGCACTATGGGTGGCGAGTTTACGCGCCGATATCGACTGGGACGGCCTCGATCAGGTCGTGACGGCGCCGCAGCTAGACGTGCCGGTGCTGCTCATCCAGGGTCGCGCCGATATCGTCACCCTCGTCTCTGCCGCCGACCGCTTCGCCGAACGCGTTACGGCGCCGCTCCGTTACGAAGACCCTGCCGGGGTGCGTCACGCCGAAGCCTGGAACCAGAACCCGGAGGTGTACGACAGCTGGCTTAGCGAGTTTTTAGAAGCGTACGTGCCGCTCGCCGAACCGCAAGACGAGCCAGGCCTGCCGCAGGGCTCGAGCCCACCCCACCCACACCCCCCGCAGCCCCGTAACCGCCAGGGTCACCAACAAAAACGGGGTTTGACCTCAGGCGGCTGAGACCGGCATAATCGGCGTTATGGGATGGTTACTTCTCGGCCTCTTCGCGCTGTCGATCGTCGCGGCGGCGGTAGCGCTACGGCGCGACTATCAGGCCCATCACGACCTCGGTTCGGCGGCCTGGAACCGCTACCAGCAGCAGCTTCGCGACCATCTAGACGCGCTGCCAGCAGATGCCGACCCGCCCCGACAGCAGCTCTACGAGCGGCGCCTGCGGCAACAGCTCCGCAGCAGCAGCTTCGCCGACGCGACCGAAAAACAGCGGGCGACCGTTAGCAAGCAGCACGACGAACTGTTTCGGCAGCGAGCGCGTTACGAGCTCGAGCTGCAACTCCGGGAAGCAGAGCGGGAAGTTCGCTAGAGCGCGGCGCGTGTCTAGTTCGTCGGCGGTGACCGGTTGGGCAGATTTATCAGTGATGTGATTTGTCAGTGGCGTAGGGTGCGTCGGTGCGCACGGCGCATCCTACTGAGCCATCCATCCTAAAACAGTGCGCGAACGGAAGGTTGCGGGGCCAAAAGGCGGTGCGCACGGCGCACCCTACAAAATCGGAGTTCGCCCGTAGGGTGCGCCATTGCGCACCTAACTTTTAAAAGACATTTCGAGATGTCGAAGCAGCATGGTTCGTGCACCATTTTAGAGTAGCCAAGTCACTACGATTTAGCAACGTGGTATCTGTTTTATCCTGAGCTTAGGGGAGCGTGCTGTCGACCCAGGCGATCGGGTTGGTGGGGACGGCGTTGACGCGCATCTCCCAGTGGAGGTGGGGGCCGGTCGAGCGCCCGGTCGAGCCGACTTCGCCGATAATGTCGCCGCGCCGGACGGTGTCGCCGACCTCGACGAGCAGCCGAGACTGGTGAAAGTAGAGGCTGGTCACGCCCGCACCGTGATCGATAACGACGAGGCCGCCCTTGATCGGGTAGAAACCGGCCACCCTGACGACGCCGTCGTTGCTCGCGGCGATGGGGGTGCCGAGGCTCGCGGCGATATCGGCCCCTTCGTGGTAGATGATCGGGCCGCCGGGGGTGTAGCGACGCGGCACGCCGTAGCCGCTGGTGTCGCGTCCGCGAATCGGCATCAGGAAGGGCTCGGTCCAGCGAGGGTCGAGGCGGTCGCGCGCACTGTCGAACGCGGCGTCTAGCGCTTCGGCTTCGAGTGCTTCGTTTTCGGCGGTGCTCGCGGCGAGTAGTTCGTCGGAGAGGTTGAGGTTTTGCACCGTTTCGGCGGGGAGGATGAGCTCGAGCCCTCGCACCACCCGCGACGTCCGTCCGAAGTCGTCCTGTAACTCGACGCGTAGCTCGTAGCTACCTGCGGCGCTACCGAGCGGCAGACTCGCGAGCGCGACCGCGTCCTGTTCGGTCGGAAAGACCGGCAGTTCGTCGTCTTCTAGCCACACCCGCAAGCTCGTAACCTGTGCGCCGACCGGCGGCCAAGCGACCCGGATACTAAACGGCTCGCCGGGGACGAGGCTGCGGCTGGTGCGGATAAGCGGCTGCACTTCGGGTAGGCCGAGCACCGTATACTCGCTCCGGCTCGTGTTGCCCGCGCGGTCCTGGGCCTCGACAATGATGGGCGAGCGACCTACGGCGGCGCTTAGCAGCACGCTGGTGCGGCGCCCGGTCAGCTCGAGCCACTCCCCCTCGTAACCCACCCGGTAGCGAACCGGCTCGTTCGCCCGCAGCCCGACCTCGAACGTCTGCGTCGCCGCGATCCGCTCCGGTAGGCGAACCTCGACCTGCGGCGGCGTATCATCTCGTTGCAGAGCGGCCCAACCTAGCGTCGCACTTAGCAGCACCGCTACAACAACCGCGAACAAAACGCGCATCTTACGACTCCTCCTGGCTCGTCACGAAGGGCAAATTGCGGTAGACGTGCGCGATGTCGAGCCCGTAACCGTACACGAAGGCGTCTTCTATTTCGAAGCCTAAAAAGTCGATCTGGACCTCGACCTGGCGCCGCGACGGTTTCGACAGCAGGCTCGCGACCCGCACCGACAGCGGCCCGCGTCCCTGGAGGTAGTTAAGCAGATACTGCATGGTCAGCCCGGTGTCGATAATGTCTTCGACGAGCAGCACGTGCCGGTTTTTGAGCGACATGTCGAGGTCTTTGTTAAGTTTGACCTCGCCGCTCGTTTCGGTGCGCGAACCGTAGCTCGACACCGACAGAAAGTCCATGGTGAGCGGTGTGTCGATCGCCCGAACCAGGTCGGCCATAAAGATAAACGCCCCGTTCAGCACGCAGATAAGGTGGAGCGGTTGGCCCCGGTAGGTATCGCTGATCTCTTGGCCGAGTTCGCGGATGCGCCCAGCGATTGTGTCGCGGTCAAGCTGGATCGGGCCGTTGCCGGGCTGAAAAATCGTGTCTTTTTCCATTGTGTCACCGCTTCCCAGAGTTGCGAGCGACGTCCGTGGGCGTGCCCCCCGGTGTCTAAAACTCACCATAGATTTAAAACGTATCCTTCAAACCGTGTCTTTGCAGAAGCCATCTGTGCGAGATTCACCTGTGCGAGGCGTCTTTCGGGACGGCGCAGCGTGTCGCGTGACGGTTACGATAACGCACAACCGCTCCGAGCGGCGTTGACAGTGCTGCACGCGGTGTCTCCGGACGGTGTGTCTAGAAAATTTCGGACATGGACGTCGTGGGGTTGGTGAGGGCTCGAGCACTCAAAGAATTTAGCGGGGCTCGAGCTGCCCTAACTCTTGTGGCGACAGTTTGCGATACGCACCCGGCGGCATATCGCCGAGTTTGACGCCGTCGATCCGTTCGCGCAGCAGCCGCGTTACCGTGTAGCCGAGCGCGCCGAGCATCCGCCGAATCTGGCGGTTACGCCCTTCGGTCAGCACCAGCCGGCAGCCGTTGTCCGCGGCGTGAACCTCGCGGGCCTTAGCGAGCCCGTCTTCGAGCCGGATCCCCTGGCGGAGGCGCCGCAGATCGTCTGCAGATACCGCGCCCCGGGCGCACCAGACCCGGTAGGCCTTTTCGTGCTGGTAGCGCGGGTGGGTAAGCCTCAGGGTGAGGTCGCCGTCGGTGGTGAGCAGCAGCAGCCCCTCGGAGTCGCGGTCGAGCCGCCCGACCGGGTGCAGGCCCGGCACTTCGGGGACGAGGTCCATGACCGTCTTACGGCCCCGTTCGTCGTCGGCGGTGCTGATAAAGCCGACCGGCTTGTGCAGCACGTAGGTAACGGTCGGGACAGTGTCGCGGATCAGCTCGCCGTGGACCCGGACAGCGTCGCGGGGTCTGACCTTCTGGCCGAGTTCGGCGACCCGACCGTTGACGGTCACCTGGCCCTGTTCGATAAGGGCTTCGGACTTGCGGCGGCTCGCGACCCCGGCTCGAGCCAGATACTTCTGTAGTCGTTCTTCATTCATATCGCTTCACTCATAAACGTGTCCTCGATCGTGTTTCACAACTAGATTCTCGTAGATTCGCTTCTCACAGATATTCTCACAGACAGATATTTACAGGTAGAGCGTCCCCTCGCCGACGAGCACCGCACTACCGCCGACCGCGACCCGAAACCCGTCGGGGGTCTGGGTGACCTCTACGTCGATGCGGCTCGGTCGGCCCATCTCGACACCCTGGTGGCTTACGAAGGTGGTGCGGAGGGTGGCGGAGAGCTCGAGCCCTCCGTACCTCGCCAAATACGCACCGAGCGGTCCGTGAGCACTACCGGTCGCCGGGTCTTCCACAACCCCGACCGCTAGGCCGAGCATCCGCGCGCGCACCCGCGCCTCCTCGTCACTCCCCCCTTGTCACTGCCAACATGACGGGTCACGACCAGGATCGCCCGGGGTTCGTCACCCATAAGCGCCGCGAGCGACGTCTCGGTGAGCCGGGCGTGGCCGAGCGCGCCGAGACTGTTCACCGCTACGATCACGAACGGCACCCCCGCACTTACCTCCTGTACCGGCAGGGCCGGGTCGAGGTCGGTCTCTTCGAGGTTAAGCAGCGCCGCGACCTTGGCCCGGTTCGGGTAGCGTTGGCCGAAGCTCGGAACGCCCTGGTCCATCCAGACCCGCTCGAGCCCTTCATCGCCCCGCTCGAGCCGCATCGTGACCGGGCCGATAGCGAGTTTGAGGACGAGTTCGTCGCCGCCGGCGCGTCCGAGGTGCTCGAGCGCGTAGACCGAGCCGATGCTCGGGTGGCCCGCCATCGGCAACTCCTGGTGGGGCGTAAAGTAGCGGGCGTGGACGTCAGCACTTTTGGACGGAAGCAGAAAGCTCGTTTCGGAGAGGTTAAACTCTTGTGCGAGCGCCTGCATCGTCTCGCCGGACAGCCCCTGGGCGTCGGGCAAAACCGCAAGCGGGTTGCCGCTTAGGCGGGTATCGGTAAACACGTCCCAGAGTTGATAGGCGTAGCGGGTGGGGGGTGGCGTCGCTCTGCGTGGCATCGTCTTACAGTCTAGGTCTTACGGCCTAGCGCGTCGCGCTGCGGCGTGACGTGACACGGTGTGACGTGACGTGGTGTGACACAGCGTGGCGCGACAAACCGGGCAGCACCGACCGTAAGCCGCGCCGGTTTGCTATCCTACCAGACGTGACACCTCTGCGCCTCCTCTTTTCGACCGGTTCGCTCTACCCGCTCGACACCGCCCAGTGCTTCGAACTCGCCGCCGCCGTCGCCGACGACCCCCATCTCGACGCCGGCTTCGACGGTATCGAGGTAATGTGTGACAACCGCTACAGCACCCGCGACCCGGCGTACCTGCTCGAGCTCAGCAGCCGCTACAACCTGCCGATTCTGGTGCTGCACACCCCGTTCGGAAACCGGGTCAGCGGCTGGTCGGGGCGCGGCGCAATCGCCATGATCGAACAGACCCTCGAACTCGCCGAATATTTAGACGCCGAGACGATCGTCGTGCACCTGCCGCTCTGGCTGACCCGGGCGCGCTTTTCGTCGCCGCAGCTGCGCTTTTCGCTGCCGTGGTGGCAACCCTCCGGGCCGTTGCGGCGCTGGCTCACACAGACCTTGCCGACGCTGCAACAGCAGACGCCGGTCCATATCGCGATCGAAAACATGCCCGCCCGCAAGGTGTGGGGCCGTACGCTTAACCCGGCCTGGTACAACAGTGTCGCGGCCTGGAGCCGTGTCCACGACCGGCTGACGCTAGACACGACGCACTGGGCGACGTTCGGGGTGAACCCGCTCGAGCCCCTCGCCCAAGCCGGCGACCGTGTGGCTCATATCCACCTGAGCAACTTCGACGGACGCGAACACCGGCTGCCACACCGGGGTCTGCTCGACCTCGGACGCTTCGTGCAGACCCTCGCCGAAACCGACTACGCAGGTACCGTGTCGCTCGAACTTCACCCCGACGCACTCAAGCTAGGCGAGCGCAGCGCGTTGCAGCAAAACCTGCGGGACAGCGTCGCATTCTGCCGTCGCCACAGCCGCACCAAGCCCGCGTCTTAACCCCCTTCTGGGGGAGGCAGTCTAGCCTCTTGACACGCGCTCACGGCGGCTCTTAGTGTGGGAGATGAGCTATCCACAGCGTTAGCATCTTTAGGCTTCGAGAGTAGAGCTCTACCATGTCCACCGAAATCCTTTTAAGTGCGCTACTTATTTTCTCTATGCGTCTCGCCGACGTATCTATCGGCACCATCCGTATCGGTATGCTGGTTCGTGGCTACCGCGGTGTCGCGGGTGCCCTTAGCTTTATCGAATCACTTCTCTGGCTGTTCGCGACCGCACAGGTCTTGACGAGTCTCGACAACCCCGTAAAATTTATCGCTTTTGCGGGTGGCTACGCCGCCGGCACCATGCTCGGCTCGACCATCGAACGCTGGCTCGCGGTCGGTAAGGGGATCGTGCAGATCATCGCCCCGGTCAACTCGCCCGAAGTCGCGCCGGTGCTGCGCGCGCACGGCTACTACGCGACCGTCATCAACGGCGAGGGCCGCGAGGGTACCGTCCGGATCACCTACAGCGTGATCCCCAAAAAGAAGCGGCGCAAAACGCTCGACCTGATCTACAAGACCAACCAAAGAGCGTTTGTAACAATGCAGGACATCAACACCGCCGAGATGAAACGGCACGGGGTGTCGCGCCCGTTCGCCAAAAGGATGTCGACACTGCTGCGTCATTAGTGCATTGTTGGTACATCCCTCACCAAAACCGGTGTAGAATGCGTCGGTGTAAAGGTCAACCGGCACCGAGACGACAAAACCGAGACGACAAACACGTGCACAGCGTCCGTCCGGGTGCCGGGCCCGCTACCGCCAGAGACGTCCGCTGGCACTGTCCGAAACGATTTAGAAGGCGCTCCCAAACGTTTCTAGAACTCTGTTTTAGACGCTCCGGCAACATGTTAAGCTGCACGACATGATTCATCCCCTACACGAAAAATACGCCCGGCTCTTGGTGGGTTACTGCACCGAGGTTCAGCCGGGCGATTATGTAAGCATCAACGTCGATACGCTCGCGTTGCCGATGGCCAGAGCCCTCTACCGCGAAGTCCTCGAGGCCGAAGCGCTGCCGGTACTGCACCTTAGCTACCCCGAACAGTCCGAAGACCTCGTCGCGTTCGCCTCGGATCGCTACCTGTCGAGCGAGCCCGAACTAGAACTCACCGAGATCAAGCAGATCGACGCCTACATCCGCGTTCGCGCGCCCCACAACAGCCGCGCGCTGCAAAACGTCGACAAGGAGCGCTTTGCGGCCCTGCAGAAGCGCAACCGTCCGGTACAGAACATCCGCGTCCGCGACACCCGCTGGTGCGGCACACTCTACCCGACCGATTCGGGCGCCCAAGACGCCGGTATGAGCTTGGGAGAGTACGAGCAGTTCGTCTACAACGCGATGTTTCTGTTTGACGACGACCCGGTCGCGAAGTGGAAAGAGAGCGAAGATCTGCAGGCCGAGCTTATCGAGCACCTCTCCCGTGCCAAAACGGTACGCATCGTCGCCGAAGGCACCGACCTGAGTCTCGACGTCGCCGGACGCAGCTGGGTCAATAGCGCCGGACGCAAAAACATGCCGTCGGGCGAAGTGTTTACCGGCCCGCACGAGGCGAGCGCACAAGGTGTTATCCGCTACACCATCCCGAGCGCGGTGAACGGCGTCGAGGTCGAAGGGATCGAGCTGACCTTCGAAGACGGCAAGGTCGTTAAGGCTCACGCGGACAAGGGCGACGACTTTTTGCAGGCGCAGCTCGGCACCGACGAAGGCGCGCGCTACTTGGGCGAGCTCGGTATCGGCACCAACAGCAACATCCAGCGCCCGACCAAGTCGATCCTCTACGACGAAAAGATCGGCGGCACCGTCCACCTGGCCCTCGGTCAGTCGTACCAGGAGACCGGCGGCACCAACGAGTCGGCGGTCCACTGGGACATGATCTGCGATCTGCGGCAGGGCGGTGCTATCTACCTAGACGGCGAGCTGTTTCAGGAGAATGGCCACTTCAAGCTGTAGCGAACCCCGCCCGAGTACAACCCAGACACCACGCATAACAGGCCATGATGGGTTATAACTATGCGAGAACCGTCACGCGTAGCCCCGTCGCGACCCCGCGTCTGCGACCTCGGCTAGCGCACTATTCCCGAAGGAGTTGGTGATCATTGTGGAGCTAAAAGTACTGTTGGCGATCGAACTCGGTGACGATACGAGCGACGAACAGCGCGAGGCGTTTGTCCGGGCACTCGGCCAGAAACGCTGGATCCGCGTCAAGCCGCTCGTCCACACCTGGCAGGCGTCGTTTCGTGACGATGTTAGCGAAGAGCGCGCCGTAGAGATGAGCCGACGCGACGTCGCCGAGGCGGCTTCCGAGGCGGGTGTAAGCCACTACAGCGCGGCGCTGCACACCGGGCCATCGCTCCCGGTGGTGTTTTAGTAGCGTTACGACAAAACTAACGTAGCGTTACGACAAAACTAACAGCGTCCGCTGTTTGCGGGGTGATGCTTGTCGTCACCCCTTTTTTTATTTCTATTGACCCGGTTGTTTTTTGTCGACCCGGTTGCCACCGAGCTGGCCGCAGCGTCTCGTGCGCACTAGCGGTTTGGTCTCCGAGGAGTTTCTGCTGGAGCGTCCGGCGCTTTACGGTTTCGGCAGGGGCGAACGGCTACCCTGCTCGCATGACGTACTTTAAGATTCTGACCGGCCTTACCGTCTTGTTACTCGTAGGTTCTGGTGTCGCGCAGCAGCGTTACGGACTCGAGATCGAAGTCAACGGTGACGAGGTAGCCTGGCAGGCCGAAGAACCGGCCACAAAACAGGGCAGGTGGCTTGTAGCGGAGGAGCGGGCGGTGGTGACGTTTGTGGGGGGTAGGCTCGAGCTCACCCTCACCGACCTCGGCAGGTACGACCTCGCCCACGTCCTCGCCACCGAATTCGAGCGCCAGAACGACGACCGCTACACCTTTCGCGCGACCGTACGCCACCACGACACCGGCTGGGACGAATACGCCGACGCGTTTCGGATTGTCGCGGCGACTCCGGACAGCCGCGTCGACAACGGCCTCCGCGAACTGCTCCACCCACACGTCGACGAACAGCCTTTTACCCGCTCCCAGACGGGCGTCAGCGCCCACGGCACAGTCCGCGTCGAAGCCCGCGACACCGTCGACGGCTACGGCGGTAGCGCCATCGTCATCGACCTAGACGCGCCGCCGTTCGCCGGACGCGAAACGGGCGCGGTGAGGTATACCGTAACCCCGACCGCGCCCGAATAGGGTGCCAACTAAACTTAGTTGCCCATAAACCTAGTTGCCCATAAACAGCGGAATCAGCCAGAGGATTTCGGCGCTTTCGTACCAGGCACCGACCGTCAGCAGCACGAGCGCGATAGGCACGGTCAGCGCGAGCCGCCGCACCCCCTGCCGAAAACCGCTAAACCCCTGCCGGATAAGGGTCGCTAAAAAGATGCCGCCGCCTGCCGTCACCAGAATGTAGGCGAGCAGTTCGATCACGATGACCGGGACGTGAAACACGAGCAGCGCCGCCTGCGGCCCGACCGGTGCGAGCGCGAAGCCGAGCACAAAAAAGCGCGCCAGGTTGATGAGGTAGGCCGGAATCCCGAACAGAAAGGCGGGGCTAAAGGTGGTTAGAATCGCGCCCTGTATGAAGTTCCAGTAGGTGATGACCGCGGCGGTCTGGGGGATGTTGCCGTTGCTGACGATATCGACCACGCCGGTGTCTTCGAGGCTACCGCCGACAATGGTGGCGAGCGCCTCTTGGCACTCGGGCACTGCGGTACCGGCGAGCGAGCCGAGCGTGTAGACGCCGTAGAGCGCGATAATGGTGCCGAGCGTGATCCTCCGGTGGTCTTTAAGGACGGCGTAGCCCTCGGCGAGCCAGCGCCGAAACCAGGACGGGCGCGCGAGCAGGTAGACCAGATAGACGCTAAGCAAGACGAAGACGGTGGTGGCGGTGCTGCTCCGCATAAAGTCGGGCAGACCGACGCCGGCGTCGTTAATTCGGAGCCGGACGCCCTGCGCCTGCCAGGTATCGCCCTCGCGGACGACCCGGACCTGCACACTGCCGAGCAGCGAGTCGCTAAGCCGCGCCGAGTAGGAGTAGCGCCGGACGTCTTCGCTGTCGGTTTCGCTGTCGGTCGACAGTTCGCGGCGGTCGTCGAGGTTGACGGTGGCCTCCTGGATGATGCGGGGGTCTTGGCCGAGCACGGTCAGCTCTTGGCACATCGCTTCGGGCGATTGCTGGGCGAGTGCGAAGTAGTCGAACGATTCGGCTCGCTCTAGCCACGCCTCTACCGCCGCGTCCGCGACGGCCTCCGGGTTGTCTCCCGAGGCGAGCTGCGCGAACGCGAACGGGGCGAGCGCACCGACGAGCAGGCTTATACAGACATAAACACAAACAGTTTTTAAACGCTTCACACGTCCTCCAGGGGGATGTTCTGGTCGCAGAGGGGGCAGTTGTCGGGGGGGTAGGTGGTGATATCTAGGCGGGCGAGGGAGCGGGGCTCGAGCCCCCCAGAAAACTCGGCGAGCCCCCGGTCGATCACGCAGCCGACCCCGACACAGACCCCGCCCCGCACTTCGGCGGCGGCGATCGCCTTCTTGAGGCTACCGCCGGTCGTCATGACGTCTTCGACGGCGATAAAGCGCTCGCCGGGCACGACCTCGAAGGCGTCGCGCAGCATCATCTGACCGCGGTTATCCTTTTCGGCGAAGAGCGCGCGGGTGCCGAGCGCTTTGGCGACCGTATGGGCGAGCACGACGCCGCCCATAGCCGGGCCGATCACGAACGCCGCCCGGACACCGGCAAACCTTTCGGCGAGCGCCGCGCCGACCGCCTCGACGTGCTGCGGAAACTGAAACAGCGTCGTCGACTGTAAAAAGGCTTCGGAATGACGGCCCGACGCGAGCAGGAAGTGCCCTTCTAGATAGGCGCCGGTGTCGCGGTAGAGCGAGATAACGTCCATGAGTGTCAAGCATACCGCACCGGTTTGGCACGACCGTGTCTTGGCACCGGGGTGTCTCGTCACGAGCGGGTAAGAGGGTGCGAGCGCTGACGAACGCAGCTTTTGTGCGCGCGACTCGGGGTGATGTCGGGGTGATGCCGGAGCGTGTGTCTCTAGGCTACGCGCGGCGCGGCAGCGTGGGCTATAGTTGGCGGGTGTTAATGAATGCTCGCTACGTCAAAAACGCCGCCTGGCGCAGTCTGACGGCCTTTATCCCGACACTTGTCGCGCCCGACGACTCGTTCGCGCGCGGTTCGCTGCGCTGGCCCGAATACCGCCTCTATCTCGACATGGACGTGCGAGACCGCTATCACGCCTGTCTGGTCGCTAAGACGCTCGCCGAAAGCTATCCTGAAGCGTCTTCCGAACTGATCGGCGCGGCTCTGCTCCACGACGTCGGCAAGAGCGCCGCGGGCTACAGCGCGGTGTCGCGTATCGCCGCCCACCTCTGGGCGCCCCGGCACGTTCCCGCAGAACCCCGTCTGGACGGTCTGCGCGGCGTCTGGCAACTGTACCGTCACCACAGCCGTTACGGCGCCGCGATGATCCGCGCGGTCGGCGGTAGTGAACGGATAGCCGAAATCGTCGAACGTCATCACAACCCCGGCGACGACCGCGACGCCGCGCTGCTGCACAGCGTCGACGAGCAGTTTTAGCCGCGCTCCACTCACTAAACTGTCTATGACGATTTCTAGACTGCTTATGACGATTTTGTTATGATAATTGTAGCCGCGACCCCGGCAGCCATCGTCTCGAAGACCGCTGTCCGGATGTTGATCACCCGCACCGTCATTACTAAAACAACCGTTACCGAGACAGCCGTTACGGAGATGGTGCCGTGACCGACACAAAAGCACCCACCTATCTCGAAAACCCCGTCCTGCGCGCCCATCTCGACTGGCTGTTCGCGCGGCAGCGCTTCGGTCAGAAACCGGGCCTAACGCGGGTTCGGGCGCTCCTTACGGCGCTCGGCGACCCGCAGCGCCGCTTTGACGCCGTGCTCGTCGGCGGTACCAACGGCAAGGGGAGCACCGCCGCCGCCCTCGGCAGCATGATTCGGGCGGCGGGGCGCAGCAGTGCGGTGTTTACCAGCCCGCACCTCAGCCACTTTGCCGAACGATTTATGATCGATGGCCGTTATCCGAGCGACGAGGTGCTTGTGCGGGGGCTCGAGCACCTCCGCCCTGCCGCCGAAAACGCCGGTGCGACCTTCTTCGAGATCACCACCGCACTCGCCTGCTGGCTGTTCGCCGAAGCCGACACCGACATCGCCGTGATGGAGGTCGGGCTCGGCGGTCGCTTCGACTCGACTAACGCTCTAGAACCGCGCCTCAGCATCATCACCAACATCTCGCTCGACCACACCGAGATCTTAGGCGACACCGAAACGGCGATCGCTAGCGAGAAAGCGGGCATCATGCGGCCCGAACGGCGCTGCCTGACCGGCGCGACCGGCGACGCCCGCACCGTCTTACGCGACCTCGCGCGAGCCCAAGACGTCCCCCTCTGGTGTTTAGGAGAAGAGATGACGATAACCGGCCAGGACTTGGGATGGAACGGCGTCGCTGTAGAGATCGACAGCCCCCACGGCCCGCTTAGCGTCCGCTCGCCCTGGCTCGGCCAGCACCAGACGCGTAACGTCGCGCTCGCCGCGGTCGCCGCCCAGTCGCTCGGCGTCGCGGACGAGGCGATCAAACAGGGCGCGAGCGACGCTCGTCATCCGGGCCGGCTCGAGCGTCTGAGTGTTCAGGGCAAAAACGTGCTTTTAGACGGGGCGCACAACCCGGCAGGGGCGGCGGCCCTCGCCGACACCCTCACCGCCCTAGACTGTGGACCGGTCACCCTGGTGTTTGGCGCGTCACAGACGAAAGACCACGCCGGTATCGTGGCCGCACTCGAACCGGTCGTGTCGCGCGTTATCGTCACCCGCGCCGAAAAGAGCCCCGGGCGACGCCGCCCGACGAACTCGCGGTGCTCTGGAACGAATCCTATGAACCCTATGTCGCGGCGAGTTTAGACGACGCCCTAACGACCGCGCTCCGGGAAACGCCCGCCGAGGGCTGCGTGGTGGTCGCGGGGAGTCTGTTTCTGATCGGCGAGGTCCGTTCGCGGTGGTTGGGGGGAGGGCTCGAGCCCTGGGACCGCTGGCAGTAACGGCGGCTTTGTCGTCTGGTGCAGTAACCCGTCGAGGTCATTCTGCGGCAAGCGGGCTGCACCGAACGGGCTGTTCTGGAGAGCTTTTCTAAAGATGTCCTGAAGATGTGGGGGCTCGAGCCCTTTCTACATCACAACAACACCACAACAGGAACGCCCGTCTCCCGCGTTGTCGCGGTTGGAAACGGGCGTGTGACCTGTTTACGCTGCCGGTTTATCCCCCAGGGTTGTTTCGAACTCACGAGCTCTCGGGCGCGGTCGCGCAGTCGCGCGGTTGTCACGGCCCGAGCGTGTGTTCGTCTCGCAACCCCACTGCCCCCCGGCAAGACACAGTGTACGCCTCGCAACAAAGCGTGCATAGGCACACGCGTACTACTCTGTTACCTACGCTTGTCCTGACCAGACTCGACACTACTCCTAAGAACGGCTCGGCGAGACGGGGTTGGCAAGAAAGACGCCCGCCGGGTGCTTCGGGGACGCGGCTTAGGCGATCAGGTAGTCGCGGGCGAGTACCGCGAGGCCGAGAAACGACGCGAAGCCGAAGACGTCGGTGATGGTGGTCAGAATGATGTTAGACGACTGCGCCGGATCCTGGCCGAGCCGCTCCATCACCAGCGGGATCGCCGCACCAGCCACCCCAGCAACCACAAGGTTGACGGTCATCGCGGCGAAGATCACCAGTCCGAGCGCGACGTTGCCGCTAAACAGCGCCGCTGCCACCCCCGCGACCAGACCGGTCTGCAAACCGTTGACGAGGCCGACGAAAGCCTCTTTAGAAAGGACGCGGCGCGGCTTGCCGATATCGACCTCTTCGAAGGCGAGCGAACGGAGCATCACCGCGAGCGCCTGCGCCCCGGCGTTCCCGCCCTGCCCGGCGACCACGGGTAGGAACGCCGCTAGAATCGTGATCTGCGCGATGACCCCTTCAAACGCACCGACGGTCGCCGCGGCCAGAAACGCGGTGACGAGGTTGACGTTGAGCCACGGCAGACGCTTGCGAATCGCGAAAAACGGCGTCGACGAAGCGTGTTCGTCGGAACCGGCACCGAACATCTTCTGGGCGTCTTCGAAACCCTCTTCTTGCAGCTCGCTTACGAGCTGGGTCGCGAGCACCACGCCCTGCACCCGTTCGCTGTCGTCCACGACCGGCACCGCCAACAGCTGCCGCTCCCGGAGCAGGTCGGCGACGTCGCCGAGATCGTCGCTCGTATAGACGCGCACCACGTTTTTGATCATGATGTCGGCGAGCGGGGTTTCGGGCGGGTTAAGCACCAGGTCGCGCATCATCAGCACGCCGCGCAGCACCTCCTGTTCGACCACATAAACGTAGGTCACGTTCTGGCCGATCAGAGCGAGGCGCCGGAGGCGGGTCAGAGCGTCGGCGACGGTCGCGCCGATGCGGAGCGACACAAATTCGGGCGACATAATGCTGCCGGCGGTCTCGTCTTCGTAGTCGCCGAGCGTTTCGAGCTCTTCGGCGTGCAGGCTCGGCAGCGCTTCGAGCAGCGTGTCGACTTCGCGTTCGGGGAGGTAGTCGAAGATATCGACGGCGACCTCGGAGGGCAGTTCGCGGACGAGCTCGAGCCGCTCTGTGGGCTCGAGCTCTAAGAGTACCCGCGCCGCGAAGTCGGGCGAAAACCCTTCGAGCGTCTGCGCCTGGTAGCTTTCGTCGAGGGTCTGCAAGACGGCGCGGGCACTGCGGGGCTCGAGCCGTTCGAGTACCCGCGCGGTGTCCATGGGGTGGTGTTCGATAAGGGTGCGGGCGAATTCGTCGTGCACCGACTGAAGCAGCTCGAAACTCGGATAGCTCATAAGCTGCTAGCCTACCGCAGCGCCCCGCTAGGCGCGACCGAAAACGAACCGTCGAACAGACCGTCGAACAGACCGTCGCTTGTCGCATTCCGCGTCTTCCGCCTTAGCACTATCACTGCTTTATGCGGGCTGTGCTAATCTTGTGTGTTACCGTCCTTCCGACGACGCGCGCGCAGAATGGTGCAGTCCTCTTTTTTACAACCATTCGGGTATGTTTTGCAGATATGCCCTCGAACACTACGACTCGAACACTACGACTTGGGGCGTCACTATGGCCGTTATTCTAGTTATCGAAGACGATTTGGCAAGCCGCGAACTGCTCGAAGACGCTCTGTCCGACCAGGGGCACAAGGTCGTTCTCGCCGCGAGTGGGCGTGAGGGGATGCCGCACGTGTCCCGAGCAGAGCTCGTGATTCTAGACATTATGTTGCCGGGACAGAGTGGGCTCGAGCTCGCCCGCAACATCCGCGCCGCCTATCCGGCCCTGCCGATCCTTATGGCGAGCGCACTCTCGGCCACCCACGACAAGCTCGCAGGCTTTGACACCGGCGCCGACGACTACATCACCAAACCCTACGACCTAGACGAACTCGGCGCCCGGATTACAGCGCTGCTGCGGCGCGCGGGGCTCGGCGAAGTGGTCGGCTGCGACGGGCTTATCGTGCGAACCCGCGAACGGAGCGTGACGCTAGCGGGCGAACCGCTCGAGCTTACCAAACTCGAATACGAGCTGCTCCTTACCCTCGCCCGTCAACCCGACGCGGTCTTTAGCCGCGAACATCTGCTGCGCGACGTGTGGGGCCGCACCTTTGGGGGTACCGAGCGCGTGGTCGACGTCGCTATCGCTTCGCTACGCAAAAAGCTCCGCGACGACCCGCAGACCCCGTCCTTTATCCACTCGGTGCGCGGTGTCGGCTACCTCTTCCGCTGTCGTCCGCAGGGCTAACACCCCCTAAGCGCCAGGCTATGCAGACTCGGCCCAGCGCTTACAAAACATTTACAAAAGGTCTACACGAACCTCGCAAAAAAAGTGTATAACTACTGATGGGATCGATTGCTGTCTGCCGCTATCATAATCGTTGTTGGCGGGTCGTTCGTCGCGCCGCGATCGCCCTGTGATTGTACTGTGACCGTGCCGTAATTGTGATCGCACTGCAACAGTGCTTTTGTTGCGGTCCACCGTTACCGATCCGTTACGAGCGGACACAGCAACCGCTAAACAATACGGCTACAGCGATTACGGCTACAACGTGGCGGCACCGCATCTAGGTAGAACCGCGTCCAAGTCGAACCGAAAACACGACGAATGACAGGCTCTAGGCCACCGCCCGCACTCTCCGACATTCGACCCGACCGACGCGCAGCCCTAGCAGAAGATGCGCAGCCTTAGCAGAAACGGAAGCCCTATGGACGACCTTACCGCGTTAAGCTCGAGCTATCTGCCGGTGCTACTAGGCGCCGACGGCGCTACATCGTTCGGTGCGGCGTTCGGTGCGGCACAACCCTACGTGCTTGTGTCAAGCGTGTTCGTGGCGAGCGTGATCGTCCTTGTCGCGATCCTCGCCTGGCGCGGTCTGCGCCCTCGGCAGTGCGGCTTCGTCATGCCGACCGTTCACCCGCCGACCGTTCACTCGCCAACCGACACCGCGAAGCAGGTGGGGCTCGTCCTCGCCGACACCGCGACACCAGCAGGGACGTCTAGCCACAACGCTAACCAGGGTGTCGACGACGTTAGCCGAGACGCAGCGGGTGACGGTACCGCTCGAGCCGGCCCCTCGTCCTCCGGCCCCAACCCCGGTCGCGAGGGTGGCGATGCGCCCCGCACGAGCGCGATAGTACAGAACGCGACAGTACAGGACGCGACGATCCCACTAGGCACACTGCTCGAGGGGTTCGGCGACGGTCTGCTCGTTGTCGGCGACGACCAGAACATCGAAACCGTCACCCCGACCTGCCTCGGTATCCTCGGCATCGACGCCGACCCCGAAACGCTGCGGGGCTCGAGCCTCCACGAACTGCTCGCCCGCAGCGACCAGACGGTGCGCTACGCTGACGGCTTCGCCGCCGCACTCCTCACGACGATCGGCGAGCGTAGCACGGCGGACGGGGCAGCAGGCGGGACAGCAGACAGGATGGCCTGGCCGCTCAAACGGGGCGGCACGCTCCACTGTGACTACCAGTACGTGCCGGGTGTCGGACATCTGTGGCGCTTTCGGCGCCCTAGCCCGGCCCAGACGCCGCCGACCACGCACCTCCAGGCGATCTTCGAGAACAGCCAGGACGCGGTCATGCTGTTCGACACCGACGCGACGCTGCTAACCCTGAACCCTGTCGCGCGGGCGTGTGCTCAGGTCATCTTCGGACATCCGGTCGCGGCGAACATGACACTCGCCGAGTTTACCGGGCAGCCCGACGGCGGCGGGTTCGGCGCCGACCTCTGGCTCGCGCTGCAGGGCCAGTCGTTAAGGGCCGAACGCTATATCGACCACGGCAACGGCGAAAACTGGACCGACGTCCGCCTCGATCCGGTCATCGCACCGACCGGTGAGGTGCTCGGCGCGATCTTTACCGGACGCGACATGACCGAGCGCAAACGCGCCGAAATCGACGAGAAGAGGGCGCGCGACTTCGCCGAAGCGCTCGTCAACAGCCTGCCGGGGATGTTTCTGCTCAGCGACGCCCGGGGCCGACTCGTTCGCTGGAACCGCAACGCCCAGGAGGTGCTCGGCTACAGCGCCGCCGAACTCGCCGAGCTGAGCCTCGCCGACCTCTACTACTCCAGGTCTCTGCTCGGCACCCACCGCCGCAGGCTCGAGCACCACGGCAGCCTCCACGACGAGGTTCCGCTTCGGCTGCGCGGCGGCGCGCTGCTGCCGACGCTCTGCACCGCCGTCGCACTGCCCCAGGACGGCGAGATGTTTCAGACCACGGTGCTCCTCGACATCTCTAGACAGAAAATGGTCGAGCGCGAACTTCGCAACGCCCAGGTCGCAATGCTCGAACAGAACGAGGCACTCGAAGCGCAGGCCCGCGCCCTCGCCGAAGCGACCCGCCGCGCCGACGTCGCCAACCGCGCCAAAAGCGAGTTTCTGTCGCGGATGAGCCACGAACTCCGCACCCCGCTTAACGCCGTGAACGGCTTCGCGCAGCTGCTACGCAAAGACGACCTGAGCGACAAACAGCAGCGGCGCGTTCGGCACATCTACAACGCCGGCAAACATCTGCTCGCCCTTATCGACGAGGTGTTAGATATCGCCAAGATCGAGTCGGGGCACCTTAGCCTGTCGCTCGAGCCCGTGTCGACAAGCGGCGTACTCGGCGACGCGATCGCCCTGATCGGCCCGAGCGCCCACGACCGCGCGGTCGCGCTATGGCCCGCACCCGGCGCCGACGTAGTAGTGCGCGCCGACCAGCAGCGGCTCAAGCAGATCGTCTTAAACCTGCTCTCAAACGCGGTCAAGTACAACCGGCCCGGCGGTCAGGTCTGGATCCGGACGACGCCGCACTACGGCCCCCAGGGACAGCTCGCACGCTGGTGTCTGCACATTATCGACAGCGGTCCCGGGCTAAGCCCGGCCCAGCAGGCGCGTCTGTTTACCCCGTTCGACCGTCTCGGCGCCGAGCAGAGTACGACTGAGGGGTCGGGGCTCGGGCTCGCACTGAGCCAGCGGCTCGCGGCGATGATGGGGGGCGCCATTACCGTGACGAGTCGGCCCGGTCTCGGCAGCCGCTTTACACTCGAACTTCCCGCCGCGGCGCACGCAGCACCAGTTGCTGAAGCCGAAGACGACGACGCGCGTGGCCAGGCCGAACAGTGGGGCCGGGGCCGCACGGTACTCTATATCGAAGACAACCTCGTCAACCTAGAGCTGATGCTGCACCTGCTCGCCGACCAACACGGGGTGCGGGTCATAACGGCGATGCAGGGACAGTTGGGGCTCGAGCTAGCCCGTCAACACCGCCCCGACCTCGTGTTGCTAGACCTGCACCTCCCCGACCTAAGCGGCAGCGCGGTGCTCGCCCAGCTCCAGCACGACGCGCAGACCCGAGACATTCCGGTGGTGGTGCTTAGTGCCGACGCCGCCGCCGACACCGAACGGGCGGCGCTGGCGGGGGGGGCTCGAGCCTTCATCAACAAACCGTTCGAGATTGCCGAACTCGTCCCCACACTCCGCGCCCTCCTTCCGAGCGCCTAGCGTGTCACCGCTCCCTCCTGCTAAAGACGCCGTTATCCTCATCGTCGACGATAGCCTCGCCAACGTCGAGCTGTTCACCCGGCTGCTACGCGGTAGCGGCTACAGCAACCTCTACGCGACGACCGAACCCGAAGAGGCGCTCGACCTCTACGCCGCCTACGCTCCCGACCTGCTTATCCTCGACCTGATGATGCCGCGCGTGACCGGTTTCGACATCCTCGAACAGCTCGGCACCATCGTCGACGACGACGACTACCGCCCAGTGCTCGTCATTACCGCGCTAAGCGACACCGAGTCCAAACGCAAGGCCCTCGCCTTGGGCGCACACGACTTCGTCCACAAACCGTTCGACCTGCAGGAGTTGCGGCTCCGGATCGACAACCTGCTTAAAACCCGCTCGCTCCACCTCCGTTACCGCCACCTTAACGCGACGCTCGAACACGAGGTCGCCAAACGGACCGCCGACCTTCTCGCCGCTCAGAACGAGGTGCTGACCCGGCTCGGCTGGGCCGCCGACTACCGCGACGACACGACCGGCCAACACACCGTACGGGTCGGCAAACGCTCCGCGAAGGTCGCCGCCGAACTCGGCCTAGCGCCGCAGCGCGTCGCCGCCATCCACCGCGCCGCTCGGCTACACGACCTCGGCAAGATCGGCATCCCCGACTCTATCCTCCTTAAAAAGGGGCCGCTCAGCACCGAAGAGTACGAGGTGATGAAGTCGCACACCATCATCGGCGCCAAGCTGCTGTCGCGCAGCCGTTCGAAGCTGCTCGAGCTCTCCAAAACGATCGCCCTCACCCATCACGAAGCGTTCGACGGTAGCGGCTACCCGCGCGGTATCGCCGGCGACGCCATCCCGCTCGAAGGCCGAATCGTCGCCGTGGTCGACGTGTTCGACGCGCTCACCACAGTGCGCCCCTACAAAGCAGCCTGGCCGTGCAGCGACGCCGTCGACGAACTACGCCGTCTGTCCGGTAGCAAGTTCGACCCCGAAGTGGTCGAGGCGTTTCTAAGGATTATCGCCGCCGAACAGGCCGAAGTCGTGCCGCACGCTGATCGAAAACAGCGCTCTCTCGGTTCCGCTCCGGACGACGACCCTACAGCTTAGCCAGACGTGGCAGTCCCACGAGCAGTCCCACGAAACGTCGCTCCGCATAAAGCGTCACCGCCGATATCCGTCGAACGTGGTGGTTGCAGCATCATCTGAAATCGCTATCTTTATCGACGCGGACGACGAAACGTAGTGAGCCGTCTACTCTAAAAGGGTGCGCTGGAGACATCTTCTTGATTCACGGAATTTCCGTGTGGAACGCTGAAAACGCATTAGCACGCCATCTCGTTCGCGCACCGTTTTAGGCTGGATGAGCCAGTAGATATAATACTGAGCTGATTTCTGTATGTCACATTAATCTTACTGGACAGAAAGCACTCTGCGGCGCACTCGTTGTGGCGAATAGGATAAGGGTGCTGGTGGCAAGTGCGGTGCGCATGGCGCACCCTACGATTCCGATGAGTAGTACCAGCACAAATGGTGACATAGACAAGTCGGGATGGTATAACGACGTCTCCAGGTCATCCAAATCACCCGAAATCGTCGCGTGGTCTGTCGGGCGGCAGGTCGCCTCTGCCGGCGTACCTCTCCCCTATGCGGTGTTTTCGGTTTCGAATAGCAGCCGCCGGATGGCAGGCGCGACGTCTTCGATACGCATAGCCTCTGCAAACGCCGCCGCACCCGGGCCGAGCACGATAAGCGGTACCCGGTTTCTGGTGTGACGTTTGTCCGTCTTGTCTTCGAGGTTGCCGTGGTCGGAGGTGACGAGCAGCGTAACGTCGCCGCGGGCGCCGAGCAGACCCGCCAAAAACGCGTCGAGCCGAGCGACAAGGTCGAGCGCGTCGTCGTAGCTGCCCCGGTGACCGACACTGTCGCTCTGCCAGAAGTCGAAAAAGGTCAGGGTGTGGTCGCGGGCGAGATCGGCGAGGATCGCTCCGGTCTGTTCGGGGCGGTAGAGCGGTAGCGACGGGTCGTAGTCGTAAAAAAAGCGCCCGGTCAGGTCGGCGGGAAGCGCCCGCTCGCGGCGGTAGTCGCCCAGGTCGCGGAGTCGCCAACCAGCGGCTTGGGCGGCGTAGACCGGTACGTTGACCTTCTGCTTGCCCGAACGGAGCGCCGCGAAGTAGCCGGGCGGATAAACGTTGGCGAAGCAGCCGTGCGCCGCGCCGACCTCGCTAAAGAGCGAGCCCCGGTCGAGGTAGCGCTTGAGGGTCGGGCCGGGCCACGGGCCGTAGTGACGCCCCATCCGTAGCGCCGCATTGTCGCCGGTCAGCAGCGCCGTCTGGCCGGTCGCCGACTGCGGTAGGCCCGCTACACCGAGGGTCGCGTCGAGGTGACGAAAGATGCCGTCCCCGAAGCTGTCGCCGAGCGAGGCCGGTTCTGCCGCGTCGCTTAGCGGTGCCCCCAACAGCCGCTGCAGGGTAGGCGTCGGGGCGGCAGCGAACGGATTGCTGGTGTCGTCGACCGGCCCTAAACCGACCCCGTCCAGAAACAGAAACAGCAGCCGCGCGCCCGAGCGTCGGTCAGAGCGGGCGGGCGGAGGAGTATGCGGCGTGTTAGGGACGATAAAAACCGATCTTGTCACGGACTTCGTCGAGGGTCGTACGGGCGATCTGTCGCGCTCTCGCGGCGCCCGCCGCTAAAATCTCGTGAACCTCGGCGGGCTTGGCGTTGAGTTCGGCGGCCCGCTCGCGGATCGGGGCGAGTTCGCGCTCCATACTCTCGAACAGCCAGGCTTTGCAGTCGGTGCAGCCGATACCGGCTCGAGCACACTCTACCTCGACCGTCTCGCTTAGATCCGGGCCGCTAAAGTTGCGGTGCAGGTTATAGATATTGCACTGGTGCGGGTCGCCGGGGTCGCTACGCCGCAGCCGGGCCGGGTCGGTCATGGCGGTGCGCAGCTTGTTCCAGGCGCTGTCCGGAGCTTCGAGCAGTTCGATGGTGTTGCCGATACTTTTCGACATCTTGGCCTTGCCGTCGAGGCCGCGAATCCGCCCGCCGAGTTCGGGGACGACCGCTTTAGGTTCGGGGAAGGTGTCGCCGAAGGTCTGGTTAAAGCGCCGGGCGATCTCGCGGGTGAGTTCGATGTGCTGGATCTGGTCTTCGCCGACCGGCACCGCCGCCGCCTTGTAGATCAGGATGTCGGCAGCCTGCAAGACCGGGTAGGTGAGCAGCCCCGACAGGATCGACTGCTGGCGGGCGGCTTTGTCTTTGTACTGGGTCATCCGCTCGAGGTCGCCTAGGGGCGTCATGGTCAGGTAGATCCAGGTCAACTCGGTCACTTCGGGCACCTGCGACTGGACAAACAGGGTGGCGCGGTCTGGCTCGAGCCCTGCCGACAGCACCGCGACCGCCATCTCGAAGGTCCGCTGTTGCAGCTGTGCCGGGTCGACCGGGCCGGTCAGTGCGTGGTAGTCGACGATGCAGGTCAGCATGTCGTGGGTGTGGCTCATCCGCACCCAGTTCTTGACCGCGCCCAGATAGTTGCCAATATGAAGCCCACCGGACGGTTGGATTCCGGTGAGCGCACGCGTTTTAGGTTGGTTGGCCCGCCCGACGCTAGGATCAGCCGCCGGGCGGGGAGTGGTGTCGATGTCAGCCATAACCCTCTAAGTATACGGGAGTGTGCAGGCCGAGGCGAGGGCCGAGGTGTCGGGTGCCAGGGTGCCGGGCTAGGGGGTCGCCGCCTCACGCGGCGCGTACTCGATTTCTACCGAGGTGACCTGTTCGGAGATAATGCTGACCTGCACGCCGGTCTGGCGCGGGTCGTAGATCACGCCGCCGACATTAACCCCACGTTCGGGGCCGAGGTCGTAGACACCCGGAGCGAGGTCTAACATCTGCATCTGGGGGCCGCTCGCGAAGTCGTCGAAGACCACCGTCTGGGCGCTGTCGCGCGGCCCGCCGAGGATGTCGACCGTAACGCTCGCACCGTCCGGAAGGCCGCTCACGGTAAGCTCCAACATGCCGGGTGGCAGCGTGCAGGACAGGGTGACCGCGACGTTTTTGACCGCTTCGTCGGGGTCGTTCGACACGACCGAGAGGGTGGTGCTAAAGTCGCGCGGCTGGGTTAGGGCCGGGCAGGTCACGTCGAGGTCGACTACGGTGCTCGAGCCCGGTTCTAACGTCCCCTCGTTCGGGGTCAGGACGCTCAGCCACGGCGCCGCTTCCTGGAGCGAGAAGGTCAGCGCCGAGCCGCCTACGTTTTCGAAGCTAAAGCTCGCCTGGTCGGACTCGCCCGCCATGACCGTAAAGTCGAGGCTGGCCGGGTCGGGGTCGCTGATGTCGGGCGGTTCGGTGCAGGTCAGGGTGACCGGCGCGGTGCGGGTCGGGGTGACGGGGTCGTTCGACGTCACGCTAAGCGTAGCGCTAAACTCGCCGATCGCCAGACAGGTCACGCTAAATTCACTGAGCTGGCTCTGCGACGGCGCGAGGCTGCCGCTGGTGGGCGGGGTGAGCTCGAGCCAGTCCGCGTCGTCCGGGGTTTCGGTGACGTCGAAGCTTAGCTCGGCGCCTCCGACGTTGGTAAAGCCGACCGAACCGTCTAGGCTGTTACCGACAAACGTCTCGAAGCTAAGCGGGGTCGGGCTGGTAAACAGCTCGCTGATCGCGGGCGGTTCGTTGCAGGGCAGTACGACCCGAAAGGTCTGCGAAGCGACCGCGTCGTTTACCTCGCGGATGATGACGGTCGCGCTAAGCTCGCCGGCCTGGGTGCAGGTCGCGGCGAGGTCGATGGTTTGGGTCGTGCCGGCAGCGACTTGGCCGCTGGCGGGGGTGGGCTCGAGCCACGCGGCGTCCTCTTCGACCACAAAGTCGAGCGGGGCGTTGCCGGTGTTTTCGAAGCCGACAGTCTGGGTCTGGGCGGGGTCGCCGACGAGCGCCGGAGCGAATTCGAGCGGATTAGGTGTCGGGGCGCCGATCCGAGGGGCGGGCAGTGCGCCGCAGACCAGCCGGACTTCTAGCGTTACCGACGCGGTACCGGCACCCGCGATTACGACGGTCGCTTCGCGCGTTCCCGCTTCGCTACACACCCCCTCGACGTCGATGGTCTGGGTCGCACCCGGTGCGAGCGTGCCGGTCACTTCGCCGGCCCGGGCCGGGTCGAGCACCGTTAGCCAGGACGCGCCGGTGGTCACGGTAAAGTCGAGCGGCGTCCCGCCGATGTTGTCGAAGCTAAAGCTACCGGTCGACGTCTCGCCGAAGGAGACGTCGGGCAGCAGCAGCGGGTTCGGGCGGACGTTGCCGATCTCGCCGGCGGGGTCGCGCACCACTACGTCTAATGACTGGCTGACCAGAAAGCTGGCGTTGCTCGCACTGAGCGTGTAGGTGGTCGTGTCACCGGGCGATACCTCGCGGCTACCGCTCGTCGCGACCGCGCCGATGCCGGGCGAGATGGTTACGCTTAGGTCGGCGGGGCCGCTAACCGACCAGCTTAGCATGCTGCTGTTACCCCGCACGATTTCGGGGGGCGTAGCGCGAAACTCGGTAATGACCGGCGAACGGGGCGCGGTGCCGCCCTGCAACAGGCCGACTGCGAGGATACACATCCGGTCGAGTTCGCCCTGGATCGTCTCGTTGTTCTGGTCGATACGGCTCGCGAGCTCCGACCACGCTCCCTTGTTAAACTTGAGCAGCCGCAGGTCGTCGACACTCCGTCCGCCGGTCAGCACGTCGGGGCGGTAGGGCAGGATCGCGGTCACGCTCGCGTCGGGGCGCAGACATTTCGGGCCAAAGTAGTAGACATCGCTGACGATGTCGATACCGAGGGGGGGCTCGAGCTCATCGGTCACCACCCCTATCTCGATGGTGGTTCTGCCGGTCAGGGCGTTGGCTGGAATCACGAGCGACACGGTGCGCCCGGCGTCTAGGCCGTCTTGCCGGACGACACTGATGGTTCCGCCCGCCTCGTCGATCTCCTCCGAGGCGATCACCTCGAAGTTGACGCGGTCGAGCGAGGTGCAGGCAGCGAGCAGCAGGGCTACGAGCAGCAGTGCGGCAGCGCGTAAGCGTTTGTGCAGGTTGACGTCATGCAAGTTGACATCGTGTGTTTTGACATCGTGTGTTTTGACAGGGTCGGTCGTCACAACGTTGGCCTCCTTCGTGGCGTGTGTACTCGTGATGTACTCGTAACTCGTGCTGTGCTCGTAGCGTTCGCATGTCGTGTTTACCCGCTCGAACCGCAGCCCGACCGGGTGCCGGGGGGTCGGGCGTAGCGGCGTCAACTAGAAGAGAAGCCCATCAGTGCTACCGCGACCGATGGGCTCTCGGATTGTGTGGTTGCTACCCCCGGACGCTCGCGCGGCTAGGGTACGGGCGCGTACTCGATCAGCACCTGCGCCATCTGTTCGGAGGCGATGTTGACCTGCACGCCGCTCTGCCGTGATTCGTAGGTTGTGCCGCCGACAGTTATGGTGCGCTGCGGTGCGAGGTCGTAGCTGCCGGGCCGTAACATGACTGTTTGGGTCTGCGTCTCGTTGACGAAGTCGTCGAAGGTTACGGTGTTCGTCGTAGAGGCGCCGATGACGTCGACCGTGGTGCTCGCGCCTGCCGGTAGGCCGGTCACGGTCAGGTTAAGCATGCCGGGGGGCTCGAGGCAGACGTAGTCGACCCGAATTTCGCCGTCGAAGGGGGTGTCGGTACCGTCGATGACGAAGACTGCGGTCGAATCGACCGGCGCACTACCGCAGGTCAGCTCGAACTCGACCTCTTGGGTCGCGCCTGCCGCGACGCTACCGGTCTGTCCGGAAACGATGTTGAGCACGCCCGGCTGGGTGCCTACACTCCGCACCGAGTAGTTGAGCGTGGTGTCGGCGCCGCCGACGTTGCCAAAGCTGACGGTGCCGGTCGTGGTGCTCGAGCCGTTCGTGCCCTGCCGTCGCGGTGAGTTCGAGCGGTTGCGGGCTGATGTCGCCGACCGCCGGGGGCACCTCGACGACGAGTTCGGAACGCGCCGATACGCCGCTGCCGCTTACTTCGAGCGTGTACGAGGTCGTCACCTCGGGCGCTATCGTGGTCTGGTCGGCGCGGGCGACCGTACCGATGTTGGGCGTAATCGAGATGTCGAAATCGCCGCCCGCCGGAACGTCGACTTCCCAGGCGAGCGTCGAGCTGTCGCCGCGGAGCAGTGTCGGAGGGTTGGCGCGGAAGAAGGTGATCACGTTCGACCCGCCCGGCCCACCGTCGCTCGGCACACCGATCGCGAGCGCTTCACACAACGAGCTGATATCGCCCCGGATGGTGTTGCCCGAAACGGTGCTCGAAATCTGCTGTCCGGCACTCTCGTTGTTCGGAAAGCTGACCAGTACGAGGTCGTCAGTGCCAACACCGGGCGGTAAGTTGTTAGGGTTAAAGGGTAGCGAGACCGACACGGTCGCCCCGTCGCCGACCCGCAAGCAGATCTGCGAGAAGAGGTAGGCGTCGCCGAACTGGTCGAGGCCGCTCGGAAAGCTGAGCGCGTCGAGCACCCGCGAAATACTGACGCGGCTCGGCGTCGACAGGGCGTTGGCCGGAACGGTTATCTCTACGACGCCGTCCGGGACGTCGGCGGTGACCGTACCGCCTTCTAGGCCGATTTCGGCAGAGGCTAGCTCGGTGCTGTTAAACTTGTCGTCGAGCGATGTGCAAGCGGCGAGCGCCGCTAACGCCAAAAACAAGATCACCGCAACGATGCCACGTCGGTACATCTTTGTCTTCATAATAGAAACTCCTCCTACACTCGTAAGCGGGGCTTCGTGCGAGGGTGCACGAGCCTCAAAATGCTTACCCCATTGTTAACGCGGCGGTGTAGGTAAGAGCGTGAAAAATTAGTCTTGTAGGGTTGTAAAAGATAGCGTTGTGAAAGAGTTTACAGCTCGACCGAACGTGTCGCAGCAGGGCTGTTACAGCGCGCTGCGTAGCGTTCTGGTCGCTCTAGCGGGCACGGCGGCGCTTGGCACGGCGGCGGCGGGTGCTCTGACGGCGGCGTGTGCGGGTAGGCTCGAGCCCCCCCTCCTCCTGCTCGGTTCTGACGAGTAACACGTCTAGAAACTGGTGGTCGAAGCGCTGCACCATACGAACGATCGGGTGGGGCGGCTGCACCCCGACATAGACGTAGCTCACCCCCGGATAGAGCACGAACAGCTCGGCGGACACCTCGCCAAGCATGGTTTCGGCGCTAGCGGCGCCGCGCCGCTCGACCACGACATCTTTGCCGAGCATCGGTATGCGGATGTCGCTCGTAGTGTCGCTTGCAGCGCCCGTTGCGGCCTTGGTTACCGGGCCCGCAAGCTGCCGGAGCCGGTAGAGCAGCCCGAGCGGATCCTGATAGTCGCGTACGTAGGGGATTTCGGCCCTGTCTTTAGGACCCCGCGACGCGCGCACGAGCCCCGCCTCGGCGTCGAAGCTTACCTCGAACAGGCGTTTGCCGCCCCGGTCGTGGGTCTCTTCGCTAAAGCGGCGGCTTAGCAGCGACGGATAGGCGAGTTCGCTCTGCTGGACAATCGTCTGCTCGCCCCAGCTACCCCACAGCTCGAGCCGCGCTCCGAGACGAACCTCTCGGGCGTCCTGGTAGGTTTGGAGCGTCTGGCCCCCGATCGTCTTACCTCGGAGGCTAACGCGGTAGGTACACACTTCGACCGACATGGTCGGTAGCGTAGCACAGCCGGCACCGTTTGGCAGCCGCAGCGTCCGTTTTGACAGGCGTCTCGATAACAAGTGTCTCAACAGCAGGTGTCTCGGCGAACGTCTGTCTAGGCGAACCTCTGTCTCGACAAGCGAGTGCGTATTCATACATTTACAACTGTGAGTGTGTTTTCAAGTGAATTTTCAGGACGTGTTGTTGTCCCGTGTGCGACGCCGGCACGATGCCGCCGACCAAACCTCATCCAAACAGCACGGTTTTCTCATATTGCCTTCGGTCTTTACCCCTTTCTTCTTTCTCGTGAACAGTACGAACGTTTCGGGTAATTCTGAAATAAAAAGCAATTTTTTAAATAAATATAAGTTTCGGCATCGGTCGACGGGCAGGTTTCGTCTCTTCTCGAAACAGCTTTTGCGTGTCTTTTCGGATTTTCAGACGACCTGCTTACAAAACCGACGCGTTGCTTACAAAACCTTTGCAAAGCCCTAACATGATAAGTTATGCTGCCGTTCGGCATTCTCGCTCCTACTACCCCGTCTGGATTGAGAGCCTAATCGACACCGAGCAACCACCCTAACAGGAGGCTACCCCATGCTGCCTAGACGCTTTCTTCTCATTCCGTACGGAGTATATCTTGCAGTCCTTATCGTTTTTGTACTAGGCGCGTGCAGCCAAAACAGCAGTGTACCGATAAGTGCGACCGGAAACCTCCAGGTCGTCGTACGAGGCCTACCCGACGAACTAACCGCCGAGGTGGTGGTGAGCAACAACCAGAACTTCGGCGAGCGTATGTCCGGCACCTACGCGTCGTTTCGGTCGCTTACACCGGGCACCTACACGCTAGCCCCGCAAGACGTCTTCGACGGCACGGTGCTCTACGTCGCCGAGTCGGTGTCTATTTTCGTCGCCGCGAACAGCATCACGCAGAGCGAGGTGGTCTACCGCTACACCGCTTACGTTCCGGGCGGCGGGCTCCTCGTGAGTAGCAGCGGGCTTCCGGACGGGGTCGGGGCGAACCTGCAGGTCAGCAACGACACGGGCTTTCGGCGCACCCTAAGCGAAGGGACGCTGCTAAGCGGTCTTGCGAGCGGCTACTACACGGTCGTCGCCGACCCGGTCGCGAACGGCACGGTGCGCTACCAGGCGCGTTCGGCCCGCACCGAAGTGTTTGTCGAGCCGAGCGGGGTGGCGCGGGTCGACGTGGTCTACGAACCCGAACCGGGGGTGCTCGAGCTGAGCATCGACGGCGCTCCCGCCGACGCGGCTATCCGGCTTAGTGTCCGCAGTAGCAGCATCTACGAAGGCTACGAGGCGCGCAGCACCCTCCGCCTCAATGGGCTCGAGCCCGGCGAGTACGTCGTCTACGCGCACGACATCCTCCACAACGGCGAGGTCTACGTCGCCGAGGTCGTGCACACCCGAGTCGCCTCGGGGCAGGTGCAGCAGGAGACGATCCGCTACCGCACCGCAACGGGCGACGGGCAGATCTACGGGCGGATCTGGCACGACCGCAACCTTAACGACCAGCGCGACCCGAGCGAGACGGGGCTCGAGGGGTTTACCGTCTTTCTCGACGACAACGAAAACGGGCGGCTCGAGCCCTCCGAACGCCGCACCGTCAGCGACCGCAACGGCACCTACAGCTTTTTAGGGCTCGACACCGACCGCAGCTACACCCTCACCCAGCGGCTTCCGCTCGGCTGGAGTAACAGCTACGCCGAAATCGCCCCGCGCGGCGACGTCATGCTGCAGATCATCGGGGGCCGCGACGGCGACCTCGGCGACTATCCGTTTGTGGTGGGGCTGCTGCGGCGCAACATCGACGACAACGAGGCCGCCCACTTTTGCGGCGGTACGCTCATCGCAGCGCGCTGGGTGCTTACAGCGGCGCACTGCGTGACCAGCGACCCCCAAACCCTTCACGTTCTGGTCGGTACCGACAACCTTCGTAGCGGCGGCGAGCGGCTACCGGTGCGGCGCACCATCATCCACCCCAACTACTCGGCGGTCACGCTCGACTACGACCTCGCCCTGCTCGAGCTAGACACCGGTGTCCTAGCGCCCCGCGTCGCGGTACTGTCGCCAGACCTTAGCACCCTCGCCCAACCGAGCACCCTCGCGACCATTGCGGGCTGGGGCCAGACTCAGGCGGGCAGCGCGGGTAGCAGCCGACTCCAGGTGGCGGCCGTGCCCATTACCAGCACCGCGAGCTGCCGCGCCGCTTACGGCTCCCGTCTTACCCCGCAGATGATCTGTGCCGGCCTCCCCGAAGGAGGGGTCGACGCCTGTCAGGGTGACAGCGGCGGCCCGCTTATCGTCCGCGACGCCTCACGGCGCGACTGGCTTCAGGCCGGCGTCGTAAGCTGGGGCGACGGCTGTGCGCGCCCGGGGCGCCCCGGCGTCTACACCCGCACCGCCGTTTTTAACGACTGGCTAGAGGCGCAGATTCCGCTCGAGCTGTCCGGCAGCTACCGGATCGACTTTAGCAGCGGCAACACCGTCAACCGCGTCGACTTCGGTAACTTTCGCTAGTTTTGTCCGGACGCGGCTCCGCCACCAGGTCGCCGCAGCCGGTCGCGCCGAGCGGTGAGCGCCACTTAGTCTCGTCCGGGCGCTGTTTTAGACACTTCAGACACGATTCGAACACGGTAGCGACGGCGAGCCGAGCGCGGTTACGGCTCGTCGCGCCTGATCAGTTCGTCGAAAAAGAGGCCGCGCATCCGGAGTCGGTAGTCTTCGGGGCCGATGTCGATGTCGAGGTAGGCGTATTCGTCGCCGTGGCCGTTGGTGTCGAGCAGAATCGCCCGACCCTTAGAGGCGACGTTCAGACCGCCGCGCACCGGCGTATGGCCGTAAACGCCGAGCCGGTAAGGAGTTTGGCCTAAAAAATCTTGCTCTTCGTAGATCCAGCGGCGCCTATTTTCGATATAGAAGTTGTTGTCGTAGCGGTTGTGTTCGGGCAGCGGGCCGACATGAGCGAGGTGGATCCCTTCGATCACCACTTCGTAGGGCCAAGTCTCGACCCAGCTGCGGAGGTCCGGAGCGAGATCGCCGCCGTAGCCCGGTTTCCACTCGAGGTGGGCGACGTTATCGGTGCGTAGCGGCCCCTGTTCGGGCACGACCGCGTTGTAGTCGTGGTTCCCCATCAGGATGCTGATCTGCTCGGCAGGCACGCTGTCACAAAGCGCCTTGACGTCGCGCAGAAAGGCTTCTTGAGCCCGTTCGACCTTGGCGAGGTGCTTCGGGTTGTATTCGTCGTAGTAGCGCACATCGGCGAGTGCCGAGTAGCGGGCACGGCTTTTGGCGTGAAGCAGATCGCCTAGCAGTACGAGGCGCACGTTCGGGTCGTGCAGAGCGGCGGTAGGCTTGCGGGCGTCGTTGATCAGCTCGGCCTGACGAAGCATCCGCCACAGCTTGTCGGCTTGCGTGTGAATGTCACCGATAACGACTAGCCGCATAGAAATCTCTGACCCTCTCTGTTCGTAGTACGCCTGTTTGTGGTGCGCCCGTTTGTGGTGCGCCTATGGGTGGTGTGTCTGTTCGTGATACGGCGAAGAGACCGGCTGCGTATCGTTTTCGTCATGGTTAGGGCCTCCCCTGGGGTTCGGTTGCGGGCGTTATCGTATCATCACGGCCTCGGGCGGTGCGTGCACTATCTTTCCCATTCGGGGCTTTCCTGTTCGGGGGCGTGTCGAGCGGGCGGTGCAGCGCCGCCCGGCCTCGCTCGGTGAGGTGTAGCCGCTGCCCTTCGAGCCGTAACAACCCCCCCGCAACGAGCTGCCGCGCGAGCGCCACCACCGTTGTATCAGACCAGTCGGAAAGGCGGGTGGAGGCGAGGCGCCCTGGCAGACGGGCGAGCTTCGGCGGGCGTTTTGCAGCGACCGCGAGCAGTGCCCGGTCGTCGGCGTTAGGGGCCGGGTTCGTCTCTGGGCAGCACCGGTCGCAGCCGCAGGCGGCGTCGCGCTCGGCGTCGCTACCGAAGTAGGCGAGCAGGTAGCGGCTTCGGCAGTGCGTTCCGGCGGCGTAGCCGAGCATCTCGTCGAGTAGCTCGAGCCGCAGACGGGTGCGCTCGTTCGCCGCGGCGGCGAAGGTCGGTACGGTGCGGTCGTAGGGTGGACGCAGCCGTACGCTTAGCCGCCCCGCGTCGAGTTGGTAGTCGATAATCTGTTGGCGCGCCAGCTCCTTGAGGCTCGAGCCCACCATCCCAACACTAAGCTCGAGCCCCGCCGCCAAGTCGCGTAGCGAAGCACTCGGCGTACCACCCTGCTCGTTACGAAGCTGGAGGTAGAGCCGTTTGAGATCGAGCGGCGAGGGCGTCGCCCGGGCGATCAGCTGCGCCTGCAGGTCGCGGTCGTGCGGGTCGAACAGCAGCGTGCAGACCGCCGCTGCCCCGTCGCGCCCGGCGCGGCCCGCCTCCTGGTAGTAGGCCTCGAGGGTCGCCGGTAGCCGGTAGTGCAGCACGAAGCGGACGTCGGGTTTGTCGACCCCCATCCCGAACGCGCTCGTCGCGGTGATGAGCTCGAGCCCCCCCGCCAAAAACGCTTCCTGCACCTGTTGCTTTACGTCTTTGTCGCGTCCACCGTGATAGGCGTCGGCCCGGTAGCCCCAAGCACGGCACTGCGCGGCGAGCGTCTCGGTCTCGCGCCGCGTCGCCGTATAGATAATGCCGGGTGCGGTATGCGTCTCCAGAAACTGCCGTAAGCGCTCCGGTTTCGCTTCGGCCCCCGCAACCGGCCAGACGCGGTAGTTAAGGTTCGGACGGGCGAAGCCGGTCACGATCCGAAACGGATCTGCAAGCCCAAGCGACGCCGCAATATCCTCGCGGACACGGGGCGTCGCCGTCGCGGTCAGTGCCGTGATCGGCGGACGCCCGAGCCGCCGCGCGCTCGCCGCAATCGTCCGGTAGTCAGGCCGAAAGTCGTGCCCCCACTCGGAGATACAGTGCGCCTCGTCGACCACGACACGGGCGATCGTAAGCGCGGCGAGCCGGTTCTGGAGCGCCGCCTGGTTGAGGCGTTCGGGAGACAGATAGAAGAGTTTGAGGCGGGGCAGCGCGGCGAGCGTTTGCTGCTGCTCGGCGTAGTCCATACTGCTGTTAAGTGCCGCCGCCGCAATACCACGGCGCTGCAACGCGTCGACTTGGTCTTTCATCAGCGCGAGAAGCGGGCTCACAACAAGGGTCAGCCCCGCCGCCGCGAGGGCCGGTAGCTGATAGGTCAGCGACTTGCCCGCCCCGGTCGGCATCACCCCGAGGATGTCTCGCCCGGCCACTGCCGCCTCGACGATCGCCTGTTGGCCAACCCGAAACGTGCGAAACCCGAACTTTGCTTCGAGTAACGCACGCAGGTCAATCTTCATAGTCTGTAAGTCTAACAGGTCTAGCAGCTAAGGCGCTACACTGCCCGCTTAGAGGCGGCTAGCTTGCTGCTGCAAGATCGGGAGCGGATCGAGCGGGCGCCCGCTTTCGCGAATCTCGAAGTGCAGGTGCGAGCCGGTCGTGGTGCCGGTAATACCGACTGTCGCGATCACCTGACCGACCTGTACGGTATCGCCCGCCGACACTCGCCGCTCGGCACCGTGTGCATAGTAGTACTCGCGGTTACCGCTGCGCACAATGACGAGGTTGCCGTAGCCGCCGCGCCAACCACTAAACACGACCCGTCCGGAGGTCGCCGAGTAGATCGGGTCGCCAGTGTTGCCGTCGAGGTCGAGACCGGTGTGGTAGTTCGAGCCGGCAATCCGCAGACGGCGGTAGCCGAAGCGCGAGGTCACAGCGCCGTTAAGCGGCCACACCATCGACGCCTGGGTGCGCGGTGCCGGAGCGGGTGCCGGAGCGGGTGCCGGGGCCGCGGCGACAGCAGGAGACAGCTCGTTGCCTGGCACAACGCGAAGACGCTGGCCGACAAAGACGTTGGTGCTGCGCAGGTTGTTCGCCGCCATGAGCGCCGTTACCGACGTGCCGTGGCGCCGCGCGAGCAGCCACAGCGACTCGCCCCGACCGACCGTAATGGTCGCAGCAGCCGAACCGCCCTGGTCCGCAGCAGCGTTAACACCCGCGTAACGGCCCGGAATGGTCAGCGTGTCACCCGGTTGCAGCGTAGTCGCACTAAGACCGTTGACCTCCCGCAGTGCGCCAACACTTACATCGTGTTCGCGAGCGATAAGCCACAGGCTATCGCCTGGACGCACCGTTACCGACAGCGCAGCGGGCGGTGTCGTCGTGCTTAGGGCGATTTCCTGGCCGACCTGGAGGAGCGACCCGTCGAGATCGTTGATCGCGACGATATCGTCGATCGACATCTCGAAGGCGACCGCGATGTCGTAGAGGGTGTCACCCGGCTGCACTCGGTAGCGTTCGGGGCGCGCGTCCGACCCCGACGGTAAGCGGACGACCGTGCCCGGAACGAGCCGGCTGCTCGTCAGGTTGTTTTCGGCCTGAAGCGCGGCAATCGTCGTGTCGTAGCGCTGCGCGAGGTCCCAGAGGGTATCGCCCGGCTTGACCACGACTTCGGCGGCGGGTGTGGCAGGCGTGGCCGGTGTAGCAGCGCTCGGCGTGTTGTCTAGCTCGCCCGCGAGGACCGCCGCACTGATCGGACGGCGAACCCGCAGTGCGTCACCCGCACGGATGGTGTTGTTCGCGAGGCCGTTCAGGGTGCGCAGCTCGGCCATTGTCTTGCCGTGCGCTTCGGCGATTTCGGAGATGGTATCGCCAGGTTGTACGGTGTAAAACTCGGGTGTCGCCGGAATCTTTACGACCGCGTTAGGAAGCAGGTCGGTACCGGTAAAGCCGTTGTGCGCGACGATCGCCTCGGCGCTCGTCTGATAGCGCTCGGCGAGCCCTTCGAGGGTGTCGCCGGGCCGAGTGATGATCTGGGCCGGAAAGGGGATCTCGACGGTCGCGTCAGGGAGTAGGTCGATACCGGTAAAGCCGTTTAGCGCGACGATTGCGTCGATGCTTACCTGATAGCGCTCGGCGAGGTCGGCAAGGGTCTCTTCCCCGCTTACTACGACGCTGGTTGCGGCGACATAGGTAGGTTGCGGGGCACTCGCTACGTCTTCAGCCGCCTCGGTCGCAACGTCGGCAACGTCCTCCGCAGCAACAACCTCGGCAGTGCCAGCTTCAGCAGCATCGTCAGTAGCGGCGTTGGTCGTCGTGTCGGCAACCTCAGCCGTAACGTCTTCTGCAACCACGTCGGCAGCGCGAGACACGTCGACGAGGCTCTCGGCAACAGAGTCGTCAGCAATAATGTCATCGGCAACAGCGTCACTAGAAGCAGTGTTATCGGCAACAGCAATGTCGGTGGCGGCGTTATCCTCGGCGGCATCGTCAGCAACAGCGTCAGCAGCAACGTCGCTAGCACCTTCGGCAACCACGTCTGGCGTATCGGCGGGTGCGTCTACAGACGCCTCTTGCGAGGATGCAGCAGCAGGCGCTGCGGCAACGAGCGCTTCGGTGGTGTCGGCCTCAGTGGTGTCGGCCTCGATAGCGCCGGCTAGAGCCGACGGGGTCGGCAACCGCAGCACCTGGCCGCTCCGAATCATCGAGCCACGCAGATCGTTAAGCGTTCGCAACTCGGTCGTGGTGGTACCGAACACCGCTGCGATATCGGTCAGCGTATCGCCCGGACGGACGGTGTAGCTGTCGATCCGGGCGAGGGCGCTACCTGCGGGAGCGCGTAGGGTGAGGCGCTGTCCGACACGGATAGACGAACCCGCAAGACCGTTAAGGCGGCGCAGATCGTTGATATCGACACCGTAGCGAACCGCGACACCCGAAAGCGTATCGCCGGGACGGACGGTGTAGGACTCGGGGGCCGAGGCGTCTGCACGAGAGGCGTCTGCACGAGCGGCAGCGCCTGAAGTGCTGTTAAGTGCGGGGGTGTCAAACGCGTCCCTGATGAGCAGCGTCTGACCGGCACGAATGGACGAACCGCTCATCTGGTTGAGGACCCGCAGATCGGCTTCGGTCATACCGAAACTGGCAGCGATGCCCGAAAGCGTATCGCCGCGTCGCACGGTATAGGTTGTGACCGGGACTCTTAGGGTTTCGCCGGGGCGTAGAACGGTACGGGTGAGACCGTTTGCGATTATGAGGTCGTCGACACTGGCATCGTAGCGCTTGGCGATATCCCAGAGCGTATCGCCGGGTTGGACGGTAATCTGTTGCGCGCTAACAGCCGATACAGCAGCAATCGAACCTAGCGTGAGGAATAGACGGGGCCAAAACATCGGAGTCAGTCTAACAGATGAATAACACAAAAGTGCAAGCCGAAACGAACTCTTCACGGTACACTCACCCTTAACTCACAGAAGAGTCGCGTGCTAGACGGGCTCGGCTCCGTTTTTGCGGCGGCGGTGCTACCGCACGCCGACAACGCCGAAACAGCGACAAGATGCGTTGTTGGGCTGTCTCCGGGGGTGCGCTTAGGGCTCGAGCCCCCCATCTAACGTCAGCAGACGCCGGTAGAGTTCGGGCCGCCGGTCCCGAAAAAAGCCGAACCCGGCCCGAAACCGCTGCGCCGCCCCGAAGTCTAGCTCGGCGTAGATGATCGTCTCGGAGCGGTCGTCGGCTTCGCTCAGCACCGTGCCGGTGTAGTCACACACAAACGAGCTTCCGTAAAACGTCGCGTCTCCTTCGCGGCCCACCCGGTTCGCCGCCGCGACGTAGCAGCAGTTCGACACCGCGTGACCGACCATCGCCCGCTGCCACATCGCCCGGGTCTCGAGGCCGCCCGCCTCTTGGGGCTCGGAGCCGATCGCGGTCGGGTAGAGCAGCAGATCCGCGCCCTGCAACGCCATCGCCCGGGCCGCTTCGGGAAACCACTGGTCCCAGCAGATCGCGACGCCGATGGTGCCGAAACGGGTCTTCCAGGCCCGAAAGCCGGAGTCGCCGACGTTAAAGTAGAACTTCTCCTCGTAGCCGGGGCCGTCGGGAATATGGCTTTTGCGGTAGACCCCGAGGCTCGAGCCGTCGGCGTCAAACATCATCAGGCTGTTAAAGTAGGCCTGCCCCGCCTTCTCGAAAAACGACACCGGCAGCACCACGCCGAGCTCGCCCGCGAGCGCCCCGAACGTCTCTAGAAAGGGGTGTTCGGCGACCGGATGCGCGAGCGCGAACAGGTCGTCGCGTTCTAGCTGCGGAAAGTAGAGGCTTTCGAACAGCTCCTGGAGCAGAACGACGTTCGCCCCCGCCGCTGCCGCCGCGCGCACCTGCGCGACAGCTTTGGCAATGTTGTCCTGCAGGTCGTCCGAACACGACATCTGCACCACGGCGAGCTTGACCGGGTTGTTAGATAGAGGATTCGCCGGATGACCCGCCGGATGACCTGTCAGATTACTCATCGCCGAGCCGCCCCTCGGGCTGCTGCTGGGTGACGCAGTGAAACGCGCCGCCCCCGGTAATCAGGTTGCTCGCCGGCAAGCCGATCACGCTCCGGTCGGGAAAGAGCGGACGGAGGATATCGAGCGCCCGCTCGTCGTTCTTGTCCTGGTAGGTCGGCACCACCACGAAGCCGTTACCGATGTAGAAGTTGGCGTAGGTCAGCGGTAGGTACTTGTCGTTAAGGGTCGGCTGCTTTTCCGGTAACGGTAGCTCGATGACCGTGTAGGCGTTTCCGTCGGGGTCGCGGAGCGCCCGGAGCGCGTCGAGGTTACGCCGCAGCGCGTCGTGGTTGGGATTGTCGGGGTCTTCGCTGACGGCGCAGACGAGCGTGTGCGGGTCGGTAAAGCGGACGATGGTGTCGATGTGGCCGTCGGTGTGGTCGTCGATCAGGCCGCGCTCGAGCCACACCACATGCCGCACGCCGAGGTAATCGCGCAGCAGGCTTTCGGTCTCCGCTTCGCTCAGGTTAGGGTTGCGCTGCTGAGACAGCAAGCACGACCGCGTGCTCAGGCAGGTGCCACGCCCGTCGAACTCGAGCGCCCCGCCCTCCATCACGTACGGGACGCTAAAGCGCTGCGCGTCTAGGGTTTGGGCGACCGCCTGCGGCGCGGCGTTGTCCTGGTCCCACGGCGCGTACTTACCGCCCCAGGCGTTAAACTCCCAGTCGGTCAGCGCGACCTGACCCGCCTCGTTGCGGATAAAGATCGGCCCGTTGTCCCGAAACCAGATGTCGTTTAACGGTACCCGGTGAAAGGTGAGGTTGTCGGTGTCGGCGTTCGCGGCGTTGAGGTGGTTGCGGGCGTCCTCTTCGACCGCGTCGTCGCGGACGTTTAGGTAGACCGGCTCGAAGCGGCTAATCGTAGCGACGAGGTTGGCGAGCTCGAGCCTTACCCCGTCTAGATACCCCTCCCACAGGTCGTCGTCAAAAGGCCAGCTCGTCCAAGTCGCACGGTGCTCGTCCCACTCGGCAGGAACCCCGTAGCCTAGCTCGGTCGGTGTCGGTTGGGTGGTGTCGCTACTCTCCATCATACTCTCCATTTTTACGCGTCTACGCCCCGGACTCCGTAAGGTGGCGTGGTCTCGGCTACCCGCACGCCCCGTTCTAATGCCTGCATTCCGATACTCGCATTCCGATACTCGCGTTCCGATACCTGAACGTACTGATGTCTGACGTAGATGTCTCGTCTCGTGCACCCTCGTACGGCCCGCTCTGTCTATCGACAGCTAGCTAGCGTCGATACGAGCGATTCGCCGCACATGAGCTTATTACATATAGTATGTAAGATGTGTAATGTACATATACTTGGCAGATAGACGGTAGATAGACGATCCTCATACCATCCCGACTTGCCCATGTCACCATGAGAGCCACTACCATTCATCTAAATCGTAGGGTGCGCCATGCGCACCGCATTGCCACCAGCACCCGTATTCGCCACAACAAGTGCGCCGCGCAGTAGCTTTCTACCCAGCAGGATCAAGATGACATACGGAAGTCAGCTTAGTATCACTCCGCGCCGTTTCCGTGTCGACTTCTGTATCGACTGCTTCTATATCGACTGCCGTATCGACACTGTTCTAGCTCCGAAAGCGACCGCGTCCGTCTATAGATCACCATCCGGTCGGGAAAAATAGCGGAGGACTACCGTCAGCGTTACGGTTTGGTAGCTCTGCTCTTTAGCGCTCTACATGCAGCTACCGTGTGTGCAGCGACCGTTTACGACCCGTTTATGACGGTGTGTCGTTACGGCGCTGTGTCGTGTTGTCCTTGTAGTGCGGGGTTACAAGTTCGCGGTTGTAGGCTATAGTGTTGACGATTCGCTACCCTACTAACGTCGCGAAATTCGCCGACGTCGACAAGACTCGCTTTCGAAGGACGAAGGAGATTTTATGGCACGTGTTGCACTCGTTACCGGCGGGGCTAGCGGCATCGGTCGCGCCTGCGCCGAAGCGTTGGCCGCAGATGGTCACAAGGTTGTCATCGCCGACATAGACCGCGAACAGGGTCAGGAGGTCGCGGCGGCTACCGATGGAGCGTTCGTCTACGGCGACCTTACCGGGCGCGAAGGCTGCCGTCGAGCCGTCGAGGAGACGGTCGAGCTAGGCGGCGGGCTCGATATTCTGATCAACAATGCGGGTTTTCAGCATATCGACCCGGTCGCTGACTTTCCCGAAGACACTTGGGACGCCATGATAGCGCTGATGCTTACCGCGCCGTTTCTGCTCACCAAGTACGCGTGGCCGCACCTTATCGCGTCGGGGCAGGGGCGTATCGTCAACATCGGTAGTGTTCACAGCCTCGCAGCGAGCCCTTTTAAAGTGGGTTACGTTACGGCTAAGCACGGGCTGATGGGGTTTACGCGGACGATCGCGCTCGAGGGAGGTGAGCACGGCCTAACGTGTAACACAGTCTGCCCGGCCTACGTCCGTACGCCGCTCGTCGACAAGCAGATCGCCGACCAGGCGCGGACGCGCGGCATCGCCCCCGAAGAGGTAGAGCAGAAGGTACTGCTCGAAAATGTGGCGATCAAGAAGTTGCTCGAGCCCTCCGACGTCGGCGCCTACGTCTCGTTTCTCTGCTCCGAAGCCGCCTGGGGCATCACCGGCTCGGCGCAGACGATGGACCTCGGCTGGACGGCCCGCTAGCCGGACGCGCACACCCTACCGGACGGACACAGAAGGTTGTCCCCGAAGACAGTCGTCCCCGAAGACAGTCGTCATCGAAGAAAGTCGTCACCAAAAGCACCGCGTCGCACCCTACCGGAGATGCGGCGCGGTCACGCTATACTGCAGGCTGTTGTTTGAACCACGGTCTATTCAATTTATACGTCTAGCTGCTATGTACCTGCGCGTCTAAACCGTGTACCTGATTATGTCTAAAGTTCGTCGTTCGCATTACGTCACGCTCGTCTGCTGTGCCGCCTGACGTTCTGTCACCAAATGACCGCCCGGCGTTAGCGCTAGCGTTCGTCGACACGACGAAACATACGCGAGCAGACCGTCTCGAAATTCGGTAAGCACCTCTCCCCCATCTCGATCGACAGAGATTATCTCTCCAACGGAGTTTTTTATGGCAGGAAAAGTCGGTTTTGTCAGTCTGGGCTGTCCTAAAGCCCTCGTCGATAGCGAACGGATCATCACGCAGCTCCGCGCCGAAGGGTACGCGCTCGTTCCGACACACCAAGAGGCCGACGTGGTGGTCGTAAACACCTGCGGCTTTATCACGCCAGCCGTCGAGGAATCGTTAGATGCGATCGGCGAAGCGCTCGAGCAGAACGGTCGCGTCATCGTTACCGGCTGTCTCGGCGAACGCCCTGACGACATCACCGCCCGCCACCCGAAAGTGCTCGCCATCACCGGTCACGGCGACGTCGAAGGTGTTATGAGCGCGGTTCACGAGGTCGCACCGCCCGACGACAACCCCTTTACCGCGCTCGTCCCGCCGCAGGGCGTCAAGCTAACCCCGCGTCACTACGCCTACCTCAAGATCGCCGAAGGCTGCAACCACAAGTGCAGCTTCTGCATCATCCCGCAGATGCGCGGCCTCCAGGTGTCGCGCGAGGCCGGCGACGTCCTGTACGAGGCCTACCGGCTCGTGTCGTCGGGCACCAAAGAGCTTATGGTCATCGCCCAGGACAGCAGCGCCTACGGCGTCGACATCCGCTACCGCGACTCGGAGTTTCAGGGTCGGCAGGTGCGCTCGCACCTCGTACCGCTCGTACAAGAACTCGCCGAGTTCGGCGCCTGGCTACGGCTGCACTACGTCTACCCCTACCCGCACATCCGCGACCTGATCCCGCTTATGGCCGAGGGTAAGCTTCTGCCCTACCTAGACGTTCCGTTACAGCACGCGAGCCCTAAGGTGCTGCGCGCGATGCGGCGTCCCGGCGGCGCGGAGAGTCATCTGCAGACGATTCGGGAGTGGCGCGACATCTGCCCCGAGCTCGCGATCCGGTCGACCTTTATCGTCGGTTTTCCGGGCGAGACCGAACAAGACTTCGCGCAGCTACTCGAATTTTTAGAGGAGGCACGGCTCGAGCGGGTCGGCGCCTTCACCTACAGCGAGGTTCCTGGTGCCGTCGCCAACGACCTTCCCGGTCACGTTCCGCAGGAGCTTAAAGAGGAGCGCTACGCTCGGCTTATGGCCGTGCAGCAGACGATTAGCCACGAGCAGAACCAGGCCAAGATAGGCCGCGAACTCGACGTTATCATCGACAGCTACGGCGAGCTACCCGGCGAGCTGGTCGGGCGGAGCTACGCCGACGCCCCCGGTATCGACGGCAAGGTCTACGTCAGCAGCGACGGCACTGCCAAGATCGGCGATATCGTCCGGGTCAGGGTGACCGGCAGCGACGCCTACGATCTGCACGGCGATATGGTCGCCACTATCCCGTGGCGACCTAACGTTCTGACCATGGCGTAACGCTTCTGCTCAGAAAGTCGTCTCCGACGAAGAAAGACCGAGATCACTCGGTGTGTGTTAGGTACACATGCGGACCCTCGGTCTCTTTTTTTAGCACTTCTCTTAGCAATCTCAGAGAACGCTGCAACCATTACGTTTGACGAATATCGACGGAGACACTCTATACGGAGCAGCATTTCGCGGAAGGCTACTCGGTGTCGGTGCTGTCGGCCTGTCTAGCTCCGAGTAGACGCGCCGGCAGCGCGTCGCGCGTCGTCTAGCTAGAGACGTAGAGCGTAAAGACGTGCCTAGCGTCCGGTTTCGCGGTCACCACGGCGACCGAGCCCCGGTGCTCTATCGTCTGCACCAGTCTGGTCGGGCGAGGCGAAGTCCTGGTTACCGCGCCGTTTGGTAAGCATAAGCCGAAACTCGTGCGCACTCGTCGCCATCGCGGTCGCGTGTTCGCGGCTGATCTGACCGTCGATAAAGAGATCGACGAGATGCTGGTCGAAGGTATGCATCCCCCGGACGTCGTCTTCCATCAGCGAGTCTTTGATCATCGCGGTCTTAGTGTCGTCTTTGATGTAGTCGCGAATGAGCGGCGTGTTGATCATCACTTCGTGCGCGAGCACGCGGCCTTCGCTGTCGGCACGCGGCAGCAGGCGCTGGCTTACTGTGCCGAGCAGCGACTCGGCGAGCATGATGCGGATCTGGTCGCGTTCGTGGGGCGCGAAGAAGTCGATAATCCGGTTCACAGTGCGGATAGCGTCGAGCGTGTGCAGGGTACTAAACACTAGGTGACCGGTCTGCGCCGCCGAGAGCGCTGCCTCAACGGTCAGCTTGTCGCGCATCTCGCCGATCATAATCACGTCGGGATCCTGGCGCATCGCGTATTTAAGCGCGTCGGAAAAGCTGTTGGTGTCGAGGCCGACCTCGCGCTGCACGACGAGGCTGCGCTGGTTGCGGTGCAGAATCTCGATCGGGTCTTCGATGGTGATGATATTACGCGGATACTTGCGGTTGATGTAGTCGATCATCGACGCGAGCGTGGTCGACTTACCCGAACCGGTCGGCCCGGTCACGAGCACGAGACCCCGGGTCTGGTCGGCGAAGTCGCGAATGACCGTAGAGGGCAAGCCGAGTGTCTCGAAGCCGGGCACGGTATCCCCGACGACCCGCATCGCGATACCGACCGAGCCGCGTTGCCGAAACACGTTACAGCGAAAGCGGGCGACGTTCGGGATATTAAACGCGAAGTCGAGCTCGTGGCGGTGCACAAAGATGTCGCGCTGGGTTTCGCTCATCATCGCGAGCGCGATCTGCTCGGTCTGTTGCGGGGTTAGTGTCGGCATCCCTTCGTAGGCGACGAGGTCACTGTCGATACGCATGTGGGGCGGTGCACCGGCTTGTAAGTGGATGTCGGACGCGCGCCGATTCACCATCTTTTTAAGCATTTCGGTAATCTTGGTACCGCGTCCGGCAGGTCGCTCGGTGCTCGCATTGCTATCGGCCATACGTCATCCTACCTCTCCTAAATCTTGCGTCACTAAATCTCGTGTCGTTAGACTTTCGTGTCGTCTGGTCCGCACAATTCGGTCTGTACGGTGCTGCGTTTTCGTATTCTGCAGGATCGACACATCTGCACCGAGACCGCTCGGTTCTAGGGTCGTCGATTCTAAAATTCTCGGTTCTAGGATCATCGTACGCGAACACGCCCGACGTTTTTATCCCCCAAAACTCTGTTAACCCCTATTATACGGCAAGAACCGCCCCTGACCCCGTATTCGGTGCAGAGGCGGTTAGAGACGGCCTTGTAGACGTCGTGCTACAGAATCTTCGACAGAAAGGCTTTGGTACGCTCCTCTTGCGGGTTTTCGAAGAAGTGTTCGGGGGTACCGACCTCGACGATCTGGCCCTGGTCCATAAAGATGACCCGGTCGCCAACTTCGCGGGCGAAGCCCATCTCGTGCGTGACCACAACCATGGTCATCCCCTCTTTGGCGAGGTTGACCATGACTTCGAGCACTTCGCCGATCACTTCGGGGTCGAGTGCGGAGGTCGGTTCGTCAAACAGCAGCACCTTGGGCTCCATGGTGAGCGCCCGAGCGATCGCGACACGCTGCTGCTGACCGCCTGAAAGCTGGCCCGGATACTTTTCGGCCTGTTCGGGGATGCCGACCTTGCCCAGAAAGTAGCGCGCACGCTCTTCGGCCTTGGATTTTTTCCACTTACGGACCCGGAGCGGGGCGAGGGTGATGTTGTCGAGTACGGTCAGGTGGGGGAAGAGGTTGAACTGTTGAAACACCATACCGGTTTCGCGACGGATCTGGTCGATCTTTTTGACGTCGTCGGTCAGGCGGACACCGTCGACGACGACCTTTCCCTCCTGGTGCTCTTCGAGCCGGTTGATGCAGCGAATCAGCGTCGACTTGCCCGACCCCGACGGCCCGATCACCACCACCACTTCGCTCCGGTTGACCGACATGTCGATATCTTTGAGGACGTGGAAGTCGCCGAACCACTTGTTGAGTGCTTCGATTTCGATGACGCGGTCGCCGCCTTCGGGGGCGTGGGCGTCGACCTTCTGGCTTTCGGGTAGGGTCGTCATAGCAGATCTCCTTCAGTTCTTTAGGGTTAGCGTGTTCCGACGCCGAGCTGGTCTTCGAGTTGGCGACTAGCGAGGCTCATCCGGTAGGCGAAAAAGAAGTAGAGGACGGCTAGGAAAAGGGAGAGCTCGAGCCTAATCCCCCCCGTCACTTCGAGCGAGGACTGCTGCTGCGCGACGATGTTGTGAACGTTAAAGAGGTCGAACAGACCGACCACGAACACGAGCGAGGTGTCTTTAAAAAGACCGATCGCCTGGCCGACAATGGCCGGAATGACCGCTTTAAGCGCCTGCGGCAACACGATCAGCCGCGTGGTCTGCCAGCCGCTCAGACCGAGGGCTCGAGCCGCCTCTGCCTGCCCCTTAGGTACGGACTGCAGACCGCCCCGCACGTTTTCGGCCATGTACGCCGTCGAAAAGAGCGTGATCGCCACGTACGCCTTGGCGAGCGGGCTGATCGCGTCCGGTCCGACGTCGAGAAGGAGCGGCACCATCAGCGACGCGATAAACAGCCAGGTGATCAGCGGCGCGCCCCGCACAAGCTCGATCAGCGACACCGAAAAGTACTTGATAATCGGCAGGTTGCCGCGCCGCCCGAGTGCGAGCGCGACGCCGAGCGGAAAACTCACCACAATGCCGGTTGTCAGCACGAAGGTCAGCATAAAGCCGCCCCATTCGCGTACCGACACGACCTCTAACGGCCCGGAGTGCACCCCCGGAATCCCGTAAAGGAGCAGCACACTGACCAGCAACCCGCCGATCCACAGCCAACCGATCTGTTGCAGCAGAGCTGGGCGGGTACGGCCCCAGGCGTACGCACCGAGGCTTAGCGCACTCGCAAACAGCCACATCCAGCGCACACCCCACGAGGCCACAAACGCGACGGCGCTCAGAACCAGGATCAGCCCGATAATCTGCCAGAACGTCCCGCGCAAGATCCGGGCGATACCCTCTTCGGTCGCGAAGACCGACAGTCCGAGCAGCCCCATCAACAACCCGACGACGAGCAGCGGACGCCACAACAGCGCTTCGGGGTAGCGGTAGACCGCAAACAGTTTGAGGTTGTTCCAGACCTGCGTCCAGGTCGCGCTGCCGAACGTCCAGGCGAACAGCCCGAACAGCGTCCAGGCGACCAGCGCGGCAACCACGACGGTGACAAGGCTGTTAAACCAGGAGCTAAACAGATTGGCCCGCAGCCAGCCTAGAACACCCGAGTAGGCGGGGGGCGGTTTACGTGCGAGGGCCATTAGCGCTCCACGAGCGCCATACGCTCGTTTACGATGTTGAGGATAAACGCGAAGGTCAGGCTGATTATGAGATACCCGACAATGATAATAAGGTACATCGGCACCGCTGCTCCTGTCTGATTGGCGATGATGTTGCTGATCTGAAAAAAGTCAGCGAAGGTCACCAGAATCGCGAGCGACGAGTTTTTGGTGAGGTTGAGGTACTGGCTGATCATCGGCGGCAAGATGATACGCACCGCCTGCGGAAAAACGATCAGCGAGAAGGTCTGATAGCTGCCCAAACCGAGCGCGTTGGCGGCTTCGCGCTGACCGTTGGGAACAGCCTGGATACCGCCCCGGACGATCTCGGCGATGAAACTCGCGGTGTAGATAACAAGGCCGAACAGCAGCGCCAGAAACGCTTCGGAAAGCCGTACACCGCCGACGTAGTCCGAGCGGGGGATGGTCGGCACGCTAAGCACCAGCGGCAGCGCGACCTGGTGCGTGACCGACGTGTCGAGCGCGCTCTCGGCGTCGTCGGTGCCGCCGGGCGGGCCGAACAGGCCGCCGAGACCGCCGCCGGTACCACCGCCGGTCGTGCTATCGTCCTCGGCCCCGGCAACCGTAAAGATCGGGACGCGAAAGCTGCCGTCGCGACTCGACACGACCCGGCGCTCGAAATCGGTCACGCTTAGCGTGAGTCTTATGCCGCTAAAGCCGCTCGGACTCGCCCCCTCTGCAGTGTCGCGTAGCTCTTCGCCCGGATCATAGACGCCGTTGTTGTTGCGGTCTCGGTACACGGTTCCGATGCTCGGCCCGCGCAAAAAGTGCAGGCTAAGCTCCTCGGCGGCGCTCGGATCGACAAAGTCGACGCTCGCACTGCTGTACTCGTGCTCTTCGAGAATAGCGAAGCGAAAGGTGCCGTAAACGACCTCGCCCGATTCGGTCAGGTCTTGGCTGGTCGTGCTGAGCTGACCTTGGGCGACAGCGACGGTGGCGACGGCTCGAGCCAACCCACGCTCGCCGTCACCAAACTTACCGTCACCGTTGCGGTCTAAAAAGATCGTCCCGCGGCCCCGGTCGGCCAAGAACTCGGCGTCGATCGCCTCGGGCAACGACGACTGCCAGCTCGCTACCCCGTAGCCGAGGCCCGCGACCGCAAGCGCAACGACAAGCGGCCACGTCCAGGCTCTTCCCGAACGCTCGGAGCGCTCTATCTGGGTACGCCGGTAGACGAAAAGACCGCCAAACAGAATGGCCGCGACAACCAGCCAGGGTAGCCAGAGCGAAAAATTGTAGGAGGGAAACAGCCACGGAAAAGCGATTCCGACCTGGCTAAAGAAGATATTGCCCGGTAGCTCGATCGGATTCGACACGCGCGGCGGAACCGCTAACAGTACGGCGTAGTACCAGAAGATAAGCTGCACCGCGAGCGGCGTGTTGCGGATCACCTCGACATAGACCGTCGCGATCTGCCGCAGCAGCCAGTTGGTCGACAGGCGCATCACCCCGATCACAACGCCCAGGATCGAGGTAAGGATGATCCCGATCACCGCGACGTTAAGGGTGTTAAGGATTCCGACCAGGAGCGCCCGCCAGTAGGAATCGTTCGTCGTGTAGGGGATCGTCGTCTCGCCGATAGGGACGCCGGCGCGTTCGTCCAAAAAGCTAAAGTCAGCGGGCAGATTCGACGTCGTCAGGCGCGTCGTAACGTTGTCGTAGAGGATGTAGATACCGAAACCGACGAGCAGGACAAACACAATCTGCACGAGCGTACCGATGATCTTGACGTTTCGGTAGAACGGAATCGACTCGGGGCGCTCGGGGCCTAGGTTACGCGTCGCCATAATCGGGTACACCTATTCTGGAATTCGTTGTTTTGTTGGCTATTTTAGACGCGTGTGACTTGTGACCACTGCTTGTGCAGGCAGAAGAACTTGGGCGGGCAGAAGTAACGCGGGCGAAAACTCTACAGACCGAGGGTCTGCGCCTGTGAGGCACCGCGTAGGAGAGGGAGGGGCTCGAGCTACAGAGCAAACTTCACCACCTTAATTTAGCTATAGCATACAAAATAATTGCGAAACGAAAAAACCTCGGCAACCGATAACCCGTCTAGTGCGTGGTGAGGCCGGATCAGCGTGACGTCAGCGCGACCACAAAAGAGCGGGTGCTGCTTTTCTTAAGACACCTGTCCTTGAGACGCTTGTCCTTGGAGCGCTTAGAACGGAGATTCTAGTGGTCAGAATTGCGCGAGGGTATCTTTAACTATATCGTTTTTTTCTGAGCGTTAGCGAGGCGCTTGCCCAGACCTGCTACAGTCTGCCCGAAGTGTGCGGTAGGGGTGATGCGTACCACCCCCGCCGCACAAACGATCGCACCTAGCGTAGCGTTATGCCGCTTAGCGCTGTCTAGCGGAAAGGCATCCCGTAGATAAGGCCGCCGTCGTAGTACTGACGGTTAAGACCGCGCGGGATGTCGAAAGGGGTGTCGGGGCCGAGGTTACGGGCGTAGATCTCGCCGTAGTTACCGACCGCCGCGACGGCGTCACGGATCGCGGTCGCCGGCAGGCCGATACCTTCGACGTTGCCCGGCTCGACGCCTAAGATGCGCTGGACGCTCGGGTTTTCCGAAGATTCGACAAGCTGGTCGACGTTGTCACTGGTGATGCCGTACTCTTCGGCTTCGAAAAGACCGAAAACAACCCACTTGACCACGTCGAACCACTGGTCGTCACCGTGCAACACGGCGGGTCCGAGCGGCTCTTTGGAGATCGAGACGTCGAGGATGCGGTGGGCGTCGGGGTCCTGAAGGGTGATGAGTCGGCTCGCGAGGCCCGACTTGTCGGTCGTCCAGGTGTCGACGTTGCCCTGGTCGTAAGCGGCGACGAGCTGGTCGGCGTTTTCGAACACGACCGGGGTGTATTCGATGCCGAGCGCCTCCATCGTGTCGGCGAGGTTGAGCTCGGTGGTCGTTCCGGACTGCACACCGATCCGGCGTCCTTCGAGGTCCTGGATGCCCGCAATACCGGAGTCGTCACGAACCATAAAGCCCTGGCCGTCGTAGAAGGTCGTCGGCGCGAAGTTAAGCCCGACGGTGGTGTCGCGGCTGCTCGTCCAGGTGGTGTTGCGGCTCAGCACGTCGACCTCACCGGTCTGCAGAGCGGTAAAGCGCTCCTGAGCCGAAAGGGGGCGAAACTCGACCGCGTCGGCGTCACCTAACACTGCCGCTGCAATCGCACGGCAGAAATCGACGTCGAAACCTTCGAATTCACCGGCTTCGTTAACACTACCGAAGCCCGGTAGCCGGTCGTTTACGCCGCACGCGAGTGTGCCGCGCTCTTGCACCTCTTGCAGCAGGCCTTGGGCCCAACCGACACTTACGAACAGAGATAGTGCGAGCATAGAAACGAGAAATCGCTTCAACATACGTGTCCTCCTTAGGAATTGACTTACTAAAGTCTCGTGGTGCTAGGGCGTTCGTCTATGGTAACCGTGATAGTGGAACGCTGTAAAGTACGACGGACTTCATACTTATACAAATATAACACATGTCTTCGTAAGACGGGAGGGTTAGGGCGTAGACGTAGCGTCTTTGGCTGGTAGCGACACCGCCGCATCGTTAACCGCCCCGATAATCGCGTTACGTACGGCTAGGTCGACGATCGTCGTTCCGGTTCGGCCCCCTTGCAGCCCCCGAATCACGTTAAGGACGTCGATTTCGACACTCGTCTGCGACACTTCTGCCGTCGAGGTGCCGATGCCGATAATCTCTGCGGACACCGCGTCAACAAAGCGGATATCGACCGTTACCCGGGCGGTGACCGTTTCTGCCGAGCCGCCTAAGATCCCGAAAAGCCGCCCGCCACCGCCGGTGCTGTTAACCCCGAACTCGGCGACGCTGCCTAACACGATAAGCTCGGCTCCGGTGACCTGACCGACCTGAGCGGCGGTCTGCGGGTCAACCCGGCCACTCTGAGCGAGGTTTTGCTCGGAGAGCACCGTGTCGAGTTCGGCCCGCTCGGTAATCCGAAACTGCCCGCTACGAAACGCTTCGTTGACAAAAATATCGGCGACGCCAGAACCTAACTCGACAAAGAACGCCTCGCTCCGGTCGTCGAGGGTGTCGCCGCTTAGACGGAGGTTGCTCGAGCGGACGCTAAAGTTCGGGACGGCGATGATCCAGCGCTCGTCGAGGGGCAGCGGCTCGAGGGCGAAGGTTTCGAGGCTGGGGAGGTCGGTGCGGGTTTCGGTGCTGCCGGAAACGGTCGAGGTTTGGAGGGGGGGGCTCGAGCCCGGCACACACGCTCCGATTGCCCCTATCACGAACAACATAGCTACGGGTAGAGAGAACTTCATAACGCCGAGTATAACCCCTCCGAAAAAAATCCCCGCAACCGGTTAGGTCGCGAGGACTATAAGGAAAGTGGTAGATCCTCGGGCTAAGATTACGAGGACGCCGCCACCTACCCGCGTTCTTTCGCTTCGAGTTTAGCTTTGATGCGTTTAAGCACCGTAACTTCTTCGAGGGCGCGCTGGTCGAGAACGTTCCGGATGTCTTTGATCTGACCCTGCACGTTCGGAATCACGAGCTGCTCGAGCGCGTTGACGCGCCGGTTCGTCTTCTTAATCTCTTCACCGACGCGCCGCAGACGCGTTTCGGTCGCGGCGACTTCGATGAGCGCCTCGGTCAGGCGCCGAAACTGCGTGGCGGCGTCAAGCGTATAGGCCCCGGCCCCGACCGGCGAAAAGGGCAGGGTGTCATCGAACTTGGGCGGCTGTACCTGCGGCACCTTGACCCCGAACAGGTTCTGGATCTTGATATCGACGTCTAGCTTCTGCGCCTCGGCGAGGCTTAGACTTTCGACCGCCTCCGGGCTGTCCCAGGCCTTGGCCAAAAACAGACTAAAGTAGGCGTCGCGAACCGTGTCGTTAAGCTTGCGGCGCGCTGCTAAAGACTCTTTAACGAGGCTAAAGAACTCGCTGATAAGCGCGTCGCGCTTGCGTTTGAGAAGGTCCGCGCCCCGGTTCGCGAGCTTGAGCTGGTCGCGGCGCTGCAACAGGTTCGAACGGGTTGGCGCAATATTTTCTGCCATAGCTCCCTATCCGGGTTACGACTGCTTCGCCGCGCCCCACATCTCGTCCATTTTAGCTCCGTAGTACTTGTCGATCTGATCGCGGCTAAGCCGGGTCAGCTCGGACTTGGGCAGCATCGACAGCACACTCCAAGCGAGATCGAGCGAGTCCTCGATGCTACGATCTTCGGAACCCTGGTTGATAAACTTCTTCTCGAACTGGTCGGCGAATTTGAGGTAGAGCTTGTCGTTTTCCGACAGCGCGTCCTCACCGGTAATCGCGACAAGGCGGCGCAGGTCGAGACCGTTCGCGTAGGCTGCCTGCAGCTGGTCGGCGGTGTTTTTGTGGTCGGGGCGCGTCTTGCCCTTACCGATACCGTTGTTCATCAGGCGGCTTAGCGACGGTCCCGGATTGATCGGCGGAAAGATCCCTTTGTTGTGGAGGTCTCGCGCTAGGTAGATCTGGCCTTCGGTGATGTAGCCGGTCAGATCGGGGATCGGGTGGGTTACGTCGTCGTCGGGCATCGACAGAATCGGAATCTGCGTGACCGAGCCTTCGCGTCCTTCGACGACACCGGCACGCTCGTAGATCGAGGCCAAGTCGGTGTACATATAGCCGGGATAGCCGCGGCGGCCCGGAATCTCTTCACGCGCGCCGCCGATCTCGCGTAGCGCCTCGCAGTAGTTGGTCATGTCGGTAAGGATAACGAGCACGTGATAGCCGTGTTCGAAGGCGAGGTACTCGGCGGCGGTAAGCGCCATCCGCGGAGTGAGCAGCCGCTCGACCGCCGGGTCGTCGGCCTTGTTTAGAAACAGCACCGACCGGGCGAGCGCGCCGGTTCGCTCGAACTCTTGGGTAAAGAAGGTCAGTTCGCGCTGCGTGACCCCCATCGCGGCAAAGACAACCGCGAATTCGGAGCCCTCACCGAGCACCTTCGCCTGTCGGGCGATCTGTGCGGAGAGCTCGTTAGCGGGCAGGCCCGAACCCGAAAAGATCGGTAGCTTCTGACCACGCACCAGCGTAATCAGCGTGTCGATGGTCGACACACCGGTCTGGATAAACTCTTCGGGCTTACGGCGTGACACCGGGTTGATCGGCGCCCCGCCGATCGGGATCCGCTTGTCGGCGACCACGTCGGGCAGGTCGTCGATCGGCTCGCCGATACCGCTAAAGCGCCGTCCGATCATCTCTTTAGAGACGCTAAGCCGCGCGACATCTTCGACGAGGGTCACGGTCGTGCTTTCGAGGTCGATCCCCGAAGTCTCTTCGAAGACCTGCAGGACGGTGTACTTGGTCGACACCTCGATAACCTGAGCGCCACGAACACGACCGGTCTTGTCTTTGACCCGGCAGATCGCGTTATAGGCGAGGTCGGGGGCGTTTTCTAGAAAGAGCAGCGGGCCGGAAACGTACGTAACCTCGCTATACTCTTTTTTCATCATGCTGTTCGCCATACTTCTCCTTTACTCGGCTAGACTACGCCGCGACTGCGAAGGCGTCGTCGAGCTGCTTGAGGGTGTCGTCGCGATACTGTGCGAACTCGTCTTCGGGAACGTAGCGGGCCCGGTTGATCTGCTCGGTCACCTCGACGCCTAAAATATCGTCGACCGTCGCACCCTTTTCGAGCGCCTCTTTAGCCTTCTCGTAAAACTTGAGCATCATCTGCAGCATCCCGTACGCTTTTTCGAGCGAGCACGACGCGTCGACCGGGTCGAAACCGTTCTGCTGCAAGAAGTCCTGGCGCAAAATCCGCCCGACCTCGATGATCAGCCGTTCCTGGTCCTGAAGCGCGTCGGGGCCGACGAGCTGGACAACCTCTTGGAGGTCAGACTCCTGCTGCAGCAGACCGACCGCACGTTCGCGTAATTCGGGGAAGTCTTCAGCCACGTTCTCCCGGTACCACTCTTCGAGCGTGTCGGTAAAGAGCGAATAGGAGCGGTTCCAGTTAATGGCCGGAAAGTGCCGCCGCCGCGCGAGCGAGGCGTCAAGCGCCCAGAAACAGCCGGTGATACGCAGCGTCGACTGGGTGACCGGCTCGGAGAAGTCACCGCCAGCGGGCGACACCGCGCCGATAATCGACACCGCACCCTGTTCGTCCGCGAGCGTCGTCACGCGGCCACCGCGCTCGTAAAACGCCGACAGACGCGAGGCGAGGTAGGGCGGGTAGCCCTCTTCGGCGGGCATCTCTTCGAGTCGCGAGGAGATTTCGCGAAGCGCCTCGGCCCAACGGCTCGTCGAGTCGGCCATGACCGATACGCGGTAGCCCTGGTCACGAAAGTACTCGGCGATGGTGATACCGGTGTAGATCGAGGCCTCGCGCGCCGCGACCGGCATATTCGAGGTGTTGGCGATCAGCACGGTGCGGTTCATAAGCGGGTTACCCGACAGTGGGTCTTCAAGTTCGGGGAATTCGACGAGCACGTCGGTCATCTCGTTGCCGCGCTCACCGCAGCCGACGTAGACGACGATGTCGGCGTTACCGAACTTCGCGATAGACTGCTGGGTGACCGTCTTGCCCGAACCGAACGGCCCCGGGATCGCGGCAGTTCCGCCCATGGTGAGCGGAAAGAGCACGTCGAGAATACGCATACCGGTCAGGAAGGGCGTGACCGGGTCGAGCTTTTTGGTAACCGGACGGGCCTGGCGTACCGGCCAGGGGTGGTAGAGCTTGATCTCGGTGCCGTCTTCAAACGTCGCGATAACGTCGTCGACGGTGTGCTCACCCTCCGAGGCGATGGTTTTAATCGTGCCGCTTTTGCCCGGCGGCACCAGAATCTTGTGGGTAAAGGCGAATTCGGGGACGGTACCGAGTATCTGTCCGGCGTGAACCTCGTCGCCTTCACTCACCTGGGGTGTAAACTGCCAGGTCTGCTCGCGCGACAGCGAGTTAACGGTCATACCCCGGTCGATAAAGGTACCCGACTGCTCCTGAATCTTGTCGAGCGGGCGCTGAATACCGTCGAAGATACCGTTAAGCATCCCTGGCCCGAGCTCTACGGCGAGCGGTAGACCGGTCGAGACGACCGGCTCGCCGACCTTGAGGCCGCCGGTGTCTTCGTAAACCTGCACGAAGGCCGTGTTGCCGTCGAGACGGATAATTTCGCCGACGAGCTTTTCTTCGCCGACACGGACGATGTCAAACATCCGCGCGCCGTACATACCGTCAGCGATGACAGCAGGTCCGGAAATGCGCTGGACTTTTCCTTCAATAGCCACAAAGTCCTCCTTCTTGGATAGGTGTGGGGGATAAACCGGATGTGAGGAGTAGCGCTCCAAACATCATAACGTAGTAAGTGTTAGACATGTTATGAAACTCCGGCGCCTAGCACGCTGCCTCGCCTGCCGAGCACGCCGAAGGCTGCAGCCTCAGACCACAGCCTGGCCCTGACACTATTCGAGTTTGATGTCGAAACCGATCGCGCTGCGCACCAAGTCTTTCATGTACGCCGTCGCGTCGTCACTTTCGTCGAAAGCGGCGCTAAGACCGGGCATTGGCAGAATGACCGGCAGGTCGCGGCCCCGCATGGCCCGGGCACTCGCCGCGATCGGGTCGGCGACGAGCGATTCGTCGACGGCCACGAGGCCGTAGTCACCCGACTCGATAATCTCGGTTAGCGCCGCTTCGGCACCGTCGCGGTCGGACTCGCGAACCTCGACCCCGGCCAGACGAAAACCGGTCGCGGTTTCAGTGTCGGTCAGAATCAGCATTCTAGCCATGGCCTAGCTCCTGTTCTAGCTGGCGACGCGGCACGCCGTAAAACTTGCCGCGGGCGAGCAGCCGCAAACGCGCGGTTTCGACCTCTTTAAGACGCAAAAAGTGCAGCACTACACCGATATTGAGCGGATCGCGTAGGTAGAGCCGTTTGGCGCTCTGGTCGATGACCGTGCGGATCGCCTCTTCGGCTCCGCTCAGGGTTTCGGCATCGGCGACCTCGCTAAAGCTCGTGGTGCTTAAGGGCTGCAGCGCCTCTTTGGAGGCTTCGGCGCTTAGGCGCTCGAAATCGCCGCGGCTTACCTCGCGGCCTCCGGGAATATAGAGGTCGCCACTCGCACCCTGACGGCCCCGCACCTTGAGCGCGGTGCGGATATTGACCGCGTCGATCTCGAGCTGGAGGTGGCGCTCTAGCTGTTGGGGGTGCGGGTTCGCGTCGAGGATGTCGAGGATCACCCGGTAGTAGGCGCGGTCTAGGGAGAGCTCGAGCCCAAACAGGTCGCCCTCACTGCTGTACTGACTGACCGCCCGCGTAAAACTGCTCGCGAGCGGATGCTTGGTGACCGCAAGGCTCTGCGCCGCACCCGGTAAGTCGGGCGCCGCCGCGATCGTGTCGAGCACCGCAGGTTTGAGTCTGCCGGCAGGAAGCAGCGCCTCACGAATGTCTTCGACTTCGCGGCCCGCATGCTTGGCCCGAGCGATCGCCTTGAGGTTGTTAAGGTCGTAGCGTAACAAGAAGATGCTGATAAGCGCCTCGGGAGAGCCGTCAGAAAAGCCTAAGATTCCCTGCGTGGTACGCCGAAAGTTACGCGTTATCGCCTCATCGACCATTTGCAAGCCGCTGTGCTGCGCCTGCGCTTCTTCGACGTCACGCATGTAGGGCGACTGCGACAGGGCACTCGTAAAAGCGCCGAAGTCGGTCGCGTTAAGCGCCTCGTTGTAGAACTCGGCGCCGAGAAGTCGCGACTTAAGCCCCCGCACCCGCGCGTTGATGTAGCCGAAATCGGCGGGCATCTTAAGCCCCCTCGTCAGCGAGCAAAACCTGCGAAACCTCCGACGCGAGTTCGTCACGTGCGGCCTCGAGCCGGTCGATCAGGGTGTTTTCGATCGAGACGCTCGTCTTGGCGGCTCTGACCCGCATCCCCCCTGCTAGGGTGTCGTCGGTCTCGACCTCGGCGCTAATATCGTGTTCGCCGAGTGTCTCGGTAGCGAGGTCTCGGTCTTCGGGACTGACCATAACGAGAGCGATGTTGTCGCGACCGAGCTCGTCGACAGCCTCTTTAAGCAGGGCCGAAAAAACGGGCCGGTAGCGATCCTTGTCGTCGATGAGCGCGTGAAGTTCATCCTTAGCACGGTCGAACACGTCTTCGACCGCCTGGTGCTGGGCGCGTAGCTTTTTCGAGGCCGCTTCGAGTTGGGCCGCACTACGCGCCTGCACTTTCGCTGCGTCGTACTGAGAGGAGAGGGTACGTTTCTTCTGCGCGACGATCGCCTCAGCATCCTCTTCAGCCTTAGACGTAATCTCCGAGGCACGCTCCCGCGCCTCGGAGAGGATGGCTTCGATCTCCGCGCTCGCTTCTTGATCAAGCAGAGCAGCTAGATTCGCCATGTTTAGCCAATACTACCTTGCAAGAAGAAGGCGATGACGAACGCGAAAATGATGATCGTCTCGGGGATAACGAGGTAGATAAGGATCTGACCGAACGCCTGGGGGCGCTCGGCGAGTGTGCCCGCACCAGCGCTACCGATAGCGGCCTGGGCGATACCGACGCCGATCGCCGCAACCCCGATCGCGATAGCGGCGCCGATCGCGATAAGGCCGTCACCGATCGAGCTAGCCGCAGCAGCGGCCTCTTCGGCTTCCTGAGCGAAGCCTAGGCTAGCGAGAAAAACGAGGGCGAGTAAACCGATTACTTTTTTCATGCTTTTCCTCCAAGGAGACGAAATGGGTTGTATGGACGTCCATTTTCTTCGTAGAAACCGAACTTGGTAAAGAACTCGACGTACTGAAGACGTAGGGGCTGCATCGTGTGACCGATAAGCGTAAGCGTAACAGTCAGAAGGTGCACAATAAGCGCTACAACAATACCTAGAATCGGGCCGATAATCGGGGCTGTACCGCTGATGGCAAATCCTAGATTGGTCGCGAGGTTCGCGACGAGCGCCGCAGAAAGACCGACGGCGAAGATACGCAAGTAGCTCAAGATGTTGCCCGAGTTAGAGATGATCTCGACGAGCATCAGCACCACCCCGGACATGTAGACCGACAGCAAGAAGATCGCGAGTCCGAGAGTTGTAAAGGCCGCGACGAAGGTGTTGAGGTTACCTGTTAGATACCCTGTCGCGAAGACCACGACGCCAAGAAGGCCGCTAAGCATGCCGATACCTTCCCACATATGCTTGCTGTCGCCGTGCTTGTAGCCGTAGTAGGTGCGAATCACCCAACCGCCTAACACCTGCACGATACCAAAGAGTAGCGTAATGATGAGAAGCGGCGTAAACTGCTCGACCCGAAACAGAATGATCGGGAAGAGCGGGTCGACCTCGTACCCGTACCCGGTGCCGTGACCTTGCCATATCGGATAGAAGATCGGGTTCTGATCGCTCGGCCAGTGTTCGAGAAAGTTCCCGAAGAACTCGCCGTAGACAAAACCCCAAGCGATACTCCAGCTCGCGCACCAGGTCACGACCTTACCGACTTTGGGCAGTGCCCCCGCCGGAATCGTAATACCGAGCGGCCCGAGACCGAGATCCTTACCGTTACGGCCACGCCGAATAAGTAGCCAGCCGATCAGCAAGTAGAGCAGGCCGTAAGCCATGTCGCCCACCACGATGCCAAACAGCAGCGGGAAAAACAGGGCGAGCGTCCAGGTCGGATCGAAGTTGCCGTACTTAGGCGGCGCGAAAAGCGCCAGCAAGCCTTCAAACGGCTTCGCCCAGTCGGGGTTTTCGAGCTTGACCGGCACGTTGTGGTCGTGGTGTTCGTCAGCAGTCCGGTGTTCGATGATAATGCTCTCGCCGAACTCCTTTTTAAGCTCGCTGACGACTTCTTCGCGGTTTTCGCTCGGCACCCAGCCCTGCAGCGCGAAGCTGTAGCGGCCTTCGGCGAGATCTTCGAGCGCTTCGTAGCGGGCCCGGTGGTTGACGGCGACCTCGTAGAGTGCTCGCAGCTTGGCGCCGTGCTGCTCGGCGAGTTCACCGAGTTCGGTTTCGAGCCCTTTAAGCCGCTTGGGGAGCTTTTGCGAACGCTCCTCCATGACGTGCACCGCTTTAGCTACGGTGTAGTCGCTATAGCGGTCGGGGAGACGAAGCTCCGAGAGACCGAGGCGGCTAAGCGTCGTAGCGAGCGTCTGCCGGTCGTCTTTCATAACCGCCGTAATCGCGAGCTGGGAACGCCCGAAGGGGCGTAGTGAGAGGACGTAGCGCTCTTCAAACGCTTCTCGCAAAGCGCCCTGCAACCGCTCGACCATGTCTCCCGAAGGGACGATAAAGGCTGCGCCGTAGAGGTAGCGGCTGCTGTCTAGCTGCGCCATGCTCGGCGCGAGTTCGCGAAAAAGCGGCAGGTAGGTACGGATGAGCTCGAGCTCGTCGCGAATCTCACTCCGCTCGGCGACACGCTCGTTGACCTGCGCGCCGACGCTGTCGAGGTAGCTCTGCATCTCTGCCGCCGAAGACGGTAGCGTGTTACGCCCCGCCGCCTCGACGCCACTAAGATTTAAGGTACCGATAAGCCCTTCACTACGGGCGGCAAGCGCTTCCCAACGGTCTTTGGTCTGACGCTCGGTCTCCCCGAGCGAAAAGCGCGCGAGCGGTTCGACCCGAACCGGGTCGATCTGAACCATACCGAGGCTCTGCAGCTCTGTGAGCAGTTCGTGAGCAGAACGCTTACGGCCCACGACGAGCAGTTGATCCATCGGGGCGATCATGGCAGTATCCGCTCCAACACGAGTTGAACGCCCTGTTCTTTGTTAGCGTCCGCGCGCTCGCGGATCTCGTCGACCTCGCCCGCAGACCTGTCCAAGACCTCCTTGCGGATCTTTTCGCGTTCGTCGCGGATCTGTTCGGCTTGCTCTTTGGCGAGCTTGTCGGCTTTTTGTCGTGCCTGGGCCCTGATCTCTTCCGCTTCGGCCTCGGCCTTACGGACGATGTCGGCAGCTTCCTTCTGGGCATCCTCGACTTTGGACACGAGACTCTGCTCGTGATCGACGAGGTTCTGTAGTAGTTTTTCGCCCTGAGCTTCCAATAGACCCTCCCTTCCCTGTCTCAAAGCGACACAAAGAGACCAAGGATATCTCTAAGTATCTCTCGAGCGTTAAAAAGTGGTTGTGATTGTTGTCCAGGCGGACACGTCACTCTGTACGCGGCTAAGCATAACAGTCGTACTCGGACGTGTCAACGCGATGTGTGTACTGTTTTGGACACGGATTCGGGCGGATGCTCGGCGTTCGTCGCGGCGGTAAAAAAGCTTTTCGGAGCCACATAACACCGCACACTCTCTCGAAGGGTGTTGCGACTTTTGGTGACCTCACGGCGCCTGCTAACAGACTTAGGCGCGCAGCAGCAAGACCCCAGTCAACTCGGTTCTCACCGTCCCGATGGCCGTTCGTCACGCCTACACCGGTACACAGACGTGCGTTTTTCGGGGGCAGAAGGGTTGTCTCGACGTCCGGTCAGAAACGGGGGGCTCGAGCCCGCACACACACTCTCGCAAGCCCCTATCCCCCGGCAGTATAGGGTGGCAAAGAACGGGGCCGACATCAACTAGCGCGCTTCCGATATAGCGAGACGCGACGCCACTGCCCCTGCCGTTGTCCGCATCTTGCCGAAAAAGCAGAGACAGACCGAGCGGCACACTCGCGCACGTTAGACGGGCGAGTTTAGCGGGGAGACACGACCGGTTCGCGAACGTCGAGAGTAAACTGCACGATCGGCTCGTAAGTCTCGATAGTCTCGGCGAGCTGGCCCTGCAAATCGTACTTGCGGATGTAGTGAGCGCCGCGCCGCGCGACATAGAGGTAACCCTCTTCGTCGACGCCGAGGTCGACGAGCGCGTCGCTAGCCTCACCCTGCAACGCCTGCAGCGGGTAAGACATGGTCAGCTTACCGGCCCCGCTGATCTTACGCACCTTGCCGCCGGTACGGTCGCTAATGTAGAGGTTGCCCTTGCTGTCGACCGTAAAGCCGTCGAGGACACGCGTACCCTTCTTTTTGGCGCTGATACGAAACGCCCAACGCGTGTCGTAGTCGCCTTCGGAGGTAAAACGCTGCACCTGATGGTTTCCGTAGTCGAGGACGTAAACGTATCCTTCGGGGCCGACCGAGACCATCTTCGGATCTTTAAATTGACCCCGCCCCGATCCGGCCCCGCCGAAACGCCCGATATGGTTACCGTCGCTGTCGAAGCGCTGTACCAGGCTCGTTTCGGCGTCGAGGACATAGACAGTATCGTCAGGAGAGACAGCTAAAGCGACCGGGTAGAGAAACTCACCCTTGTCCATCCCGTAGCGTCCGAAGGCGAGGAGCGGGGTGCCGTCGGGAGCGAGCTTCTGGATCATCTGGCTCTGGTCACCGTCCTGCTCGAGCCGGTACTCGAAGATAGCGATGTAGTAGTTCCCCTGGCTGTCGACCGCGACCGAAAAGGGCGCCGCCGAAAACTCGCCCGGGCCCGCCCCGATATCGCCGAGCGAGCGGTGCAGGTTGCCGTCGGTGTCTAGAACGCGCAACACCCCCTGACGCGCGTTTACGGTCACGACGAGGCGGCTCGACAGCGCGTCGTCGTCAGCCGGGTCGCCGAGATCGTCGCGTCCTAACACCTCGAGCACCTCGTCGAGATGGGGCCGGTCGTCGGGGTCTTTGCTAACCATCTGCATGATGAGGGTGTCGAGCGCTTTCGGGATGTCGAGGTTAAGCTGCCGGGGCGGTGGCGGGGTCTGAAAGATCTGCTGGTGGACGATCGCTTCGTAGCCGCCCTTAAACGCCGTCTGGCCGGTCAGCATCTCGTAAAAGACCAGCCCCAGGCTGTAGATATCGCTGCGGTGATCGATCTTGAGGCCGCGCGCCTGCTCTGGCGACATATAAATAGGCGTTCCGACCCGCGCCCCGGTCATGGTCAGGCGCGACAGCACCTTGCCGCCCGCGATGCCGAAGTCCATCAGCTTGACCCCGTTCGGACGGAGCGACACGCCGTCTCCGCTTCTCTCGATAGCGTCGCGTAGCAGCATGATGTTGGCCGGCTTGATGTCGCGGTGGATGATGCCGGCAGAGTGGATATGCTGCAGCGCGTCGACGACCCGCTTCATAATTTCGACGCTTAGTTCGGTATCGATCGTCTCTTTTTCGATATAGTCTTCGAGGCTGCGCCCGTCGACGTACTCCATGACCATGTAGTGCTTGGTGCCGACACTGCCGTGTTCGTAGGTGCGCACGATGTTCTGGTGGTCGAGCCGTTCGGCGACTTCGGCTTCGCGGTGAAACCGGCGGATAAACTTGGCGTCGGCGACGTACTGCTCCATCGGGATCTTGATCGCGACGGTCTCTTTGTCGCTTTTGCGCTTGGCCCGGTACACGCTCGCCATCCCGCCCGAGCCGACTTTTTCGAGGATCTCGTAGCTGTTGAGTTGCAGGCTCTCCGAGGGGGCGGCCTGATCGTTGCGAACCGGCAGCGGGTCGCTGCGGCGCCGGTGCCGAGCCGGGGCGACCCGCGAACTGCGGGTCGAGGGTGCCTGCGACGGTACGAACAGGCCTAGCAGCAGCGCGTAAGCCAGCAGCGGTGCGAGGGCGCGGGTCACACTTCCGAACACGCTAAACGACAACGCGAGCATAAACGTTACGCCCAGGATGCCGATACTAAGCCAGCGCGGCAGCCGGATCAGAAGCCAGGCGAGCGGGATCGCCAGAACGATCATCAGCCAGGGCCACGACGACATCAGGGAACCTCTGCGATGACGAGGGTGATATTGTCGGGACCGCCGCGTTCGTTGGCGAGCGAGATCAGGTACTCGACCGCCGCCTGACGGTTTTTGGTCCGTTTTGTCTCCTGCAGGATCTCTTCGGGGGTTACGAGGCCGTGCAGACCGTCGGTCGCGATAACGAAGATGTCGCCGGGCTGCACCTTGAGCTCGACGATGTCGGGCGAGACCTGCGGACGGGTACCGAGCGCCCGGGTGATAAGGTTACGCCACTCGTGGTTTTTAGCCTGCTCTTCGTCGAGAAGCCCCTTATCGATCTGCTCTTCGACCCAAGAGTGGTCTTTGGTGATCTGATAGATCTTCTCGCCGCGCACCATGTAGGCCCGCGAGTCGCCGACGTGACCGAGCCAGGCGCGACTGCCGTAGATCGCTACCGAGGTTAGCGTCGTGCCCATACCGCGCCGCCCGGCGTTGTTAAGTGCGGCGGCGTAGACCCGGCGGTTGGCGAGCCGCACCGCTTTTTCGGTGAGTTTGTCGATCCCGACGACCGAGCGCTGTTCGCGCATCGCGTCGGCGTAGCGGCTAAAGGACTCGTCGAGCACCTCCATAGCGATCTTACTCGCCACCTCGCCCGCCGCCGCACCGCCCATACCGTCGGCGACGGCGAGCAGCGTGAGCGTGTCACCGGCGATCGAGAACTGCCACACGCGGTGATAATCTTCGTTAAGAGGACGGACACGTCCGACGTCGGAGCCGTGTCCTACATTTTGACCGAGTCGCACGACGCTAGTCTAACCCGAAACGGCGTGCGTAGCTACGCAACACCCCACAGCGGCCCGGTTTGGAGGGGCAGATTCGGAGGGACGGGGAGCGCGACACGACGCGGCGCGCGGGGAAGGGCTCGAGCCCTCCCCACCCAATCGCTACAGAAGTGCTGTAAGGACGGTAGAAACGACGGCAGCAGGTAGCCACGGTGTCAGGCAGAAGGGGTCTCCGTCCCTGTCTAGTTGCCCGGCGCCCGCGGACGCCGGATCGTTTCGAGGTAGGGGTAGGTTTCGAGCAGATGCCGATAGTGCCCGAACAGATCGGACGCTTCGTGCGCGTTGCGCGGCACCTCGCGAAGCCGCAGATACGCCGTCGCCCCGCTCGGAAAGCGGAAGGTCGGCGTTCCGAACACGTCGTGCGCCGCCGCCCGGTAGTGTTCTTGGGCGAGCGCTGTGCGGCACTCCGGGTCGGCGAGGTCGCGCTCGAAGCTCGGTAGGTGTAACCCCGCACGTTCGGCGACGTCGCACAGGGTCGCGAGCGTAAACGGGCGGTGCTCGCAGTGGTGCGCCCGCATCGCGCCGAGCCGAAAGGCACGTTCTAAATCCGGGCCCTGCTTGCGCGCCGCACACGAGGCGAGAAACGGCAACAGCCCCTTACCGCCGTTTTCGCTGTCGGGCTCGAGCCGCTCGTTCCAGAGCTGCCAGCCGTTGTGGTCGGTCTGGTTCTGGTTGTGGTGCTGATACAGACTAAAGTGTCGCCAGGCAAACGCAAAGTCGGTCTCGTCACCGAGAAGCTCGACGAGTTCGGCGCCGCGCCACGCGAACGGACACAGATAGTCGAAGTAGATGGTAACCACCCTCTGGTCGGTCATGCCCCCCATTAAAGCGTGCCCTTTCCGAGCGACCCGTAGGCCGTAAGACAGCCGGCACCAGTAAGACGCCCCGGCAGCACATCTAAGCAGTTACGTCTAAAAGGTAACATCTAACCGTGCGTTCGGGTTTCGCGGTGCGTTCGGCAGCTAGTTCTGCCCGCCCGAGCCGCTCGAGCCCCGCGACACCTCGGGGATGACCCCGTAGCGCGCCTCGTACTTGCGGACGTTGTCTTCGAGGCTGCGTAGCAGCGCCTTGGCGTGTTGCGGACTCGTGATGATGCGGCTGCTCACCGACGGCGACTGGCCCGGATAGGCGACCGCAAAGTCGAGAAAAAACTCGGCGCGGGTGTGTGCGAGAATCGCGACGTTGGCATAATGGCCCCGCGCGGTCTCTTTGTCGATGTCGAGTTTGAGCTCTCTCACACGCTTGTCGTCGCTCACGCGGACACCGCCTTCGCGATTTCGGGGAGCAGCTTGCGTAGCTGAAAGCGCGCCCGGCCCAGATTGTTCGTCGCGTCTAGCGTCACGACCGCGACGTAGCCCTCCTCTTCGTCCTCCTGAAGCGGTGTGAGCAGCACCGGCCCCCCTTCGTACTCGATCATGGTCTGGGTGATGTCGCCCTCGCCGAGCAGCCCCGCGAGCGCCCGGCTCGAGGCTAAACCGCTCGCGATCAGACCGCCGACAAAGCTTAGGTCGGTGTCGTCGTTGCTACGTCCTTCGACGATAAACCCCTCGCCACTTACCACCGCGGCGCTCGTCACGCCCTTGATCTGCAAAACCTGGTCGAGCAGCTCCGCTAGATTCATGCTGTACACTCCTCCTCTGTTGCCTAACGTCTAGGCTGTTGCCTAACGTCTACAGACCTCGTAGGCCGCTAGACGGTTCGTGACTGTGTTCGTAACGGCGTTCGTGACCATATTCGTGACCGTGTTCATAACGGCGTTCGTGACGGTGTTCGTGACCATATTCGTGACCGTGTTCGTAACTGTGTTTGTGGCGGTGCGCGGGCGGTTTTGCAGACGCCACATCGCTACGTCGCGCTCTATGTTTCCCAAGTTTCGGGCGCCGCACACCAGAGATAGACCACGTTACGGGCTCGAGCCCTCCCTAACACACGACCCTCACACCGGGTGACGCCTACATAAGGGCGTCGAGAATCTGCGGCGCCGCCTGCTCGGTGTAAACGCGCGCCTTGCCGATATTTCCTGCGACGTCCATAACGATGATACAGAACAGTTCGTCACTGAGCACCCGGGTGTAGCCGATCAGGTTTTCGGTGGTCACGATAACCTCGCGGATGCCCTGCGACGACAGTGTGCTCGCGTAGGCGCTACGGGTGCTGTTAAGGATGTTGCTCTGTTCGGCGGCGAGCGCCGCGAGGTCTGCTCCCTGAGCGGGGTACTGCTCGATGAGCAAGCCGTCCATACCGCCTACTGCGGCAGACCGGGCGCCGTCGACGTTGTTGACCAATTGGGCGAGAATCTTGTCGAATTCCTGCATTAGCTGCTTAGTGTAACAGAGTTTACGCGGTTATGGCGGAGACAATCTTCATCGCGTCGTTATCCGGTCGTCGTCACGCTATCGGGCGAGTTGTGGGCCGAGGTACGCCCGCGTAGCGCCGTGGGGGCTCGAGCCGGGCGTTGGGGGGCTCGAGCCAACCCCGACAACACACCCGCCACTCGTGACAATCTTGTGCGACGCTCTTCACTCTGTACACGGACACTTCGGGCTCGTCCGACGACACTCGGGACAGCCTGTTCCGGCACATCGTCTTCACCACATCGTCTTCGCGTCGCGGTCCGCGAGGGCACCGAATCGGCGTACAGTGACGCAACAACGGTGGACGTGCAGCAGTGACGTGCAGCAGGAGTGCCGCCCTATCCGGGCTCTCGCTGTGTACAACGCCGACAGCGCAGCCGACAACGCTCCCGCAAATCCTGTTATGCTTTGCCCGATGAGTCAGCTTCACATTCGCGCTACCGCCGACGACCTCGCTCCCTTCGTGCTGTTACCGGGCGACCCTAACCGGGCCCGCTTTATCGCCGAAACCTTTTTCGACGACCCCGTCTGCTATAACGACTACCGGCAACTCTTAGGCTATACCGGTCGCTACCGGGGGATGCCGGTGTCGGTGCAGACGACCGGGATGGGCTGCCCGAGCCTCGCGATCGTCGTCGAAGAGATTATTCGGCTCGGGGCGAAGCACCTCGTGCGGGTCGGCACCGCCGGCATTATCGACACCACCATCCAGCCCGCCGACCTCGTCGTCGCGACCGCGTCGGTACCGCGCGACGGCACGACCCGGATGTACCTGCAAGGCGATCCGTACGCGCCCGCCGCGACGTTCGGCCTGACCCGGACGCTCGCCGACACCGCCGCCGAGCAGGACAAAGCGGTGCACGTCGGGCTTATCCAGACCGAGGACGCGTTTTACGTCACCACCCCCGACGACGTCGCGACGTTGGCGGCCCGCGGCATCCTCGCCGTCGAGATGGAGGCGTCCGCACTGTTTACGCTCGGCAAGCTGCGCCGGGTCGATACCGGCTGTATGCTCGTCGCGTCTAACTATATCGGCGACCCTCAGTTCGTCGACCCGGACGTGCTCCAGGCCAGCGTCCACAAGATGGTCGCCGCGACGCTCGAAGCGGGCTACCGGCTCCACCACACATAAGCGCTCAGAACATAGCGCTCAGAACCGTTACGTGAGCACACCGACACTCAGCACCAGACAGCTAGCCTCAGGAGGGGATTTTATGATGTTTACAATGTTTACAACGAAGGCAGGTCAGCGATGAAGGTAGGCGTTATCGGCGCGGGCACGATGGGTTCGGGCATCGCTCAGGCGTGCGCGGTCAGCGGGCACGACGTCGTCATTCAGGACACGAGCGACAAGGCGCTCGAGCGCGGTCTCGGCGGTATCGACAGCAGCCTAAGCCGGCTCGTCAAAAAGGAGAAGCTCTCCGAGGACGACAAGCAGGCGACGCTCGGGCGTATCAGCACCACGAGCAGCGAACTCAATCCGCTACAAGACGCCGAGGTGATTATCGAAGCGGTGTTCGAAAGTATCGACGTCAAGCGCGAGGTGTGGGGCAGCCTTAAAGAGGTCGTCTCTGACGACGCGCTGCTCGCGAGCAACACCTCGAGCCTCTCTATTACCGAGATCGCCTCGTTTGTGAGCGGCCCCGAACGGTTTTGCGGGCTGCACTTCTTTAACCCGGTGCCGGTGCTTCCACTCGTCGAGGTCGTGAACGGCTTACAGACGAGCGAAGCGACGATCGAGCGGGCCAAAAGCTTCGCCGAAGGGCTCGGCAAAAGCCCGATCGTCTGCGCGGACAAGCCCGGCTTTATCGTCAACCGCCTGCTGATCCCCTACCTTAACGACGCGGTACACGCGCTGACCGAAGGGGTCGCGAGCGCCGAAGATATCGACAGCGCCATGAAGCTCGGCGCGAACATGCCGATCGGCCCCCTCGCCCTTATCGACCTCGTCGGTGCTGACGTCACGCTCGCCGCCGCCGAATCGCTCTACGACGAGTTCGGTGACCCCAAGTTTCGCGTCGCCCCGCTGCTGCGGCAGATGGTGCGCGCCGGTAAGCTCGGACGTAAGAGCGGTAGCGGTTTCTACACCTACGACTAAGGCCAGCGACTAACGCCAGCACGCCAGTTCGAGGCGCGGCGCCCTCCTCGGCACGCGCACACAAACGGTTCCGCGTACAGACGATCCGCACACCGTTCCAGCACACGTTTCCAACATACTGTTTCAACATATCGTTCCGACAAATTTTCGACAGGAACATCTCCCGAAAGGACCTTACATGGCCGATACCGATACCAACCAAGAGTTCGACCCGCAAGCCCTCAGCGAAGAGTTTAACTATATCGACTACGAAGTTCGGGACAACGTCGCGATTATCAAGGTGAACCGGCCCGACGCGCTAAACGCCCTCAACGGCGAGGTGCTGTTCGAACTCGGTGCGGCGTTCGAACTCGCCGAGTCCGACCTCGACGTCAAGGCGCTCGTGGTGACCGGCGAAGGCAAAGCGTTTGTAGCCGGGGCCGATATCGCCGACATCCAGCGGATCGACAACGCGTTTAGCGGTCGCGAACTGTCGCTGTCGGGCCAGGACGTGATGAACACGCTCGCGGCGCTACCGATTCCGACCATTGCGGCGGTGAACGGCTTCGCGTTGGGTGGGGGGCTCGAGCTCGCCCTCGCCGCCGACCTCCGCGTCGCTGGCCCCAAAGCCCGCCTCGGCCTACCCGAAGTCGGCTTAGGCATTATCCCCGGCTACGGCGGCACCCAGCGCCTCCCCCGGCTGATCGGTCAGGGGCGCGCCCTCGACCTGATCATGACCGGTCGGCACGTACAGGCCGACGAAGCGCTCGAACTCGGACTCGTAAACCGCATCGCCGACGACGCCCTCGAAGGTGCCTTAGAACTCGCCGCGACCATCATCAAAAACGCCCCCATCTCGTTAGGGCTCGCTAAGGAGGCGGTCGTGCGGGGCCTCGACGTCACGCTGCCCCAAGGTTTAGAAGTCGAAGCCGACCTGTTCGGCCTCGCGACCTCGACCCGCGACGCCACCGAAGGCACCACGGCGTTTTTAGAGAAGCGCGCCCCCGAATTTAAAAACGAGTAGCCCGCAAAACGTTTCGCGAGCTACGTCCAGAACAACCAGAAAGGGACCCGCACTATCGGGGTCCCTTCTTCATTTCTCAAATCTTATGGTGTCGGCCTGTTGTCGGCAGACCGCAGGTTCGTGCTAGCTTTCGTCACGCGCCTCGACGCGGGCGGGCGGATGGGTCGCTTCGACGGCGGTGAAGGGTTCGAGGATGTTGTAGGTGTGGCTCGAGCCAGACGGAACCAGCCAAGAGTCGCCGGGCTCGAGCACAATCTTCTGCCCTTCGAGGTGCAGCTCGGCCTTGCCCTTAATCACGTAGCCGACCGTCTCGTAGTCGCGCTTCGCTTCCGGTTTGGGGTCGCTCGGCTGCTCGTCTTCCCACATCCGCATCGCCATACCGACGCCGGACACGAGGTACTTCTGGCCCATGTCGCCCTTGGGTGACGTGCTCGCATTTACTTTTTTGATGGTGGTGTCGCTCATCTGTAGCCTCCCTATGTTGTCCTACATTGTATGTGTCAGTGTTGCTGCCGTTGCCCTTATGGTGTCACACCGGCGGGGGGCCGAACAGTAAGGTAGGTAGAAGCGCGGCTCGACACGGCATCGGCCTAATTATCCGTCACAAATCCGCAACGAACGTGCGCCCGAGACGTTTCGGAAGGCGTCACGACGGAATCGGTGCCGCAAACGACGGTCTGTCGTCTCGGTCGGGTGCCGAGCAGAGTTCGGAGACGAGAAAAGAAAAAGCCCCGGTGATACATAGATTTCACCAGGGCGAGAGTGTAGGAACTCTGTGTCTAGAATATCCACACACACACCCCGTAGGATGGCGAATTCTTCGCACGAGCGCGGTTACCCGGCTCTTTTCGGGGCGACTATGAAGTTTTTACATAGCAAGAAGTTTTTACGTTGTTTAAACCGGAGCTACCCAGAGGTGTCGACGTAGCGGTCTTCGAGATAGTCTAGGACGACGCGGTCGATAAGGGGGGGCTCGAGCAACCGCTCTTCGAGGTTTTCGGTGCCTGCCAGGTCGTGCAGCGCCCGCCCGAGCGTTTCGTTCCAGCTGTGCGTTTCTTCGTCTAGCCGACCTGCCGCGACCAGCACCCGGCTAAGCCGCCGCGCGACGTCACCCTCGATGGTAAGTCCGTCTTCGGCGCGGGGCGATGCGAAGTAGAGCCGGTGCAGCCCGAGCAGCCGCCCGAGTTCGCCGACCGGGTCAGCGTGGTCATCAACCCGGAGGTCGATGTAGTGGTCGTTAAAGCCGCCGTAGCCGCCCCCCTCGCGAACCACGTAGAGCGCCGCCCCCTGCCGTCCGCGTTGGTCGCCGCCCGCGTCGTCGCCGGCTCGTAGCGCCGCGAGCAGCCGCCCGGACAGGTCGTCGTCGCTCGCTTCAAACGCCGCGACCATCGCGTCTACCACTTCCGGGCCGGTCAGCAGATTGCCCTGCACCGCGAGGTTGTCTTTGGCAACGCCGCCCGCCCACGGATGACAGGCGTCGCCGGTCACGCTAACGCTGTGTCCTGCTGCGTCGACGAGGCCGTACTGCCGCTGGGCGTAGTCGGGGTCGGTCTCTTTAAACGCTTGGCTGATAAGCGCGAGCGGTACCCCCTGTTCGAGTGCGGCGACGGTGCGCGGGCCGTAGCTGGTGTTGCCGTAAGACTGGGTCGCGACCGCGCCGACGTTCGCCTTGGCGTACGGGACGACCGCGCCGACCGCTAAAAACTTCGACGCGACGGCGATGCCGAGGTCGCCGTTGGCCGGGTCGCGGGCGACGATAGAGAAGGTGCTAATCGGTTTAAACGCTGGTCTGGTCATCGGTTTCATCCTCCTGAAATGTGGTGGAGACGGTGATGGGCTCGAGCCCCATCCTCACCCGCACCACGCTGTAGTTCGCGCCGCTGTCGACCCGGCCCCAGTACCCGGCAGTGTCGTCGGTCTTGTCGAACACTACCCGCACCCCGTCGCTGCTAAAGGGCAGTTCTCCCCCGCCCCGAAAACCGAGCCCGCTCGCCTGCATTTCGGGGCTGTCGACGAGTTGGGTCAGCACGTCGGCGAGCACGTCGGGACCGAAGATGTCGACCGCGAAGATGTCGCCCTCGCCGTAGTAGAGCCCGACGTCCTGGGTGTTTTCCCGCTGCGGCAAGATGCTGATGGTGCCGCTCGCCGGGTCGAAGCGGTCACCGTTCGACAGCAGGCTGATGGTCGTCCCGCCTATCTCGCTATCGGTCGTCGTGGCGGTCGCTTCGATAAGCCCGACGTGCCCCTCGCCGACCACGTACCACAAACCGTCCGCCGGAATAACGAGCGCGGTGTTTTCACCGACCCCCGCCCCGAGCGGCAGCTCTGCGGTCGCTAGCGCCCCGACGAGCCGTCCGAAACGGCCCCGCTCGATAAAGTGCTGGTCGAGGATGACGTTGCCGACAAAGCCCAAACCGGCCTGGAGTTCGACCACCTCGCCCTCACCGAGCAGAGTGTCGAGGCTCGAGCCCCCGCTAATCATCACTGCGCTCAGCGCCGCCGCCCCCGCACTCGTCCCCGCGACCACGTTGCCCTCTAGATAACCCCGCCGCAACGCCGCCATCGCGAGCGTATCGCTACCGTCGTCACTTAACAGCGCTTCGGTAATCCGCCGCTGGTCGCCGCCGACAAAAAAGTGAGCGTTGCAGCCTTCGATGGTCGCGACCACCTCGTCGCTGCTCGTACTCTCCGCCGCGTTATCGACGGTAATGTCGACGACGACGGCTGACGCCCCGTAACCGACAAAGTCGCGCTCGTACGACGCGGCGCTCTCCTCCGGGTCAGCGCTCGCTACACCGTAGACGCAGACAAGCGGGTCGGCTCCGGCGAGGTCGATAATCTCTCGGTAGATAGGCTCGTTGTCGGGCTCGAGCCCGCCCCCTATCGCCACAAGACTCTGCGCGAGCCCCAAGCCGCTCGTCCCTAACAGCAGTGCGAGCGCCCCATAACGACCTATATTCGTGTTCATATCCGTCCCTCCATCGGGAAAATCAGAGAAGTTCTGTAGTCAATGCCGCTCGATTGTATCAGGTCTGTCTACGACGGTACGCGCGATCCAGCTATGTCGTCCACAGTCGTCCACGCGAATAACAGCCGTCCACGCGGATAGATGTTCAGCCGTAATGCTATTCACTCTGTTTACTACGTATCGTTTACACGATATGGTAAAATCAGAACAGTCATGACGATGCGGTTACATTTTCTCGGTACCCCCGGAGCCTCTGGAGATGCGGGGTGGCTCGAGCCCCCCTCCCGCCTGCTGCTGCTGCTCGCCGCCTACCTCGCGAGCTGTAACACTAGCACCTGGCGCGACCGAGACGAGGTCGCTAGGCTCGTATGGTCGGACAGCGAAGCGGCTCGCCGTAGCCTTAACCAACTCCTCTACCGCTACAAAGACACCCCCTGGGTCGCCGGTATCGAACGACGTGGCCAACAACACTTACGCTGGCAGGCCCAGAGCGATCTCCAACTGTTTCGGCAAGCCTATGCCGATAGAGACTGGCACAAGGCTCTGTCTCACTACCGGGGCGACTTTCTTTTGGGGGTAGAAACTCGCTCCGACGACGAGATCGCGCGCTGGCTAGCCTCAGAACGTAGCAGCCTTAAAAAGATGTGGTTCGAGACGGTGCGTCACGAGGCCGATCGTCTTAGCGGCGCTCGCAACTTCGGAGCGGCGACCGCTCTGCTCTTGCGGGCCCTCCGGCAAGACCCTCTCGACGAAGGGATCGTGACGGACTACATGCGCAGTGCCGCCCGGTCCGGCAGACGCCTCGACGCCCTTAAAGCCTACGACGCGTTTCGGTGCCAGGTCGACCGCGATCTAGGCACGACGCCGAAGGTCACAACCTCCAACCTCGCCGACGACATTCGCGACGGAAAACTCGACCCACCCCCCGGTTCTATCGTGATAATGACATCGGTAGACGGAGTAGCCGGGATAAACGGGATCGGTACAGTTGACGAGATCAGCGGCGGGGACGACGGCTCGTCCGGTATCCCAACCACACCCACACTGCGCGGCCCCCACTTTCCGAGCGACGCCACCCCGTTTGTCGGGCGTGACGCCGAGCGGCGCGACCTCGCCGAGCGGCTCCGCGATCCGGCGTGTCGGCTCGTAAGCATCCTCGGGCCGGGCGGGACCGGCAAGACTCGGCTGGCGGTGCGTGCCGCGCGAGACAACGTCGCGCTCTTTGCCGACGGCAGTTTTTTTGTAGAGCTCGCGCCGCTGACGTCTGCCGAACAGATTCCGGCGGCGCTGGTCGAAGTGTTAGGGCTCGAGCCCCCCCAACGTCTAGGCCCAATCGATTACCTCTGCCGTCAACTCGCCGCCAAAACCGTCCTGCTCGTCTTCGACAACGTCGAACACCTTCGCGGCGCTACCGCCGTCATCACCCGGCTGCTCGGCGCGGCCCCCTACCTCACCATCATGACCACGTCGCAAGAACCGCTCGGCTTGCGGAGCGAGTGGCAGTATCACCTCGGCAGCCTTTCGTTTCCCCCACCAGACACCGATAAACCGCCCGAAACGTACGACGCCGTCCGGCTCTTCGTCCAGAGTGCGCGGCAACGCTCCGCTCGGTTTCGACTAAACAGCGACAACACGGCGGCTGTCGCTACCATCTGCCAGACGCTCCACGGCAACCCTTTAGCCATCGAACTCGCAGCGGCGTGGGTCAACACGCTACACCCCCGCAACCTCGCCCGAGAACTCCAGACAAACCTGGATCTGCTCGAAAGCACCACGACCGACCGACCCGAACGGCAACAGAGCCTGCGGGCAGCGTTCGAATACTCGTGGTCGCTGCTCAAACAAGACGAACAAGACGCCCTGGCCAAACTCGGCGTGCTTCAGGGCAGCTTTACCCAAGAGGCAGCGAGAGATATTACCGGGGCCACGCTTCGCACCCTGCTAAGCCTTATCGACAAATCGCTCGTTACACGTGACGATGACGGGCGGTTTAGGCTGCTAGAACTTATCCGTTACTACGCGGTTCAAAAACTCGCCCATCCCGGTGTCGACGAGCAAGATGCTAAACAGCGACACGCACACTACTACTTCACCCTGCTATGGAGCCACAATCCGGCTTCTGGTACGTATACACCACATCCTGGTATTAGCTCCGAAGACCGCACCGACACCATCGAACGCGAACTCGGCAACATGCGCGCAGCACTACGCTGGCTCTACGACCGTCGCGACGTCGAGAAGGGTGTGTGGCTCCTCGACGCTCTAGGCCCGATGCTTGTCTTTAGGCGCGGCGACTACCGAGAGGTACTGTGCTGGACCGAAGACTTTTTAGCGCTCCCCCAACTCGCCACGCCGAGCGAACTTACGGGGCGCGTGTTGGATTTACAGAGTTGGGCCTACTTCGAGGTCGGGCGCTTCGCGCATGCAGAACAGGCTAATATTCGCTTCCTGCAGATTTGCCAGCAGCTAAACCGCCAGGACGACGTCGCACAGGTCACCACCGAGTTGGGGGTCATCTACTGCGTGCAGAGACAGTTCGAACGCGCCGCCGACATGCTCCACCGGGGCGCCACGCTGTTTCAGCAGCTAGACGACCCCAAAAACGCTGCCTGGGCGCTCGCCAACCTCGCCCGCAACAGCTACAACCAGGGCGACTACGCCGCCGCAAAACGCTACAGCGATCAGGCCATCGACATCGATAAGGCGCATGCGGACATAGCGCCGCGCGTGTCACTTATCGCCGCCGAAATCGCCCGCGTTCAGGGCCGACACGACGACGCGCTGCGTTACTGCTCTCAGAGCCTGCACCGAGAACTCGGCGTGTACGAACTCAAGATCAGACGTAAGCTCGAACAGTCTCTTACGGTCGCGTTTAGCCTCTTCGTCGAGATCGAAGAGATGATCGCCGCAGCCAAGCTGTGGGGCGCAGCAGAGCGGTGGCGGCAGTCGGTCGGCGCGGTACGCTACCCCGACAAACAGCAAGACAACGCCCGCAGCTTAGCGAAGTTACAAGCCGCCACCCCAACAGACGTCTTCGACCGCGCCCTAGCCGAAGGCCGAGCGATGTCGCTAGAGAAGGCCGCACAGCTCGCCCTCGACCTCTGCCTCTCGAAGCTAGCACCGTAGCCGAGCACCTTACGGTTCGACCTCGGCACTCTTCCAGATTTTCTGGCCCCAAAACTCACCCACTAAGCAGCTGTAACGAGCTTCTTCGCAACGCTCTCGTACGCCAAAAGCGACTCGAGGTGGTGTTCGTGTCACCATGCAGGGACGCGCCGCACGGCGTTGTCTCTCGCATTTGCCTTCTAATTCTAAGCTCTAAAGGCTGATAAGGATCCCACTTGATTCCGGCCTAACCAAAAAGATCCTTAATGACTTTTCGTAGCGCTCCATCTACACTTTTTCTACTCGTTCCACTCGGATAGATCCGCAAATCTACCAGAAATAGACCGCTTAGACACAGAGCGACACCGCCGCCACGACCTTTTCCGGTCAGTGGTGGTTTAATCGAGGTATGCCTATCCGCATTACCATCACCCTCGTTGTGTTCGGCATCCTTCTGCTCGGACTCCTCGTCGGGCCGTTTCTGGTGCCGGTTCCCGACCTCGAAAACACCCAAGACCCGCAAACCCTAGCGAGAGACAACACCAGCTTCGCGACGCTCGAAGGTCTTTCGGTCCACTACCGCGCGGTCGGCGCGGCAACAGATACAGACACGTCTGGCTTAGAGACCCCCGGTTTTGTCTTGCTGCACGGCTTCGGCAGCAATCTGCGTAGTTGGCGGGCGCTCTACGATCCGCTTAGCGACTACGGAAGTGTCATTGCCTTAGACCGGCCCGGCTTCGGGTTGACGGAGAAGCCGAGCGACTCCCAGTGGAGCGGCACCAATCCGTATAGCCCGATGGGGCAGCAGGAGATCGTGCTCGAGCTCATGGACGAGGTAGGTTTAGAGCAGACCATCCTCGTCGGCAACTCTGCCGGCGGCACCCTCGCACTACAACTCGCCCTTAACCACCCCGACCGCGTCCGCGCTCTCGTGCTGCTAAGCCCTGCCGCCTACGCGGGGGGCGGCACGCCCGGCTGGGCCAGGCCGCTCCTCTTTACTCCACAGCTCGAACGGGTCGGGCCGCTTATTATGCGGCAGTTCGGGAGCGAACAGGGTCTTAACCTGCTGCGCGATTCCTGGGCTAATCCCGACGACATCACCGACCAGATGATCGAGGACTACCAGCTCACTCAGCGCACCGACAACTGGGACGAAGCGCTCTGGGAACTCACCCAGGCGAGCCGAGCGCCTAACTTTAACGCCGAACGTCTTAGCAACATCACCGTGCCGACGCTCGTACTAAGCGGCACCGACGATCCGATCGTAGCGCCCGCGCAAAGCGAACGGCTCGCCCAAGCACTTCCGAACGGTCAGTACCGAGCGTTGGCAGACTGCGGACACCTCCCGCACGAAGAGTGTCCCGATGCCGTCCTCGACGCCGTACAACAGTGGCTCCAAAACGAGGGGCTTGTCGAGAGCGAGACGCTTCAGTGACAGCCCAGCATTTGAAGGTAGCGACTCCCACTCTCCCCTACCCTGCCGAGTTTTTATGTCCTGCGACACCCCTTAAATTTTCCGCGCACGAGGTGATAGAGTAGCGACATGCAACTTCTCAAACGTCTCTCCGAAATCGGCGGCGTCCCCGGACGCGAAGACCAGGTCCGCGAACTTATTAGCAGCGAGATTAAAGACGTCGTCGACGACCTCCAGACCGACGCGATGGGCAACCTTATCGCCTACAAAAAAGCGGCAAAAGAGGGTGGCAAAAAGGTGATGCTTAGCGCCCACATGGACGAGATCGGCTTCTACGTCAAACATATCGACGACAAAGGCTTTCTCCGCGTCCATAACGTCGGCGGCTTCGACACCCGCAACCTTTTCGCCCGCCAGGTTACTGTCCACACCGCTAGCGGCGAAAACCTCGTCGGCATCCTGAACCCGGCGACCAAGCCGATCCATATCGCGAGCGCCGACGAGCGTAAGAAGATCCCGCAGATGAACGAGTTCGCGATCGACTTAGGGCTAAACGCCGACACGGTTAAAGACAAGGTTCGCGTCGGTGACATGGTGACGCTCCGCCAAGAGTTCGTCGACCTCGGCGACGTCGTGACCGGCAAAGCGCTCGACGACCGCGTCAACTGCTGGATTCTGATTCGCGTCCTAAAAGAGCTAGAAGACCCGGCTCACGACGTTTACGCCGTGTTTAGTGTCCAGGAAGAGGTCGGCTTACGCGGCGCGACCACCAGCGCGTTTCACGTCGAGCCCGACATCGGCATCGCGCTAGACACCACCCTCGCGGTCGATGTGCCCGGCACCTCCGACGACCAGAGCGTGACCAGACTCGGCGCGGGCGTCGCCATCAAGATTCTCGACGGCGCGTCGATTAGCACCCGTTGGCTCGTCGACAGCTTTGTCGAACTCGCCGAACAGAACGAGGTTAACTACCAACTCGAGGTGCTGCCCCTCGGCGGAACCGACGCCCGCGCCATCCAGCTAAGCCGCCAGGGCGTACCGAGCCTTACCCTCTCTATCCCGTCGCGCTACGTCCACACCGTAACCGAGATGGTCGCCAAGTCTGACCTAGAAGCGTCCGTCACGCTGCTCAAACACTACCTCACGGGCAGATGATCCGAAGATGATACAGACGCCGTTCGGTTTCGGGCCACCGGCACAGAGCCTCGCCGACCTCTTACTGCGCGGCGCCCACGCTGTTTCCTTATATAATCTCCTCCTACACACTTTTTTCTCACTCGTGTCGTTCGGGTCGGTGCACGAACCGAGCGGACTCGGCACGCCTACCCCCTCTCGCAAACGCTTTAAGCATGCTAAACTACCACTGTGATTTTAGGGATTATTAGCGATGTTCACGCGAATATCGTGGCGCTCGACGCGGTCTTAGAAAAGTTCGCTGAAGAGAACGTCCACACCATTCTCTGTCTCGGCGACCTCGTCGGGTACGGCCCGTCCCCCAACGAGGTGATCGAGCGGGTGCGTAAGGAGGCGATCATGTGTACGCTCGGAGCCTCCGACGAACAGATCGCCTTCGAGTTCGCACGTAACCGCGAAAAACGTCAGGGCGTCGCCGACGAAACGCTCGAGTGGACGCGCGGCATCATCGAGCCCAAACACGTCGACTTTCTCCGTAACCTTCCGGCTCAGTCACGGCTTAGCACACCCTACGGACGTCTGCGCTACTTTCACGGCACCTTGCGCAGCCCGTCCGAACGGCTTAACCTCAATCAGCCCCCACCCAAACTGATGCGGATTCTCGAAGAGGCCCGCTGCACGATTCTCGCCTGCGGTAACACCCACGTCCCCGTCGTCAAACGAACCCCGGCAGGCTGGATTATCAACCCCGGTTCGGTCGGTCTGTCACTTAACGGCGAGCCCGGTGCCGACTATGCGCTCGTCACCATCGACGACGAGCAGGTCGAGGTTAAAACCGGCAAGGTCGAGTACGATTTTGCAGCGGTCGCCTTCGACATCGTCGCGTGGGGGCTACCGTCGATGATCGCCGAAGCGGTACAACACGGCAGAATGCCCGAAGACCGGGGCCGTAAGTAGCATGTCACCGCGCGGTTTTGTGTCGGTGAAAAACACGGTGCGGTGTGCGTTTGTCGGCGGACAGGGTTGCTGATGGGGCTGCCGGTAAAGCGGCGCACACGGTGCACCTACTAGGCTATTGGCGCGACTACACTAAAATATCGCATTAAAGCTGTCGTCTTGTAATCTCGAAATATCTGTGCAGGAAGCGAGAAAACGTATCGTCGCTCGACCTTGTTCGCACGCCGTAGACGGACGGCCCGCTACGTCGAGGCCACAAATCCGATGGTTCCACCCGTAGCGGTAGCCGGCGTCTGCTCTGCAACGATGTCTTCCGAAATCATCATGTCGAGACGTCGAGATAGAGAACCTTCATGAACACGCTTACCGAGCAAATGTCCGACACCGAGCCCGCGACAGGCACCCGTAGCGACTGTTGCTCTACCGTTTCAGCTACCGACAGCTCGGCAGTAGCAACTACGGGCCGAGCATGTCTCCACCTCTACAAACGGGGCGGGTGGTAGCTCGTTTAGGGTATCTGCACCTGTCCGGGTTCGGCAGTGAAGAGTCTGTTTGGCCTCGTGAGGCGCTTGACGTTAGCCTTTGACCGCACCCTGGGTGAGCCCCGAGACGATGTAGCGATTCACCACCAGCGAGAAAATTACGATAGGAACGATGATTAGGCTGCCGTACGCAGCGATCGCACCGTACTGCGCCCCCGTTTCTGCGCCGCCCAGAAAGCGCGTGATGCCCACCGTGAGAGGCTGAGCGTCGTAGCCGGACAGGAAGAACGCGAACAGAAATTCGTTGTACGAAATGATGAACGCCAGAATCGCGGCGGCGTTTAGGCCGGGCAGAACCATCGGAATACAGATCCGCCAGAACACCTGAAACGGCGAGCACCCGTCGATGACCGCAGCCTCTTCGACCTCGCGGGGCACGTTCGAAAAGAAGCCGAGCATCAACCAGACGACGAACGGAATCTGCATCGCCAGGTGAGCCAGAATCACACCGACGAGCGTCCCGGACAGGCCTATACGTAAGAAGAGCAGGTAGAGGGGGAGTGCGAGTACGACGTAGGGCAGAAACCGCGTGCTCAGCACAAAGAAAATGATAGCTCCGCGCATGCGCCGCGACGCGAGCTTGGTCAGCCCGTACGCCATCGGTGTACACACCACGAGCACGATGGTGAGTGCACTAAACGAAATAATCATGCTGTTGCGGAGAAAGTGCAGATAGTTGCCCTGACGTAACGCGTCTTGGTAGTTGCTCGCGGTGTAACCGCCGATCGAAAAGAGTTCCGGAATCGACTGAAACAGCGAGGTGTCCTTGATCGACGCGAGAAACAGCAACACGACGGGGATGATGCATATGAGCAACCAGACCACAAGGATGGCGTGACGAATGCCGAGCAGCCAGCGTGCTCGAGCACGGTGAGACAAGAAAGAGTTCACCCGATCACTCCGGCCCGCTCAGGTCGCCGAGCTTAGCGACTCGGATGTAGATTACCGAAAGCACCGAGACCAGCAGCAACATCGAAAACGCGATCGCATTGGCGACCCCCATGTTCGCAGACGAAATCCCCTGATTGTAGACGTGGAGGCTCAGCACGTTGGTAGCTCGCCCCGGCCCTCCTCCGGTAAGGCTGTAGACCATATCGAACTCCCTAAATGCGGACGTAAGCAAGATGAGCGTCACGAACCCGATGTGGTAGCGGATAAGCGGAAGCTTGACCCGCAGAAACGCGACAACCCCCCCGGCACCGTCGACCTCGGCAGACTCTAACAGCTCGCTCGGCACGGTCGCGAGCGCCGCATAGAAGATTAGCAGGGCGAGGGGTGTAAGCCGCCAGGCATTCGTGATGATGGTCGCGATCAGCGCGGTGTCGGTCGATATTAACCAGCCCGGTCCGTCCACACCAAAAAGTGCCAGCAAAAAGTTTACAAAGCCGTACTCCGGCTCCCATACAAACAGACGACCGATCACGCCGACAATCACCTGTGTCGCGACGAACGGAATCAGAAAAAACGCCATATAGAACCGGGCCATAGTCGTACCCCGAATGCCTCGGGTGCTCATAACAGCCGCGATAGCGAGCGCTGCGACGACGCTTAGCACCGTGCAGCCGACCGTAAAGACAATAGTGACGCGTGCGGACAGCAAAAATATAGGGTCTTGCCAGAGCCTCGCGTAGTTGGCGAGACCGATAAACATCTGTTGATCCATGCGGTAGAGGCGCAGCTGATGCAAGCTGTTCCAGAACGCCTGCACGATCGGTATGCCGAGAATGACCGTTCCGGCCAGCAATCCGGGCAGGATGAAGGCCCACGGCTTGAAGTGCTTTTGACTTGACATCGCTACCTTTCAGTCAGACCAGTTTTCTAGATGTGTACAGGGTGTCGAACAGGGTGTAGAGTCGCCCGAAACGTTCCGGACGACTCGCTCGGCCCGCAGCTGTGCTGCGAACCCCTACAGAGAGCTCAGTCGCGATAGCCGACCTCTTCAAAGACTCGGTGCATGTTGTCTACCAGTCGTTGTTGTGCTCGTTCGGGAGACATGACATTGTACAGCACGTCAGACGCGAACTCACCGACCGGCGTGTACATCACCGCACCCCAATCGGCGATCGGCTGCCGCGGGAAGGCTGACTCCATCTGCTCCTGGAACACAGGCAGGAAGTCCTCGTAGAACGCTTGCGCCGAGAGAACTTCGGGATCGTTAAAGTGTTCCTGGCGCGAAAACATCGCAGTTCGGAGATTAAACTCTGCGGACTGCTCTTCGAGAAGCCACTGAAGAAACTTAAACGCCTCTTCCTGGTTAGGTGTGTCGAAAACCAGCACGCCGCCGCCCCCGATAAACGACCGGCCTACCGGTAGGTCCTGAAGGTTACCCTCCCAGCGCGGAAAAGGTGCGTAGCCGATGTTTCCAGAGGTTTCGGCGTCATCTCCTTCGATCTGCAACACGCCTTCAGGCCACAACTCGGCGGTCGCGAGGCGTCCTTGGGCCATAAACGACAGGTGTTCGAGGAAGTTCCAAGTTCCGGCCTGCTCCGGAAAAGTATCTTCGATGAGGCGCGTCCAGTACTCCACACCTTCGAGCAGGATCGGATGGTCGAGGTCGCTCTCGTAGTTCTCGTCCCAGCCTTCGAGACCCAGAGAGTACACGATTGCGAGGAAGGCTCGAGCCATACCGCCGGGCGCGTTGATCGAAGCCGAGTAACCGAACAGAGGTCGTTCGAGCGTCTCGCCGGCCACGGTCTCGCCGGCATCGCGGGTAAAGAAGGCGGCGATGTCGTAAAGCTCTGCCCAGGTCTGCGGCGGCGCTAGTTCGCGACCGTATTCCTCCTGGAAAGCGGCCTGCTCGTCGGGGTGGTCGAACCAGTCCTGACGATAGGTGTAGATAGGGGTCTGCGGGTTGCGCGCGATCGCGATGATCTCGCCTGGCCGCAGTAGCTCGTTGGTCATGTGCGAATCCATGACCGACTGCGAGTACTGATCTAGATCGAAGCCGTACTCCTCGATTAGAGGCGTCAGGTCGACCACGTGCTCCCAGTAGTATCCGAACCAGCCGGGGCTATGGTAGCCGATGTCGTAGTAGTCGCTGCCCGCCTGCGCTTCGAGCTGCATGCGCTGCCACAGCTGGTCGGGCGGCAAGACCTCCATGATGATGTCGACGCCCGTCATCTCTTCGTACATTGGGATGAAGTACTCTTCGAGCGGCTCGACGTGAGGTCCGGGGTGTTCGGCGATGCGCAGCGTCTGCGCGCTCGCGACCGTGATCGACACCGCGACCATCGCTGCTGCAGCGACGATGATGGTGCGTAGGGTTCTGCCTGTAAACATGGGTTCTCCTGTCTTTTACGCGCGTCTGGCGCACGTTCTATGAAGTTACATCTAGAGGTTAAGAGGGTCCGGCAAAACGGCTGTCCTGCCGGTCGGCGGGCGAGCAGACGTGTACGGGTCGCGGCCACGCCGGCTAAGGTCGGGGCGGATCACGGCACGCCGGGAGCGCGGCACCGGGCGTGCGCCCGCGTCGGCACCGCGAGCGTCGATGTCGGATCGTAGTCATCGAGCCACACCCTTCTGGTCACGATCGTCGTGGCGCGGCTCGACGACCATCTGGCGTACCGATTGGTCGTGGCAAACGCCGAGTTCTAATCGGAACCGCATCACCTTCTCGCTGATGCAGTCGGTAGACCGAACGACGACGGACCGTGACGTATTCGCGAGCGGATAGCCTGGCAGGCTGAAGCGTGCGGCCACCACATCACCGGACGTGCCGAGACCTAACTCGGTCGGTGTCCGAACCGCTCCTGACGTCGTTAGGTAACGTTCGTCAGAAGCGCCCCAGAAGCAGTCTGGAAGTTCTGTTAGAAACAACAACATCGTTTCTCCTGCATCGTTTCTTTCACATCGTTTTCGCTACAACGTCGACGGTCACGGCGATGCGACGAGAGGGACCGGCAAAAGATCGTTGTGCGGTGTTAGAAGGATATCCTGTATTTTGCTTCGAGCATTAAACCATAACGAGATGGTGTGGCGGGTCTTAGCGATACGTTTTAGCGACACGGCGGACCGCGTGCCGAGCGAGCTGGAGGGGTGGTAGGGGCTCGAGCCCTCGACACACAGCAGCGTTGCCACAAAAGCTGCTTCCGGCAGAAGTTCTTGTCCTAGCGCGAGCCCGTATCGTAACGACCCCCCGTGTGTTTCGTACAGACATGACGTCTAGAATCGCTACAACCAGAATAGCTGCGACATCGTTGCACGAATCGGTACACGAATCGATCGAAACCGGCGCAACATCACCCGACATCATTAAAAAAAGCCGGGCGACATACACCCGGCCTCTTCTGTTGTGGTCTGTTCGTCTGTGATCTGTTTGTCGCAAAAAGCGCTTAGACCCGCTCGACCGCCATCGCGAGCGCTTCGCCGCCACCGATACAGATCGAGGCCATACCGGTCGACTTGTCGCGCTGTTTGAGGGCGTGGAGCAGCGTCACCACGATCCGCGTGCCCGACGTACCGATAGGGTGGCCGAGGGCGACGGCGCCGCCGTGGACGTTGAGGTTGTCGTGGTCGATGCCGAACTCTTCCATCGCGGCCATGCTCACCACCGAGAACGCCTCGTTCACTTCGTAGAGGTCGTAGTCTTCGGGCTTGGTGCCGGTCTGGTCGTAGAGCTTTTTCATGGCGCCGACCGGGGCGACGGTAAACCACTCGGGCTCGATCGCGTTGGCGCTGTAGCCGGTGATCTTGCCCAGGTATTCGGCATGCCGCGCGCCTTCGCAGTCTCTTCGGTGCAGACCACCACAGCAGCGGCGCCGTCGTTGATCGACGAGGCGTTGGCGGCGGTAATCGAGCCTTCCTTGCCGAACGCCGGGCGGAGCGAGGCGACCTTGTCGAAGTTGACCCGCTTGGGCTCTTCGTCTTCGGAGACAACGGTGACGTCACCCTTACGGCCCGTAATTTCGACCGAGGTGATCTCGTCGTCGAAAGCGCCGTTTTTGGTAGCGTCGTGGGCGCGGCGGTACGAGGTCATCGCGAATTGGTCTTGCGATTCGCGGCTAAAGTTGTACTTAGAGGCGCACAACTCGGCGCACGACCCCATGTGCTTGTCGTTGTAGACATCCCAGAGGCCGTCGTGGACCATCGAGTCGAGCAGTTTGGCGTCGCCCATGCGCAGACCGCCGCGCGCACCGGGCAGCAGGAAAGGGGCGTTGCTCATCGACTCCATCCCGCCGGCGACGGCGATCTCGATGTCGCCGAGCGCGACGGCCCTAGCCGCTTGGATGATCGATTCGAGACCACTTCCGCAGAGTTTGCTGATTCCGACGGTCGGGGTGCTCTTGTCAAGACCAGCGAAGATCGCGGCCTGACGGGCGGGGGCCTGGCCCATTCCGGCGGGGAGCACGTTGCCCATGTAGACGGTGCCAACATCGGTGCTTTCGAGACCGGCGCGGCGGACTGCTTCTCTGATCGCGGACGCGCCGAGCTGCGAGGCTTTAAGCGGGCTGAGCACACCCTGAAACGAACCGAAAGGGGTGCGGACGGCAGATGCGATAACGACGTTCATAAATTCCTCCTTAGACATAGAGTCTTTGACAGAGAGTACGGTAAACAAGTTGCGATAACCTAACGGTAGCAAGAATGTGGTAGCGATAGCAATAAGGTTAGCCGACATTTACGACACAGCTAGAAACAACGCGGCTAAAACGGTAAGGGGGGCGGACAGGTTTACCAAGTTTTTAGCACGTTTGCTACTGCGTTCTACGGTGCAGTTCTACGGCGTACCGCGCGACACCGACGCGACGAGGTCCTGTTTGAGTTGCCGCAATGCAGAGGTGAGCGACACGTGGTAGATGTGCGGGTTAACGAGCCGTTTGACGCCGGGGTTAAGGCGGGCGAGGTCGGCTTCGCGCTGTTCGCGCATCGCGGCGATGCTCGGCTGTTCGTAGACGAGGCTGCCTTCGTCGAGGATGTCGACGAGGAGGGGCTCGAGCCCAGACATCTCGCTCGGCTGCAGGGTGCGCTGTTTGCCGCTCGCCGCGTAGTGGTGCAGTGTCAGGGGCTGTGCCGGATCGGGCGTTTCACCGACTAGCCCGACAAGGTCGGCGGTCGCGTAGCCCTCGTCGTCGTAGACCCGCCAGAGGTTTTTGCTGCCCGGGTTCGGCACCTTTTCGGGCGAATCCGACAGCTTGATGGCCGGTTGCCAGCCGCGCGCCTCGTCCTGAATCCCGACCAGCTTGTAGACGCCGCCGAGCGCCGCGTCGCCCTGCGAGGTAATCAGACGCGTACCGACCCCGTACACCAGGCGCCCGATCAGCTGGTCCGGGTCGACCCCGTAACTGCGCGCTTCGAGCCCGATCTGGGTGATGATCTGCCAGATAACCAGCTCGTCGAGGTTGCTGCTTAGCACGATCGACACGTCGCCAAAGCCCGCATCGTCGAGCATCTTCGCGGCCTGGATGCTGAGGTAGGCGGGATCGCCCGAATCGAGGCGGATGCCGACCGGTTCGTAGCCCTTGCGGCGCAGCTCTTCGAAAACGGTAATCGCGTTCGGGACGCCGCTTTCGAGCGTGTTGACGGTGTCGACGAGGAGCAGACACTCGTCGGGATAGCTGTCTCGCGTAGTGCCGAAACGCTTCGAGCTCGCCCATACCGAGCGCCAGAAAGACCTGCACCATGCTGTGGGCGTGCGTCCCCTTGGGCGGAAAGCCGAGCACGTGAGAGATGCCGACGTTCGAGGTGTAGTCAGCACCGCCGATCAGCGCGGCCCGCGCCCCCGCATTCGCGCCCCGGTCGTGCGCCCGCCGCACCCCGAACTCGAGCAGCAGCTGTCCGCGCCCACTGTCGCGGATCCGCGCCGCCTTGGTCGCGACCAGAATCTGAAAGTTGAGCTGTGCGAGCAGCGCCGTCTCGAGGATCTGCGCGAGTGCGAGCGGCCCTTCGACCACCGTGACCGGCGTGTGCGGATGGACCACCCGGCCCTCGGGCACCGCGCGGAGGGTAAGCTGACGAAAGTCGCCGTGCTCTTTGAGCCAGGTCAGAAAGTCCTCGCCGAAGACCTGCTCGCCGCCCCGTCCTCGCTGCGCGCGCAACACGTCTAGGTCGGCGTCCGTGACCCGCGCCTCCGCCATCCAGTCGAGCAGCCAGCCGAGCCCGGCGTTGACGCTGTAGCCCGCCTGGTGGGTGCCGTAGTCGGGGTTGTCACGAAAGAAGTGGTCGAAACGGGCCCGCCGTTCGTGCAGCCCGGCGCGAAAGTAGAGCTGCGCCATCGTTAGCTGATACATATCGGTAAACAGAAAGCCTTCTGCGATACGCTGTTCGTCGTAGGTCATAGATCCTCCGGTGTTAGGGGCGTCGGGGCGGTGCCGCCGTGACGGGGCACGCTAGGGCGCAAGAAGGGGGTGAGACACAGGGCGAGTAGCGACGGTTATATCACGTTTGCCGAGGGCGGTTTCCTAAAACGAAAAAACCTAATACGGCAGACCCCCGAACCGCGCGCAACAGTCATCTCACCCGAAGATTCGGTAGGCTTAGGCATGGACGCTCGCCCCGCCTCCTCTTCGGCTCGAGCCCTTCGGGCACAGCTTCGGGCCCTGACCGACGCCAACCTCGGCGACGCCTTCGAAGCGTTTGCAAGCCGCGACTCGTGGCTTAGACCGCTGCTCACCCCGCTCCTCTACCCGGCAGCGCGGCGCCTCGCCGAAGACGTCGCGCGGTGTGACGAGCGTGTCGCGGTGGTGGGTGCAGCAGGCGCTACGCGACACGTTGACGCGGTTTACGGGCGGGCTCGAGCCCTCCGGCCTCCACCATCTGCCGGCACACGGCCCGCTCCTCGTCACCGCCAACCACCCCGGCCTTACCGACACACTCGCCCTGATCGGCACCATCCCCCGATCCGACCTGCGCATCGTCACCCGCGACAACCCGCTGCTCCGGGCCATGCCCCGACTCGGCGCTGCACTCGTGTTTCTGCCCGGCGACCCGAACGGGCGGCGGCGCGCACTCGCGAACTCGTCCGGCACCTTCGGCAGGGCGGCGCCGTGCTGATTCTTCCAGGCAGGCGAGATTCGAACCTGACCCAGCCCTCGACCCCGCCTGCTGCGACCGCCGAGCCTCATCCGCTGGTCGCGCAGCCTCGACACCTTCGCCCCGGCTCGTGCCCGGTCTGTCGGTCGTACCGAGCCTGGTCAGCGGGACGGTGCATCCGTCCGTCGCAGCGCACCCACTAACCTACCTGCGCCGCCGCGAGCGCCGCGCCTGGCTCGCCGCAACCCTGCAGGTCATGTTTAAGCGCTACCAGGACAACGTCGTCCGGCTGGTGTACGACGCACCGCTTACCGCCCGCGATCGTCCGGCACGCTCGGCCCCGCCATACAACAGCGCACCGCGCGGCTGATCGAAGCGCTCGCAGGCGACGCCGAGCCCCCGCCAATCGTGAGCCCGTCCGCTCGTCCCCTGTCGGTCGGTAGGTTAGAGGTCGGCGGGTCGGCGCGCGCGACCAGTACGCCAGATATCGCTACCTATCGCCTCGTATCGGCGACAGACGGTGTAGACAGATAGACAAAGCAGATAGACGAACGGTATAGCGGAGGAACGATGAACAGCAGCTGCTTCGCACGCTCGGCTGGGGTCCGCCGGCGGTGGGCTTCGAGCCTCGCCTGGGCCCAGGATGACATAACCGAAGTCACATTCTGGGGCGCGTTTTTTAACCCCGACGAAGTCGCGACCCTAGAGAAACGGATCACCGAAAACTTTAACGCCCAAAACCC